>JAFVBB010000019.1 GCA_017480225.1 Bacteroidales bacterium
GACGTCGGCTGGCACGTCGAGCGTGTCGACAAAATTGCCTATGGTCTGCGCCGTCACCTTCTCGTTGGTGCGTGTGAGGGCTTTCAAGGCCTCGTAGGGGTTGGGGTAACCAATCGAGCGCAGCACCGTCTGTATGCCCTCGGCCACCACAGCCCAGTTGTTCTCCAGGTCGCGCCGCAGGGCTTCCTCGTTGAGCAGAAGTTTGTCAAGCCCCTTTTCAAGCGAGGCAATGCTGATGAGTGTGTGTGCCACAGGCACTCCGATGTTGCGGCTCACGGTGCTATCGGTAAGGTCGCGCTGCATACGGCTTACCGGCAGTTTGTGGCTCAGGTGCTCAAAAATGGCGTTCGCCATCCCCAGGTTGCCTTCGGCGTTCTCGAAATCAATGGGGTTCACCTTGTGGGGCATGGCGCTGCTTCCCACCTCGCCTGCCTTTATGCGCTGCTTGAAGTACTCCATCGACACGTATGTCCACACGTCGCGGCAAAGGTCGATGAGGATTACTCCAATGCGCTTGCAGCCGTCAAACCATGCGGCCATCATGTCGTAGTTCTCAATCTGGGTTGTCAGCTGCTGGCGCTCAAGCCCCAGCCGCTCACTTACGAAGCGGTCGGCAAAACCGCGCCAGTCAACCTCGGGGAAAGCGGCCCGGTGGGCGTTGAAGTTGCCGGTTGCACCACCGAATTTGGCAGTGAACGGCACCTCGTCGAGCATTTGCATCTGACGGCGCAGGCGGTAGGCGAACACACCCCACTCCTTGCCCAGCGTGGTGGGCGAGGCGGGTTGTCCATGGGTGTGGGCAAGCATGGGCACATCCTGCCACTCTTCAGCGCGCTTCTCTATCATGGCCAGCAGGCGGCGGTAGGCAGGCATGAGCACTTCGTTGTGGCACTCTTTCATCGACAGCGGCACAGATGTGTTGTTGATGTCCTGCGACGTGAGCCCGAAGTGGATGAACTCCTTCAATCCGCCCAGTCCCATGGCATCGAACTTCTCTTTAAGGAAGTACTCCACCGCCTTCACGTCATGGTTGGTGGTTTTCTCTATGTCCTTGATGGCCTGGGCATCGCTGTCGGTGAAGTTGCGGTAGATGTCGCGCAGCTCCTCGGCGCGGCCTTCCACCTGCGCCAGTTGCGGGCGCAACTCCTTCAGTTGCTCCGCAAGGGCTATGAAGTACTCCACTTCGACCCTCACGCGGTACTTGATCAGGGCTCCTTCGGAAAAATATGCGGCCAGTGCCTCGCACTTGCCTCTATAGCGCCCGTCTATGGGCGACACTGCGTTCAGACTGTTCATCGTGTTTGCTGCGTTTGTTGGTTGCCGGTTGTACGCGTCAGGCGCTACAACTCTTTGTTATTGAACTGGTGCTTTTCGAGCAGGCGCTCCACCTTGCGGTTGCGGCTCAAGTCGGCCAATGCCTGCGCGTAGAGCGTGTTGTGGGTGTCGGTGCCGAGGAAGGTTACCCATCCGCGGTCAATCATCTCAAAGGCGCGGCGGCGTGCCTCCTCGCCATAGAATCCACCAAGCGAGAGCAGATTGCACTGAAGCTTCACATCCTGGTTCAGCATCTGCTCCATGCGCTGTCCGTCTATGTTGAGGTAGGGATAGCGCTCGGGGTGGGCCAGTATCACCTCGTAGCCTTTCATCTGCAGTTTGAAGATCAACTCGTCGGCACCCATCATGGGCTGGTGCAAGGAGAACTCAACCAGCACGTAGTTGCCGCTCACCCGCAGGAAGCGCGGCTCGTCCAACCTCTTCTCGAAGCCGCTGTCTATGCGGTATTCACCACCGATGCCGGCCAGCTCTATGCCTATGCCCGACGCCTCTGTCGCTTCCTGCAACTCCCTGTAGCGGCGCACAATGTCGTCCTCGTCGTTTTGGAAGCGTGGATACTGGAAGTGCGGGGTCACTATCACACGGCTGTAGCCCACCTCCTTCATCGTGCGCAGGCATTCTATGCTCTCCTCCATGCACTTTGAGCCGTCGTCTACGGCGGGTATCAGGTGGCAATGCATGTCGGTGCCCAGTGCGGCGAATATCGGTCGGGGTGAGTGGTCTTTCTTGAATAGGTTGAACATTTCGGTCTATGCAGTTGTTGGGTTGGTATGTGGCAGGTGGTCAAACACGCCTGATCTCGGCGCCCAGCTTGCGCAGGCGCTCGTCGATGTGCTGATATCCACGGTCTATTTGCTCAATGTTGTCAATGCGGCTGGTACCCTCGGCGCTCAAGGCGGCAATAAGCAGCGCCACGCCGGCGCGTATGTCGGGCGAAGCCATGCGAAGGCCGCGCAGCTTGTGCTCGCGGTCAAGCCCGATGACGGTGGCCCTGTGGGGGTCGCACAGTATTATCTGCGCGCCCATGTCTATAAGTTTGTCCACGAAAAAGAGGCGGCTCTCAAACATCTTCTGGTGTATGAGCACGCTGCCCTTGGCCTGGGTCGCCGTGACGAGCGCAATGCTGATAAGGTCGGGCGTGAAGCCCGGCCACGGCGCGTCGGCCACGGTCATTATCGAGCCGTCCATGAAGCGCTCTATCTCATAGTGTTCCTGCGACGGAATGTACAGGTCCGGCCCGTGCTGCCACACCTCCACGCCCAGCCGCCTGAACACTTGCGGAATGATGCCCAGATGCTGCAGCTGCGCGTTCTTGATGGTAAGGTCGGCCTGCGTCATGGCGGCCATGCCTATGAACGAACCCACCTCAATCATGTCTGGCAACAGCCGGTGCTCGCACCCATGCAACTCACGCACACCGCGTATGGTCAGCAGGTTGCTGCCCACCCCGCTTATCCGGGCGCCCATGGCGTTGAGCATCTTGCACAGTTGGTATACGTATGGCTCGCAAGCCGCGTTCATGATGGTGGTGGTGCCGCGGGCCAGCACGGCGGCCATCACTATGTTGGCCGTGCCCGTGACCGACGACTCGTCGAGCAGCATATAGCACCCCTTCAGCCTCTTTGTGGTGGCGATGTAGGCACCGCGCTTGTATTCCACGGTGGTGCCGAGCCTTTCCAAGCCCATGAAGTGCGTGTCCAGACGTCGGCGGCCTATCTTGTCGCCGCCCGGCTGCGGAATGACCGCGCGGCCGAAGCGCGCCAGCAGCGGCCCCGCCAGCATGATGCTGCCGCGCAGCGTGCCGGCCTTCTGCCTGTAGCCGGGGTCGTCAAGCACATCAAGGTCGATGTTGGCGGCCTGGAACTCGAATGTGCGCCCGCTCTCGGTCGTGGCGCTGTGGTCTTGTCGCACCGTCACACCCAGCATCTGCATCAACTCTATCAGGTTGTTGATGTCGCGTATGTCGGGCACGTCACTGATGCGCACAGGCTCGGCGGTGAGCATCACGGCGCACAGCACCTGCAGGGCCTCGTTCTTCGCGCCCTGCGGTGTGATTTCTCCCTTTAGCTTGCGCCCTCCTGTTATCTCGAAACTGGCCATCAGCTTGCCGTGGTTTTCTTCTTCTTTTTCTTCTTTTTCTTCGAGGCACCCGCAGGCTGCGGCGACATGGCCGCAAGCACCTCGTCCGTACTGCGGAACGAGAAGCCCTCAGGCAGCGTCAGCTTGCCCTCGCTAATCTCCAGCAACTGCTCCTCTATCAGCTTGTCGTCCACGGTGTCACGGTTCCATTGCAGATACTGCCTCTTCATGGCCGAGGCCAGCTGGCAGGTCAGCGTGTCGCGCCCTGGCGAGGCCGGCATGGCTGACACAGCCCGCACCATGTCCTCTATGGCACGCCCGTAGTGGCGGTAGCGTATCTTGTTGCCCGGCAGCGGAATGCGGTTGGGATGGAAATGCTCGGTCTCCTCACGCACTATCGTGTAGGGGCAGTCGCAGTCGAAATCATAATCGGCCATTATCATCAGGTGGTCCCACAGGATGTGCATGTAGTCCGTGCGCTCTTTCACCTTAGGGTTGAGCTGTGTCATCACACCGATAATGGTCTCCGCCATGGCGGTGCGAAGCTCGCGGGTGGGCAACTGGCGGGCCTGCTCAATCATCTTTTGCACCGTCCGGCCATAGTCGGCTATCTTCAGTTGCGGTCGCTGGGTGTTGTATTCCATTGGTTGTTTTTGTCGTTGAATGTTGATTTTCACGGCCTACCACATCCAGGGGTCATGGTGCGGCCCGAGGCTCGGAGCCATTGTGTGGAAAGGATACCCGCACGGGCCGCAGGCCGCAGCCCCACCCTGCCCGCGCACCACGCGGAAGTGGAGCTCAAGCAACTGGCTGTCGGTCATCTGCCACCGCAGCCCGCCGCTGAACGCCGTCACGTCAAGCGGCAGCGCTCTGTCTGCCCACATCGGTTGCAGAGTGCCGCCCGCATGGGCCACCGCGCCCCACAACGTCAGGCTCTCGCCAAGCCTGTAGCTGGCCGCGCCCCAAAACGCCGTGGCCTGCGTGCCTCCACGCCGTGGCAGCAAGTCGCGTCCATCGCCGCTGTTTTTGGTGCCAAGCTGCGGCACAAGGCTGCCCACAGCCGCAAATCCGCCAGCCACGGTGAGCCTCGGCGTCACCTCGTATTTGAGTGACGGAGCCACCCACTGCAATGCCTGCACCTGCCCGAATCCGCTTGCCACCTGCGTCCCAGTGCTGACACTCACCCTCAGCGGCGAGTCCCCAAGGCTGGCCTGACCATGCGCAAGGCCGGCAACAAGCAGCAACAGCGGCAGTATATGTACACTTTTCCTCATAAACACCCTATTCAACGGCACCCTTGCCCAATTATTGTGCACCCCGAATATTTTTGCCTCCATCCACCAGGCACAGCCCTGCGTGGCGAAGCATCATCTCATTAATTTACAAACACTTGCAACGAACAACTGTCATATCTAACTGAAAACCAGCCAGAATGAGCATCAAGGCAATGTCAACACCGTCTGTTCTTCGATTGTTCTCCGATTGTTCTTCGATTGTTCTTCGATTTAGTATCGAAGAACAATCGAAGAACAATCGGAGAACAATCGAAGAACAGACGGCCTTGGTGCGGGCTATGGCTTGTTGTGGCGCTGGGGGCAGTTCTTGCAGCTGCATTTGCCGTCGCAGCAGCCACAGCCGCAACCGCCGTCGTTTTTCAGTGTGCGGACAAGCCTCACCACCGCGTGGACCACGGCGACGGCCACTATTGCCAGTGCTGATATTGTCTGCCACATGCCGCCCTATATTAGCAATGAACCTATCTGGAAGAACAGTGCGCTGGCTATCCATGCCAGCCCTATGGTGTAGGCTACGGTGAACAGTGCCCATTTCCACTTGCCGCTCTCGTTCTTGATGGCCACGATGGTGCTGATGCATGGCATGTAGAGCAGTATGAATATGAGCATCGAGGCTGCGCTCAGCGGCGTCATGTTGTCGTGTATGAGTTGTGATATGCGCAGTTCGTTGTCGCTGCTCTCGAAGTCTTCCTCAAGGAGTTCGGCCTCTTCGTTGCTTGTGGCGTAGACCACGGCCATGGTGCTGGCCACCACTTCTTTGGCGCCCACACCGGCCAGCAGGCTCACGCTCTGCCTCCAGTCGAAGCCGCAGGGGCGCATGGCGGGCTCGATGGCTTTGCCGATTTTGGCCATATAGGAGTTCTCGGCCTGCAGTTGCCGGTCGCTGTTCATGGGGAAGTAGCTCAACGCCCACACTATGATGCTGGCGCCGAGGATTATGGTGCCCATTTTCTTTAGGTATTCCTTGCCTTTTTCCCAGGTGTGGCGCAGCACGGCCTTGGCTGTGGGCATTCGGTAGGGGGGGAGTTCCATAACGAAGGGCAGGCTTTCGCCTTTCACAAAGAAGCGGCTGAAGAGCTTTGCCATAAGCACGGCCATTATCATGCCCAGCAGGTAGAGGCCGGTGAGGATGAAGGCCGCGTGGTTGGAGAAGAAGGCCGTGACGAGGATGACGTAGACAGGTATGCGTGCCGAGCAGCTCATCATGGGTATCACCAGCATGGTGAGCAGACGGCTTTTGCGGTCCTCTATCGTGCGTGTGGCCATCACGGCGGGCACGTTGCAGCCGAAGCCCATAATCATGGGTATGAAGCTTTTGCCGTGCAGACCCATGCGGTGCATGAGTTTGTCCATTATGAATGCCGCCCGCGCCATGTAGCCGCTGTCTTCCATGAATGAGATGAAGAGGTAGAGTATGAGGATGTTGGGCAGGAAGACTATGACCGACCCCACGCCGGCAATAATGCCGTCGGCCAGCAGCGAGCGGAGTGCCCCCGGCTGCATGTTGTCGCGCACAAGGTCACCCAGCCACCCGAAGAGGGCGTCGATCCAGTCCATAGGGTACTGTCCCACGGCGAAGGTGCACCAGAAGGTGACGAACATGACCACCAGGAACACCGGGTAGCCCAGCCAGCGGTGGGTCACCACGGCGTCAATCTTGTCAGTAAGCGCGTGCAGGGTGCTTTTCTTGTTGCGGTGGTAGCACTCTGCCAGTGCCCCGCGCACAAAGGCGTACTTGGCGTCGGTGATGGCGCTTTCGATGTCCTGGTGCACATGGGTGTCGCCGCCGTGTTCTTTCTGTATGTGCTCGGCGTCGTCGAGGGTGTGCAGGTGGCTGTCCATGAACTCCGCGGCGATAAGGTCGCGCATCTTCATCACGCTGCCGTCGGGGTCGTGGGCGGACACATACTGTTCAAGCTGCTGGTCGTTCTCCAGCAGTTTGATGGCCAGGAAGCGTGTGCTGAGGTCGTCGCTGAAGCCGTGCTCATACAGTTCGGTGCGCAGCCGCTTGATGCAAGGCTCGAGCTCCGGTCCATGGTTCACGTGTATATGGCGCGTTGTCTTGTCGCGTCCCTCGAAGACTTCTATGATTTTGTCGAACAGGCGGCCTATGCCTTCGCCGTTGCGTCCGGTGGTGGGCACAATGGGCATACCCAGCAGAGTGCCGAGCTGCCGCATGTCGAGCCTGTCGCCGCTTTTCTGCAACTCGTCGAACATGTTGAGCGCCATCACCATCGTTATGTCCATGTCGATAAGCTGCGTGGTGAGGTAGAGGTTGCGCTCCAGGTTCGAGCCGTCGACCACGTTGAGGATGACGTCGGGGTTTTTCTCAAGTATGTGCTTGCGCACGTATAGCTCCTCGGGCGAGTAGGCACTGAGCGAATAGGTGCCTGGCAGGTCGACCAGGTTGAACGTGTAGCCTCCATGCTCGAAGGTGCCTACCTTCTCGTCGACCGTCACGCCGCTGTAGTTGCCCACGCGCTCGTGGGCGTGGGCGGCTATGTTGAAGATGCTGGTCTTGCCGCAGTTCGGGTTGCCCACCAGGGCCACGTTGATGGTCTTGCTGCGGTCGCGCACAATGTGCTGTAGCTTGGTCTCCTCGACTTCGATGGGTTTGTAGTCGTCGTGGTTCACTATTTCGGCCTCGGCCTCGGCTTCGGTCACTATCTCCACCTTGTCGGCGTCGCTGCGGCGGAGCGACACCTCGAAGTTCATGATGCGGTATTTTATCGGGTCTTTGAGCGGTGCGTTGAGGATGGCCTTGACCTCGACGCCTTTGATGAAACCCATCTCGATAATGCGCTTACGGAATGCCCCATGTCCGGCCACACGCACCACGATGCCAGTTTCACCAGTCTGTAATTCAGATAGTAGCATATAGTAGTCAATTTGTTTTCTGTTTTGCAAAGTTACTTATTTTCACGCACACCGGGGCTCACCATAAGTGGTGATAGGGCAGCAGGGGCATTGTGGGCGGCATAAACGACAGGCAGGGGCCGCCACCTGCGGCCCCTGCCTCTTTCCCTTGCGCTGCACAGCCAGTATTACCAGCGGTTGTAGTGCACACGCGCGGCGTCCCACTTGTCCTTCACCGTGTTCTCACCGGCAGGCACGCCTATCGGCACCACGGCGTAGGGCACCACCGTCGGGGGCAGGCCCAGGGCTTCCTTCACCGGCGCCATGCGCTCGACCCACGGATAGCAGGCCGTCCAGCAGGCACCAAGCCCGTAGGCCTCGACCGCCAGCAGCAGGTTCTCCGTCACCGCACCCATGTCGTCGCGCCACAGTGAGTTGACCTGCGCCACCGCCGGGCCGTCGGGGTTGTCGCGTGTGGGTGCCATGTGCACCGTGTCGGCGCAGACCACCACCACGGCGCCGCTCTGCTTGTACATGCGCATGTTGAAGTTGTCGCCGAAGATGGTCTCGTACTCGTCGCGGTCGGTCAGCACCACGAAGCTCCACGGACGCCAGTCGCGTCCGCTCGGCGCTGCCATGGCGGCGCGCAGTATGCACTCCAGCGTGTCAGCGCCGATGGCCTCGCCGGTGTACTGGCGCACGCTTTTGCGCTGCATGATGTTCTCCATGACGGCCTCGGTGCTGCCGCCTGCCGTCTGCTCCTGCTTGTTCCTGCAGCAGGCGCTCGTCAGGGTGGCCGCAACGGCAATGGTCAATAATGCTTTTCTCATAACTTTATTATTTATAGATTAAGTATTTGCTTCTGATGGCCATGAACTGTTCCAACCCTCGCTGCCAGCCTGCGCGGATGCTCTCCTCGTCGAGCCCTTCCTCCAGCTGCGCGCGCAGGTCGGGCGTGCCGGCCAGCAGGTCGAAGAAGTTGTTGCGCAGGAAGAACTGCCCGTGCTTGGCGCGGCGGTGCATCTCCATGACGTAGCGCAGGGTGAAGCGCCCGGGCGCGGCCTCGGCACGCAGGTCGAGGGTGTCGCCCGGCAGGGTGGCAATCTCGAAAGGCCACGCGGTGCCGCGCCCCACGCCGCACCGCGTGCCCTCGAGCAGGCACAGCGAGGGGTAGAGCGCCACCGCGTGCGCCGTGCGCAGGTTGGGCGAGGGGGCTATGGGCAACGCGTAGGCGCTGTCGCGGCGGTAGCCTTCCATGGCCACCACGCGCAGGTCGCACCGCGCACCTCCTTCCAGCCATCCCTCGCCGTTCACCATCATGGCGTATTCGCCTATGGTCATGCCGTAGACTACCGGCACCGGGTGCATACCGACAAACGAGCGGCAGCGCGACGTGTCGAGCACCGGGCCGTCAACATAGCCGCAGTTGGGGTTGGGGCGGTCGAGCACCGTCAGCGGCACCCCCGCCTCGGCGCAGGCCTCCATGACGTAGTGCAGCGTGGAGAGGTAGGTGTAAAAGCGGCAGCCCACGTCCTGCAGGTCGAACACCACCGCGTCCACGCCCTGCATCTGCCCGGGCGTGGGCTTCTTGTTGTTGCCGTAGAGCGACACCAAGGGCAGCCCCGTGCGGTGGTCGACGCCGCTCTGCACCTTCACTCCGGCCTCCACCGTGCCGCGGAAGCCGTGCTCCGGGCAGAATATCTTCGCCACACGCACACCGCAGGCCAGCAGCGTGTCTACCAGGTGCGCGCCGCCAGCCACCGACGTTTGGTTGGCCACCACCGCCACCCGCCCGGCGGGCAGGCTGTCGAGCGCCATCAGCCGCTCGGCGCCGGTGACCAGCCTCTGCGACTCGGCCAGCAGCGGCAGCATCAGGCACGCCAGTGCCGCAAACGCCTTTCTCATAGCGTGTATGTGTTTTTTGCCGGGCTGCATTAGTGGCCGTCTTTCATATGGTGCCGGTGTGGCCGAAGCCGCCGCGGCCGCGTTGCGTGGTGTCGAGATCCGCAACCTCCACGGGTTCCACCTGCTCGCAACGCGCCACCACCATCTGCGCCACCCGCTCACCATCGTTCAACGTGAAAGGCTCTTCGCCCAGGTTGACCAGCAGCACACACAGTTCGCCCCTGTAGTCGGCATCGATGGTGCCGGGCGAGTTGAGCACCGTGATGCCATGCTTCAGCGCCAGGCCGCTGCGCGGGCGCACCTGCGCCTCGAAGCCCTCGGGCAGCGCCATGTAAAGCCCCGTGTGAATCAACTTGCGCTCAAGGGGGCGCAGAGTAAGCGGCCCGTCGGGCAGCCAGGCCCGCAAGTCCATGCCAGCCGCCGAGGCGCTCTCGTAGCGCGGCAGGGGATGGGGACTGCGGTTGATGAACCTTACCTGTGTCATACAGCGGATAAATTTTTGCAAAGATACAAAAAAAAAGCCTGTCCGGCAAAAAAAAGATGGTGCCGCACCCGGCAGCTCCCATCACGAGGCTGCAATCAGGCCGGTAAGCGACGGAATTGCCCTCTGTCCGGATTAGTCGCACCGTTGTTATGCGCTGGACAACAGGCACTTATAATAGGCACAATTTGTAGTATATTAAAAATCAACCCAACAGGGCATCAAGGCAATGTCAACACCGTCTGTTCTTCGATTGTTCTCCGATTGTTCTTCGATTGTTCTTCGATTATGTATCGAAGAACAATCGGAGAACAATCGAACATCAATCGGAGAACAGGCGGCCCTGGACTGTGTTTGCCTGCCATATTTCCAGGAACTGGCGGCTTACGGGGTCGACGTATTCACCGCTGGCTATGTGCCACTCCGCACTCGGCGGGTAGGGCAGTGCGGACGTGTCTGCGCCCTCGGGCAGAAGCCTCCAGCAGAAACCCTCGCAGCGCATACGGCTGCCGTAGAGCGGCGCGAGCCGCCGTGCGCAGTAGTGGCTCATGTAGACAGGGCGGCGCCCCTCGCACGAGGCCAGGCTGTCGCGCACCGCGCCCCAGCCCGCGAGGCCGATGTTGACCACCTCCACGTCGGTGCGCACGCGCTCCACCTGCTGCAGGTACCACAGTGGGAAGGTCTCGTTGTCGCCGAGTGTTACCAGCAGCGCGCCCGGCTGGCAGGGCTGCAGGTGAGCCATGGCGATGTCGTGTACGGAGTGGCAGTGGCTTCGGTCGTGGTCGCTCCAGTTGCCCGTGGCCATGGCCAGCGGGGCGGCGGCCAGAAGCAGCGGGGCGGCGGCCTTCAGCCGTGGCGGGCAGCGGCGCAGAAGCTCGTCGGCGCCCGCGCCGATCCATACGGCCACAGCGTAGAACGAGAGCACGTAGACGTAGTCGCGCTCGCGTGGCTCGAAGCAAGGGTGGTTGAGGTAGAGGTTGAGCAGCGGCCCGCCGAAAAGCAGCAGCAACAGCACGGGCCAGGCGTCGCGGCGCCGCCGGCGGAAGTGGCCCCACACGCCCAGCGCCGCCAGCACCAGCGGCAGCACGTAGAGCGCCAGCCCGTGGCCGTCGGTCTTCACGCGGCCGCCAAAGTTGTCGAGTAGGTAGCGTCCGTACATGTAGCCCAGCTGGTAGACCACGGTGTAGACGGCGTTGCCCGCCAGGCCGTCGAGACCCGCGCTCCAGCGCGGCCAGTTGTCGCTGTCGTCCTGCCGCCACATGCGTGGGTAGAGCGGTGCGTGCTCATAGCGGGCGCGCCCCACATAGGCTGCGAAGCCGGAGCCGTACTCGTTGATTGACGGCGAGGCGGCGGCGCGTATCGGGATAATGGCATAGGTGCTCGTGCCCAACGCGAAGAATAGGGCCACGGCAGGCAGCAGGCGCGCGCAGCGGCGCAGCCTTCCGCCGCCCAGCGCCAGCAGCATCGAGGCGGGCAGGGCCAGCAGTGTGAGCATGTGCACACCCGCGCCGAGGCCTGCCAGCAGACCCATCAAGGGCAGCAGGCGCGGGTTGCCGTCACGGCGAAATCGCAGGGCAAGGTAGAACAGAAGCGAGCAGAAGAGCATGGCCATGGCGTAGACCTCGCTCTCGACGGCGGAGAACCACGCCGTGTGGCAGAAGAGGTAGCAGAGCGAGCCCGTCCATGCCCCGGCCTGGCGGCAGCCGAGCAGGCGCATGGTGGCGAAAAGCAGACCCACGGTGGCGCCGGCGCAGAGGGCGCTCACGGCGTTGGAGAGCGGCGCCACCCAGGCGGTGTCGCCCATTGAGAGAAGCATGGCCAGGTGTGCAAGCAGCTGGTAGGTGGGCGCTCCGGGCGGGTGTCCCACGCCGAGAGTCCAGCCGGTGGCTATGAACTCCCCGCAGTCCCACCACGAGACCGAGCGGTCGAGGGTGAGCAGGTAGACGGCGGTGGCAAGGGCAGCCGCCAGCCACGGACCCGCTACCAGTTGACGACGGCCTTGTTGAAGACGTCCTCGCATAGTTCGCTGACTATCTCGGCCACGAGACCGCTCTCCACCGAGGAGAAGTCCTGCGAGGCGGCATAGTCGCGGTAGCGGGAGAACTGCTGGTCGAAGTCGGCCTCAGGGTCCACGGTGTTGACGAAGTGCACCTTGATGGTGATGGTGAGCCGGTTCATGCTCACTTCGTCGCTGCTGGAAAGCGCCGAGGCGCGTGTGTCGTAGCCCGTAATCTCGCCGCTGACGCGCAGGTCGCCCTCGTCGTCGCTCACCGAGAGCGAGGTTTGGCTGGCGAACATCTGACGCAGGTCGTCGGAGAGTTTCTGGCTGAGCTGCGGGTTGACGGTCGAGGCGTAGTTCGGGAATGTGGCCACGCTGATGGTCTTCGCGCCGGGCGGTATGGAGGCGCCGGTGAAGGAGTAGCCGCCCGAGCAGGCGGCCAGCAGCAGGGCGGCCAGCAGGCTAATAATCGCGCGAGTCTTCATCGATGCGCTGTTCGTCCTCGAGCTGCCACAGCAGGAAGCCCGACTCTTGCTGGATGTAATTGAGCACGGCCACCTTGGTGGTGAGGTCGGGCACGGCGGCCACCTCGCTGATGAGCGCGTCGATTTTCTCTTTGAAAAGCAGGTTCATAAGTGCGTGTGTGTGTTTGTTATCTGTTGAAGCGGTTGTAGAAGTGCCACCACAGTGGCGGAATGTCGTTGTTCATGGCGTGCTCGTAGTCGGAATAAGAGCAGGGCACCAGGGTGTGGCGCATGAAGCGGCTGCGGCGCTCCGGGTCGTCGCAGGGCACCTCCATCCACCAGCGGTCGGTCTTGAGGCTTTTGTAGAACACGAGTTCTGTGCCGCCCGATTCCATGATGACGCTGAAGCGCTTGTAGTTTTGGCGGTCGCCGGAGGGGAAGTCGCCTATGCGGTAGCAGAAGCCTTCGAAGAAGAACCACAGGGCGTGAGCCATCATGTGGGCGGTCTGTTCGTCGTGGTCGTGTGCAGGCACCATCTCGAACATGGCGAAGCACGAGGCCTTGTCGCTCATGCCGGCGTAGCGGGCCATCTGGCACAGCTCCTCGCCATAGAAGCCGTGGGGCGAGGTGGATGAGGCGGCAGGGGCATCGCTTTGGCGTACGGCGCTGATGTCGATGCCCACAACGTCGGCATAGCGCAGCAGCGGCTCGGCCAGCTCGATGTTCTGCTGCAGCTCGCCCACGCGGTGCGCGCCGAACTTGAGGTCGTCCATGAGTTTTATCATCTCGCGTCCCACGAAGTA
>JAFVBB010000003.1 GCA_017480225.1 Bacteroidales bacterium
CAATATTGACACAATGACTACAATCAACGACGTGGTGAGCCACCTCGACCTCGTGTTCCGCCCCGAGCTGCAGGAAGACTACGACAACAGCGGTTTCCTGCTGGGCGACGGTGGCAAACCCTACAGCGGCGCCCTGGTGGCGCTCGACCTCACCGACGCTGTGGCCGACGAGGCCTTAGAGCTGGGGCTGAACATGATTGTCACCCACCATCCATTCATCTTCGGCGGCGTGAAGCGCATCACCGACCACACCGCCACAGGCCGCCTGATCCAGAAGCTGGTGCTCGGCGGCATGGCCGTCTACGCAGCCCACACCAACCTTGACAACCTGGCCTGGGGCGTGAACGGCGAGTTGTGCGGCAGGCTCGGACTGCACGGCTGCCGCATCATGAGGCCTCAGAAGCCCGGCGGCGACACCGGCGCGGGCATGGTGGGCGAGCTGGAAAGCGACACCCCTTGCGACGAGTTCCTTGGCCGGGTCAAGTCAATCCTCGGCCTCGCCGCCCTGCGGTGCACGCCCCACGACGCCCGTCAGCCGGTGCGCCGGGTGGCGGTGTGCGGCGGCGCGGGCAGCTTCCTCATCGAGGACGCGCTGGCAGCCGGTGCCGACATCTATCTCACGGCCGACCTCAAATACCACGACTTCCAGCGCACGGAGCGTGGCATGGTGCTGGCCGATGTGGGCCACTACGAGAGCGAACAATTCGCAAAAGACATCATTTTTCGGACATTGTCGGAAAAATTTTGTAATTTTGCCTGCCGGATTTCCGGGCGGCAAGGCTCGCTAATCCGCTGTATGTGATTGTATAACAGAAATATATAATAATAATGGCAAAAAAAGTCACCACCAAGAAAACGCAGGAGCAGGAAGAGCCCCAGGCCATTTTGCGTCCCGATGTGGACCAGGCAGTAGAAAAAAGGCTCGTGGCGCTCTACACGCTCCAAAGCGTCGACAGCGAGATTGACAAGATTCGCATCATCAGGGGCGAGCTGCCGCAGGCTGTGCAGGACCTTGAGGACGAGATTGCCGGTCTGCAAACCCGCATCGAGAATTTCTCAAACGAGATAAACGAGACCGAGGCTGCCAACCGCCAGCGCACCGCCGAAATCAGCGAGCACGAGGAGCAGATCAAGAAATTCCAAAAGCAGCAGGACAACGTGCGCAACAACCGCGAGTTCGAGTCGCTGAACAAGGAGATAGAGTTCCAGAACCTCGAAATACAGCTCTGCGAGCGCAAGATGCGCGACGGCACGGCCCACATCAGGGACCTGAAGGAGCACATCGAGGCTGCCCGGCTGCTCATGGAGAACCGCCAGAAGGACCTCGTGTCGAAGCAGGAGGAGCTCACCTCTATCACAGCCGAGACCGAGAAGGACGAGGAGCGCCTGCTGTCGAAGTCGGGCGAGCAGGAGAAGTACATCGACGACCGCTACCTCACCGCCTACAAGCGCATCCGCGGCGCGGCACGCAACGGGCTGGCCGTGGTGCAGATTGACCGCGACGCCTGCGGCGGATGCTTCAGCCGTATTCCCCCGCAGAGGCAGATGGAGATAAAGATGCACAAGAAAGTCATCGTCTGCGAGAACTGCGGACGCATACTGGTCGACGACGACATAGCCGCAAAGGCCAAGGCACAGCTTGAAAAATAAACCACCAAACAGCAAACACATGACCACACACTATATCAACCCCGACGAAAGACTGACCCTGGCCCGCATAGGCGAGATTGTGGACGGCGGAATGCAGCTTGCTCTCGGCGACGAGGCCAAGCGCCGCATTGAGAGGTGCCGCGCCTACATCGACCACAAGATGCAGACCCAGAAGGAACCCATCTACGGCGTGACGACCGGCTTCGGCTCGCTGTGCAACATCTCCATCAGCAAGGAGCAGCTGAGCCAGCTGCAGAAGAACCTGGTGATGAGCCACGCCTGTGGCGTCGGCGACGAGGTGCCGCAGGAAGTGGTGAGGCTTATGCTGCTGCTCAAGGTGCAGAACTTCTGCTTCGGCTACAGCGGCGCGCAGCTGCAGACGGTGCAGCGTCTGGTCGACTGCTACAACGACGATGTGCTGCCGGTGGTCTACCAGCAGGGCTCGCTCGGCGCCAGTGGCGACCTCTGCCCGCTGGCCAACCTCATGCTGCCCTCCATCCTCGGCATGGGCGAGGTGTACTGGCACGGACGCCGCTGCGACGCGCAGGAGGTCTATGCCGCCAAGGGCTGGCAGCCAATAGAGCTGCAGAGCAAGGAAGGCCTGGCTCTGCTCAACGGCACACAGTTCATGTCGAGCTACGCGGTGTGGAGCCTGCTCAAGGCCATGCGCCTCAGCCGCCAGGCCGACATGGTGCTCTCGCTCAGCCTCGACGCCTTCGACGGTCGTATAGAGCCTTTCTACGAGGCGCTGCACATGGTGCGTCCCCACAAGGGACAGCTTGAGACTGCCGAGGCTGTGCGCGGCCTGCTTGAGGGCAGCCAGCTGATTGCCCGCCACAAGGAGCACGTGCAGGACCCCTACAGCTTCCGCTGCGCCCCGCAGGTGCACGGCGCCGCCAAGGACACCATACGCTATGTGGCCTCGGTTGTAGAGACCGAGATCAACTCCACAACCGACAACCCCATAGTCCTGCCCGACGAGGACATGATAATCAGCGGCGGCCATTTCCACGGCGAGCCCCTGGCCATGGTGCTTGATTTCCTGGCCATTGCTGTGGCCGAGCTGGGTGCCATCAGCGAGCGCCGCACCTACCAGCTCATCGACGCCAAGCGCGGCCTGCCCAGCTTCCTCGTGGCAAAGCCCGGCCTCAACAGTGGTTTCATGATACCGCAGTATGCCGCCGCCGCCATCGTCAGCCAAAGCAAGCAGCTCTGCACACCAGCCAGCGTTGACAGCATACCCAGCAGCCAGAACCAGGAGGACCTGGTGAGCATGGGTGGCAACGCGGCCACGAAGTGCTATCGCGTGTGCGAGAACACAGAGCGCGTGCTTGCCATCGAGCTTTTCAACGCCGCCCAGGCGCTTGACTTCCGCCATCAGGAAGGCCTCAAGAGCAGTCCCGCCATCGAACAGATGGTAGCCGATTACCGCAAGGAGGTCAACTTTGTCGACATTGACGAGGTGATGTACCGCCACATTCATGCCAGCGTCCGTTTCCTGCAACAGATGCGGCTGAAATAGCCCATGCGGCACTCATGCTTGTAACGCCTCCGCAAGGCCACCGTGCCCGCGGGGGCGTTTGCTTTGCATCTTCATCACCGCGCTGCATTTTTGTGGCGCAGTGTCGTGTTTTTTTTGTATCTTTGCACTCTGCAAACAGTGCTGACATATGCCTAATAGCAACATAGACAAACTGATAGTGGTGGGCGACCGCGTTTTGGTAGAGCCCGCCGTCCCCACCCGCCGCACCAAGGGCGGTCTGCTGCTGCCTGCCGGATACCAGGAGAAGGAGGAGGTGCAGACGGGCTATATCCTCAAGTGCGGGCCTGGCTATGCCCTTCCCGCCGACACAGGTGCCGACGACTGGAACCCTGCCAACCACGAGCCGCGTTACCTGCCGCTGCAAGTGAAGCCCGGCGATATGGCCATATTCCTGCTTAAAAACTCGGTGGAGATAAAATACGACGGCAAAAAGTACTACATTGTTCCCCAGGGCGCCATACTGATGGTGGAGCGTGACGAATACTGACCTGATGGACAGTATGCGCAGCCTGGCCAAATAACAGAAACCGACAGCGAAAAAAAACTGACACGACACGAAATTATGACTAGCAACGAGATACGCAAAGCCTTCCTCGATTTCTTCGCAGGCAAGCAGCACCACATTGTGCCCAGCGCGCCGATGGTGGTGAAGAACGACCCGACGCTGATGTTCACCAACGCCGGTATGAACCAGTTCAAGGACATATTCCTGGGCAACCAGCAGCGCCAGTGGCCTCGCGCCACCGACAGCCAGAAGTGCCTGCGGGTCAGCGGCAAGCACAATGACCTGGAGGAGGTGGGACACGACACCTACCATCACACCATGTTCGAGATGCTTGGTAACTGGAGCTTTGGCGACTACTTCAAGAAAGAGGCCATTGCCTATGCGTGGGAGTTCCTCACCGAGGTGATGAAGATAGACAAGGACTGGCTGTATGTCACCGTGTTTGGCGGCGACGACAAGGAAGGTCTCGGCCTTGATACCGAGGCTTACGATTATTGGAAAGAGCACATCAGCGAAGACCGCATATTGCGTGGCTCAAAGAAAGACAACTTCTGGGAGATGGGCGACCAAGGCCCATGCGGCCCATGCTCGGAAATCCATGTCGACATACGCACTGCAGAAGAAAAGGCACGTGTGAGTGGAAAGGAACTGGTGAACAAGGACAATCCGCAGGTGATTGAGGTATGGAACCTCGTATTCATGCAGTATAACCGCAAGGCCGACGGCACGCTCGAGCCTTTGGCGGCCAAACACATCGACACGGGCATGGGATTTGAGCGCCTGTGTATGGTAATGCAGGGCAAGCGCAGCAACTACGATACCGACGTTTTCCAGCCCCTCATCCAGGAACTGGCAGGCAAGTGTGGCAAACGTTATGGAGAAGACCTCCAGTGCGACGTTGCCATGCGTGTCTGCGCCGATCATCTGCGCGCCGTGAGTTTCTCCATTGCCGACGGCCAGTTGCCCAGCAATGTCAAGGCTGGTTACGTGATTCGCCGCATCCTTCGCCGCGCTGTGCGCTACGGATACACATTCCTTGGTATGCACGAACCATTCCTATGCACCCTTGTGCCCACACTGGTTGCTCAGATGGGACATCAGTTCCCTGAACTGAAAAAGCAGGAAGAACTGATATGCCGCATTATTCAGGAGGAGGAACAGGCTTTCCTGCGCACGCTGGCAGGCGGCATAAAGCGCTTCGGAGACTACGTGGAGCAGAACAGTGCTTCTGGCACAAAGGTGATTGACGGCAGCTTTGCTTTTGAACTTTTTGACACCTATGGTTTCCCCATCGACCTCACCCAGCTGATGGCTACCGAAAAGGGCTGGACGGTTGACATGGACGGCTTTAGCCGTGGACTTGCCGAGCAGAAAGAGCGCAGCCGCGGTGCGGCAAAGGTTGAGAGCGACGACTGGCAGGAACTGCTGCCCTCCACCGAGCAGGAATTCATAGGCTACGACACTCTTGAGGCCGATGTCAGGATAGCTCGTTTCCGCCATGTCAAGGCCAAAGACAAGGAGTTCTACCAACTTGTTTTCGACCGCACCCCGTTCTATGGTGAAAGCGGCGGCCAGGCTGGCGACCGTGGTGTTATTTGCGCTGGTGAGGACACCATCACCATCAAGGACACCCGTAAGGAGAACGGCCTCACGGTTCACATTGTTGACCGCCTGCCCTCCAATCTTGAGGCGACGCTCCACGTGGCGGTAGACAGCCAGGCTCGTCAGGCAACGGCCTGCAACCACACGGCCACACACTTGATGCACTTTGCGTTGAGGCAGGTGCTGGGTGAGCATGTCGAGCAGAAAGGTTCGAGCGTTGATGCCCAGCGGCTCCGCTTCGACTTCAGCCATTTCTCAAAACTTTCGCCAGAAGAGATCAGGCAGGTGGAACACCGCGTGAACGAGATGATACGCCAGTGCATACCTCTCGACGAGCACCGCGCCATGCCCATTGCCGAGGCGCAAAAGCTTGGCGCAATGGCTCTCTTCGGAGAGAAGTATGGCGAGCTTGTGCGAGTGGTCAAATACGGCCCAAGCGTCGAGTTTTGTGGTGGCACCCATGTGGCCAACACCGGCATGATTGGTTCATTCCGTATTGTCAGCGAGGGTGCTGTGGCTGCCGGTATGCGCCGCATTGAGGCCGTCACCGCCCAGGCGGCAACCGACTGCGCCGACCGCTGGCAAGAGCAACTTGCCTCGCTTGCCGACATGTTCAAGGGCACAAAAGACTTGGCAGCCTCGATATCCAGGCTGCAGGAAGAAAACGCCAGGCTGAAGGAGGCCGTGGAGCGCATGGAGCGCGAGAAGGCTGCTTCGGCGGCCGACGCCATTGCCCGACGCCTCGACGAGAGCCCGGTCATTGTGGAGCGCATGGCTGGCGATGTCACCAAACTGAAGGATGCCATACTCGCCCTCCGTACAGGAAGGCCGCAGATGGCGGTGGTGCTGGGCAGTGTGGCCGACGGAAAGCCGTCGCTACTTGTTGTGCTTGGCGACGACCGTGTGGCTGCCGGCCTCAATGCAGGACAGATGGTGCGCACGCTCGGAAAAGAGATTCAGGGCGGTGGCGGCGGTCAGCCACACTTTGCCACTGCAGGAGGCAAGAACCCCGACGGCCTTGGCAATGCGCTCGCATTGGCCAAGTCGCTGATTGGATAACACAAACTCCACATGCTGATTACAAGTGACGACTTCGATCGCGTCGAAGTGAGGGTGGGCACGATTGTGGGCGCGGAACCAAACCGGCGCGCCCGCAAGCCTGCCTACAAACTTACAGTCGACCTCGGACCGGAGCTGGGCATGAAGACCTCATCGGCGCAAATCACCGATCACTATACCATCGACAGCCTGCTCGGCAGGCAGGCAGTGTTCTGCGTCAACCTGGCGCCGATGCACATTGGCAGCGTGCGCAGCGAGGTGCGAATACTTGGCTCCGACAGCGAAGGCGGGGTCGTGCTGTTGCAACCGTCGATGGCGGTGAAGAACGGCGACAAAATTTTCTGAACACTCAAACCTTTCCCTTTATGAAAAAGCACATCTTTTTATTCGCCCTGCTGGCAGTGTCCGTGCTCCCTGCCGCCCGTTCGCAGCACGACAGCATACCGGAATCCGACCCGGCAGTCCTTGCAAACATCGACCACTGGCAGGACCTCAAGCTCGGATTCATGATGCACTGGGGCATATACGCGCAATGGGGTGTGGTGGAGAGCTGGAACCTCTGCAACGAACCTTGGATTGACCGCCACGGAGCCAACTACGAGGACTACAAGCGTGCCTACTGGGATTTGAACAAGACATTCAACCCCCGGCATTTCGACCCCGACTCCTGGGCCGCCGCCGCCAAGTCCGCCGGCATGAAATACGTGGTCTTCACCACGAAGCACCATGACGGATTTGCCATGTTCGACACCAAGTACTCGCAGTACAGCTCCACAGGCCTCGACTGCCCCGCCCACCGCGACTTCACGCGGGGAGTGGTCAACTCTTTCCGCAACAAAGACTTTATGATTGGCCTCTACTTCAGCAAGCCCGATTGGCACTGCACCGACTACTGGGCTCCCGAATGGGCCACCCCTGACCGCAACGTGAACTACGACATCGACGCCCACCCCGACCGCTGGCAACGCTACGTCGACTTCACCCACAACCAGGTGCGCGAGCTGACCCACAACTATGGCAAAATAGACATCCTTTGGCTCGACGGTGGATGGGTCCGCCCTCTGTGGAGCCAGAACGACGAGACGATGGAGTGGCTCGGCTGCTACCGCCGTGTGCAGGACGTAGACATGCCCAGGCTGGCCTCCATCGCACGTGAGAAGAACCCGGCCATGATGATTGTCGACCGCTCGGTCGGCGGGCGCTATGAAAACTACCGCACACCGGAGAAACAGGTGCCCGACACCCTCCTGCCCTACCCCTGGGAAACCTGCATGACCATGGGCGACAGTTGGAGTTATGTGCCCGGCGACCACTACAAAAGCACCCGCGAGCTGATTCACATGCTCTGCGATGTGGTCGCAAAAGGTGGCAACCTGCTCCTCAACGTGGGTCCCGACGCCGACGGCAACCTGCCGCCGGAGGCTCTGCAACGCATGGAGGAGATGGGACGCTGCATGGCAAAGATAGGCCACGCCATCTATGGCAGCCGTCCGCTGTTCCCCTACTGCAAAGGCAACGTGCGCTACACGCAGAGCAAGGATGGCGCTCACCAGTACGAGATAACCCTCACCGACCAGTTCCCCTATGCCGCAGTCCGCGAGTTGAAAGGCAAACAAAGGCTATAGTGGGCAGCCTACTCGCGAAGCCGTAAAGCACAGGGAAACAACACACGACCGGCAGCCCCGCACCGCCACAGCGCGACGCGGGGCTTTTTTTGTTCTCACATGCCATCAACCCGCTGGCAGGCAGGCATCGTGCCGGACACAACGCGGCAGCTGCCTCGCAGAAAGATGGACACAAGACCTCACAGAAGCAGCATCGTGGCTGCCTGTTCTTCGATTGTTCTCCGATTGATGTCCGATTGTTCTTCGATTATAAATCGAAGAACAATCGAAGAACAATCGGAGAACAATCGAAGAACAAACGGCGTTGATACGGACTTGATGCCTTGTTGTTGCTGAATATGAGGCTGTTATGACTGACAAAGCAGTGTTTTCTTCTCTATAAGGCTGAATGTTAGAGATTTCTGAATCATTCTCACACAGCTGACACTGGATAACTTCCACAGGCGGCATCCACAGTCAAGCCTTGCCGCAAGTGGTTTCAAAATGTACGATTAAACGTAAGGAGAAACAAGCGCAACTGCCAAATAAAATGGCAATAAAACAAAAGCGACCCGGCCAAAAAGCCAGGTCGCAACCAAAAATCCGCGGAGAGACAGGGCTAAAAAAATGAGTATTTATATTGTAGAATATCAGCATTTTAATTTATGAAATATTATCGTGCGCCTACATTGCGCTTACATTTTTAGCTTATCTATCATATCGTAGTACATACGCACGGACTCATCGGTAGCGAAAGCCTCGGCCCAGTCCTTGAAATCATACTCAAGTCCGCTGGCGATGTCCTCGTATGGTGTTTCCCACAAGTCCGACAATGCTTCGTACACTTCCTCGGAGTTCTCGCCGTAGGCATCTATCACTTCGGTGGCATACTCCTTGACGAGTATCTGTTCCCAGTCGCCGAAGTCGCTGCCTGGGTTAAGCAATAATGCCTCGAATGCGGCTGTTTTGACCTCCTCCAGTACGCTGTCTTGTTCCCGAAGTTGGCTGGTTGCCTCGACCAACAATGCGAGCTTACTCAGAGTTATTTCCTCTTTATCCATCATTGTCTTGTTTCTCTTGTTGTATACGTAGTCGCTCGTTTTCGCGTACAATCTCTGTATATTTATCGAGCGACACCATGTCTGTAGGCGTGGGCTGCTTGAACATCTGCCCTTCGCCTGTGATGAGCCATTCGAGGTTCACGTCTGGGAACATCGCAAATAGGTTCACGATAACGTCAGAGTTCACAGGGGTGCTTTTTGCTTTCCCTCGGAAGTTGGCAGACGTTACACCCAACTCTGCGAATGTCCGACCTTTCGGAACTCGCTTTACCTCGATGAGCTGCATTATACGGTCTTTAATCATACACTACCTATGTCTGTTACTTATTACCTCCCATAAATAACCATTGACGATCTCCCCATTATCGTCTTGAGCAATTAGTTCTCCTTGAAGCATTGAGTACGCTACTTCATACACCCGAAGTGTTGTGTCCCAAATCTTATCGTTCCATCTACAGGCATTATAATCCTCTTCGTCCACGGCAGTTGCCCATTGACGCTCCATCGCATATTTGATATTGCGCTTGCTGATATAGTTAAGCATATTTGCTTCGTCCTCACCTATACAGTAATCATATACGTCAATTTTTTCCTTGTAAAAATCAAGCATCTTGCATTGTACATTCCACGCCACGAAAGGCTTCTTTGCATTTCGGCAATCGTGGGAGTGTATAATCCTAACATATGAACCATCTTGTATTTGGTATCTCTCCCACCAAATCTCATTCTTTGTTACTTTGTTGTCCACTACTTTGGGGAGTGTTTCCATTGCCACAATGAGTATCAGGACGAAAACTATATACCAGTACCATTTCATAATTTATAACTACGCATAGGTTATGATACACCAGTACTTACTACCAATAACCCACATGAATATGACGACAAATCTCCTCATTTGTTTAATATCTCAATGTCGTTTTCGCCAAATACAAGTTTAAGCACTTGGTCTTTTTTATCTTTTTTTAGTTTGATTTGCAAAATAGCCTCGACTGGTTCTTCCTCTCTTTTTACCTCCTCCATGAGGCATTGAGGATAAGTGATAATGTCAATTTCCCGCATCGAAAGTGCACTTGCGAGTTTCTCAAGATACAAGAAACTCATGTGGTGCTTTCCGCTCAAGATTTTGCTAAACTGGCTTTCCGAAATATCCATAAAACCAGCAAAAGCAGCTTGGGTTAGGTGCTTTTGTGTCATTATTTTACGAATATTGTCCACAATTTTTGCCTCAAAAGAATTTTCTTTCTCTTTCATAATACAAAAATACAAATTGATTATCAAATAATTATGTTGTTTTTTGAAAAATAATTTCGTTTTTGTAAATATTTTCTTGCGTTATTCGCAATTTATTTCGTATCTTTGCACTCGATTTCAATGGAAATCAAATGCAAATATAAGAATAAAAACCGGAACTGTAAATATAAAATACACTGTATATGAGCGACTACGAAGACAAAATCAAGGCCTACCTCGACAAGAGGGCTGCGGAGGATGAGTTATTCGCCAAGTCCTACGCCAAAGAAAACAAGTCTCTCGAAGAGTGCTGCCTCTATATCCTCGGTGAGGCTATGAAGAAGGCCGTCGAATTCGAGAGAGGCAAAGCTGCCGTTATGGATGATGACGCTGTCTATGGCCTCGCCGTCCACTACTACGACGAGGACGATATTAAGCTCGAGCCACTTAACAGTGTCCGCGCCGAGGTTACGACCTCCCAATCAGCCGCAGCATACAAGCCCTCCAAGAAAGACCGCGAGAATGCCAAGAAAGCAGCTTTGGAACGTCTTATCGAGGAGGAACGAAACAAACTGGTTGCGCCTCGCAAGAAAAAGCAACACGACGAACCTATCCAGTCCAACCAAATGTCGCTCTTCGCATGAAGCCTCGCAACAAACATGAACGTCGTGCCGAGGAGTTGTCCAACCTCCTCCCGAACATCACACGTGCACAGCAGAAGTACGCCTTTGAGCATTGCTTCCCTCACCTTGTGGTCTACCGCAGTGGAATGTACCATTGCACAGATTGTGGCCATTCTTGGCACGTCGACAAAAAGGAACACGCCATCGATAACGAGTTTGGCGTTGTTCGCTGTCCAAACTGTGGGCACGAGTTGAAACTTCACACCACCCGCAAGCAGTCGTGGTTCGAGCGTTCCTCATTCCAAATCGTAACCACCGTCGAGGAAAGCCAAGTTATTCGCACATTCTACACTCGAAAGTACTACACCGTCGACAAGCCCGCCCACTATTGGATCGATGAAGCCGTCCGCATTATGATGTTCCCTCAACGTAATGATGATGTAATAATCGCTCGCCCCATAAATTATAACGGTGGTTATTACTGCGACTGCTATTCATTCTGCCGTCCCCTTTCCATCAAGTGCATCGTCCGCCACATGAACCGCGACTCTTCTTACAATATCCACCCCTATCTCGCCACAGCTGATGTGGTCTACCCTCGTCGCCGTGTGCTGCCCATCCTCAAGCGCAACGGCTACGGTAAGAGCGTCTACGACCTCTCCACCTATTACATCATCCGCGCTCTACTCGACAACCCTCGTATCGAGACCATCGTCAAGGCTGGACGCACCGACATCTTGCACGACCTTGACACAGCCGAAATCGACCGCCTGTGGGCGCAAGTCAAGATGCTCATCCGCCACGGCTATCACCCTGCCGACTTCACCCTGTGGAAAGACACCATCAAGATGGCTTCCGACCTTCACCTCGACATCCACTCGCCAAAGTACATCCTCCCTGCCGACCTCACCACCCTGCACGACCAGCTCGCTCGCCGTATCACCGCCCGCATCGAGCGTGAGCGCAAAGAAAAGGTCAACAACGGCGATGCCTGGTATCGCAAGCAGCACGGACTTCTCCTCTCCGTCGTCATCGAGGAAGCGGGTATGCATATCGTTCCGTTGCAGACCAAGGAAGAGTTTGTCGAAGAAGGCCGTCGTATGCACCATTGTGTAGCCTCATACTTCGACAAAACAGATAGCCTCATACTCTCCGTCCGCTCCGACGAAGGCAAGCGTATGGCCACCGTCGAACTCAACAAGCGCGACTTCTCTATAGTCCAATGCCGTGCCAATTGCAACAAGCAGCCTAAGCGCTACTCCGACATCCTGTCCGTCATCAACAGCCACCGCGCGGAGTTCGTCCAAGTTGCAAATCCAAAACACCATTAATGATAAAAACTTACAACAGATATGATACCCGAGAAAACAACAAGACAGAGTGGACTTCGTGTCAAGATTGAGAACGACGTACTGCAAGCCTACAACCTTATGCGTCGCAAACGTCCCCAGCCCTCGCCCTCCGAGTGCTACACCACACTTGGCTCACAGTTCAATATGAACTACTACCAAATCCAGTACATCATCCTCAAAGCCCGTAAAACTGGCAAAAGAGTATTATAAACCAAATAAAAACATTCAACAATGAAACACATCGTCTTAACCCTCGCCCTCTTGCTCGCCTCCTCCGTGGCGGCGTTCAGCCAAAAGGCCACCTTCACCACCGACGGTTCGGTCTATTCCTCCGTCAGCACCAAGCCTACTGCACAGAAGGCGGACACCATCACCCCCTACACCTACGACCTCCACGGCACGCAGTACCCCATCTACATCGGTCGCACTGGCTCTTGCTACATCCTCCGCACCTCCAAGAAAAGCAGCAAGCAGTACCGACAGTATCTCGGCGAGGACATCTCGCGCGACATCTGCACCAAGCTCGGCCGCTCCTATGCTCCCAAGTCCAGAAACAAAAACAGTAGCAAATAACCCCCTAAACACCCAGCAATATGAAAGCACAAGCATTCTTCAGCAACAGCACAGGTCTTATGCGCCTCGTCGTCACCGACCGCGACGGCAACCTCCTCTATGAAAAACGTTTCGACCGCTGTTCCTCGATGGTCAACCACTGCGACGAGCATGGCATCACCCTCACCATTGACGACTGCTTCACCGAGGACTAATCATCATCACCCACTATGTACAACGGAGAAAATCATATGGTTCTCGGCTCAAATGGCGACTATCAGTACGCCCCCGAAGATGATTGCGACGGCTACTGCGACCTCTGCGACGACCCCGACTGTCTCAACCGCCACTATACTCCCGACTTCTTCGACCGTGCCGACCGAGCCTACGAACGCTTCAAAGAAGAAACCCTCTGACCCTATGGAAATTTCTGAAAACAAATTCAAGGAACTCATCTATCAGTTTAGGCTCGTGGTGCGTGAGGAAATCAAAAGAGCCAATGCCGACAACCGCCAGCCCGATATGGTCACCACCAGCGAGGCCGCCTCTATCCTCGGCATCACCCCCTCGCGTCTGCGTCAGATAGTCTGCGAAGACCCTCTTCGCTACCCTCACACCAAGCAGGGCGACACCAAGCAAGCCAAACTCCTCTTCGTCCGCGAAGCCTTGATCAAGTAACAAAATCCAGCAAGCAATGAGCAATCTATCCCCCTCGGATGTCCACCATCCCAAAAACACACAGCCGCTCCAAGAGTGCCTCACATGCCTCCATTTCGCGCCACCAACCAACCCCGACGGCATCCGCGACATCACCCGCGCCGCCTGCCTCCACACTGGCCTCTCCGTCTGCCCTCCTCGCCACGTCTGCGAGGCTTGGGAAGATGCCAACGGCAATCTATGTGAATAAGAAAACATTATCAATCAACAACAAAAATCAATAGTATTATGTCCACACAACAGAATGAGCAAGGACTGATGGTCCTCGACGGTGCAAAGGAGCAGTTTGCACTGGCTATGCGCGAGGCACAGAGCCTCGACATCGTTAACAACGTGGCGGGAGCCTTCGAGACCGCCCTTGTGGTGAACAAGCTGGAAGCCGTCCTCACCGACGACGTGATGAAGGCCGTGTTCATGCCGCTGATGAACAAGAAAATCGGCTTCCTCACCGACCGCGACCCCAACAAGCCTAACAAGAGCGGGGTGAGACCCACGCCCTATTCCATCGACACTGTGCGCACCGCCATCATCGATGCTGCGGCCATCGGCCTGCTGCCGACAGGCAACCAGTTCAACATCATCAGTGGCAGCATGTACCCTGCCAAGGCGGGCTTCACGGCTCTGCTGGGCAAGATGAAGCATAGCATGGGGCTTGCCTACAGCTTCGAGTTCGATCCCGAGACACAGGTCAAGAGTGCCGACCCATCCTATGTGGCCATCCCCTGCCGCATCAGCTACAAGACCAACCGCGACGACCTCAAGGGGTGGTTCCGCTATGTGGCCATGGTGAAGAGCAACGGCGAGACCAGCACCACCGACCAGCTACGAGGCAAGGCCGAGCGCAAATGCAAGAAAGCCTTCGTCGAATTCCTCACCGGCATGGACTTGGGCGAGGGCGATGCGGAGACCGTGGACGTGTCATATACCGAGGTCAGCAGCAACGCGGGCGCAGCCCCTGCCCCTGCGCAGAGCGCAAGTCAGAAGGCACGTGAACTGCTTGAGAGAGCCAAGGCCAAGAAAGAGTCCGATGGTGCCATGCAGCCTCCAACGCCTCCACAGCCCAAACCGTCCCCTGCTGATGCTCCCGCACCAGCCCCCATGGAGCAGCCCGAGGCGGAACAGCCTGCGGACAACCCTCAAATGAAGATAGGAGGCATACAATGAGTGTCATCCGCTTCGATTGCAAGACCAACCAGGAGTGGCGCGCCGAGCGCGCCCACTCCATAGGTGCAAGCTCCGTGGGCATCCTCATCGGCGAGAACCACTTCACGACCCCGATGGAGCTTGCACAGCGCATGAGGGCAGAGCTGGGTGGCGAGTTCGACTACACGCAGACCCTGCCCATGATGCGAGGCCATGCCTACGAACAGGGTGTCGCCGATCTCTTCGAGTGGCAGACTGGCCATCAGGTCATCAAGTCCAGCAGTGCGGAATACCTCCTGCGCCGCGACGACATCCCCTTCATGCACGCCAGCCCCGACCGCACCTATTGGATTGATGAGAACGGCACAAAACACGGCAAGAATGCCGAGTTCAACAAAGGTATCCTCGAATGCAAGACCACACGCCGCCCCATAGACCCCGACGACCTGCCCCTCTCTTGGATATTCCAGTTGCAGGTGCAGATGGGCATCAGCGGATACCGTCAAGGCTTCATCGCTTGGGACGTGCTGACCAACCCCGACGGCTTCGGCTATCAGTTCTTTGAGTACAGCGAGGAAATCTTCAGCGCAGCCGTCGAGGTGTGCAGGGAGTTTTGGCAGAACTGCATCCTCGGTGGCAAAGACCCCGAGCCTGTCAACGCCCGCGACATCATCCGCAAGTACCCAAGCCACATCACGGGCAAGACCATTACCGCCTCGCAGGACACCATCGCCCTGCTGTCCGAACTCAAGGAGCTCAAGGCCACCAAGAAGGAACTGGAGACCGAAATAGACGAAATGACCGACAAAGTGAAAGCCATGTTCACCGACGAGGAAGCCATGATTGATATGGACGGACACGTCCTGGCTACCTACAAGGCATCCGCAGGGAGAAAGACCGTGGACAGCAAGAAACTCCAGTCCGACTATCCCGAAATCTACGAGGAGGTATTGAAACAATCCGCAGGTTCGCGCACACTGTCAATCAAGTAATTACAAAAAAAACAGCAAGAAAATGGAAAGCATTACCATCAACAATGAGCAGATAGAGGCAGCCTACAATGCAGCAGAGAACAACGACATCAAGGGCGTTTTGAATGCCCTGTTTGGTGAGAAATACGAGCAAGACAAATGCCCCGTCACCGAGCGCATCAAGACCTTCGAAGATGCCGTCCGCGAACTGGGAGACAATAACCCTCTCGTCCTGCTCTACAACGTCTTCACCGAAGAAGTGGCCTCCGTCAATAGCCTTAACGACGATGCAGACGTCCTCGCCTATCTCAAACTCCGCATCGTTGTCGCTGCCCTCAACGAGGGGTGGACACCCGAATTTGTCGAGGTCGAATACCGATGGGCTCCGTGGTTCGGTCTATACACCAACGCCGAAATCGACCGAATGAATGAAGCACAAAAGGCTTCCATATGCCGTGTGGTCGGGCGGTCGAGCGTCAACGCGGACGCGCATGGCGGTCTCGCCTTTGCGTCCTCGAATGTCGCCGCTTCGAGCTCGAGCTCGAATTACGGGGCGCGGCTCGCCTTCAAATCACAAGAGTTGGCAGAGTATGCAGGCCGTCAGTTCATCCACCTCTACCGCGACTTGATAATTGCCCAGTAGAGCCCATTCACTGGATCGTCGGATGTAATCCCAGCGGTGGCACAGCAGCGCGGTTTAGCCCGCAGGGGTGCAAGTCCCCTCGCCGCTCAAAGGAAGCAAAGCAAAGATGATGAAAGACAAAAATAATAAAGGCTGGATAAAACTGCACCGTAGCATCCTTGAATGGGAGTGGTGGGACGACAGAAATACTCGCGACATCTTCATCTACTGCCTACTCTCCGCCCAGCATGAGGGCACCAAATGGAAGGGCATTACCATCGGACGCGGACAACTCGTCGTCTCCTTACGCCAGATAGCCGCGAAATGCAAACTTTCATTACGTGAAGTTAGAACGGCAATTAATCATCTAATTTCGACACACGAACTGACACAGCAAGCGACACACGAATACACACTCTTAACTGTATGTAATTATGATTATTACCAAGATGACAACACAGCAGACGACACAATAGACGACACAGCAGATGACACACGACCGACACACGACCGACACACGACCGACACACATAACAAGAATGATAAGAATGAGAGAAATAATATTAATATA
>JAFVBB010000004.1 GCA_017480225.1 Bacteroidales bacterium
CTCCCCTCCGTCGGAAAAGCGAGTGCAAAGATACAACCATTTCACAAAACGGCAAAATATTTTTTCAAAAAAAATTCCGGCAACCCACGCAAGAAACTGTGCCCCAGCCATCAAAAGGTCGAAAAAAATTCACGCCCGCCCCTCGCCGGCCACCAGGACGATGCCTCCCAGGCGCCACGCGACACGCAAAAATCCAACAAATCCGCACACCCGCACACCGCCACACAATACCATCCACGGCCGTAAAGTTCTGTAAACCAGCTGGATAAACGCAGGCAAACAGCACCCGCACACAGCGCATCGTCCTGTGCCACAGGCATTTGCTCCGCGGCACCCCAGCCTCCGCGACGCCCCTCTCCCACCCCGCCAAGGCAACACCCCACAACCGACTGTTCCCCGATTGTTCCCCGATTGTTCTTCGATTGTTCTCCGATACAAAATCGAAGAACAATCGAAGAACAATCGGAGAACAATCGAAGAACAGACGGCCCTGACACGGCGGAAGCATAGTGACAGCACTAAATATCAGCATATTACAGCGGCAGAAAACGCCGTAACAACATCTATCGCACTGTAAACCAGCAAGAAAGATGCATCATACTAGGTAGAACACAAGTGTTGGGAACAGGCGGCACGGCAGCACCGCACTGCGTGGCCGGTCGACTGATCATCACCACCGGGGGCATGACATGCCGGTGCGTGCCTGGCAACCAAAGCCTGCACGGGTACAATAATAAATACAGGAAGGGTTACTCGCCGAGCCGGAAGAGACGCCGGGCATTGGCGGTAGTGACCTCGGCCACCTGCTGCAAAGATATGCCACGAAGGTCGGCCACACGCTGTGCGATAACAGGAATGTAGGAACTCTCGTTGCGCTTGCCGCGATGGGGTGCGGGAGTAAGGTAGGGGGCGTCGGTTTCGAGGAGCAGGCTTTCAAGCGGCATCGACTTCGCCACCTCGGCCATGGTGGAGCCCTTGAATGTGACAACACCGCCAATGCCGAGCATGAAGCCCATCTCGACAGCTCGTGCCGCCTCCTGAAGGCTGCCTCCAAAACAGTGCATTACCCCGCTGTAGGAGGGGCGGCCCACGTCGCGCAAGAGGCCGAACACCTCGTTCATGGCCTTGCGGATGTGCAGACACACCGGCAGGCCTGCCTCGATAGCCCACAGCAACTGCCTGCGGAGAGCATCGCGCTGCTGCTCGCGGAAGGTGGTGTCCCAATACAGATCCATGCCGATTTCGCCCACAGCCACAAACTTCACTCCCTGCGGCGGCGACAGCAGCCTGGCCCTGACATGCTCGAGACCGGCCTCATAGTCGCCGTCTACCGATGTGGGGTGCAGTCCAGCCATGGGGAAGAAATGCCCGGGGCATTCTGAAACAAGCCTGTCGAGAGCCGGGGTGGACGAGCGGTCTATGTCGGGCAGCAGCATGGTGCCGACACCGGCCTGCAACGCACGCTGAATCGCCTCAAGGCGGTCGCCGTCGAAAGCCTCGTCGTAGAGGTGGCAATGAGTGTCTACAAAATTCATCGCGACTGGATGAGTGCGGTGAGGTTGTCGTAGAGGGGCAGAAGGTCGGGGCGGCTTTGCGACAACAGTCGCCGCTGCGCGTCGAGGGTCTTGTCGTCGTGGCGGATGGCCGGGCCGGTCTGCTGCAGCCAAAGGTTGCCGTAGTCCCACTTGGAGAGCGTCTGCTCGGCCAGCGGGCGGAGCATGTCGAAGTCGAGCCCGGCCTGCCGCATTATCTCCTGTGCGGTGGCGTTGATGGCATTGACGAAGTTGCTCACCCAGACCGCGGCCAAATGAGCCTGACGGCGGTGCTGGTGGTCGAGGCGGAAAATGTTGGTGGAGACTTGCGCAAACAGAGCCTGTATCTGTTGCTCGACATCGGGGCAGGAGCCTTCGATGCAAAGGGGCAAAAGGGAATAGTCCATGGCGATGTCGCGCACGAAAGTCTGCGGCGACCAAACCACTCCTGCGCGGTCGCTTACCGGCTTGAGAACACTCAATGGTGTGGAGCCAGAAGTGTGAATGACCAAAGCGCCGGGCAGGCGCAGGTCAAGCGCAAGCTCATACAGGGCATCGTCGGGGACGGCGAGCAGGTAGACGTCGGCGTCCTCATCAAGCTGCTGCCAGCGACAGACGGCACGCGCGTCGACACGCCGAGCAAGCAACTGGGCGTGGTCAATGGAGCGAGAGAGAACCTGCCTCACCTCACAGCCCGCCTGATGGAGAGCCAAGGCAAGGTGGGTTGCCACATTGCCCGATCCGACAACACTAATACTCGTCTTCCTCAAAGAAGAAGTCCTCCTTGCTGGGATAGTCGGGCCAAATGTCCTCGATGCTTTCGTACTGTTCGCCCTCATCCTCGATTTCACGAAGGTTTTCGACCACCTCCATCGGAGCACCCGTGCGCTGGGCGTAGTCGATCAGCTCATCCTTTGTGGCGGGCCAAGGTGCATCCTCAATCCTTGAGGCCAATTCCAAAGTCCAATACATCTCGTTCTTTTTTCTAATTACTGATTGATTGGTGAATGTTGTTGTGCGGCGGACGAGCGGGGTTCAAACATGGTAAGTGTCCTCGGCCTTTCCTCCTGCCACCACCGCATGGCGGGAAAGGACAAAGAGATAGTCGCTCAAACGGTTGAGATAGCGAAGCAGGACGGCGTCGACCTCGTGGACACGCGCCATCGACACGACCCTGCGCTCAGCACGGCGGCACACGGTGCGACACACGTGGCACTGCGCCCCCTCGGCGCAGCCTCCAGGTATCACAAAGCTGTTCAACTTGGGGAGCGCGGCGTTCAGAGAGTCGATTTTTCGCTCAAGGGCATCGACCTCGGCGTCGGCAAGCTGAGGCAAGCGGGCATACAAATCCTTGTCTTCGGTGGCCAAAAGGGTCTGGATTGTGAAAAGATTGAGCTGAACTCTCTTCAGGTCAGCCTTTTCTTCACCGCCAAGCATCTCGGCGAGCAAGCCTACATGCGAGTTCAGCTCATCGACAGTGCCGTATGCCTCCACCCGCAAATCATCCTTGTCGACCCTGCTGCCGCCAACCAATGACGTGGTGCCGTGGTCGCCTGTCCTGGTGTAAATCATACTTTTTCTACCGATTTTACCTCGGGGATTACTCGCTTTATGGCCTGCTCGATGCCCTGTTTAAGGGTTGCCATAGCGTGCGGGCAAGTGCTGCAATGGCCTTTGAGACGCACCATGACAACACCCTCGGCGGTCATGTCGACGTACTCCACGTCGCCGCCATCCTGCTGTATATAGGGGCGTATCTGCCCGATGGCATTCTTCACCTTCTGCTCTACCACGGTCTTCTCCTGATCAGTCATTGTTGGTTGGATTTAAGTTTGCAGATTTCGGCTATTGTGTTTGCGGCAAGTGTATCGAAAGCCTTGCCCACCGGGTCAGCCCCCTCGGCAGCCAAGACGGCTGGCGTGCCATTGTCACCGCCCTCGGCAATACTTTGCACAAGGGGTATTTCCCCGAGCAGGGGTATGTCCATCTCCTCGGCAAGCCTGCGGCAACCACCACGGCCAAAGATGTAGTACTTGTTGTCCGGAAGCTCGGCAGGCGTGAAATAGGCCATGTTCTCGACAAATCCCAGCACAGGAATGTTGATGTTCTCATTGCGGAACATTTCCACTCCGCGAACCACATCGGCCAAAGCCACCTGCTGCGGGGTGCTGACGATTACCGCACCAGTCACGGGCAGGGTCTGCGCCAGTGTCAATTGTATGTCGCCCGTTCCCGGAGGCATATCAACCACCAGATAGTCAATCTCATCCCACCAGGTGTCACAGAGCAACTGCTTCAACGCATTGCTTGCCATAGGGCCACGCCAGGCAAGTGCCTTTGTAGCGTCGACCAACAGACCGACACTCATAAGTTTGATACCGTGCTTCTCTATCGGCATCATGTATGTCTTGTCACCTTCACGGTGGCCGTACACATCCTCATCTGCGACACCAAGCATAATAGGTATCGATGGGCCGTAAATATCGGCATCGACGAGCCCAACCTTTGCGCCGCCCTTAGCCAGAGCCACAGCAAGGTTAACCGCCACCGTGCTTTTGCCAACCCCTCCCTTTCCGGAAGCCACGACAATAACGTTGTGGATGTTCTTGAACTCCTCGCGAGGGTCGGGACGTTCAATGGGGCGCGAGGTGAGACGCACCTCCACCTCGGCCTCACGATCCACATACTCATGTATTGCAGCCACGCACTCGTCGCTCATACGCTTCTTCATGGGGCAGGCAGGAGTGGTGAGGACAAGGTCGAAAGCAACCCTTTTGCCATCGATGCTGATATTCTCAATCATGCCCAGTTCCACGAGGCTGCGTCCCAAATCAGGGTCGTTGACGTGGCCGAGGGCCATTTCTATCTGTGTAGTAGTTATCATTCTCCGAATATTTCCTTGAGTTTTTCCTCCAGGGCCATGCCCCGCAAATTGCGTGCCAAGACAGTGCCGTCGCGGTCAACAAGCACAGTGGCTGGTATCGAGTTGATTCCATAGGCCCGCCCTGCGGCCGAGTTCCATCCGCGCAAGTCGCTCACATGGTTCTCCCATATCAATTTGTCGTCGACGATAGCCTGCCTCCACTTGTCGTTGTCCTTGTCGAGCGACACGCTGAACACTTCGAAGCCACGGTCATGGTACTTGCCATAAAGGCGCACAACATTGGGATTCTCCATGCGGCACGGCCCACACCACGATGCCCAAAAGTCTATCAGAACCACTTTGCCACGCAGGTCGGACAGCTTGCGCTGGTGTCCAGCGGTGTCAATGCTCACGATGTCCGGAGCCACAAGCCCTACTGCCACCACACCTCCAAGCCTCTCTCTCAAATGGCGCACAAGCTCATTGTTGCCATACTTAGGCGACAGCGCATCGTATACCTGCTTGTACAAAGGAGCGTACCTGTCAATCTCATTTTCAAAGAAAGTGACCAAAAGCGCACTCATCAGATTGCCGCTTCCGTCCGCCACAAGCCTCTCCATGTCTGAACGCAGCACGCGGCGCAGGCTGTCGTTGCCTGCGGCAGCCTGCAGCATCCTGGTGTACTGCCCATACATCCGCATGTTGGCCGACCCGCTGCTGCTGCCCACCACCATCAAGTCATGGCTTTGGTCGAAGCTTACCTCCACCGTGGACTTCTCGCCAGGCAGGAGCATGGCGAAAAAGCGCGCATCGCGCGACTGCTCGGGGGTGACCAGCCACAACGCAGGGGTGTCTTTCGTGGTGAAGACAATGCGGCCCTTCTCGTCCAGGCTGCGCCAGCCCGACTCTTCGAAGGAGCTGCCCTTCCAGTCGTAGACCATCACCTTGCCACCTTTGGGCAGGTCGGGGAACTGCACCGTGAGTTTTCCTTTCTGTGCCAATGCGCAAAGCGGGGCAAGCAGAACGAGCGCAAAAACTACTAATACCGTCTTCTTCATTGTTGCATTATTTGCTTTATGTCGTCATCCTCCTGTCTGACGATGGTGTAAAACAGGCCGTCACCATACAGGCTTTGGCCTACGAATGCCTTGAACATGTTTCCTATCAGCCTGCGCTGCTTTGCCAGGCTGGCCTCGTCGACCGCAATGCCCACCTCCTCGCCCAACCTGGCCACACTACGCACCATCTCGTCGCTGGTGGTGAACTTGCGGCGGAAGGCTTCGGCTGTTGGGTATTTCTCATACAACTCCGAGACGTTGCGGCGCACATGGGCAAACGCCGCGCGACGGATGACTGCTGTCGCCTCAAGTTTGTTGTAGTACACAAACGAGGGGTCATTGCGGTACGGCAGGATGACATCAGGAATTATGCCGCCACCGCCATACACCGTGCGTCCATGCACGGTATAGTACGGGGTGCTGTCGACCACGCTTGCCACCGCCGTGTCGGCATAGACCTCGTCCAAGAGCAGTTGCATATAGGAGCGGTAGTACTCGTCAGTGCCGTCGGTGTATGGCCGTTGTATGCAACGACCCGACGGAGTGTAGTAGCGGCTCACCGTCAGATACACCATCGAGCCGTCGTCGAGCGTGAAACTTCGCTGCACCAAACCCTTGCCAAAAGTGCGGCGGCCATAGATAGTTGCGCGGTCGTTGTCCTGCAGCGCCCCGCTCACCACCTCGCTGGCCGAGGCCGAGTTCTCGTCGACAAGCACCGACACCCTGCCATTGGTAAACATGCCGTCCCTGCGCGCGAAACTCGAATGGCGCTTGCTGTGGGCACCCTCCGTATACACTATCAGGCTGCCGCCCGGCAGGAACTCGCCCGCAATGCCTATTGCGCTCTCGAAGGCGCCTCCCGGATTGCCACGCAAGTCGAGGACAAGGTGCCACATGCCACGTTCAAACAGCGACGACAGAGCGTCGCGGAACTCGCGGTGGCTTGCGCTGGTGAAGGAGCTGAGCATGATGTAGCCCGTGGTGTCGTCGAGCATGTCACAGCACACCACCGAATTCTGCTCCACCACTCCACGCCTCACGCGGATGGTGTCAGCCCTGCCATCGAAGTGCACCAAGGCCACACTCACCGTGGTTCCCCTGCGTCCGCGCAGGGCTGCCACCACCGAATCGGCTGGCAAACCTGTCAGGTCTACCCCATTGGCCGACACCAGGGCGTCGCCGGGCAAGAAACCCAGCCCATCGCTGGGGCCGCCCTCCATCACAGAGCCCACGAAGGTGCTGTCGCCCTCACGGTGCAAAATGATGCCCACGCCCTCGAAGCTGCCACGGTAGCGCTCGTTGGCTGCCTCCGACTCCTTGGCCGAGATATAATTGCTATGCGGGTCGAGGTCGGCAAGCATGGCAGACACAAGCAACTCACCAAGCGAGTCGGTCGCCACCTGGTCGACGTACTCACGTTCCACCAGGCGCAACACCTCGCCAAGCTTGCCGTCCACGCCAGACCGTGCACTGCGACGCGAGGACACGGTCTGCATACACACCGCGCCCATCAACATCCCCGCCAGCATGGTCGTAACCATAAGGATCACACCGCCCTTGGCCGACTGTTTGTCACTGCTCATAACCTCCTTGTAACGGATGCCTCACTATATTATTTTGCCCTGCTGCGAAAAAATGCGTCCATCACCTCGGCATGGTCGAAAGCGAGCTGAGGCAGAGACTCCAGCGGCCACCAGTCGACTGCGGCGGCATCGTCGCCCGCCTGCACCTGCGCCGCGCTGCCCACCTGGCAGCAGAACACTGCCGTCACCGTGCGTCCGCGCGGGTCGCGGTCAGGACGGCTGAACACACCGAGCAGCGACAGCTCCTCTTTCGGCACAACAAGGCCGGTCTCCTCCTCAAACTCGCGCACAGCGCATTCCTCCAGCGTCTCGTCCATCTCCATGAAGCCTCCGGGCAAAGCCCAGCAGCCACGGAAAGGCTCGCCGCCGCGACGCACCAGCAGCACCCGCCCTTCGCAGGTGGCAACCACATCGGCGGTGAGCGCCGGGCGCGGATATTTGTATGTGTACATCATTGTTTTCAAACGTCATTTCCCGCCTCGCGCACCGGCTCGACTGCCGCACGGCTGCGAGTGACCTCCCACACCCCCGCAAACACCAGCAGCGCCGCCGCCACCTTGGTCGGCGTGAGCCTGTCCTGCCCCACGGCAATGGCAATGGCGATGGCGATGATGGGCTGAAGGTAGCCGTACATGCTCACCAGCGTGGGGCGTATGCGCTGCTGGCCAAGCGGCACAAGGTAGTAGGCCAGGAAGGTGGAGAAGAATATGAGGTAGCCTATCTCCCACCACACTTGCCCTGGCACAGCCCCGAAGTCGACCCCGCCCATGCGCGGCAGCGAAAACGGCAGCGACACCACAAACGAGGCCAAAAACATCCACTTCATCGACGTCACCACCGAGTAGCGCGAGATGAGCGGACGGCAGGTGCCCAGGTATATGGCGAACACTATGTAGTTGGCAAAGCAGTAGACGATGCCCACCGGCTCGGTGTGGTCGGCGCCGCCACCGCTGAAGCTGCTCTGCGTGATGAGCCACACCACACCCCCGAAGCTGATGGCCACGCCTATCACCTTCTTCCACGTGATGGGCTCGCGCAGGAACACCGCCGCCACCAGCATGGTGAACACCGGCGTGGTCGAGCTCATCACGGAGAGGTCTACAGGCGTAGTGTGGGCAATGGCGTGCAGGAAGGTGAGTTGCGGCAGGAACAGACCAAGCATACCCGCCCCGCAGAGCCGCAGTATGTCGCGCGGCGGCACATGCTCGCGCGGTGTGAAGAGCGACAGCAGCCAGAATAGCGCCCCCGCGACCAGAGCGCGCATGGAGAACAGCACCACCGGCGGCAAGCCACCCTCGGTGGCGATGTCGCGGCACACCACCACGTTGACCCCGAAAATGGCATAGGCGGCGGCACAGGCCAGATGGCCTGCCACCGCTCTCTTGTCTATAGTCATCGGCAAACCTTGCTGTATGAATTCATTCAAGCGGCAACCCGGCGGCAGCCGGGCGCGGGCAGGCTATTCGGCAACCTCCGCGGCCTCGCCGCTGGCAAAGACCTCCTCCACCGTGAAGCACGCGTCGTCATCAGCAACACCGTCGGCAAACGCCTCGACGGCGTCGCAGCCCGCCTCAACCGCGTCAACGGCAGGACGGTTGTTGTTGCAGGCCGCCGTCCCACACAGCGCAGCAGCGGCAAAAAGCAGTATTATTTTATTCATCCTCTTACTGTTAGTCAATTACAAGGCATTTTTTTCGCGGTGCAAAAATACAACCATTCCAGCCTCACGCCGACAAAAATAATCGAAACAATTGTTAAAACAGCATCCTCGTCGCCACAAAACGGCAAGGCGTGGCGCGCCATGACAGCGCGCCACGCCTTGCAACTTGCTTTCTGCCAATCCTTACGGCAGCGGAACCAGGCCGTTGAAGCCCATGAAAGCCATGGCCAGTATGCCGGCCGTCACCAGCGCTATGGGCACACCCTTCATGCCGCGCGGCGTGCCGGTGAGGTCAAGCTGCTCGCGGATGCCAGCGAAGAGGATGAGAGCCAGCGCGAAACCGATGGCGATAGAGGCCGAGTAGACCACGCTCTGCAGGAAGTCCATGTTCTTCTGGATGACCAGGATGGCCACACCGAGCACGGCGCAGTTGGTGGTAATCAGCGGCAGGAACACACCGAGAGCCTGGTAGAGCGACGGCGCAATCTTCTTCAGCACAATCTCTACCATCTGCACCAGACCTGCAATGACAAGAATGTAGGCTATTGTCTGTAGGTACTCAAGTCCCAGCGGACGCAGCACATAGGTCATAATCAGCCACGTGACCATCGTGGCCAGCAGCATCACGAACAGCACGGCGCCGCTCATGCCAATCGACGACTTCACATCCTTGCTCACTCCCAGGAACGGGCAGATGCCGAGGAACTGCGCCAACACGACGTTGTTGACCAGTATTGCCCCAATGATGAGGGCGGGTATAGTGATTCCTACCATAGCGAAACAGTTTTTGTCCGTTAAACAGGCTGCAAAAGTACAAACATTTTCAAAACCGACCAAATTTATTTTGCAACAAACTGTAGCATAGAGGGCTGCCACCTGCGGCCAACAATGCGCCAAGTGCTGGCACTCACTGGTTTGGACGAGCCGGAACACCAAGCGTCCAAAATGGAGGCAGGCAGCCCCCGACCCCTTCAGACACCCTGCCGCAGCCCCCCGCGCAACCGCCGCGAAAACAGCATTGAGGCAGTACCAACACCGTCTGTTCTTCGATTGTTCTCCGATTGTTCTTCGATTGTTCTTCGATTTGAAATCGAAGAACAATCGAAGAACAATCGGAGAACAATCGAAGAACAGACGGCCTTGACATGGACTTGACGCCGCCCGCCAACACCCAGCCGGGCGGCCTGCGGCGGCAGGGCGGCAGGGCTGGCCGCAACGCATAAACACCACAATCCCAGTCGGCAACAACTATTTTGCGGCGGTGTGGATTATTTTTTGTATCTTTGCACCTCAAATCACTGTGATGGAAAAGACGAGAAATTTCTGCATAATAGCCCATATTGACCATGGCAAAAGCACCCTGGCCGACCGTCTGCTCGAGGTGACCAACACCGTGAGCCAACGCGAGATGCAGGACCAGGTGCTCGACGACATGGAGCTGGAGAAGGAGCGCGGCATCACCATCAAGAGCCACGCCATTCAGATGAACTACCGCGACTACACCCTCAACCTCATCGACACGCCCGGCCACGTTGACTTCAGCTATGAGGTGAGCCGCGCCATAGCAGCCTGCGAGGGGGCGCTGCTGGTGGTCGACGCCACGCAGGGCATACAGGCGCAGACCATATCGAACCTCTACCTGGCACTGGAGAACGACCTGGAGATCATCCCCGTGATGAACAAGATTGACCTCGACAGCGCCATGCCCGAGGAGGTGGCCGACGAGATAGTGGACCTGCTGGGCTGCAGCCACGACGACATACTGCGCTGCTCGGCCAAGACGGGCATGGGAGTGCAGGAGGTGCTGGACGCCATCGTGGAGCGCATACCAGCCCCGAAAGGCGACCCGGACGCGCCGCTACAGGCGCTGGTGTTCGACTCGGTGTTCAACCCCTTCCGTGGCATCATCAGCTACTTCCGCATAATGAACGGCACACTGCGCACCGGCGACCACGTGAAGTTCTTCAGCACAGGGCGCGAGTATGACGCCGACGAGATAGGGGTGCTGCGGCTCAACATGGAGCCCCGCAAGGAGCTGCGCGCAGGAAACGTGGGCTACATTATCAGCGGCATCAAGAGCTCGCGCGAGGTGCGCGTGGGCGACACCATCACCCACGTGGCCGCGCCGTGCGAGAAGCCCATCGAGGGCTTCGAGGCGGTGAAGCCGATGGTCTTCGCCGGGGTCTACCCCGTTGACACCGACGACTACGAGGAGCTGCGTGCCTCACTCGAGAAACTGCAGCTCAACGACGCCAGCCTCACCTTCGAGCCCGAAAGCTCGCTGGCACTGGGCTTCGGCTTCCGCTGCGGCTTCCTGGGGCTGCTGCACATGGAGATAGTGCAGGAGAGGCTGACGCGCGAGTTCAACATGGACGTCATCACGACCGTGCCCAACGTGCAGTACAAAGTGAAGCTCACCAACGGTACGGAGAAGGACGTGTACAACCCCTCGGGAATGCCCGAGCCGAACAACATCAGCGAGGTGTACGAACCCTACATCCACGCGCAGATCATCACCAAGGCCGACTTCATAGGGCCTGTGATAAAGCTTTGCATGGACAAGCGCGGACAGCTGAAGAACCAAAACTATCTGACAACCGACCGCATAGAGATCACATTCGACCTGCCGCTGGGCGAGGTGGTGTTCGACTTCTACGACAAGCTTAAGTCAATATCGAAAGGTTACGCCTCATTCGACTACTACATCAACGGCTACCAGCCGTCAAAACTGGTGAAACTGGAGATACTGCTCAACGGAGACCCGGTCGACGCACTGTCGACGCTGACCTACGTCGACAACGCCTACCCCATCGGCCGCAAGATGTGCGAGAAGCTGAAAGACCTCATACCACGCCAGCAGTTCGACGTGGCCATACAGGCAGCCATAGGAAGCAAGATAATAGCCCGCGAGACGGTGCGCCAGGTGCGCAAGGACGTCACCGCCAAATGCTACGGTGGCGACATCACCCGAAAGCGCAAACTGCTTGAGAAACAAAAGGAAGGCAAGAAACGAATGAGGCAGGTGGGCAACGTGGAGGTGCCCCAAAGCGCTTTCCTCGCCGTACTGAAACTTGACTGAAAATCACCAATAAAACAATACAAATGACAAAAACAGCCAAACTGATGATGGCCGCCGCCGCGCTGATTTCGGCGCTGGCCCTGGCCTCGTGCAATGACGACCCGTCCGAAAACGGAGGCAAGACGCAGCAGACCATCGAGAACGACGGCACCTGCTATGCATTCGTCTACGGTGGCGAGCGCATTGCCGCACTCGACACGGTTGTGTACACCGTGGGTCGCGACGCGATGGAGAACGACTTCGCCGACATCACCTTCTTCATTGACAACCTGCGCGACGAGCCGATGCTTGCCACACAGCGTGTCGACATCCTGCAGGGACCCTCGAAGATGGGCGACAACGAGTACATCTGCGGTGGCGGCGAGTGCCCCTGGGACGGTCAGGCTTTCATGCTTGAGCCCGGAATTAACGAGAAGATGCCCCTCACCTACGACCTGCACCCCAGCGTCATGGGCGACTACAACAGCGTGCTGATGCGCCTCGTGGTGGGCGACGCCAAGGACGGCGATGCCAAGACAATCGACCACGCCACCATCATCTACCTGCGCATCAACAAGTAACCGTGCGCTCATACCTGCGCATTTGCCACAGGTACCACACCAGCAGGGATGCCGCCACAAGCATCCCTGCTGCTGCATACAGGCGTATGCCAAGAAGGAAACTGCCCGCGTGTATGCCTGCCGCTATGGCCGCCACCCGCAACGCAAGCATGGCAAGGTAGAAGAAGAACTCGGTGCGCTGGGTTGAGAACACGTTGCTCACAAACATCAGCGACGTGCTGCTCAAGGCAATATATACCCACGGCAGCAATGCCCTCACATAGACACCGCAGCCCGTCCAGCGTCCACCGAAGAAGAAGCCGAACAAAGGCTCGGCGGCAAACCATGCCAGCACGGCCACCGGCAAGGCCACAACATTGAGCTTGAGCAAGAACGACTTGATGATGGGGGCAATACTCTCATGACGGCGCACCCCCTCGGCGGTGCGCGCATAGAGAACCTGCTCGAAGGCACCGTTGAGGATGTTTACCGGGCGGAAGGTGAAGGTCAGCGCCAGGCTGAACAGGCCTACCTCGGCTTGGTCGAACCACACCGCCAGCCACAGGAACGGCAGGTTGCCCGAAAAGGCGTTGACAAAGTCCTTGGTCGCCACAAAAAGCGGGAAACGGCGATGCTCCTTTGCAGCCGCCAGGCGCTCGCCCCGGGTGGTGGCCGGCATGGAGAGGCTTTTAAGCCGCAGCCTGTAGCACAGGTTGGCCACCGCCCTTCCTGCCACAGTGCCCACAGGCAGGCCTGACTGGAGCAGACCAATCAGCCCCAAAGCCACCTTAATCAGCGCCGCCGAGGCGCTGTTCACCGTCTCGCTCAAGGCCATGGTGCGGTAGCGGTGGGCACGGTTGAAAAGGAAACTGTAAACGCGTGAGGTACCACAAAAGAAGACCATCGGCGGTATGAGTGTGACCATCCATCCCAAGCGCGAAAGTTTGCCCGGCAGGCCGCCGAGCATCCACAGCAGCAACGCCACACCGAGAAGCAATGCCGACACGACTGCATTCATCCGCAGCGCAAACCGCGACACCGCTGCCGCCTCGGCATCACTGCGAGCAGTCACCGCCGCCAGCTCGTATTTGCCGGTGCTGAAAATAATGAGCACCTCAATGTACGAGTAGAAGATGGCAAAAAGGCCAAAATCGTCGGGCGAATAGATGCGCGTCAGCACGAAATAGGCAGCCAGTCCAATGGTTTGCGCCAGCACATTGCCACCGGCCAAAGTCCCCATCTCACGCATTATTGGCGAAAGCCTCATAGCTCACCCCAGTATTTGCGCAACCCCCATTCCGCAGCCAACAACAGCACAATCAGGGCGAACACCCACGGCAGCGAGGCCATGGAGGTGAATCGGTGGCGCGTATAGATGACCTGACGCACCTCGGAAAGCCTGGCAGACAGGCTGTCCACAGTCGATGGGCGGAACAATCCCCCGCCGCTGCCTTCAGCCAACGTCGCCAGCAAACGGTGGTCGGCGGTCATGTCGCGAGTCTCGACACTTGCGTTCTCCACGGCAAACACACCGTTGCACTCATCGCCCCCAGTCGTTGCTTTCCACCGGTACACACCCTCGGGCATAGGCGGCAACCGCAGCGTATAGGTGTCGCTGCCAGGGGAGAACAGGTATTCGGAGCTGCCGTCGGGGCCTGTAAGCTCAAGCATTACATCGGCTGTGCAATCGGGTTCAAACGACTCGTTATAGTGCACAGCCCGCAGCTCAATCGGCTCACCAGCCATGTAACTGCGCCGTGCGTCGACCTGCAAACGCCCGCCCCTTTCGGCCAATGTGCAGAAGCGCACAAGCCGGTTAATCAGTCTGTCCACCGCTCCGGTCTGCCCGTTCTGTGCATACTCGGCCAGCCTCCATCGCCACAGCCCCTCGCCCCATATCACAGCGTGACGCGTCGCACCAGCTGCAGTGGCGCAGACCAGCGGTTGACGGGAGTCGACCGTACCGATGCGCGCAGTGAACAGGGTCTGCACGCCTGCCGACACGCGCGGCGAGGCAAAAGGCGCATCAAGCGGGGGCAACGACTCTATGGTCTGCATGTCGGCCTCATCGTACGAAAAAAGGGAGAATCCACCAGCCGCCACGGCAGCATGTTGTTCTGTAGCCGTGTGGTTCTGCCGTAGCTCCAGGCCTGTGCGCAAGTCGCTAAAACGGCGCAGGTCAGTGCGCAGGCCTACAATATGCAGCGTGGGCATATTATCAATACCACCCAGCGAGGGGTGGGTCGGAGAAGGCAGATTGTGCGTGACGGCGACCTTAACGTCGTCGAGCCGTGCGGTGGATAGTTCGGAAGCTGGTATGTAGCGCACCTCATAGTCGGGTGACGATGCGAGCGCTAACCGTATGGCAGCCACGTCGGGGTGGGGCGCGTCGGCCACTACAGCCACCACCGCCCTGGTGTCAACCACATCCACATAAAAGGAAATCTCGTTGTTGTCGTCGCGCCACTCACCATCCACCGGCCTCAACGACACAGTGTAGCGGTGCAATCCCTCGCGGTCGGCTGGCAGCATCAGTGTCATCGTCCGGGCTCCGTCGTCCAAAACCACACGCTCCGATAAGCCACAGTCTGTGCCATCACACCGTGCCGTAAGAGCAGAGGCCTTGCCCGCCAACCCATTGGCGGCGACAGAAAGTTCCACCGCAAAGCGAGTTCCGCGCGTAGCCACACGGCCTGTATGCAGGTCAGCCAACCATGCGTCGCGCTGTCTGGCAGTGTCGCCCAAAGCCACACAATGCACCGTGGCAGCCATCCTTTGAGCCTCTGCCAACGGACTGACCCCCCTGTTGTGCACTCCATCGGACGCAAGCACAATAACATCGGCATCAAGCCTCGACGCCTCAGACAAAGCCGAGCCAATGTCTGTGGAAAGGCTGTCTCCAAAATAGAAACGGATGATGTCGAAACGACCGGACAGAGCGGATGCCAGACCATCGAGTGAAAACGACGAGTCAGCGCTGCTTGCCACCGACAACGACCTGTCCTCGGCCAGCAACAGGCGTGGCCGCTGGCTTTCATGCACCGTGCGGCGCACCACTACGCCTTGCAACAGCCATACAATGACTGCTACAGCCAATGCACGGACTGCGGCCAGAACAACCCTCTGCCATCGCAAAAGCCGCCCAGAGCCCCTCCAATAGAGCCCCAACGCAGCGGCCACTCCCGCCGCAATCGACAGCAGCAACCACCACCAAGAACTGTCTGTCAACATCATAGCCTATACCACATACTTTGCAACACGACTGCAAATTTACATAAAATTCCCGAACCTCACCAACCGGCGCACGAATTTATGGCCGCAGAATCGTGCAATATTCCCGGCACAGGCTGCGTTGTACGCGCGAAATGCTAATTGTACACCAACGACGCCGTATCCTTGAGCCAAAGCTGCCGCTCGCCGTCTACATCGACGACATGCTGTGCGGTTTTTTGCGCGACGGTGCCCTTCAAGTGGACGCTCCGCCAGCGACCTACCGGCTGCGCGTGCAGTTTGGAGGGAGAGTTCCCTTGGGACGCACAGGCCGCAGCATGGATCTTTCTCTTTCGGGAAGCGCGGAGGTGACCGTGCGCCATGGTGGCGACACCACGGTGACCATACACGACCGCGAGCTGATATGGAATATACTGTTCGACATCGACCTACTGCTGTGGATTGCCTCGCTATTCTTCACCCTGCCAAGGCTGTACAAGATACTGTCCGACCTCTTCTTCGCCGTATGGCTGGTGAGGCTGGTTGCAATACGGCACCGCTACTTCCGCATTGAAACAAAATAAGGCAAGGCGGCTCCCAATGCACAGGAGCCGCCTTGCCTTTCTCGTTCCCCGGCCGGGCTACTGCTTCGGCTGGCGCACGTAGTGCGGCATGTCGAAGGGTATCTCCAGCGAGTACTCAACCAGCCCGCCAAAGCTGCCGTCGGCCTGCTTCCACGGGGTCTGGTAAATCAGCTTCTTCACCTTGCTGCCATCGGCCAGCGTCTTCTCTATCGAATAGATGTTTGCCTCCTCATGCTCAAGCATGTGCAACAACTTGGTGCGTGCCGGCTCGGGGTGGCAGTCTATCAGGTTGCGCCCCACTATCTTGTGGCCGTGGCTGTTGACGTCGGCAGAATGCTGGTTCATGTCGAGAATGTTGCCGTCGCGGTCGCACACAGTGATGGCTATGGTGTCGAGTCCCTCAAAGTACTGATCCATAACTCCGCGTTTCTATTATCTGCACTGCAGGGCTGCCAGGGCGATGCTGTAAAGCTTGGTCTGGGCGGTGTCGCCACGGCTGGTAAGCACGCAGGGCACACGCGCACCCATGACCATGCAGGCCAGTTCCGCGCCGGCGAGCTTGGTGCAAGCCTTGTAGAAGATGTTGCCGCTCTCGATGTTCGGGAAGAGCAGGCAGTCGGCGTCGCCTGCCACCTCCGACGTGAGCTTCTTGGTTTTTGCGCTCTCAAGGTCGATGGCGCAGTCGAGGCTCAAAGGCCCGTCGACTATGGCTCCGGGAATCTGCCCGCGCTGGCTCATCATGCCCAGCCAGGCGCCCTCGGCGCAGGCAGGCATGGCCACGCTCACCTGCTCGGTGGCAGCAAGCACAGCCACCTTGGGCATGGGGTTCTCCAGACTTTTGGCCACCTGTATGAGGTAGTTCATGATGGTCTGCTTCTGCTTGAAGTCGGGGGCCGGAATGATGGCCATGTCCGAACACACGAGCAGCTTGTGGTAGGCGGGCACCTGCATCACAGCCATGTGGGTCAGCGTGGGGCTCTTGGTGGCGGGCATAAGGCCGCGTTCCTTGTTGAGGATGGCGCGCATATACTTGTCGGTCGAGAGCAGTCCCTTCATAAGGAAGTCGCCCTTGCCCTCGTTGATGAGCGTCACTGCCAGCGCGCCGGCCTTGGTGTCCACAGCCTCCTGCACCAGGTCGAACTTCGCCACGTCGATGCCCTCTTCGGCGCAGACGCGCTTTATTGTCTCGATGTCGCCCACCAGCGTGGCGTCCACAATGCCGCGGTCCACAGCCGCGCTCACAGCGCCGATGGTGTGGCTGTCGTTGGCATAGGCGGCGACCAGGCGCTTCTTACCCTTGGATTTGACCAGCTCAAGGAGCTCTTCGAGTTTTGTAACCATATTGATACAGTGTTTGTTGTTGTGTTTGAAATTATCTAATCGGGTTTGCAAATATAACTCTTTTTTCTCATTCGCGGCCAAACATTTTGCCATTGGCAGGCACCGCACGTGTGCAAAAAGGCTCCTTCCCCTTGCGGGGAAAGAGCCCTGTCCGGTCAGCTCCAGACGGAGGTGAGCAACTTGGTGCACGACTCCAGGAACATGCCGCTGATTATGGTCAGAATACTGATGGCCACCTGTATTATCTTCGCCCAGGTGTCACGGCTGACGTTGCCATTGTCTTTCATAGCGCCACTGTCCTTGCCGTTTCTCACTCCACATTGCCGGCTCCGACATACACGCTGTTCGACACCTTGCCGCTTGCGCCGGTCACGAAGCCCCACACATGCACCTTCTGGCCTTGCCAGCCGGAGGGCACCGCCAGGCTCACCGAGCTGTCGCCGCGCCGCGCGGTGCCGTCGCTCAAGGTGCTCGTACCGGCGTCGGGGCAGTAGGCGGCCAGCATCACGGTGTCGCTTGCACTTGTGCCGTAAACACCCAGCCAGCTGTCGGCCACGCTCACCTGCACCGTGCCCGGCGTGTCGAAGACGGGGGTGCCGAAGTCCACGCCGCGCAGTCCGCCACGGCTCAGCACAATCCCCTCCGTGTTCAGTTCCACACTGTCGGCGGTGCTGCCCGCCACCCCGCTGTAGTTCAGTTTGACGAACCCGCACAGCTCGGTGGTCTGCCTCTGGCGTGCCCAGGCCGCCAGGCTCACGCCGATCACTGGCATCAGCTGCGAGCCGGTCTGCGACAGCAGCGCCAGCCTTGCACGCACCAGCCGTTGGCTTTCAGTCCTGGGGTTGCGCACACGTCCCTGGTAGGCCGAGTAGACCATCTTGCCCTTCCAGCGGCGCCCCACAGCGGTGCCAAGCTTACCAATCTGGTCGCCCATGTAGCCTTTGAAATTCTTGCTCATTGTTCTTGTCCTTTCTTTTGTTTTGTTGAACGGTTTGTTTTGTTTGCCCTTGTCGGTCGCGACGACAGTGGTGAATATAAGGCCGTTCTGGGCAAAAGGCATAAATCGTTGCGTCGTGGCGCGTTGTGGCGCATGATGGCATGTCGTGGCACACATCGGCCACACTGGGCTGCACGCACAAGATGGCACAAAAAAACCGCCCTGCGACGGCTTTCATCTGAAAAACAAGGCAAAATCTAGTGGAGGTGGGCGGAGTCGAACCGCCGTCCAAACAAGTAACAAGTGTGTTTTCTACATGCTTATCCGGCGTTTGGTTGTAGGGGCGGCTCCGGACACCGGCGCCCAAGGCAGCCCTTAGCCTCTGTTGCTTCACCTGCCGTTAGAGGCGTCGGACAGGCTATCCCGTCTTTTCCTGCACCTCCTTGTCAGCAGCCGACGGTCGGGGCGGCTGGGAGATGTCCCGTTCCCGCGCCTGGCGCGGGAATTAAGCCGAACTTACTGTTCTTCGGTTAGGCAGCGAGAGCGTAGTTGTTTTCGCCAATTATTGTTCTGCACCTGTTTTTAAGGCTTCTGGCACGTCAGCCTGCATGCTTGCAAACCCATTCCCTTGCTGTCAAAACCAAGCACCCCCCTTTCGGGTCTTCATCGCTCACTCGCATCAACCCTCTTTACACGAAAAAAGCCCTCTTGCAAGAGAACTTTCTTCCTTTCGTTTGGCGGTCCGGACGAGACTCGAACTCGCGACCCCATGCGTGACAGGCATGTATTCTAACCAAACTGAACTACCGGACCAGCTTGTCGATTTTCTCTTTCGAAATCGGGTGCAAAGGTACGCACTTTTTCCATTCCGGCAAAAAAAAATTGCATCATTTTTCAAAACCCAACAATACAACACTGATTTTCAGCATCATTCAAAACAACTTTTTATCAACTCCACCAGCGCAGGCCGACGCAAAACTGCCAACCTTCCGCCACGGAAAGCCGCAAATTCCGCCAAAAGTCGCCCCCTTTGTCCCTAACCGGCGCACGCCGCAGGCAGATAATCACAGCAAACCAGCCACTTGCACGCACCGACTTCACCCAGGGGACGTGTCAAGGCCGTCTGTTCTCCGATTGTTCTTCGATTGTTCTCCGATACAAAATCGAAGAACAATCGAAGAACAATCGGAGAACAATCGAAGAACAGACGGTGTTGATATGGAGCCAACATGCCTTTGGTTTGATTTTCAACACAATACAAAACACACCCCTCATAACACACTATTTACCAATCCCCTAACAACAGACAACAGGTGCCGTGCCGGCGCGCAGGGGCATGGCCTTGATGAAAAAAAATTTGGCAGAGTGGCGGGTTGTTTGTATCTTTGCAAAATCTTTCGCCAGCGGAGGCGAGGGGTGCGCGGCAAGGCCGGAAGGCTCCGCGATGAAACTGCAAAATCACTTAAAAAGAGCGAAACATGTGCGGAATAGTTGGATACATGGGCGGGCAGGACGCCTACCCCATCCTCGTCAGGGGGCTGCACCGGCTGGAATACCGGGGCTACGACTCGGCGGGCGTGAGCCTCATCAACCAGGCCGGGAATCTGAATGTCTACAAGGCCACGGGCAAGGTTGACGCGCTCGAGGAGAAATGCCGCGAGGCCGACACCACGGGCACCATAGGCATAGCCCACACACGCTGGGCCACCCACGGCGAGCCCAACACCGTGAACGCCCACCCGCACCTGTCGCAGAGCGGCAACCTGTCGCTGGTACACAATGGCATCATAGAGAACTACAAGACGTTGCGCGCCATGCTCGAGGGGAAGGGCTACAGTTTCTGCTCCGACACGGACACCGAGGTACTGGTGCAGCTGATTGACTACACGCAGGCCACCAGCCGCTGCGACCTTTTCACCGCCGTGCAGCGCGCGCTGAAGAGCGTGGTGGGTGCCTACGCCATTGCGCTGCTGGAGCGAAGCCATCCGGACCGGCTGGTGTGCGCCCGCAAGGGGTCGCCGCTGGTCATCGGCGTCGGCACCGACGCGCGCGGCAACAAGGAGTTCTTCCTGGGCAGCGACGCCACCCCGATAGTGGAGTACACCAACCAGGTGGTCTACCTCAAGGATGAGGAGATAGCCTGCATGGACCGCAGCGGCCAGCTGGACATCGTCAACATGGACGACGTGCACCAGACGCCCGAGATGATCACGCTGCAGATGAGCCTCGACGAGCTGGAGAAGGGCGGCTACCCGCACTTCATGCTGAAGGAGATATGGGAGCAGCCCGCCGCCCTGCGCACCTGCATCAAGGGGCGCCTGCACCCTGCCTCGAAGGACGTGGTGCTGAGCGGCATCATCGACCACAAGGACAAGTTCGTGAAGGCACGCCGCATCATCATCTGCGCCTGCGGCACGTCGTGGCACTCGGCCCTGATAGGCAAATACTTCATAGAGGAGGCCGCGCAGGTACCGGTCGAGGTGGAGTATGCCTCGGAGTTCCGCTACCGCAACCCGGTGATTTACCCCGACGATGTGGTCGTGGCCGTGAGCCAGAGCGGCGAGACGGCCGACACACTGGCCGCCATACAGCTGGCCGAGCGCAAGGGGGCTTTCCTCTACGGCATCTGCAACGTGATAGGCAGCAGCATAGCCCGGGCCACCCACAGCGGCACCTACCTGCACGTGGGGCCGGAGATAGGCGTGGCCTCGACCAAGGCCTTCACCGGCCAGGTGATCACGCTGTGCCTGCTCGGTCTGGCCATCGCCAAGGAGAAGCACACGCTGAGCGACGAGATGTTCCACATGCTGGTCGACGAGCTGTACCAGATACCCGACAAGATGCAGTGGACGCTGGAGAACAACAAGGACATCGACAAGTTTGCCCAGATGTTCACCTACTGCCGCAACTTCATCTTCCTGGGGCGCGGCTACAACTACCCGGTGGCGCTGGAGGGCGCCCTGAAGTTGAAAGAGATCAGCTACATACACGCCGAGGGCTACCCCGCCGCCGAGATGAAGCACGGCCCGATAGCGCTGGTCGACGAGGAGATGCCGGTGGTATTCATCGCCCCGCGCCGCGGCATGTACGACAAGGTGGTGTCGAACATACAGGAGATAAAGAGCCGCAAGGGCAAGATAATAAGCGTCGTCACCGAAGGCGACACCACGGTGGCGGGCATGAGCGACCACACTTTCGTCATACCCGACACGCGCGACTGCTTCGTGCCGCTGCTGGCGGCCATACCGCTGCAGCTGCTGGCCTACTACGTGGCCACGGCCAAAGGGCGCAATGTGGACCAGCCGCGCAACCTCGCCAAGAGCGTCACAGTGGAATGAACGCAACCCGACAACAAGCAAACCACACTATAACAATGACACCGTTAGTCAGCATCATCATGGGCAGCACCAGCGACCTGCCGGTCATGGAGAAAGCCTGCCAGTTTTTGGAACAGATGGAGATACCTTTCGAGGTGAACGCCCTCTCGGCCCACCGCACCCCGCAGGAGGTGGGAGCCTTCGCCCGTGGCGCGCAGGGGCGCGGCGTGAGGGTGATAATAGCCGGCGCGGGCATGGCGGCGGCGCTGCCGGGCGTGATTGCCGCCGAGACCACGCTGCCCGTGATTGGCGTGCCCATCAAAGGCTCGTCGCTCGAAGGGCTCGACGCCACATTCGCCATCATGCAGATGCCTCCGGGAATACCCGTGGCCACGGTGGCCATAGGCGGCGCGCAGAACGCGGCCATACTGGCCATGCAGATACTGGCACTGGCCGACGAGGGGCTGGCCGCGAAGCTGGCCGCCTACAAGGAGGGGCTGAAGCAGAAGATTGTGAAGGCCAACGAGGAGCTGTCGCGGCTGGAATACCGCTACAAGTGCTGACGGCCTCCGCACCGGAAAGGCCGCGCACCGCCACTGAGGCACTGCGCGGCTTTTTTTGTGCCCATAGGGGCAATATTGCGGAAAATGTGTATCTTTGTGCCGTGAACGGTCCACACAGGGGTGCGTTTATGTTGCTCAAGAACAAAGCAGTGCGGCATAACACAGCTGAGATTAGACCCTCAAAACTTGCTCGGGACAATGCCCGCGAAAGGAAAATGGATATGGTAAAACACAACAATAGCCGTGGCCGCTATCACTTTTTCATGGCCACCCGCAACGGCAGCCGGCAGCTGATAGCCTGCCTGGCCGCATCAGCAATCATGTTTGCGCCCTCCGCGCTGAAAGCACAGGACACGGTGCGCCACCTTGACGAGGTGATGATACAGGACGCGCGCGTGAGCAACACCGCGCCGCTCACCACCAACACCGTGAGCCGCGACGAGCTTGACGACGCCCGCACGAGCGTGAGCCTGCCGTTCATGCTCGAGACCCAGCCCTCGGTGGTGGCCGCAGGCGAGAACGGCGGCGTGGGGTCGTCGACCATCCGCATACGCGGTGTGGACGGCTCGCGCATCAACGTCAACATCAACGGCATCACCCTCAACGACCCGGAAAGCCAGGAGGTGTTCTGGTACAACATCCCGAACCTCGGCGGCATGGCGCAGAGTATGCAGATACAGCGTGGCGTGGGCGCCAGCAACGGCGGCAGCCCTGCCTTCGGAGCGGCAATCAACATGCAGACCCTCAACGCACAGAGCTCGCCCTACGGCATGGCCGACATCGGGCTCGGCAGTTGGAACACGCGCCAATATAGCTTCACCGCGGGTACGGGCATCATGAAGAGCGGCCTCAGCATCGACCTCTCCTACAGTGGGCTCACCTCCGACGGTTACATCCGCAGCGCGGGCACCGACCAGCAGAGCTTCTTCGGCAGCATCAGCTGGTATGGCGAGCGCACCCTCATCAAGCTGCTCACCATCATGGGCAGCCAGACCACGGGCATAACCTGGGACGGCGCCGATTCTGCCACTCTCAAGGCCGACCCCACCTACAACCCCTCGGGTATGTACGAGATGGATGGGCAGACGCTCTACTACCCCAACGAGACAGACAACTACTGGCAACGCCACTATCAGCTCTACATCTCGCACTTGCTGACCGACCGTTGGAGCCTCAATATGGCCTTGGACTTTACGCATGGCGACGGATACTACGAGCAGTATAAGGCCGACAAGAAGTTCTCCAAATACGACATCAACCGAAGCGGGAGGAGCGACTTCGTCACCCGCAAGCAGATGGACAACGACGCCTTCACGGCCAACCTCTCGGCGCGCTACGACGGTGGCCATTGGGGCATCTCTTTCGGCGACAACTTCCTCTACTACGACGGGGCGCACTTTGGCAACGTCATCTGGTGTCGCGACACGGCGTTGAGCTTGGGCGATGGGTACGAGTGGTACCGCAACTTCGGCGACAAAAAGGACAACACCCTCTACGCTAAAGCCAACTACGACTTCAGCGGCGACCTCAACGCCTATGCCGACCTGCAACTGCGCACGGTGAACTACAAGGTGTATGGCTATGCCGACGACCTCTTCGACATGAACTTCGAGGAGAACTACACCTTCTTCAACCCCAAGGCGGGCATCAACTACCGCATCGATGGCGACCGCCGCACATACTTCGTGGCGGGCTTGACCAATCGCGAACCGCGCCGTAGCGACATCAAGGATGCCATCGGCCGCAACGACACCATACGCCCCGAGCAGATGCTCGACCTCGAGCTGGGCTATCAGACCGCCCACGAACGCTGGAACGCCAGCGCCAACATCTACGCTATGCTCTACAAAGACCAGCTCACGCCCAACGGCAGCGTCAGCAGCAGTGGCTACTCGCTGATGGAGAATGTGGAGCAGAGCTACCGCTTGGGCATTGAGTTGCAGGGTGGATACCAGCCGCTCAGCTGGCTGCGCCTCGACGCCAACCTCACCCTCAGCCGCAACAAGGCCGTAGACTACACCTACACCGACTTTGCCGATGGCGACACAGAGCTCGACACCATCACGGCCACGACCGACCTCTCGCTGTCGCCCTCGGTCATCGGAGCCGCCATCGCCACAATCACACCCTTCCGCGGAGCCAAGCTGCAACTGATTGGCAAATATGTAGGCAAGCAGTATGCCGACAACACCGGCCGCGAGGTCTACGCCATCGACCCATACTTCCTGCTAAACATCAAAGCCAGCTACACCTGGCAGCTGGGCGGCACCCGAGAGGTAGAGGCGCAACTGCTGGTGAACAACGTGCTCAACCACAAGTACAGGCTCAATGCCTGGGTGGGCGATTGGGTCGACGATTGGAGCGGCGCTTCGAACATCTACTACCACGATCGCGCTTGGCTACAGCAGCCTGGCATCAACGTGATGGGGCGGCTGGTCTATCGATTCTAATCGCGCAGCATGAGCACCCTCGACCTCATCGGAGCAATCATCGGTCTGGCCTATATCGTAAGCGAATATAGGGCAGACCGATGGTTTTGGCCGCTTAGCCTGCTGATGTCGGCCTTCTACGCGGTGCTCTACCTCCAGTCGCACTACTTCGCCAACTTCGCCATCTGCGTCTACAACTTCGCCATGTCGGTCTACGGCATACTTGTGTGGCGCGGCGTGGTGCAAAGCAAAAGCGGAGGCGAGCGCCCCATAGGCTCGTGCCCGCGGCGGCTGTGGCTGCCAATAGTGGCCGCAGTGGCCGCCCTCGGAGCGTTGCTCTCATGGAGTCTTGACATGCTTGGAGAAAGCAGCCAGCCGCTGCTCGACGGCTTCTCGTCGGCCCTCTCCATTGTGGGCATGTGGATGCTCTCGCAGAAATGGTGGCAAGAGTGGATATGCTGGCTGCTGGTCGAGCCGATACTCATCGCCATGTTCCTCATGGCCGAGCCCCAGCCGCTCTACGCCTCGGCGGCGCTCTACGTGGTGTTCGAGGTGTTCTGTGTGCTGGGTATCATTAGATGGAGGAGGCTTAGTGTTGGAGAGTAGCGGCATAGACGTGGTGGTCATGGCCGCAGGCGACCGCCCCACCCACCCCGTGCCATTGCGCGCACTGCGCGAGGCCAGTGCCGTGGTGTGCTGTGACAGCGCCTATCTCGACCTCAAGACGGCAGCCCCACACCAAGCAGACACAGCCATGGTGGTGGGCGACGGCGACTCGCTGCCGCCAGCAGAAAAGGCTGCCCTCGGAGACCGATGGCTGCAGATCGGCGAGCAGGACTACAACGACCTGCACAAGGCCGTACACTGGACTGCCACCAACCTGCCCCTTCGAGGCAACAGGCTGACCATCGTGGGTGCCACTGGCCGGCGCGAGGACCACACGCTGGGCAACATAAGCTACCTGGCGACCTTCGCCGACGAGTTGCCATGGCTGCAAGTGGAGATGCTCACCGACCACGGCCGCCTGACCTTCTGCCGCGGACAGCGCGAATACCCATCGTTCCCACGGCAACAGGTGAGCATCTTCTCACTCACGCCCGACGTGCCAATTACCCTCGACGGCCTGCAATGGCCCGCCGAGGGGCTGCGTGCCACGCGCTGGTGGCAGGCCACACTCAACAGCGCGCTGGGCGGGAGCTTCACCGTAGAGGGCGGCGAGCTGGTTGTTTTCCAAACCTACGAACCAAAGTAAAACCATGGCAAAGAAAAAACAACGCTTCTACGCGGTGTGGCAAGGCCTGAGGCCTGGAGTCTACTCCGACTGGGACGAGTGCCGGCGCCAGGTGCAGGGTGTGCAAGGCGCACAGTACAAGGCATTCGACAGCCTGGCCGAAGCCGAGCAGGCTCTGCGGCTGCCCTACAGCGCCTTCGCCACACAAAGGCCGCACAGCGAGGCGCCCCGCCAGCGGCCCGCGCAGAGCGCCCTCTACGTCGACGACAACGGACTCACTGCCATTCGCCCCGGCATCAACAACCCGCCACTGCTCGACGCACTGGCAGTCGACGCGGCCTGCAGCGGCAACCCCGGCGTCATGGAATACCAAGGCGTCTACGTCGCAACCCGCACACGCGTGTTCCACTACCGCGCCGAGCGCGGCACCAACAACATCGGCGAGTTCCTTGCCATCGTACATGGGCTGAGCTACATGAAAAAACACGGCCTAAACCAGATTATCTACAGCGACTCGGCCAACGCCATGCTGTGGGTGAGGCAAAAGACGTGCAAAAGCAAGCTGCCTCTCGACAGCCGCACCGCCGAACTGTGGGACTACGTGCACCGCGCCGAGAACTGGCTGCGGCAGAATAGATACACCACCGAGGTGCGCAAGTGGGACACCGAAAACTGGGGAGAAATACCCGCCGACTTCGGACGAAAATAGTATGCCTGTGAACACCCGCAACCTACGCTTCCGCAGCAACCGAGTGGCCGATATTTTGTCGCTCTACCACACCGAGCTCGACCCGCTCTACGGCCCGCACGAGGTCACAGCCATGGCCGAACTGCTGTTCGAAGGCCTGCTGGGATGGAGCCGCACACGACTGCTCGCCTCACGCCAAGACACCATCGACCAAAGCGACCTGTTGCGCCTGCACTGGGCACTCGAGGATCTGTTGCGCTGGCGGCCAGTGCAACACATAGTGGGACACACCGACTTCTGCGGCTGCCATATCGAGGTGAGCCCCGACGTGCTCACGCCTCGCCCCGAAACGGCACAGATGGTGCAGAGCCTGGCCACAGCCACCCCCCACCCCACACGCGTGCTTGACCTATGCACCGGCAGCGGATGCATAGCCATAGCCCTCAAACGCGCCTGGCCTGACGCAGAGGTGACCGCCCTCGACATCTCGACAGCAGCCCTTGCCGTGGCACGCCGCAACGCCGAGGCAAACCAGGCCAGTGTGGAATTCATGCATGCCGACCTGCTCGACGACAGCCTGCGCCTGCCTATGGGTGCATTTGACCTAATCGTGGCCAATCCGCCCTATGTGCTCCGCAAAGAACAGGCGGCCATGCGGCGCAACGTGCTCGACTACGAGCCGCATGAAGCCTTGTTTGTGCCAGACAACGACCCATTGCTCTTCTACCAGGCTATAGCCAGACAGGCATCAATCGCGCTGTCACCAGACGGGCTTCTTGCCGTCGAGGTCAACGAGAACCAGGCTCAGGCCACAGCCTCCCTTCTGGCAAAGGCAGGCCTGCACCCCGAGCTCCACACCGACTTCCGGGACAACCCCCGCTGGATTACCGCAACCAGCCGATAACAGAGAAACATCAACAATTCCTGTTCTATGACCGTTCTTATGTATCAATTCAAAGCACAGACGGCGTTAAAACGGAGTCAAGGCAATATCATTGGGATCTAATGGCAGGTTAGAAGTCGTCACGCAGGTGACTGTCCATAACGATGGTCACCGGGCCGTCATTCACCAATGTCACCTGCATGTCGGCACCAAACACCCCGGTGCTCACATCTATCCCAGACAACCGCTGCAGGCCGTCTACAAAAGCCTCATAAACCGGTCGGGCATGGTCGGGCTTCGAGGCGCGTAAATAACTGGGGCGGTTGCCTCTGCGTGTGGAAGCCATTAATGTGAACTGACTCACCACCAGCAGTCCAGCACCTTCCACGGCAGTCAAAGGCAGATTCATCATCCCGTCGACATCGTTGAAAAGGCGCATCTGAACCACCTTGCGGCACAGGTAGTCGATGTCCTGATCCGTGTCTTCGTCGCAAATACCTACCAGCACCACCAATCCACGACCTATGCGGCAGTGCTCGCTGCCATCGATGCTAACCGCAGCCTCACGTACTCGTTGAATTACCAGTCTCATTTTCTATACACGTTTTCTGGAGTTTACTTCCCTACTGCATGACTGACGATACGATTGGCATTGCCCCGTTGCAGTAAACGCACATGGCAGCAAGTCATTCACGTGGAAACTATCGTGAGCTTGGCAAACTTCAAAAGGAGCTGCTTGTTGCCAGCCGTCTCAAAGAATACATTGGCCTTACGCGAGTCGCCATTTCCCTCGACAGTAAGAACCTTGCCCATACCAAACTTGGCATGGCTGACCTTCATGCCCGGCATGATACTATTGATTTCGGCTGGGGTGTTGGCTGCCGTGGGGCCTTGAGGCGCGGCTGTCTGGCGTGGCTGCATGGATGAGGGTTGCTGACGGCCAGCGTTGAAGAAGGCCCGCGGCAGGGTGCCAACCTCCGGAAAGTCGCGCTGGCGTGGCATCTCAATGTAGCGTTCATCTATTTCCTCCACAAAGCGGCTCATTTCTCCACTAGTGCGCTGGCCGTTGTTGAAGCGAGTTTGGGCGTAGGTGAGGGTCACCTGTTTTTCAGCGCGGGTCACTGCCACGTAGAACAGACGGCGCTCCTCCTCCAGGTCGGCACGCGTCGCGGCCATGAACGAGGGGAATACCTGTTCCTCCATGCCAACCACATAGACGTAAGGAAACTCCAACCCCTTGGCGGCATGAATGGTCATAAGGCTCACCTTGTCAGCGTCCTTGTCCTTATCTTTGTCCTCGCTGGTATACAGTAGCACCTGTTGAAGGAACTCGTCGAGTGTACGGAGCGGTTTCTGCTGATCATCTGTCAGTTCCTCAAGGTTGTCGACGCCCTCACAAAATTCCTGTACACCGCCCAGCAACTCCTCTATGTTCTCCATCCGCTCGGCGCTTTCAGGCTCGTCGTCTTCGCGAAGAGCCTTCATTATTCCACTGCTATACACGATTTGTTTTGCGAGCGTAAAGGCATCGACCGTCGGCACCTGCGAGGCGAAACGTTTGATGAGGTATACAAATTCGGTTATTTTCTGCACCGTTCCTGAAGAAAGGCCAAGTCCGAAATCGGCAATATTCTCGAGCACTGTCCATACGCTCACGTCGTTGTCGGCCGCAGCCACTCGCACCTTGTCCATGGTGGTCTGACCAATGCCACGCGCCGGAAAGTTAATGACACGCACAAGACTCTCATCATCGTGCGGGTTTACGGCCAGGCGCATGTATGAGAGTGCATCCTTGACCTCCTTGCGTCCATAGAACGAGATGCCCTGATAGATGCGGTATGGTATGTTCATACGCCGCAACGCATCCTCAACAGCGCGCGAAAGCGAGTTCTGGCGGTAGAGAATGGCGAAGTCACGGTAGTCGGCGTCATCACCCAGACGTGTGTGCTGTATGCTGTCTGCCACACGCGACCCCTCGTCGCGCTCATCGGCGCAGCGCATCAGGCGCAACTTGCCACCATCGGCGTTGTCGCTCCAAAGCTCTTTCTGGATTTGGTCGTGGTTGTGTCCGATGATACTGTTGGCTGCCTGCACAATGCACTTTGTGGAGCGGTAGTTTTGCTCTAACTTGAAAAGCTTCATCTGCGGGTAATCGCGGCGGAAATTGAAAATATTCTGGATGTTTGCGCCACGGAAAGCATAGATGCTCTGCGCGTCGTCGCCCACAACGCATATATTCTGATGGCGTGCGGCCAGTTTTTTTACAATAAGGTACTGGGCAAAGTTGGTGTCCTGATACTCGTCGACCATGATGTACTTGAACCTTTGCTGGTACTTCAGCAAGACATCGGGGAAGTCGCGCAAAAGAATGTTCATGTTGAACAGCAGGTCGTCGAAATCCATGGCATTGCTGTTGTGCAGCCGTTGGTCGTAGGCTTGGTATATCTGGCCTATGGCAGGCCGCTTGGCGTCCTGATCGGTTTGCTGTATCTCAATATTCTCCTGATAGTCCTGAGGCGAGAGGAGATTGCTTTTAGCCATGGAGATGCGACTGGCCACATAGGAGGGCTTGTATACCTTCGGGTCGAGGTTGAGCCCCTTGACTATCGTTTTTATGGCATTTTTACTGTCATCGGAGTCGTAGATAGTGAAAGAACTGGTATATCCCAACTTCGAGCCGTCGCCACGCAGCAGGCGGGCAAAAACCGAGTGGAAAGTGCCCATCCAGATGTTCTTTGCCTCCGGGCCTACCAGCTTGACTATACGCTCCTTCATTTCGCCGGCAGCCTTGTTGGTGAAGGTCAGTGCCAAAATACTGAAGGGGTCTACACCTTTCTCAATCAAGTGCGCTATGCGGTAGGTCAGTGTGCGGGTCTTTCCGCTGCCGGCTCCGGCAATAATCATCACAGGCCCTTCGGTGCAGGCCGCCGCCTCGCGTTGAGGTTCATTCAGTTGCTCAAGTAATTCACTCATGTCTTTCACGTGCAAAATGAGGCACAAAATTACACATTTTCCGCAACATGGCTGCATTTTTTTATCCACACCCCAAGCCTTGTCGCGCCGCTCCGACGGCATGTGGCACTGGCACAATCATCCAATCGCACCCGGCAATCACCGTCAGCACAGCGCCATAGGGTCGGACTAACTGTTGCACGGCAAATATTTTTTGCAGTCCATCGGCCACAAATGGATATTTTTGCGTAAATTTGCAGCGGTGTTTTCATGTAACCAAAAACCGACACTGCCCTATGGATTACCACAAGCGAGAAGAGGAGTTATTCGAGCGCTGGTCGCAGCGAGCCCGCAAGCTGCGCGAAAGCGAGGACATTACCAAAGACGGGCTGCTCTATCGTGGCGAGCTGTGGTTCGACGGCTACCAGCAAGTGCATCGGCCAGCCAACGAAGAGAGCCTGTGGGATGATGCCAGTATGCGACTGCTGGTGCTGAGCAAAGAACTCTACGACGAGGACGGCTGGGACATACGAGCTGAGAGCGGTCGAGTGCCATCGCCCAGACTTACTTGCCGCACGGCCTATCGCTTTTTCCCCAACCTCGAGCGGTGGGTGTATGGGCTGATGAATACACCCGACCGCAAGGTGACGCCATTCTCAAGGCTGGGCAGCGAAACCAAGCTGCAAGGCTTTTACGAGAATGCCCCGCTGGCTCGTGTCAACTGCAAAAAACAGCCTGGCACACACGCGGCCAGCAACACAGTGTTGCAGAAATACATGGAGAACTATGCCGACCTGCTTGCCGGTCAAATAGCCATGTACGAAGCCGACATCATACTCTGTCTGGGCGGTCAGGGTGTGCTGGTCACATTCCTGCGCAAGCACGTGTACAACGACCTTCAGGAAGTCAGCCCGCGAATATACTACTCGCCGTCGGCCGGTGTGGTGGCAGTGAGGCAATACCACCCCTGCTACAGCGTGTACAGCCCGGCCGAGATGTACCAGCCCATGGCGGCTGAATATCAAGCATTCCTCAAAGAACACCCAGAATTCCCGCACCAACGCTAATCGCATGGACAGCATCATAATCCACACTATGCGACTCGGCCAGCTTGAGGCCACTGTCACCAATCTGGGCTGCCGCATCATGAAGCTCTGCATTGGCGGCACCGATGTGGTTCAAGGTTTTGACCAGGCCGAGGACTACATGCCAGCAAACCACGCCAGCGACTTCGGGGCGGTAATAGGCCGCTACGCCAACCGCATTGCAGGCGGCAGGCTCACCATTGACGGTCACACATTCCAGTTGCCGCAGAACAACGGCCCCAACTGCCTGCATGGCGGCCCGCTCGGATGGCAGTATGCACTGTGGCGCGTAGAACAGGCTTCCGACACATGCATCAGGCTGGTATTGACCAGTCCCGACGGCGACCAGGGATTCCCTGGCGAGGTACAGGCCAGCGTGGTCTACACGCTTGAAAGTCCGGCCACATTGCGCATCGACTTTTTGGCCACCAGCGACAGACCCACCGCAGTCAACATGACCAACCACAGTTACTTCAATCTCAGTGGCGACCTGTCGTCCAATATCGGAGGCCACCTGCTGCACATTGACAGCGACCTCTTCACACCAACCGACAGCACAGCCATACCATTGGCCAGCCATGCTCCTGTCGACGGCACACCGTTCGACTTCCGCTCCATAAAACCCATCGGGCGCGACATCGAAGCCGGTCATCCGCAACTGGTGATTGGGCATGGCTACGACCATAACTTTGTACTACGCAATCCAGGGCTTGACCATGCCTGCGCCACACTGGCCTGTCCGTCCAGCGGCATTGTCATGGAGGTGCGCACAACCGCCCCTGGAGTTCAGCTCTACACTGGCAACTTCCTCGACGGTGTACGGGGCAAGGGCGGCAGCGCCTATGGACGACGTAGCGCGGTGTGCCTCGAGACGCAGCAGTACCCCGACTCACCAAACCGCAACTGGCCCGAAAGCACAGGCATTGTAAGTCCCGGCAAACCACTGCGCTCCTCCACCATGCTGCTCTTCAACACCATTCGCTGACCCCACAATGGATAAAAAACTGTACTACACCATTGGCGAGGTGGCCGAGGCCGTGGGCGAGCCCCAGTCAGTGCTGCGATTTTGGGAGAAGGAGTTCGACAGCCTGCGCCCGGTGAAAAACAAGCGAGGTGTTCGCTACTACACCGAAGCCGACCTCGACCTTGTGCGCCGGATATGTTATCTGACGCGCACATGCGGATACACACTCGAGGGTGCGCGCGAGCAACTGCGCACACGCAAACTCGACGACCCCAAACAGACCATCGCAAACAACCTTGTCGAGGTGCGCCGCTTCCTGGCCGCGCTCAAAGACACCCTCTAACCTTGACCAATGCTCGTTAAGACCTACGGCAGCGCCATCATCGGAGTCGACGCACTGACGGTGACCATCGAGGTGAACATCACCAACGGCCTCGGCTTCAACATGGTCGGCCTGCCCGACTCTGCAGTGAAGGAAAGCGCGCAGCGCATCTCGTCGGCCTTCGGTGAATCGGGCTTCCACATCCCTGGCAAACGCATCATCGTCAATCTGGCGCCAGCCGACCTCAAAAAGGAGGGCGCGGCCTACGACCTTCCCATTGCCGTGGGCGTGCTGGCCGCAGGAGGCAGCATTCCGGCCGACAGTCTGGCCGACTACATCATCATGGGCGAGTTGGGGCTCGACGGCTCGCTGCGCCCTGTCAAAGGGGTGCTGCCCATCGCCATAGAGGCGAGAAAACGCGGCTGCAAGGGCATCATCATACCCTCTGCCAACGCCCGCGAGGCCGCAATAGTGAACAATCTGGAGGTCTACGGCGCCGATTCATTGCGCCAGGTGGCCGACTTCCTGGCCGGCACACAACCAATAGAGCCCACCGTGGTCGACACTCGCGCCGAGTTCGCCAGTTCGCTGGGTCGCTACGACTACGACTTTGCCGACGTCAAGGGGCAGGCTGGGGTGAAACGCGCCCTCGAGATTGCCGCCGCAGGCGGCCACAACGCCATCATGATAGGGCCTCCGGGCAGCGGCAAGACGATGCTCGCCAAGCGCATTCCCAGCATACTGCCGCCGCTGACGCTGGGCGAGAGCCTGGAGACCACTCAGATACACTCCGTGGCCGGCCTCATGCGCCGCGAAGACTCGCTCATCGCCGTGCGTCCGTTCCGCGCGCCTCACCACACCATCAGCGATGTGGCCCTGGTGGGCGGTGGTGCCAACCCCAAACCGGGCGAAATCAGCCTGGCCCACAACGGAGTGCTCTTCCTCGACGAACTGCCGGAGTTCAAGCGCACCGTGCTTGAAGTGCTGCGCCAGCCCATCGAGGAACACCGCGTCACCATCAGCCGCGCCAGGCAGACCATCGACTACCCCGCATCTTTCATGCTCGTGGCCGCCATGAACCCCTGCCCCTGCGGCTACTACAACCACCCCACCATCGAATGCACCTGCCCGGCAGGTGCCGTCAGGCGCTATCTGGGCAAGGTCAGCGGACCGCTGATGGACCGCATCGACCTGCACATAGAGGTCACACCCGTGTCGGTTGGCGAGCTTTCCGACAACGCAAGGGCCGAAAGCAGCGCCTCAATCCGCGAGCGCGTGATGGCAGCCCGCGCCATGCAGACCGCCCGGCTGGCCGAAGCCCGCGGTGTGCACTGCAACGCACAAATGACCAGCCGCCTCACCCGCGAGCACTGCCGCCTCGACGGCGAGTGCAGCCGCATCATGGAGCAGGCCATGAACCGCCTCGGCCTCTCGGCACGCGCCTACGACCGCATACTGCGCGTGAGCCGCACCATAGCCGACCTCGACGGCAGCGACTCCATACGCTCCTACCACCTGCAGGAGGCCATCACCTACCGCAGCCTCGACCGCGACTCGTGGGGGCAGTAGACTCAACCCACGCTGGCCACAATCTTGTCAACATTCATGCTTCGCGTTGACGCGTCGAAGATTTCCTTGTAGAGCCCGCCCTGGCGGTATACCTCCTGCGGCGAGCCGTGCTGCACGCAGTGCCCGGTGTCGAGCACGTAGAGCGTGTCGGCATCGATTATCTGGCCTATGTTGTGGCTGATCACCACCACCGTGCGCCCTTGCTTGATGGCGTCGATGGAGTTCCTTATCTGCTCCGTGGCGATGGCGTCGAGGCTGGCCGTGGGCTCGTCGAGGAAAATAACCGGCGGATCCTTGAGGAACATGCGGGCAATGGCCACCCGCTGCTGCTGGCCGCCACTGAGCTGGAGGGCATTCGTCTGGAAACCGTCGGGCAAAGCCGCCACCTGGTCGTAGATGAAGGCCTTACGCGCGGCCTCCTCCACCTGTTCGCGCGTGGCGTCGGGGCAGCCGTAGCGTATGTTGTCCTCCACCGTGCCGCTGAAGATGTGGTTCTTTTGCAGCACCAGTCCCACATTGTCGCGCAGCGTGCGCGTGTCCCACTCTTGCAGCGGCACCCCGTCGAGGGTGATGCTGCCGCTGTCGGGCGAGTAGAACTTGTCGAGCAGGTTCACTATGGTGCTTTTGCCAGCGCCGCTCAAGCCCACCAGCGCCGTGGTGCGGCCTGGCTCTATGACCAGGCTCATGTCGCGCAGGGCATGGGTGCCGCCTGGATAGGTAAACTCCACGTTCTTCATCTCGAAGCACCCCCGCACGCGCCCGTCGCCCTTCCACGCGCCGCTTTCCTCCACCTCGCCGTCGGCGTCAAGCAGGCCGAAGAAGCCCTCGGCGTAGACCAGCGCGTCGTTGAGGTCGTCGTATATGCGGTGCAGCTGGCGTATCGGCGCGCTGACGTTGCTGAACAGCATCACGTGGTACATAATCTTGCCTATGGTCATGCCCGGGTAGCCGGTGAGCACCAGGTAGGCCGTCAGGATGATTATCAGCACCGTGCCAATCTGCTCAACGAAGGTCTTCAGCCCGTCATAGAGGAACGATATGCGGCGCGTCTGCATCTGCAGCCCGGTGCTCTTGTCCTGCAGGGCAGCCTGCTTGGCGGCCTCAACCTGCTCGCGGTTGAACGACTTGATGACACCCATACTCTCGATGATGTTCAGTATGCCGTTGCTCAGCTGCTGGTGGGTGCCGAACACGCGGTGGCGCCAGCCCTTCATGCGTCGCCCCTGCACGGCGGTGATCCAGAAATAGACGGGGATTATGGCCGTGGCCACCAGCCCCACGTACACATTGGCCGCATACATCAGCGCCAGCGCCAGCACAGCGCTGGTGAAGAGGGGCAGGATGTCGATGAAGAAGTTCTTAACCGTGTTGCTCAGGCTCATGATGCCACGGTCAATGCGCGTCTGCAGCTTGCCCGGCTCGTTGCCGTCCTGGCTGAAGAAGGCCATGCGGAACTGCAGTATGCGGTCGACCACGCGCAGCGACAGGTCGCGGCTCACGCGGATGCGTATCTTCTCGCCGAAGAAGCGCTGTCCGAAGGTGGCCAGGGCGGAGAGCAGCTCCTTGCCCAGCAGCACCGCGCTCACCACCGCCAGCAGTGCTGCGGCGGCACCCGCCACAGCGGCGCCCTCCTCGCGGTGCAGCAGGGCGTTGATGCTGTCGACCGCGCGGTCGAGCACCACGGCGTTCACCTGCGCCATGAGCGACCCCGCCAGCGTGAGCAGCAGCGTGGCCGCCAGCAGCCACTTGTAAGGCAGCACGTAAGGCGCCAGCCTCCGCAGCAGCCCGCCTATGCCCATGCGCGACGACGCGCCGTTGTTGTCGTTTGCCATTTCAACTGTTGTTTACCAAGCCTTCCTGCACACGTCCTGCACCACCAGCCCCGCCAGCGTGAAGCCCATGATGGCCGTTATGTGGGCCATGGTGCCGTTTATCTGCGCCTTCGAGGTGCACCACTCATGGTCGGCCAGGTCGGCGCGACCGGAGGCGTCCTTGTTCTTGGGGCAAAGGCAGTTGGCCGTGCCGCACGAGTGGGCCTGCCCGCGGTTGGGCAGCACCTCGGGGCTCCACACACAGCGCACCTTGCGCCCCGGAAAACGCTTTGCACGCCTCATGCGGCGGCGCAGGGCGGCGGCCAGCGGGCAGCCGTCGACCTGCCAGAACTCGCCCACCCTCACCTGCGTGGGATCCATTTTCAAGGCCGCCCCCATCGAGCTCAGCAGCACCGGACGGCCCGGCAGCGAGCGGTCGGTGGCGCGGATAATCAGCTCCATCTTGTTGGCCAGGCTGTCGATGGCGTCAATCACGAAGTCGTACTCGTGCAGGGGGAAGAGGTGCGCCGTCGAGGGGGAATAGATCTCCTGCACCGCCTCCACACTGGCGCCGGGGGCTATCTGCAGCAGGCGCTCGCGCAAGGCCTCTACCTTCACCTGCCCCACCGTGTGGCTGGTGGCCATCGACTGGCGGTTCACGTTGGTCACGCACACACGGTCGCTGTCAACCACCGTCAGCCGACCCACGCCGCTGCGCACCAGGCTCTCGGCGCACCACGACCCCACGCCGCCCACGCCGAACACAATGACCCTCGTCTGCGCCAGCAGGCTCATGGCGTCGCCGCCCACCAGCAGCTCGGTGCGGTTGAAAATGGGACTCACCCGCGGCGCGGAGACGCCGCGTGACAGGCCGTTGCCGTCAGGTATGTTGCTCATAATCGCTGTCGTTTGCCACAGACAACGCGCACCGCGCCGATTTATTGCCCGCCGTCACAAACCGCAGCCCTAACGGTTGACAATGAGCCACTTGCGGCAAACTCCATTTCACAACACACTGAAAACCAACCCATCAAGACACCAAGTCCGTATCAACACCGTCTGTTCTTCGATTGTTCTCCGATTGTTCTTCGATTGTTCTTCGATTTATATTCGAAAAACAATCGAAGAACAATCGGAGAACAATCGAAGAACAGACGGCCCTGGCAGCGCCTCTGCACGCACCCAACAGGCTGCGCCACAGTGCGCAACACATGGCAAGGAGCCCTCGGCGACGAAAACTTAACAAAAACGTAACATCGGGCAAACGATGTTCTTCGTAACTTTGCAGCCACAAACGACAGAAATCCTCACCCATGAGCACAAGCGACATCATACTGGTAATCATCAATCTGGCCGGAGCCCTGGCCGTGTTCCTCTTCGCCATGAAGCTGATGAGCGAAGGCCTGCAGAAGTTCGCCGGCAGCAAGATGCGCCACGTGCTGAGCCGCATCACCGGCAAGCCCGTGAGCGGCATACTGGCGGGCGCGGCGGTGACGGCGGCCATACAGAGCAGCACGGCCACCACGGTGATGGTGGTTGGCTTCGCCGGAGCCGGCCTGCTGACGCTGGGCGGCGCGGTGGCGGTGGTGATGGGCGCCAACATCGGCACCACCATCACGGCCTGGATCATAGCCCTCTTCGGGCTGGGCGGCGCGCCGGCCGAGGGGGTGCACTTCTCGCTGCCGCTGCTGCTGGGCGCGGCCAGCCTGTTCTTCATCTTCTCGAAGAAGAGCAAGATGCAGTACCTGGGGCAGACGGTGATGGGACTCTGCCTGCTGCTGCTGGGCATGGAGCTGCTCGAGGGCGCCATACCCTCGCTCGGCGACGACGTGGTGCACACCATCAGCACCTGGAGCCACTGGGGCTACTGGTCGGTGCTGCTCTTTGTGGTGGTGGGCGCGGTGCTCACCATTATCCTGCAGACCTCGGCGGCGATGACGGCGGTGGTGCTGCTCATGGCCAGCCAGGGGTGGATAGAGTTCCCGATGGCGCTGGCGCTGGTGATGGGTCAGAACCTGGGCACTACGCTGACGGCGCAGGTGGTGGCCATGACCACCGGCACCACCGGCAAGCGCGCCGCCCGCGCCCACCTGGTGTTCAACGTGGCGGGCGTGCTGTTCTGTCTGGCCCTGTTCAACCCGATATGCAACGGCATAATGCACCTGGCCGGAATAACCGACGACCTGTCAGACCCGCTCAACCAGCAGCGCTACCCGCTGGCCATCACCATCTTCCACACACTCTTCAACGTGGGCACGACGGTGATACTGGCTTTCTTCATACCGCAGATTGTGAAGGTGGTGGAGTGGATGGTGCCCGAAACCGGCGGCGAGGAGGGCGAGGAGGAGTTCCGCCTCACCTACATCGAGCCCACCATGCTCAGCACCGCCGAGCTCAACCTGCAGAGCGCCAAGGGCGAGATAGAGGAGTTCTCGAAGCGCGTGCTGCGCATGTACACCTTCCTGCCCGGCCTGCGCACCGCCGAGAGCGAGGAGGAGTTCGACGCGCTGATGGAGCGCATAGCCAAGTACGAGGGCATCACCGACCGCATGGAGATGGAGATCAGCAAGTTCCTGACGCGGGTGGGCAGCGGCGACGTGAGCCGGCACGCCTCGGAGCGCATCAGCACCATGCTGCGCATCATAGACAACCTGGAGAGCATAGGCGACGCCATCTACCAGATAGCCATGACACGCAAGAACAAGCGCGAGGACGCGGTGCACTTCGACTCGGGGCTCAACGCCAACCTGGCGCACATGAGCGACCTGGTGCAGCGCGCGCTCGACATCATGGACGAGAACCTGCACGACTACGACCATGTGGACCTCGACCACGCCTACGCCGCCGAGCACGAGATCAACGCCTACCGCGACCGCCTGCGCGCGCAACACCTCGACGCGCTGAAGCTGGGCGTCTACGACTACTCGATAGGCAATGCCTACAGCAGCCTCTACGCGCTCTACGAGAAGCTGGGCGACTATGTGATCAACGTGAGCGAGGCCATAGACAGCAGCCGCAAGCACGCCGACGATTAGGCACCGGCGGAGGCGAAAAAAACGACCGGCCGCAACTTTTTGGCGCGTATTGAAAAAAATGCGTATCTTTGCAGCCGAATTGGGTAGCAACAAAAACACACGACTATCGAAGCAGTGGTATCGGTTTAATCCTTAAAATCAAGGAAATGACGACAAATGTAAAGACGAAGTTGATGTCTGACAACGAGCTGATAGAGCGTTTTCGCGAAGGCGATTCCGCCTGCTTTGAGGTGTTGCTTGAACGCTACAAGGCCAAGGTGTACGGCTACATCTTCTCGGTGGTGAAGGACAAGGAGACGGCCGACGACATCTTCCAGGAGACGTTCTACAAGGTCATCGTCACCATCAACTCGAACCAGTACAAGGACGAGAACAAGTTTGTGCACTGGGTGATGCGCATAGCGCACAACCTCATTGTCGACCACTTCCGCCGTGCGGGCAAGATGCCGCTGGTGCCCAACCGCCCGGACAACGACGTGCTCGACAACCTGAAAATGCCCGACGAGAACGCCGAACACATCATGATGCGCAAGCAGACCAGCCAGAACATTCGCAAGCTGGTGCGTATGCTGCCGCCCGAACAGCGGCGCGTGGTGATACTGCGCCACTATGGCAAATGCGACTTCAAGGACATCGCCGCGCGCACCGGGGTGAGCATCAACACCGCCCTGGGGCGTATGCGCTACGCCATTATCAACCTGCGCCGGCTGGCCCAGGAGCACAACATGTACATCGAGCTTTGATATCGAAAGGCAAGCTTAAAGAACTGGCCGCCTACCGCCTGCAGAAACGCTGCGACGAGGAGGCGGTCTTTGTTGTCGAGGGGCCAAAGATGGCCGCCGAGGCAGCGGCGTCGGGCTTCACCCTGCGCACCGTCTGCGCCACACCGGCGTGGCTGGCCTCCAACAGCATAGAGGCGGGCGAGGTGCTGGAGGTGACCGAGGCCGAGCTGGAGCGCCTCTCGTCGATGCGCACACCCAACCAGGTGTGGCTGCTGGCCGAGCGCAGGCAGCCCCGCATGGCTGAGGAAGGCAGGCTCACGCTGGCGCTCGACCGCCTGCAGGATCCCGGCAACATGGGCACCCTGCTGCGCACTGCCGACTGGTTCGGGGTGCGCCACGTGGTGTGCTCGCCAGGCTGCGCCGACCGCTGGAGCCCAAAGGTGGTGCAGGCCTCGATGGGCGCCGTGTTCCGCACCAGGGTCGACACTGCAGACCTGCCCGAATGGCTGGCTGGCTGCGGCATGGAGGTGTACGGAGCCTCGCTGCAGGGCGAGCCGCTGGCCACAGCCCCCCGCCCGGAAGGCCGCGCGGTGCTGCTCATCGGCAACGAGAGCCGCGGCATCTCGCCCGATGCGATGCGCAGCGTTACCCACCGCGTGCTGATACCCAACCTCGGCGGCACAGCCGAGAGCCTCAACGCCGCCGTGGCGGCAGGCATTCTGATAAACCACTTCTGCAACTGAAACGACAATGGACGAACAACTGCAATACCAAGAAGGACGCACCGAGATAAGCCAGCTGGGCAGGCTGGCGCTGATAGAGCGGCTCACCGACGGCCTTGGCTGCGAGGGCGACGACTGCGTAGTGACCGACGGCACACTGGCAACAACACAAACCTTGGTGGAGGGAGTGGACTTCGACATGATGTACACCCCGTTGAAGCACCTGGGCTACAAGGCAGTGGCAATAGCCTTGAGCAACATCGCCGCCATGAACGGGACACCGCGCTGCGTGCTGGTGAGCGTGGCGGTGAGCAACCGCTATTCTGTGGAGGCGCTGGACGAGCTCTACGCTGGAATCCGCCTCTGCTGCGAGCGCTACGACACGAGTCTGGCTGGCGGTGACACCCGCACCTCGCGCAGCGGCATGACCATCACCGTGACCGCACTGGGCACCTACTCAGAAGAGACTCTCACCCGGCGCAGCGGAGCAAAGGAGAACGACCTGGTGTGCTGCAGCGGCGACCTCGGCAGTGCTTATGCCGGACTGCTGGTGCTGGAGCGCGAGAAGGTGACCTACCAGGCCAACCCCGATTCCCAGCCCGACCTGGCAGGCTACGACTACGTGCTGGAGCGCTTCCTCAAGCCCGAGCCGAGGTTCGACATTGTGCATATGCTGGCCGAGGCGGGAGTGGTGCCGACGTCCATGACCGACGTGAGCCGGGGGCTTGCCGACGCGCTTCTGCACATCTGCCGCAAGTCGGGCTGCGGATGCGAGGTGTACGAGGAGAGGCTCCCGATAGACTACCAAACGGCACGCGTATGCTCCGAGATGAGCAAGAACATGTTGCCTGTGAGCTGCGCGCTCAACGGTGGGGAAGACTACGAGCTGCTGTTCACCGTGGCGCAGAAAGATTACGACAAGATAAAGCAGATGGAGGGAATCCACATCATCGGCTATATCACCGACCCCGCGCTGCCGCCCGTCATGGTCACCCCGCAGAACACAACCATCACCCTGCGCGCGCAGGCATTCCAGGGGGTGGAGCAATGACGCGCACTGACAGCTACCTGAACCAAGGGCAGCGGCAGCAGATGGTCGACTCGCTGCGCAGCCGTGGCATCAACGACGAGGCCGTGCTCGAAGCCATGCTCCGCGTGCCGCGCCACTTGTTTGTTGACCCCACCTTTGCCGGCATGGCCTACGACGACCGCCCACTGCCCATAGACTGCGGGCAAACCATATCACATCCCTCCACGGTGGCAATGCAAACACAGCTGCTCTGCCTACGCCCTCGCATGAAGGTGCTGGAGATAGGAACCGGCAGCGGATACCAGTCTGCCGTACTTTGCGCCATGGAAGCCAGCGTTTTCACCATTGAGCGCCACAAGCCACTCTACGACAAAACGTCGCGACTGCTGGCCGAGTTGGGCTACCGCGCCTGCTGCTTCCACGGCGACGGCTACCAAGGGCTTGCCGGGAAGTACGACCGCATCATCGTCACATGCGGAGCCACGTCGCTGCCAGTCAAACTGATGGAACAGCTCAAGACCGGCGGCATTATGGTCATTCCCGTCGGCGAGCAGCGCCAGCGGATGCTGCGCATCACCAAACGGGGCGAAAGCGAGGACGAGTGGACGCAGGAAGAGTTCGGGCTCTACCAGTTTGTACCAATGAAAACCGGCAAGGCGCGCCGCACACTACAGTAACACCGTCCATCATGTCAATCCGTACCGCCCTCACGCTGACCCTGGCCGCGCTCGCCCTGCTGTGCTCCTGCCGTCGCGAGGCTTACACCCCCAAGCCGACCGCATACATGCGCATCGACCTGCCTCAACATGAATACTGCCACCTCGACACAATGATTGCACCAAGAACCGGGCATCATCTACCATTCATATTCGAAACCAACAAATGCATAGAGTGGAAGGAGAAAGACGCTCCGGCAGGCGAGCGATGGGTGGACCTGATGTATCCGCAGTGGGACGGAGTGATATTCCTCACCTACCGCCGCCTGGCATCGCCAGACAGCCTGCGAAGCCAGGTGGACGAGTCGCTGCGCTACCTTGAGAATCAGTACAGGTTCGCATCGGGAGTGGATGAGAAAGGCTACGAAGACCACGACAACCAGGTGTACGGCACTGTAAACTACATCAAGGGCAGCCGTGTGGCCTCCACATGCCAGTTCTGGCTAACCGACAGCACTCGCCACTTCCTGCGCGGGGCTCTCTACCTGAACCGAGTGCCTAACAACGACTCGATGGCACCGGTAATCGAGTACATGCAAGCAGACATTCGCCATCTGGTGGAAACCCTCCGCTGGGTCGAATAACTGCAGGGAAGGCAAAAAAAATTGTAGCGTTTTGAAAAGTTTCGTAACTTTGCACTCCGAAAAAGACTGACAACGGCGCGAAAAATGAGACCTAAACCCCTGATTACCCCCCCCAATACGGTCTGACACCCCTCTCTGTAGGTGTCCTATTCTCTTTGTTTCCCATCATCCATCCTGCACCACATCCACAAACGACAGGTGCGGGCGTGCCGTGCATTCCCTTAATCGTGAAATTATAAATAAATCTTGATATGCAGAATCAAATTAAGAAATTACAAGACATAAGAGAGGAAGAAGCAAAAGCACTGCAAAAACGCATAGACCGAATGCGCAAATGGCAAACCGAGCTGCTTCCTGATTTGGATAAACTTGGTAAAGATGAGGGCTGGAAAGAACTCTGCTCCCAAGACGAAACCCTCGACAATAATTGGACTGAGATGCAGAAAGCCTTGGGGGAAGCTCAATCCAAACTCGAAGAGGTACTCGATGCCAATGGCAAACCGAAACCGAAAAGCCATCTTGAAGTCCTGCAAAAAAGGCTGAAACAAGATGAAATTTACATCGGAATATTCGGCACCGTATCCTGCGGTAAAAGTACATTTCTTCAGGCTCTCACGGGACTTACTGGTAACTATCTGCCAACAGACACAAGGAAATGCACCGCTACCAGCACAAACATCCACTGGGCAAAGGAGAAAAAGGCAGAGGTCTTCTTCCATACAAAAGATACTCTCAAGAAGGTAATACTTAATCAAATACGCGAGTTGTGCAGCTTCAAAATAGCCAAAGAAGCAGGCTGCAATTACGAGAATGATTTTAAGGTTTTTGAAGACAAACACAAACAGCTTGACGAGCTCATTAGTGAGTATAACAGTGAAGGTGAAGGTGAAGGTGAAGGTAAAAGTAAAAGTAAAATCAAAAATCTGATAACCACTATTATTAAGGGTGACACTGTAAATGGGGGTTGTGCAGTAACGCTGGAAGGGTACCTGGAAAAATACGATGTATACAAACACCTGTTAGATACACCTTTCAAACCACTGGACGAATGGCAAATTGATAATGGTGAATTGAAAGTATATGTGGCTCGTCAAGACAGCGACATTTATTATGCTGTCGCCCACGTGGAACTCTACTGCAAATTCACTTCCTTGGACTTGTCTGGGCTGGTTCTTAAAGACACCATGGGATATGGGGAAGACAAAGCCGGACTTGGAGAGGCATTGCTCGATGAGATGAAAACACAATGCGACGAAGCCATTCTATTGTGGGACGGAGCGAAGGAGTGGAGAACAGATGAGGCGGCAAAGACCACAAAAGAACTCCACAAACTCATAGCAGAGTCAAATCTCCCGCTGCCAAAGCTGTGGCTGCGCTGCATATACAACATAAGGACGAAAGGTAATTATCACGGAGATAACATCGCAGATTGCATAGATAACATTAACGTTGGCAAAACAGACGAAGACAAAATAAAGCCAGAAGACACAAGAATGCTTGATGCAACGGACAGAGAGAAAGTCAAAGAGGTTTTCAAAGAGTTTGTGCTTGGCAGCCTGATTAAGAACATTCAAACGCTAGACGCCGCACACCTAAAAGCAGAGTACGAACAGATTGACAAGGTTGAAGGGGCAATCAAAGAACTCATGTCGTGCATGAACCGCATCGTCGTGAAGGAAATCGACGAGGATGGGTTCATTGATAGCGAAATAACCAAACTGTTTAAGGACATTAGGGTAAGATATGATACCGTCACACGCGAGGCCACCAAGAATAAAGATAAGGTTTACTCGGAATGCAAAAGTCTATTCAGGGAATGTGTTAAGGAAAAAAACGCAATCGAGGAAATGGTTCCTGGAGATTATGACGTGGATAAATATCTTGAGGACTGGGCTGTCAAGACTAACGAATTGCAGGCATTCCATATTGCCATTGAGGGTCTTGCCGACACATATGAAAAGTATGTCACACAGTTCGGAGAGGGATATATCCCAAAACTGGTGGCCGACGCAAAAAATAATCTGGCCAATGCCATTCTAAAAGCTCACAAAGGTGCTATCTCCAAAAAGTTCTCCTATCGAGAAGGCCTTGACGGGCTCAAGCAACTGAGAGATTCAATCGAAAACCCAGAGTTCAGCGATTTTGTGAAGTTCATCGATGAATGGACTGCAGAAGTGCAGCGATTGCTAAAAGACATATTCAAAACCATCCGCGACGAAGTCACCCACAACGTCGAACTCAAATACTCCAACCTGAATGAAGCATACAAAAACATGAAAGGCCAGGTTGAGTCCATGGATAAAAGCTTCAAAGAAAAGCTGGAAAAATTCCTCAATAAGGACATCTTCAATGGGGACTCTCCTATTTGCACTACTCTGTACAAAGAATTTTACACAAGAATGTTTAAGAACGACGGCGACAACCTGACAGCCTGCAACACCGTCTTAAGGGGATGGCTCAAGAAAAACCAATCGATCTTTGACAACAATAAACTTGAGGCCGAGAAAAAGGCAAACAATACTTGGGCTCAATGCCTCAAAAAGGCCAGAAATGTTGAGAACCCATCAACAGCAGTCGAAGAATGAATGAGATCTGGAAACAAATATTACATCCCATAGACAGCGGCGAAACCGACGACCATGAAGACGACAAAACCGGCAAGAGCGACGATGCAAAGGGCGACAGAGGCGAGGATGTAGACAAGGGAAAGAAAGATGACTTGCGTGAGAAGGGGGACAGAGGAGAAAGAGGTGACAAGGGTGACAGGGGCGACAAAGGTGACAAGGGCGAGAAAGGAGAAAAAGGAGAAAAAGGAGACATTGGTGATAAAGGAGAGAAGGGTGAGAAAGGAGAGAAAGGTGACAGAGGTGAAAAAGGCGACAGAGGCGATAAAGGTGAGAAAGGCGATAAGGGTGAGAAAGGAGACAGAGGTGAAAAAGGCGACAGAGGCGAAAAAGGCGACAAAGGTGAAAAAGGAGAGAAAGGAGACAGAGGTGAAAAAGGTGATCCTGGCCTTTCGGCGTTTGACATTTGGATAGCCCATGCCGGCGAAAAGAAGGACGACAGCAAGGAGCTGACGGTGGAGGAATTCCTGGCCGACGCTGCGGTGCCGCTTGACGAACTGGAGAAACGCTACGGCAAAATACGTCCCGGTGACTTGGTGAGGGTGCGCTTCGAGCCCAAGGACATCGCCGGGCTGACGCTGACCAAGCAAACCGTAGAGCCCCACCTTGTCACTTCCGGCATCGAGCCCGACCGTTTCGACATCATGCGCCAAGAAGGGCGGCGCCGACGCGAGAAAGACAACGACGGCAAGCTGCGCGAGGCATTGCTATGGGTGGCCGGGGCCGACCGCGACATGCTCAAGATGGCGCCGAGGCAGACTGGCAGTTTTGTGGCACAGGGCATGGTCATGATACTTGTAGCCCTCATCGCCGCAGGCTCACTTGGATTTGCGCTGTCGTACATAGGGCTGCACGGTGTGTGGTGGGTCGCAGGAGCCATAGCCTGCCTTGTATGGTTCGCAACCGTGCTTTCCATAGACCGGCTGTTCACCCTTCATGTGCACGGTGACAAATGGTACAAGCGCCTGTTCCACCATGGCAACTGGTTACGCCTTGTGCTGTCGTTCTTCATCGGGGTGGTGATTGCGACCCCACTGGAGATGTACATTTTCCGAAGCGACATAGACATTGCCATTGACAGCACTCGGCCGCACCTGATTGAGGAATACAAGAAGCAGAATAACGACACTTACCAAAAGTTTGACAGCATCAACAAAGAAAGCATAAATGATAATAATTTGGAAGGCATCCGAAAACAGAATACTCAAATAGAAGAAAACGACAACACCACCATAAAAGAAATAAGCAAGCAACTTGACAAAGACTCCACCATAAGCGGAGCTGAAAAAGTCAAGATATTGGAAAAAAACAGAAAATACCGAGATAAAGCCATCAGGGAAAGAGAAGCCAAAGATAGCCAACGTCGTTCAGAGAATAATGAAATCCGCAACAATATGAAAAACGACATCCTCAAGCTAGACTCACTCGCAAGCCGATATGCCGACAAAAAGATACAAACTGACAAAGCGTCTTTTGGCAAAAGGCTGGAGGCCTTGAAGGACATAAAACTTCGACAGACGCCCGATGAAATCAGCGAATCCACATGGTGGCCGCCACATGCCGCGGTGTGGGTGGCCGTGCTGCTGATACTTGTCGACATGCTTCCCATACTGCTCAAATGCCTCACGCCTGGCGGCGAGTACGAAGAATGGCAGCGGCTGGAGGCCGAAGCGAAAAAAAGCGCCAAGGATAGCGATGTGCCTGAGGACGTGACAATTCTCAGCGACAAACTGCGCGAGCGTCAACTCATGGCCATTGAGGAGGTCTACACCCACGCCATCGACAAGTGGAAAGCCGGGATGCTCGACATGATGTAACAGCCCAGCCCACCCCGACACTGCAATCCCTCACAAAAAGAAATCACACTATGTCCTGGACTACACTCACAGAGAGAGAAAAAGAACTCGACCGCGCCATCGACAACTGCGGCATAACACTCCGCGACACACGCCTTTGCCTGCACCGCGTCATGCGGAGAATCGGGGCGCGAAGCAATGAGGCCGACTTTGTGCGGGAACGCATCGAACTACGCCTGCGCACACAGCAACTGCTCGACCGTACCGACGATTTCATCAACAGGACCAACCGAATGCTTGATGCATTCTAAGGCGACGGCAAAAAAATGGCACCTGTAAGCCCTGACAACAATCCGGCGGGGCAAAGACGGTGCCGGGACTTGCGTGGCGGCCGCGCCTGTGCACAGGTGCGGCCGCTCTTTTTTGCGCCTCCCGGCACAGCCATGAAGCCATGCCAGGGCCGCCTGTTCTTCGATTGATGTCCGATTGTTCTTCGATACAAAATCGAAGAACAATCGGAGAAAAATCGGAGAACAATCGAAGAACAGACGGTGTTGACACGGCCCTGACCTGCATCCGACGCCGAGTTGCTTGGGATTAATAATGGCCGTGTTTTTACGTGAATTACCGTAATGGCTGAGAATTCCTGCAAATCAATGTGCTCTCAAGCCAGCCCCGGAGAGGCCGGCTTTAAGTAGAGCCACACGCCAGTGCGGGGCAAGAATGATGCGGCCTTGCATAGCGCCGTAGGTACGCGATCTCAAAAGTTTGATGCAGAGTTGATAGCGCGTGCCGCAGGGACGCAGCAGGATGGCGTTGCATGGCCCGACACCGCGTGCGGGCCCATTGGGAGCAAGCTCCGCCGGGACTTTTGCTATTTGGTTGATAATCTGTCACGTACAAAAAAAGAACGATTCTTTTGCAGTTTGAAAATAATTGCGTACCTTTGCAACACGAAACTTCAAATACAAAACCCGTATGAAAAGAAACAAAGTAGTAGTCGCCACCATCTCCGCAGCCGTCATGCTTGCGATGTCCGGATGTATGCCTAAACTTTGCTGCGAATCGTGCACCAACTATGCACCTGCCGACAAAGAGATGGACTGGAGTGTGTACCACACCGTAGAGGAAGTGCTTGACAACCTTATCTGCTACGAAGCAACCATCGAAAAACATCAACGGGCAGGTGACACCCTTCTGCTGAAAGGAGTATTCATTGAGGATTACAATAGCGGTCGCGGCGAATACGACAATCACTTAGCACTCTACTCGCTCGACTCAACCAGGCGCATTGACATTGTCAATCATTATGACGCTGCACCTGTATTCGGCCATACGGTATACATGAGAGTGCATCTCGACGTCAGTCCGGCTGAGCCTTGCTGCCTCTCGATGCCACATTTATATAACCGTGTACTCGACACAATACCCATTTAAGGACATGAGAAAACAGGCAACAATTCTCGCCGTTCTATTGATTCTGGCGACAACGTCAAACGCACAGAACTCTGTCACCGAACAGGAAGCCATGAATACCCATGCCCTCACCCATTCTGGCAGCGACCGGGAGCGGGGCCTCAATCGACGTGCAGAGCCTTCCCCTGGCGTATACATTGCACTGCTGCGCACCTCGTCGGGCACAACGGCGGCGAAGCTCGCACGGAGGTAGAGCGCGTTTTTTTCATGTTTTTCTGCAAAAAAGTTTGCCGGTTTGAAAATAATGCGTATCTTTGCATCGGAATGAGAGAGGTCGAAAGCCTCTCTTTTTGTTGATTATGATAGAGAAAATCAAGATATTGGAACTGGTGAACGAGGCCTTGGAGGGCACCGACAAGTTTTTGGTGAACCTCAAGGTGACGCCGGACAACCGCATATACGTCGACATCGACGGCGACAGCGGGGTGACGATAGACGACTGCATAGCGCTGAGCCGCGCGGTGGAGGGAGGCCTCGACCGCGACGAGGAGGACTTCGCCCTGGAGGTTAGCTCGGCGGGGGCCGACCAGCCACTAAAGATGAGGCGGCAGTATGTGAAGAACCTAGGCCGCGAGGTGGAGGCCCTGGCCATGGACGGCGTGAAGACAGTGGGCACGTTGGCCGAAGCCGGTGACGATGGCTTCACGCTGCGCATAGCCGGCACGAAGAAACAGCCCCCGCGCGAGGAGCGGCTGCAATACGCCGACATGAAGTCGGTGAAGGTGGTGGTGACGTTTTAGACAGGCCACCCTCACGAAGAAAACAAGAGAAACAACAGCAATATGGCAAAGAACCAAGACCTTAGCAGCTCCTTCCAGGAGTTCAAGGAATTCAAGAACATCGACCGCGCCACGCTGATGCGCATACTGGAGGAGGTGTTCCGCGCGGCGTTGGCCAAGCACTATGGCTCGGACGAGGGCTTCGACATCATTGTCAACATCGACAAGGGCGACCTGGAGATATTCCGCAACCGCACCATCGTGGCCGACGGAGAGGTGGAGGATCCTGTGCGCGAGATAGCCTTGAGCGAGGCATTGAAGATAGAGGACGACTTCGAGGTGGGCGAGGAATTGTCGGAGCCGATACCGATGACTGAGTTCGGCCGCCGCGAGATATTGAGCATACGCCAGAACCTGGTGGGCAAGATACAGGACTACGAGAAGAGCCTCGTGTTCCAGAAGTACAAGGAAAAGGTGGGCGAAATCATAGTGGGTGAGGTGTACCAGCCGTGGAACAAGGAGATACTGGTTCTCGACGACGAGAAGATAGAGCTCATTCTTCCCAAGAGCGAGCAGATACCCAACGACCGCTACCGCAAGGGCGACACGGTGAGAGCCGTGGTGCTGAAGGTGGAGATGAAGAACAACAACCCGGTGATCATTCTGAGCCGCACGAGCCCCATATTCCTGGAGAGGCTGATGGAGGCCGAGGTGCCGGAAATTTACGACGGACTGATTACCATACGCAACATAGTGCGCCAGCCCGGCGAGCGCGCGAAAATTGCTGTGGAGAGTTATGACGACCGCATAGACGCCGTGGGCTCGTGCGTAGGCGTGAAGGGCGGACGCATACACGGCATCGTGCGCGAGTTGCGCAATGAGAACATTGACGTGCTCAACTATTCGCCGCGCCCCGACCTTATGATACAGCGAGCCCTGGCACCCGCCAAGGTGAGCAACATCAAGATCAACGAGGAGGAGAAGAAGGCCGAGGTGTTCATGCAGCCCGACCAGGTGAGCCTGGCAATAGGCAAGGGTGGCTACAACATCAAGCTGGCCAGCCGCCTCGTGGGCTACGAGATTGAGGTGTACCGTGACACCGACGAAGACTACGACGACGTGGCGCTCAACGAGTTCAACGACGAGATTGAGCAGTGGGTCATCGACGAGCTTGTCAAAATCGGCTGCGACACCGCGAAGAGCGTGCTGGGACTGTCGAAGGAAGACCTCGTGGGCCGCACCGACCTGGAAGAGGAGACGATAGACCACGTGCTGGAGGTGCTGAAGGCAGAGTTTGAATAATGCCCGCAGGCACACACCGCGAAGAGGAAAAGCAAACAACATCACTACCAACCAAAGAAAGGACTCGACAAGATATGGCAAGTTTCAGACTGAACAAGGTGGCCAAGGACTTCAACGTGGGGCTTCAGACCCTCGTGGACTACCTGGCCAAGAAGGGCTACCAGGTGGATCCCAACCCCAACACGAAGATTAGCGAGGAGCAGTATGAAATACTGGCCAAGCAGTTTCAAGGCGAGCGTCGCGTGAAAGAAGAGGCCGACAAAATTGAGCTGATGACCAGCGGAACCAACCGCGTGGTCGAGGCCAGTGGCCGTACGCTGCCCGATGTCGAGTCGGAAGAAGTAGTCATCAAGTCAATGGTGCCGCCGAGCAAGCCTGCCACCGAGGCCAAACCGGCTGTACAACAGACCCAACCCGAGCCGCAGCCGGAACCCGAACCCGCGGAGGAAACAGAGCCAGCGGCCGAGACCATGCCCGCCGAGGAGCCTGCCACAGTGGTCGAGGCAAAGGAAGAGCCGAAACCAGAAGCCATTGCCGAACCACAGGCAGCCAATGAAAACGAGGAAGAGGCAAGCCCCGCCGAAGTTGACGAGGAACCGGACACTGCCCCCACGAGCGACAGCCCGCTGAAGGTGCTGGGCACAGTGGACCTCAGCGCCATCAACCAACGGATGCGCCCCGACAAAAAGAAACACAAGAAAGGCGAGGCAAAGCCATCGGGCACGGCGCCAACGCCAAAGCCCACTCCCACTCCTGCCCCGGAACCTGCCCCCACGCCCGCAAAGCCCGCGCAGGCGCCGAAGCCCGCCCCCGAGTTCATACAGACCCAATACACCAAGCTTGAAGGCCCGAAGGTGCTCACCAAGATTGACTTGAGCCAATTCAGCAAGGATGGCGCCGACACCCCCGGCAGCAAGCGCAAGCGCAAACACACCAAGAAGGAGGCTGTCAGCGCGCAAGAGGTGAAGAAGATTGGCGCAGAAGTGGCCAAGAAGGAGAACAAGGAAAAAGAAAAGGCCAAGAAGGAAAGCCAAAAGCAGGCTGCGCAAGCCGCAGGCAAGAAGAAGAAAAAGAAAGACGAGAAGAAGCCCGCCGTCATCGACGACAACGAGATTGAGAAGCAAATACGCGACACTCTTGCCCGCCTCTCGCCCCTCGGCAAATCGAAGACCTCTAAGCACAACCGCGAGAAGCGCCAGAAGGTGCACGCCCACATGGAGGAGGAGATGATGCGCGAGATGGAAGGGCAGAAGACACTGCGGGTGACCGAGTTTGTCACCGCCAACGAGCTGGCCACCATGATGCAGGTGCCCGTGACGAAGATTATCGCCACGTGCATGTCGGTGGGCATCTTCGTGAGCATCAACCAGCGCCTCGACGCAGAGACAATCAAACTCATTGCCGACGAGTTCGGCTTCGACGTGAATTTCGCCTCGGAGGACGTGGTCAACACCCTGCACCAAATCGAGGAGGAGGACCGCCCGGAAGACCTCATTACCCGCAACCCAATCGTGACAGTCATGGGCCATGTGGACCACGGCAAAACGTCGCTGCTTGACTACATTCGCAAAACCAACGTCATCGCAGGCGAGGCTGGCGGCATCACGCAGCACATCGGTGCCTACGAGGTGACCACAGCCGAAGGCCGCAAAATAACCTTCCTCGACACCCCCGGTCACGAAGCATTCACGGCCATGCGCGCACGCGGCGCAAAAATGACCGACATCGCCATCATCGTCATAGCAGCCGACGACAAAATAATGCCGCAGACGGTCGAAGCCATCAACCACGCTCAGTCGGCCGGTGTACCCATTGTATTTGCCATTAACAAGATAGACAAGCCAGGCGCCGATCCCGACCGCATCAAGACCGAGCTTGCAAACATGAACCTGCTCGTCGAGGAGTGGGGCGGTAAATACCAGAGTCAGGACATCAGCGCCAAAAAAGGCATCGGAGTGGAAGAACTGCTGGAGAAGGTCATTCTCCAGGCCGACATCATGGAACTCAAGGGCAACCCCAACAAACGCGCCAAAGGCACCGTCATCGAAAGCACACTCGACAAGGGGCGCGGCTATGTGGCCAAAATACTGGTCGAGGACGGCACCATACGCAAGGGCGACCCCATAGTGGCCGGTGCCGTGGCCGGACGCGTCCGTGCCATGTACAACGAGCGCAACCAGGAAGTCATGGAGGCCGGTCCCTCGCAGCCTGTGCTGCTGCTGGGCCTCACCGGTGCCTGCCAGGCTGGCGACACCTTCAACGTCATGGAGAACGAGAAAGAGGCCAAAGAGATTGCCGCCAAACGCACACAACTGCAGCGCGAGCAGGGCATCCGCACGCAAACACACCTCACCCTCGAAGAAATCGGACGCCGCCGCGCGCTCGGCAACTTCAAGGAGCTCAACATCATTGTCAAGGCCGACGTCGACGGCTCGGTCGAGGCTCTCAGCGACTCCCTCATCAAACTCAGCAACGAGGAGGTGCAAGTCAACGTCATACACAAGGCAGTGGGCCAGATCTCGGAGAACGACGTCATGCTCGCCATGACAGCCGACGCCATCATCATCGGCTTCCAGGTGCGTCCCAGCGTGGGCGCGCGCAAAATGGCCGAAGCCGAGGCCATCGACATCCGCCTCTACAGCATCATCTACGACGCCATCAACGAACTCAAGGATGCCATTGAGGGTATGCTCGCCCCCGAGACACAAGAAAAGATTGTGGCCAACCTCGAAATCCGCGAAACCTTCAAGATCAGCAAGGTCGGCACCATTGCGGGCTGCATGTGCCTCGACGGAAAAATCAACCGCCAGAGCAGCATTCGCGTCATACGCGACGGCATCGTGGTCTACACAGGCCGCCTGGCATCGCTCAAACGCTTCAAGGACGACGTCAAGGAGGTAGTCAGCGGACAGGACTGCGGCCTCAACATAGAAAACTACAACGACATCAAGGTCGGCGACATTGTCGAGGCCTACGAGGTGATTGAAATCAAGCGCAAACTGTAAAAAAAAAGCGCTCGCAGCGCAATATTTGAATGCCGCTGCCGTTTACAAGACACTGCCCGCGAGGCAGCACGCTCCTGTAGTTCAATGGATAGAATAGAGGTTTCCTAAACCTTTGATCAGGGTTCGATTCCCTGCGGGAGTACCACTCACCACAAGGCCGGCAAAGGGCGCAGAACCATTTGCCGGCCTTTCTCTATTAATCAACGCCCTATGCAAAGCACACCCGAACAACGCCGCCAGGCCAACGAACTGGGCACAACCGGCGAGCAGATGGCCACACGCTACCTTGAGGGGCTGCACTACACCATCATCGAGCGCAACTACCGGTGCGGAAAGTACGAGGCCGACATCATAGCCCTCGACGGCGACGAGCTGGTTGTGGTCGAGGTGAAGACGCGCAGCAGCACCGACTTCGGCACACCACAGGAGGCCGTGGACCACCGCAAGCGCGCCCGACTGATTCGCGCCGCCAGCCACTACATCGGCACTCACAACCGGCAGGAAAACACCCGCTTCGACGTGGTGGCCATCGTTCCGGGAGAAGGCGGCTTCTCAATAAACCACATCAAGGACGCCTTCAACGTGATGAACTATTAGCCGCCACCACGGCATGGCATGTCTTGTCGCCTGTTTTTCAAGCAATCCAACACACAATCTGTAATCCTCACATGCCAAACGCTCGTGCGCGCGGCATTGTATGCCACTGGGGACAAGTTACCAAAATGAAGGTGCTGCCGAAGTTTTCGCACTGACTGTTAGCGTCTGAACGGCAGGACATTACGCGCAATACAACACTGCACCACACTGATAATCAACCCAAAACAGCATCAAAGCCATATCAAGACCGTCTGTTCTTCGATTGTTCTCCGATTGTTCTTCGATTGTTCTTCGATTTAATATCGAAGAACAATCGAAGAACAATCGGAGAACAATCGAAGAACAGACGGTCTTGGCATTGCCCCAGCGGCTGCCTGAAGCCGAAGAAAAAGGGCAGGAAAGCCTTGTTGAGGCTTCCCTGCCCTGCTGGAAACTGTTCTTACGTGAGGACTACTCGACAGGTATGTCGCGGTTGACATTCTTCGAGCCCGCCAGAGCGTAGAAGAGGATATAGGCCAGCATGGCGGCCACGAGCCAATAGGAGCCCATGTAGCCCGCCGACTTGGCCAGGGCGTTCTGGATGAGCGGCATGACACCACCGCCAACCACCATCATCATGAAGATGCCGCTGGCCTGCTCGGTGTACTTGCCAAGCCCCTCGACCGAAAGGTTGAATATGCCGCCCCACATGAGCGAGGTGCAAAGGCCGCAGAGCACAAGGAAGAGGGCACTGATGGGCACCTGGAACATTGCGAAGCCGTCGGCCACACTGTAGCCGGGCATGGATATGCGGACGCTGCTGGGCATCACTATGGCCACGACCACGAGGACTATGGCCACGATGGAGACTACGGAGAGCTGCGTGCGGGTGCTCACCTTGCCGCTGATGGAGGCGCTGACTGCACGACCCACCATCATCAGCAGCCAGTAGACTGCCGCCACGGCGCCACCGATGGCCGCTCCGCAGAGGGGGTCGTCGGTGAGGTAGAAGTTGAGTTCGGCCGGTATGCCAACCTCAATGCCGACATAGAAGAAGATGGCCACTACACCCAGCACAAGGTGGCGGAAGCTCCAGGCGCTGTACCTGTCCTTGACGGTGGCCTTCACGCGGCCGAGGTTGGGCTCGGGTATTTTCACGAAGCATATCACCAGGAAAGCAAGCGCGAAGACGCCCATGGCGATGAAGAGCAGCGGGCTGACGTCGCGCATGGCGGTGCGGTCGGTGACGGTGCCGATGAGGGCGCCGACAAGCAGCGGCGTGAGGGTGCCGGTGAGCGAGTTGAGGGTGCCGCCGGTCTGTATCAGCTGGTTGCCACGGTTGCCGCCGCCGCCGAGGGTGTTGAGCATGGGGTTGACCACCGTGTTGAGCATACAGACGGAGAAGCCGCAGATGAACGCGCCGAGAAGGTAGATGATGAAGTTGAGCATGACGGGCTGGCCTCCTGCGGAGAAGGTGGCGGTGGTGGCCCCGACGAGGCTGCTGAGGTACTGCACCACGATGCCCGTGAAGCCGACGCCCAGTGCCCACAATGCGGTGCGCTTGTAGCCGATACGCTGCATGAGCTTGCCCGCAGGGATGCCCATGATGAGGTAGGCCAGGAAGTTCATCATGTTGCCCAACATGCCCGACCACTCGTACTGGTTCTTCCAGATGTTGCCGAAGGGCGCGGCCATGTTGGTGACAAACGAGATCATGGCGAACATGAAGAACATGGTAATCACCGCGATGACGTTGGTTCGGTTCTTTTGCTGTTCCATAGGTTGTATAGGTTTAATCGTTAGGTTGTGATGCTGTAATTATCGCTATTTCACCACCACGCGGCGCGCGGCGCTTCCGGCACGGAGCAGGTAGACTCCGGCCGACGGCGCCTGAAAGCACCGGCCGCGGCCGAGCACACGCCCGTCGGCGGCGATGAGGTCGACGTCAGTGTCGGCTTCGACCGTGATGGTGCGCCCCTCAACATTGACGCGCATAGCGCCACCGTCAACCTCGGCTATGCCTACGTTGCTGCCGGTGGCGGTCACCACGGTGTCTTGCGTGACGGTGAAGGTGTAGGGGTTGTCCTCGACATGCACGCCGTGGCCGAAGTCCCAATAGAGGAAGTTGTCCACGCCGTCCTGCGGGGTGTAGGCCAGGGTGCACTCGCTGCCAGTGGCATAGTCGCCGCCACCGGTGACGGCCGCCGGCTTGATGTATGGGTTGCAGCGGAGGTCGACCATGTTGCCGCGTTCCACGAAGAGGGCACGGATCATCCAAGTCTGATAGTGACCCTGGTCGCAGTAGCGCACCCAGCCGTCGGGCAGGTGGTACCACGAGCCGTCGGGCACGCCGCAATAGGTGCTGAAAGCTGCCGGATAGGAGTTGCTGCCGCTGTGGCGGAACGTGATCCAGAGCACCGCGGTGTCGGGCACAGCCAAAGGCTCGTCAAGCTCTATGGTGGCCCATCCGTTGGCCGAGGTGAGGTTGTATTGTTTGTTGACGAGGCGGTTGTCGAGGTCGGGCTCATCGCCGCCAAGATAGACCGACATGGTGTAGTAGCCCGGATGCGTCACATACAGCTGCACCAATCCGAGGCTGCGTCCGCTGTTGCGGCGCAAGGCGGGAATACGTATGCCCCACTCGGTGGCGCTGCCGTAGTCGTCCTGCCAAGAGTTGTAGAGGGCCTCTACGTTGTAGGACAGGGTGTCGCGTCCCAGGGGAACGAAAATCGCCGTGTCGGTGTAGTCGCCGTTGACAAAGAGATGCACGGGGTTGGCGTTGTAATCGCTGGCCCAACGGTCGAAACGGAAGCCCTCGGCTGCGGTGGCGAGCACATCGACATTGGTGGTGTAGGGGGTGTAGGTGCCGTTGCCGCTCACAGTGCCAAGCTTCTCGTCGGCGCTCACAGCGGCAATCACCGCGACAGTGTCGCTGCCATAGGAGGGCTGTATACCAACAATGGCACCATTGTTCAAGTTGAAGGTATAGGTGGAGTTGCCGCCTGTGCCGCCCGCCCCTGGCGAGAGTGAGTCAGTGGTGTAGTAGCCGTCGTACCAGCCACCCCAGCCCCAGTTGACGTGGAACATGCCGTTCTCGTCGTAACCATCGAGCACAAAGGCATGGCCGCCGCTGTTGTCGTAGCCGGTGTAGAGCACAGGGCGCTTGTGGTCAATCTCGAAGCGGAGCACCGAGTCCCAGTATGTGTCGGTTACATTGTTCTTGAAGATGGCGTGCAGCAGCGAGCTGTAGCGGAAGTTCTCGCGCAGCGATTTTTCTGACGAAGGCCAGCCCAGTTCGTCCCATTCGAAGACCTGGGCGCCGCTCGAGCCGACACCATACTGCATCTCCACAGCCACACCGATGTGCAGCATTAGCTTGGCCACAGCGTCAATCTGCTCCTGCGTGCTGTACCAACCGAGTGCGTCGGGCATGTTTTCCCAGTCGTACCCGGTCTCAAAGTCCACATAGGTGTATGCGAAGCCGTCGGGTTTGTATCCTTTGTCGCCATGCCCCTTGGCGGGATGGTTCCAATACTTCATTATCTGCGCCTGCGCCGTTGCCACGCAGCCGGTCACTGCATGTTCCGAGTTTTGCACCGGACACATGGCATTGTAGTGGGGCGACTGGTCCCATGTGGTGGTGAGCAGTTGCGGCACGCTATTGCCAGTGCCTTTCACCCCCACGGCATCCCAGGCCTGCGCCACTTTCGGGCTTTGGCCTACGTTCAAAGCGCGCACTTCGGCAAGCTCACGCCTGTAGCCATCGAACCACGTCTGCACATGCTCCGGCATACGGTCGGGGTCGAAGCCCGCCTGCAAGGAGTAGGCCAGCACCGGACGCGAGCAGTCGTCAGCGGCCACTACCACGAAGCCAGTCCCCTCGACAGGAGCGAACACATAGAGCTCATCCCATCCAGCGGGGGTTACATTCACAACATTGTTGAAATAATGCAATGCCACCTCACGGGCTCGCTCTGGCGACACTGGCCGAGCTGCGGCGCCCAGACACGCCGCCAAGACGGCGGCAAAGATGAATGTTCTTTTCATCGTACTTACGTTAAAAAAAGAGGGGGCGTCACCGTCGTCTGCACGACTTGATGACACCCCCACATTTGTTGCTTAACCTTTCAGCGCCTCCGAGCCGCTCACTATCTCGATAATCTCGTTTGTGATTGACGCTTGGCGCGCTTTGTTGTAGCTTAGCCGCAGTTCTTTCAGCAGCTCGGTGGCATTGTCGGTTGCCTTCTGCATGGCTGTCATCCTGGCTCCATGCTCGGCTGCCAGGGAGTCGAGCACCATGCGGTAGAATGTACTGCGCAGTGTGAGAGGTATCATCTCGCGCAGTATCTCCTGCTTCGACGGCTCGAAGATGTAGTCGTTCAGAGTGCCTCCACCGCCCTCGGCCGCCTTCACATCGACAGGCAGCAATTGCTCGCAGGACAGAATCTGCGAGAGCGAGTTCTTGAACTGGTTGTATACCAGCTCGACCCTGTCGGTGCGCTTGGAAGCGAAGTCGTCCATCAACTTGTCGGCCAGCGAGGCGATGCTGTCGAATGCAGGCGAGTCAAGCAGTTCGTCATGCACCGTGAGCTGTATGTCCTTGCGCTTGGCCATTTGCTCTGACGCCTTTTTGCCAATCGACATCACGGAGACAGCCGCACCCTGTTCAAGCCAATAGCCGATGCGCTGGGTAGCCATCTTTATCACGTTGCTGTTGAACGCGCCGCACAGCCCCTTGTTGGAGGTCACCACCACAAGCGTCACCGCGCGAGCCTCACGCCGTGCATGGTAGGGAGTCTGCACGCCGTCGCCAGTGTCGATGTCGGCAATGATTTCCTGCAACTTGGCCGTGTAGGGACGCATACCGATAATGGCATTCTGCGCCCTTCTGAACTTGGCAGCGGAGACCATCTTCATGGCCGACGTTATCTGCTGCGTCGAGCTCACCGAGGCAATGCGGGTGCGCACTTCTTTGAGGTTGGCCATGACGGTGTGTTATTTGTAGCGTTCAGCAGTGTCCAGCGCAAGCGTACGCATGGTCGTCAGGTCACCGTCGACCAGCTTGCCAGCCCGCAGGTTGGCCAGGATGTCGCTGTGTTGCTGGTGCATAAGGGTGAGGAATGTCTTCTCGAAGTCGCGCACCTTGTCCACGGCCACCTTTTGCAGCAGGCCGTTGGTGCCGCAGAAGATGATTGCCACCTGATCCTCCACTGGCATGGGCGTGTACTGCGGCTGCTTCAGCACCTCCACATTGCGTACGCCCTTGTCGAGCACCGCCTTCGTGGCGGCATCAAGGTCAGAGCCAAACTTGGAGAACGCCTCCAGCTCGCGGTACTGAGCCTGATCCATTTTCAGCGTGCCGGCAATCTTCTTCATACTCTTGATCTGAGCCTTTCCACCCACGCGCGACACCGAGATACCAACATTGATGGCCGGTCGCACACCGCTGTTGAAGAGATTGGTCTCCAAGAATATCTGGCCGTCGGTGATTGAGATGACATTGGTGGGGATATAGGCCGACACATCGCCCGCCTGTGTCTCAATGATGGGCAGGGCGGTGAGTGAGCCTCCACCACGCACCTTGTCCTTGATTGAGGCCGGCAGGTCGTTCATCTGGGCCGCGATTTGGTCGTTCTGAATGATTCGCGCAGCGCGTTCCAGCAAGCGACTGTGCAGGTAGAACACGTCGCCCGGGTAGGCCTCGCGTCCCGGCGGACGACGGAGCAGCAGCGACACCTCGCGGTAGGCCACTGCCTGCTTCGACAAGTCATCGTATATCACCAGCGCGTTGCGCCCAGTGTCGCGGAAATACTCGCCTATGGCCGCCCCTGCGAATGGGGCATAGAACTGCATTGCAGCAGGGTCTGACGCGGTGGCAGCCACCACTATGGTATAGTCCATGGCGCCCTTGCTCTCAAGGTTCTTAACCAGGTTGGCCACTGTCGAGCCTTTCTGCCCGCAGGCCACATAGATGCAGTACACCGGGTCGCCTGCGTCGTAGTTCTGCTTTTGGTTGATGATGGTATCTATGGCAATGGCCGTCTTGCCGGTCTGGCGGTCGCCGATGATGAGCTCGCGCTGGCCGCGGCCGATGGGTATCATCGAATCGATGGCCTTGATGCCGGTCTGCAGCGGCTGCTCCACCGGCTGGCGGAATATGACGCCCGGCGCCTTGCGCTCTATCGGCATGTCGAACAGCTGCCCCTCTATGGGACCCTTGCCGTCGATGGGCTGGCCAATGGTGTTGATCACACGGCCAAGCAAGCCTTCACCCACCGGGATGGAGGCGATGCTGCCGGTGCGCTTCACCGTGTCGCCCTCGTTCACAGTGGTCATCTCGCCGAGCATCACCACGCCCACGTTGTCTTCCTCAAGGTTTTGCACTATGCCTTTGTCGCCGTTGTCGAACTCTACCAGCTCGCCGCTCTGCGCGTTGCCGAGGCCATAGACGCGGGCGATGCCATCGCCCACGGTGAGCACTGTGCCCACCTCCTCCAGCCTGGCGTCGAGCTCGACGTCGGCCAGCTGCTTCTTCAATATTGCCGATACTTCGGCAGGCTTAATATCAGACATCTTGTTCTATAATTTGCTTTCGTACTCGTTGTTGGCGAATGCCAGGCGCATTTTGCGTATCTTGGTGCGTATGCGGGCATCGTACATCTTGCCGTCGAACTCCAGTTTGAAGCCTCCAAGCATGTTGGCGTCGGTACGCTCGCGCAACTCCACCGCGCGGCCTGTATAGGCCGACACCAGCGACGTCATCCTGTCGCGCATAGCGTCGTCGATGGGCTGGTGGGTCACCAGCTCGCCCAGCACAATGCCGTTGGCCTGGCGGTAAAGGTCGAGGTAAGCCTCGCTGATCTGCCCAAGGCTCACGGCACGGTTCTTGCGCACCACGAAGCGCAGGAACAGGCGCGTAGCGTCGCACACGCGGCTGTCAAAGAGGTCGGCCAACACAGCCATCTTCTTCGCCTGCGGCATGGTCGGGTTGGCGAACAGCGCCGCCAGCTGCCTGTTCTCGGCAAACACCGACCCCACAAGCCTCATGTCGGCCTCCACACGCTCGGTCGACCCAGTCTCCTCGGCCAGCATGTAAAGAGCCTTGGCATAGTTGGTGTTGATGCGGTATTTGCTCATCTTCAGTTAAGCTTCATCAGTTCCAGCTCTTTGCTGATCAAGGCATTGGCCTTCTGCTTATCCTCCAGTTCGGCGCGTATCAGCTTCTCGGCAATCTCGATGCTGAGGTTGGCAATCTGGTTCTTCAGCTCGGTCATGGCCTTCATCTTCTCGTAGTTGATGTTCTCGCGGGCGCTCTCCACGATGCGGTCGGCCTCGGCGGTGGCTGTGGTGCGGGCCTTTTCCACTATGGCCTCGCCCGTAATCCTCGCCTGGCGCAGTATCTCGTCGCGCTCGAGTTTGGCCTGGTGCAGCAACTCTTCGTTGTGCGCCACCAGCGACCGCATCTCCTCACGCGCCTTGGCGGCCTCGCCGAGCGAGCGCTCTATGGCCTCCTCGCGCGAGTGAAGCGACTTCAGTATGGCCGGCCAGCCCCACTTAATGAGTATGAACGCCAGGATGCCAAACGAAACCAACATCCACAGCGGAGTGCCCAGGCCGGGGTTTATCAAGGGGTTGTTCATGGGTCGAAACAGCTCTTCGTTTTAGTTAGGGGGCGGCCTCCGGCCACCCCCGGTTCAGCTTCTGCCCTATGCCGCTACTTGATGGCTATGAGCAGGCAGATGACCACGGCGAAGAAAGCCACGCCTTCCACAAGTGCGGCTGCAATGATCATGGTGGAGCGGATGTCGCCGCCGGCCTCGGGCTGACGGGCTATGCCCTCCATTGCCCCCTGGCCGATCTTGCCGATGCCGAGACCCGCGCCGATGGCGGCCAGACCCGCGCCGAAGGCGGCTCCGGCATAACCCAGCGCCATGTTGGCCATACTTTGCAGTGCAATCAACAGAGTTGTCATAACGTTTTGTGTTTTATGTTGTTAATATATAGTCCACCACATGCCTGGCCGCTACTGCGGCCAAAGCGTTTGAGAGTGCAAAGGTAAGCATTTTTTTCGGAATGGAACACAAAAGGGCAAACTTTTTTTCAAAAAGCCGCCCAAATAGTGAAAAGACAGACTGTTGGCCGCCCTGCGCAGCCTCACGGGTCACCAGCAGGCCTCGGCAAAAGCCAGCAGGCGTGGCCTGACGTAACCCATGGCCTCGATGAACGCCATGTGGCCCACATCGCCCAAGATCATGCACTCCGACCGGCGTGGCAGCAGCGTTTGCGCCAAGCCCAGCTCTATGGGCAGGCGCAAATCGTTCTTGCCCAACACAAAGCACACCGGCACATCAATCTGCTGCAGCAGACCCACTCTCGACGGCCTCTGCGCCATGCCGCGCTGCGCCGCCGCTATGGCCTCGGCCTGCGTGTCGAGGCACATGTCGTTAAGCTCCTTTATCTCGCGCTCAAGCACCACCCGGCGTTTGTCGTCGAACAACGTCGGCACATAGTTCAGGATGTAGCTCTGGCGCCGCTCGGCCGCCTCCACGCACACCGCATCGCGCCTCGCGAGGATGTCGGGCGTGTCGGACATGGCGTGCGAATTGACCAGCACCAGGCCACGCGTCATGTGGGGATAACGCTCGGCAAAAGCAAGTGCGGCAAAACCTCCCATCGAGTGACCGGCCACCACGCACTGCTCCACACCCGTGCGGTCGAGCACGGCCTTCACCACATCGGCCATCAGCTCCATAGAATGCACCGAGCCGAAATTGGCCGTCAGCCCATGCCCGGGCAGGTCGACCGTAACCACCCTCATCCTGCTCATGTAACTCAGCACGTAGGGCGCCCAGACATCCATATTCTGCATGAAACCATGCAGGAGCACAATGGTTTGCGTGTGGTGCCTCCCCTCATCGCGATAGTGCACCGTGTGGCCGTCGAGAATCAGTGTGTTGTGTTGCTCCATGTCCGAAAGATGTTGTTTTGCCGATGCAAAGATACGACTAATCTTGCACTTGTGCGGCGAGTGTGGAAAGAAAAAAATCACCAGCCGCATGTTGATATCTTCCACCCCGCCACCGCACTGACGCGCTACAAAGGCCGTCTGTTCTTCGATTGTTCTCCGATTGTTCTTCGATTGTTCTTCGATATTAAATCGAAGAACAATCGAAGAACAATCGGAGAACAATCGAAGAACAGACGGCCCTGACATTGCCCCACCACCGTATCAGCACTGGAAATGAGCCATTTGCGGCGGCACCCACATCAAAACAACCGCAAGCCAACTGGCAATCAGGTAGATACCCAAAAGGTTAAAGCAAGAAAGCCGCCATTTTGCACTTGCGGCAAATCAGTCGCGGAAGCGGACGCTCACTCCCGGAGCGCCACCACGGCGGCAGCGGGCGTTGCCATAGGGGGAGAGGGTCACCAGGCGGCTGTCGATGCCGTTCTTGACCAGCGCGGCCTTTACGGCGGCGGCGGTGCGCTGGCTTTCGAGGTAGGCCTTGGTGGCGTCGCGCCGGTCGGTGTCGACCTCTATCTCGACGGTGCACTCGCGATTGCGCAGCAGGAAACGCGCGAGCAGGGAGAGCTGCTTGTCTGCCAACGGCATCAGCTCGGAGCCGTCGCCCGAGCAGGCCACGGCTGGCAGCGGCAGGGCGCGGTCGGTGGCGACGAGCTCGTCGAGGGTGTAGGCGGGCAGACGGTGGAGCGCGGCGTCGCCGGGCTGCACCACGGCTGCCGCCACCAGGCTGCTGCCGGCGTCGACCATGAGCACATAGCGGCTGCCACGGTCGAGGCGGAGCGGCACGAGGGTGTCGGCCTGGGTGAGGTCGATGGTCTGGGTGACGGTCTGCCCCGCCAGGTCGGCCACCTGCATCCGCACCATGGTGGGCGCAGCCTCGGCCAAGTCGACCGCCAGCTGCGCGCTGCCGCTGGCGGAGTTATGTGCCGTGGCGACGCATCGTGCGTGGCGGCGGTGCCCGCCATCGTCGGTGCTGTAGTAGAGCAGGCTTTCGTCCGGGCTGAGGCTGAGGTCGGCCTCGCGCCATGGACTGTTCACCTCGCGCCCAAGGTTGCGCGGAGTGCTCCACTGCGTCCACGAGGCGGCGTCGGTGCGCTGGCATGTGTAGATGTCGCCGTAGCCAAGGCCCCCGGGCGCGTCGCTGACAAAATATAGGGTGCGCAGGTTGCGGCTGATGACGGGGTGGCGCTCACAGTAGGAGCTGTTTACGCCGAGGCCGAGATTGACAGGCGTTCCCCATCCTTGCGGCGTGCGCGGCACGAAGTAGATGTCGGTGGCCGCGGCAGTGTCGCCGTGGTGGTTTGAGCCGCTTGGCAGCAGGTTGTAGCCGCCCGGACGGTCGGAGGCGAGAAGCATTCCGCTGCCGTCGGGCAGCATACAGGCGTCAGTCTCCAGATAGTCGGTGTTCACCGGGTAGGGCGGTATGTCGCTCACGCGCCACGCGTCGCCGTCGCGCTCGGCCATCCATATGTCACCCTCGCAGCCGAGGAGCATTCCGCGCCCGTTATCGTAGAAGCCGAAAAGAGTAAGCCGAGCGCCCCCGGCACCGAGCAGGCGCAGGGTGTCGGCACGCTGCCAGCCCTTGCCCTTGGGCGAGGCTCGCAACAGCAGGCGTCCGTCGGTGAAGTAGAGCATTCCGTCGGCAGGGTTGACGCAAGGGTGTCCCACGTCGATGGTGTCGGCCATGACGGTCACCGGGCGGTGGTTGCCGCCGGGGGTGGAAAGCAGGTGCAGCAGCGAGTTGTAGTGGCGTGAATACTTGTTGTCGAACACCAGCTCGAAGCGCTTCACGAGCTCAATGGCGGCCTGGTAGTTGCGCTGGCGCAGCGGCGACTGCAGCATACGCTGCAGCGGCACAATGGCAATGGCCTTGCCCGTAAGCTCGCGCACATAGCCGTCATAGAGCAGGTAAAGGCTGTCGGCATAAGGCTGCACCAGTGGCAGGGTGTCGATGGCCTCGCCCTTTTCCAAGTCGTCCTCAAGGGCGCGGGGGTAAACAAAACCGGGGTTGAGGTCGGCGAAGGCGCGAAGCAAGGTGGCGTTGCCCTCTTCCGAATACCAAGAATAATAGACGCTGTAGACCTCGTTCACATGAGGGTCGTAGGGGTAGTGGCCTACATAGTATCGTGCGGCCTCGACATCATGGTTGCGATAGATGATCTTGCGCAGCTTTGCCAACGCGCGGTCGGCCAGCGGAGAGTCGGAGTTGGAGTCGGCGAAGTGTATAAGCGACACGGCGTCGGCACGTTGGGCCAGGTCGGCCTCGGCCATGCGGTCCATGTGCCCGCGCGCGGCCTCGCTCTGGTCGCTGGCAGGATAGAGTGACAAAAAGTCGCTGTAGGCCCGCATGGAGCCGTCAAGCTCGGCCTCGGCATAAGCCAGTGCACTCTTGCGACGCACGGCGGCCTGCGCCACCAGGCGGCTCTGCGGGTAGCGTGAGGCTATCTCGTCGACCGCATCCGCACTGGAGGCACCCAACATAGATTCCTCGGCCAGCGCGGCCAGCTCCCGCTCCATGGTTGCCGCCTCATCGGTACCGGCATAGTCGGTAGTGAACCTGTACATCTCGGCCTCGCTGCCATGGGCAAGAATATGATTGAACGTTTGTCGCAGCCTCCGCGCCCTCAAGGTTTTGGCCAGTCCGTCGTCCGAGCCGAAAGCCTCAAGGTAGAGGTCGATCTCGGCAGGGGGCATGTCGGTGCGGGTGCGCACTGTCTGCACGGCGGCATCGGCCACAGCCTTGCGCAATTGCCGTATCGAGCCGAGCGAAATGCCGCGTTTCTGCAGCCTAACCAGCTCGTTGGTCTTGTCCTTGCGAAGCAGCCCGGAGTGGCACCGCTCGGCCTCGGCGGCATAGCGCGAGGCCAAAGGCAGGCTACGCATAGGGTTGGAATTGTCGAAATAGAATTGCGCCAGCCCCACGAGCGTCTCGACGTCGGCAGGGCTCTTTGCCAACTGTCGGCTCAATACCTCCAGGCGGTCGGTCACTCTGGCGGCCGGGGCCTGTCCCCATACCGCCACCGCCATGCCGACGGCCAGGGCCAAGGTTGCCGACTTGCGGAGCATGGCTATTTTACCGAAGAGATGATGTTTTTGAACTTCACCTCCATGTCTTCATAAGTCTCGCGCGTGGTCTCCAGCCGGAACTCGACCACCGTGCGCTTGTCACGGAAGTAAGTCATAAGGAAATGGTAGTCTGTCTGCTCACCGATGCGGGTGTACATGCCTTCGTAGCCTATGCCTCCGCTTTTGGGCAGGCCGTCGCCCTTGGTCCACTCGCGCAACGACTGGTAAGGCTGTTCCTCGTAGCGTTCATAGACGAACTGGTAGAGGTCGTCATCATAGCGGTCCTTGACGAAAATACGCAGGAATGGAAGCACGGTGTCGCCTGCCGCGTCGAGCAGCACCTCGCCCACATAGCAGTAAAGGTAGGTTGTCGCGCCGTCATCCATCTTGAAGGTGCGCAGATAGCGCCACTCGTCATTGTCGAGGGCAAAGGTGTAGCGGGTGCCTGGAATGGAGAGCTGGGCATGTGCCATGGTGGCCAGCAGCAGCATGAAAGCTGCCGCCAAGATTGTTTTTGCGGTTTTCATTGCTCAATCCTTTCTTTGTAGAAATTAATGAGGCGCTCTGTCAGCTTGCGCGTGTCGTAGCGCTCGGCCACCAGCCTTGCGGCAGCGTCGCCAACGCTTCGGCAGTAGGCCGGGTCGTCGAGCAGGCTTTTTATTTTGGTGGCAAATTCGTCGGGAGTGTTGGCTATCAGGATGTCCACGCCATCGGTATAGTCGATGCCGCGGGCACCCACCGTGGTGGTGACCACGGCCTTGCCTGCCGCCATGGCCTCGATTATCTTCACGCGGATACCACTGCCACTGAGCAGAGGCACCACGTTGATTTGCTTGCTGGCGATGAAGCGGGTGGCGTCAGGCACCTCACCCACTACGGTGACACCGTCAATCTTCGCGTTCATGAGGCTGTCAGGCATCTTGCGCCCTGCAAGGTAGAGGTGAGCCTGCGGCACCTGCTTGTGCACTACCGGCCACACCTTGTCGAGCAGCCACGAGATGCTCTCGCGGTTGGGCATCCAGTCCATGGCGCCCAAGTGGAAGAGCGACGCTGGCTCCGGCGTGGCATCAGGCACATCCTCGGGCTCAATGCCAAAGGGGATGACCGTCGAGGGGCGGCGCAAGCCTAGCTCACGGAAGTGGTCGGCATCGCCCTGAGTGATGCTTACCACACCGTCGTAGTCATTGATATGCTCCACCTCGTAGGCCCGCAGCGTCAGCGACAGGTGCTTCAGATACCACCGCTTCAGGCGGTTGGTGGTGCTCTGCGCAACGCGCTTCCAAATGAGGTGCTCCACATTGTGGGCACGAAGTATTATCTTGGCCTTGGAATGGTTCCGTATAAGCGGCACGTAGGGGGTCAGGAAGATACTCTCCACGTGCACCACGTCGAACTCCTCGATCTCGAGTATGCTTTTAAGCTTCGCGGCGAAGGCATTGCTGATGTAGCGCTTCACATGGTACGATTGCCCGCAGAGCATCGCCACCCCGGCGGGGATGGCTTTGACCGACAGGTCTATGTACACAGCCTCGATGCCGGTGCGGCTGCGGTAATCGTCGGGCACACGGTCGAGCCTTGCCGGATGCTTGTCGGTCTCCACGGTCAGCACCTTCACCTGGCATCCGGCGTCGAGCAGCCCTTGCGTGATGCTGTTCATCGCCAGCGTGCCGCCGTCTACTGGCGGGAATGGCGGCTTGTTGCATAGTTGGAGTACCTTCATGCCGTGGTGAACGCCGTTGGCCTGCTTTTATTGTGCCTGACGTCTTTATTCTTTCGGCAGAGCCTTGAAGCCGGTGCCCAGTATCTCTGAGCTGTCCATGATGTTGACGAAGGCCTGCGGGTCGATGTTGTGCAGGTTGGAGCGCAGCTTCACCATGTCGGCACGGTCGAGTGTGACGTAAATCATCTGCCTCTCGGCTCCCTGATACAGTCCCTTGCCGGCAATGCACGTGCCGCCGCGCTTGAGGTCGTCGATGATGTAGGCGCGCACTTCGTCGAGCCTGTCGGTGACGATGAACATCGTCTTGTAGCTCTTCATTCCGTCAACCACAAGGTCTATCATCTTGCCTTCGATGAAGATGATGATGATGGAGTAAATCGGCAGCCTGATGTCGCCGAAAGCGATGAGTGTGCTGAGGGTGATGCAGCCATCGACGATGGTCACCAGCGTACCGAGCGAGATCTTGGTGTACTTGTGCAGGATCATCGATATGATGTCCGAGCCGCCGCTGGTGGCGCCACTGCGGAATATCATGCCTATGGCCACACCATAGATGAGCCCGGCCACCACCGTGTTGAGGAAATAGTCGGGCACGAACCACATGCCGTCGTGGGTCTGCACCATCGACAAGCCCTCGATGGGGCTGCTCATGAGAGGACCATCGTGGATGACAGGGTTGTAGCCCCACACCCACGACTCAATGACATATGTGAAACCGAAAATGAGGAAGGTGGAGATGATGGTCTTCACACCGAACTTCGGCCCCAGTATCCACGTGCCGATGATGAGCAGCGGCACATCCATGCAGATTGCCCACACCGAAATCTTGCCGCCCCAGAGGGTGCTGAAGACATTGGAGAGGCCATAGGTGCCGCCCGGTGCCATGTGGTAGGGGTTGACAAACATCACATCGCCAGCGGCGAACAGAAGGCTTCCCACGGTGAGCAGCACGTAGGCCCACACCTCTTTTTTCCAGTTGGTATTAGTATTTGCTTTTGCCATATCGCATTGATTTGTAATATACAATCACTCATCACGACCCTGCGGTCGGTTTGCAAAGATACACATTTTTCCATCAACCACAGGCGAAACAACAAAAAAAGTCCCACCCCGAGAGGTGGAACCTTGAGCTCAAAGAGCGGCAAACGGGGCTCGAACCCGCGACCTGCGGCTTGGGAAGCCGCCGCTCTACCAACTGAGCTATTGCCGCGTCTTTCGCATCCCAAAACGGGGAGCCGTCGCCATTATTGTGCCTGAGGCGAAAAAAAATTGCACTTTTTTTCCTACCTGCGGCTCAAGATGCTGAGAATGCGGATAAAAATGTTGATGACGTCGAGGTAAAGGTCGAGCGCACAGCTGATGGCGTTGCCCGGGGTCTTCGGATAGACCTGCGACTTGGCCAGGTCGTAGCCTATGTAGCCGGAGAAGATCAACACGAACAGCCAGTCAAACAGGCCGCCCCTGTAGCCCAGCAGGAATGAAGCCACAATCTCGGCCACAAGCCCCACAAGCAGCCCAACGAAAAGCATCCTCCACATTCCAAGGAAGAACTGCGGGGCCAGGTTGGCCAGCACCATCATCGTGAGCGTCACCATGCCGGTCAAGGACATGGCCTTCACCACCATCCCCGCGGGGACCATCGGCAGCAGCAGTGCCAGCATGACCCCTATGGGCAGCACCACAAGGTTGTAGCCCAGGAAGCTCACCAGCGGGTTCTTGCTTGTGCTGGTAATGAAGATGCCCGCAAACGTCGGCACCAGGTAGCCCAAAAGCAGCATCCACCACCGGGCTCCGCTGAGCAGCGCGGCCAGCGGCTCGGCAAAGAAGTACACCACCAGTGCGTTGGCGATGAATCCATATAGCAGCACGGCGCACATGACCGTGTTGTAGGCGCGCACGCCCATGGTGTCGGCAAGGCCGCTCTCCAGGCGCTCGCGCTTGCGGTCGCCCAGGTAGGTTGTGATTGAAGAGTTAGCCATAATATTCGTATTTTCCGTTTTCACTGATTATCGTCACCTGCGCCCGTTGGGACTTCTCCACGCGGCCCACCACCTGCGCCTCCACTCCAAGCGAGCGGCTTATCTCGATCACACCCCGCGCCGTGGCCTCGTCGGTGTAGATCTCCATGCGGTGACCCATGTTGAAGACCTTGTACATCTCCTGCCAGTCGGTGCCGCTCTCGTCGTGTATCATGCTGAACAGCGGAGGCACGGGGAAGAGGTTGTCCTTGATCACGTGCAGCCCCTCGATGAAGTGCAGCACCTTCGTCTGCGCGCCGCCGGAGCAGTGAACCATGCCGTCAATCTTCGGGCGGTACTCGTCGAGCACCCTGCGAATTACGGGTGCATAGGTGCGTGTGGGCGAGAGCACCAGGTGGCCTGCGTCGACGCCCGGCACCACAGTTGGGTCGGTGAGCAGCTTCGAGCCGCAGAAGACCACCCCCTCGGGCAGGCCGCCGTCGTAGCACATGGGGTAGCGCTCGGCATAGACGTGAGAGAATACGTCGTGGCGCGCCGAGGTGAGGCCGTTGCTGCCCATGCCTCCATTGTAGGCCTGCTCGTACTTGGCCTGGCCGTACGAGGCCAAGCCCACCACCACGTCGCCCTCCTTGATGCGGGCGTTGTCGACCACATCGGCGCGACGCATACGGGCGGTGACCGTGCTGTCAACAATCACCGTGCGCACCAGGTCGCCCACGTCGGCGGTCTCGCCGCCGGTGAGCACCATGTCGACCCCCATCTCGCGCATCGACTGGCAGAACTCCTCGGTGCCGCCGATAATGGCCGAGATCACCTCGCCCGGCACAAGCCTCTTGTTGCGCCCTATGGTCGACGAGAGGAGTATGCGGTCGGTGGCGCCCACGCAGAGCAGGTCGTCGGTGTTCATCACTATGGCGTCGACGGCTATGCCCTTCCACACGGAGAGGTCGCCCGTCTCGCGCCAGTACATGTAGGCCAGCGAGCTTTTGGTGCCAGCGCCGTCGGCGTGCATTATGTTGCAGAAAGCCTCGTCGCCTCCCAGCATGTCGGGCATTATCTTGCAGAAGGCTTTCGGGTAAAGCCCCTTGTCTATGTTCTTTATGGCGTTGTGCACATCCTCTTTGGTGGCCGAGACGCCTCGTTGGCTGTACTTGTCCATTGGGTCTGTTTTGCGGTGCAAAAATACTTCTTTTTCGCGACTTGGCAAAGCCTTGCTACATTTTTTTCAGCTCGAAGCGCCGTGTGACGCTCTGCATGGTGCCGTCGGTGGGGCTCTCGGACAGCTCGTGCTGGCTCAACTCCAGGCGGCTCGATTCCAGCTGGTCGATGTGGTACTCCATCACCACCGCGTGCTGCTCGGCCAGCACCAGCGTGGTGTCGCCCACCACGTACCAGCCGTAAAAAGTGGTGTCCGTGCGGTCGACCACAGCACACGAGCTGCCGTCGGCGAAGTAGATGGTGTAGTTCTCGTAGCCCGACAGGGGGGCGCTGCTGGTGCCGAAGCCGTTGCTCACCGTCTCGGAGGCCTTCTCCACGCGCCACGCGCCTACCAACTTGTCGGCCACGCTTTTGGTGCACCCCGCGGCCAAAGGCAGCAACAGCAGCGGCAACGCGGCCCAAAGACCCGCACCGACGGCGGCATGGCGGCCTGCGCCAAGCCTATTGTGCTGTCTGATAAAGTGCTGCGTCAACATCGCGAAATGATTTCAGACTGCAAAGATACGAAATAATCGCCATCCACCGCCGCTTTTTTTCACCCTGCGCCCGCCAGCCACATCCAGGCGCGCCGCCATAATCACACAAGCAGCACATTCACAGACAATTGGGAGCAAACTTGACCTTCAGGTAGTACCTATGACGTAACACGTTGAAAATAAGCGCAAAGACCATACCAACTCCTACTCAACTCCTACCCATCTACTACCCAACACCTAATCATCTACTGCAAAAGTAGGTGTTGAGCAGTCGTTGACAAGGTATTGACAACTGATTGACTTGGGTTTAGGCCTGCCCTGGCGCAAAAACAGGCCGCGGCGCATACCACCAGGCGGCGTTTTGCGTTACCCTCTTCATAGAAAACAATGGCATTATGACAGACACCGGCACATTGCGGCAGCGGTTCGCCGCGCGGTTCGGCGGCGGGGGCACCGCGTTCTTCGCCCCCGGACGCATCAATCTCATCGGTGAGCACACCGACTACAATGGCGGCTTTGTTTTTCCGGGGGCGGTCACGCAGGGCATCACTGCCGTGGTGCGCCCCAACGGCAGCGGCGTGGTCAACGCCGTGGCGGCCGACCTCGGCACCGAGTGCTCCTTCGCCATCGACGACCCTGCCGGGCCGGCCGATGTCAACTACCGCTACCTCTACGGCATAGTGCGCGAGCTGTGCGGGCGCGGTGTCGCGGTGGAGGGCTTCGACGCCGTCTACGGCGGCGACGTGCCGCTGGGGGCGGGCATGAGCTCCTCGGCGGCGCTTGAGAGCTGCTTCGCCTTCGCGCTCAACAGCCTCTTCGGCGGCGGCAGGCTGGCGCCCATGGAGCTGGCACTGGCCGGGCAGGCCACCGAGCACCGCTACGTGGGGGTGAACTGCGGCATCATGGACCAGTTTGCCTCGGTGCACGGTCGCGAGGGCTGCCTCATGAGGCTCGACTGCCGCAGCGGTGAGTTCGAGTACTTCCCCTGGCAGCCCAAGGGCTACCGCCTGCTGCTGCTCAACAGCCGCGTGAGGCACACCCTCGTAGGCTCGCCATACAACGAGCGCCGTCAGTCGTGCGAGCGCGTGGCGGCACACGTCGGCGTGGCGACGCTGCGCGACTGCGACTGGGACATGCTCGAGGCAGCCAGGCCAGGGCTCGACGCCACCGACTACCGCCGCGCACGCTACGTGCTGGGCGAGGTGGACCGCGTGATGGCGGTGAGCGACGCCCTGGGGCGCGCCGACTACGAGGAGGTGGGGCGGCAGATGTACCTCACCCACGACGGGCTGGCCGCCGACTACGAGGTGAGCTGCCCGGAGATAGACCTCCTGGTCGACGTGGCACGCCGCTGCGGCGTCAGCGGAGCGCGCATCATGGGCGGCGGCTTCGGCGGATGCACCATCAACCTGGTGCGCGAGGAACTGTGCGCCGCCTTCGTGGACGAGGCTCGCCGCCGCTCGAAGGCGGAGAGCGGCGTGGAATGCCTGCCAATAGAGGTTGCCGTGGGCGCCGGCGCACGGCAGATTGACTGAAAATAACAACCAACACACGACACACAATATGAACAAACCCCGCACATTCTTCCACGTGCTGCTCGTGCTGAGCATCGTCCTCGGCTGCCTCAACGCCGTAGCCTATATCTCCATTGGCATGATGCTGCCAGCCCTGGAGCAGGTACTTGCCGACAACCCCACCCTCGTCCCCGACGAGTTCGCAATAATGACCGAGCGTTTGTTCGAGGCTCCGCAGGGCTTCTTTGTGGCCTCGGCCCTGCTCTACGCGCTCGAGGTGGTCGGCTGCTTCGTGATGTGGCGCGAGCGGTGGACGGGCTTCCACTGCTACACCCTGGCGCGGCTGCTGCTGCTCCTTCTTCCGGCCATCTTCCTGGGATGGGGCTTCGTCGGGCTTGGCGACGTGATGTTCGCCGTGCTGTTCATCTTGGTCTACCTGGGGCTGATGAGCCGCATGACGGCCGGCGAGCCCGGCGGCGGCAACCTGCAGGAATAGCCGCGGCACAAAAAGAGAGGGCGGCCCCGCCGGGGCCGCCCTCTCTTTTTGTGCCGTCCTGAGGCGGGGCTACTGTTCCTGTATCACACGGCCATGGTCGCGCACAATCATGCGCAGCCATTCCTGGCGGTAGGGCGGCTGCTTGGGCATGGCCGACATGCCGGTCTCGGTGCGCTCGAAGCGTCCGCCGCGCTCCAGCTTGATGTTGCCATCCATGTATTTCACCAGCAGGTGCTTGTCGAGGTCGCTCCACTCGGTGAACATGCGGGCTGCCGCACGTCCGCAGAAGTCGTTGAGCTGGCGCTCCAGAGCCTCGCCCTCGCTCTTGGCAGCCCTCTCGTCGAAGCGCTGCACGTCGCGCAAGAAGCCTGACTCAAGGCGGCGCTGCACATGCCGCACATCGACAATCATGTCAGAATAGCGGCTGTAGACGAAGTTGCTGACGCGGTTGAAGAGCCAGAAAGCCGAGCTCTCGGAATAGGTGACCATGTCGCCGTTGCCCTCGCGGAAGCATAGGGGAATCTCGGTGATGCCGCAGTACATCGGGCAGTAGACGGTGCTGTAGGTGTCGTCGACACCGAACCACAGTATGCCGCCCACCTTCGCGGGCAGCCACGAGCGCATCTGTGCCACGAAGGAGAAGCCGGTCTGCTGGGTGCTGGTGGCGCGCTCGTGCACATACTTGCGGCCGTCCATCTCGAAGCCCATCGGGCGCCAGCGGTAGGGGCACATGAAGGGGCCTGCACCCAGGTCGCGGGTCATGTCCATGGCGGTGCCCTCGTAGTGGTCGCGCATCAGTTCCATGACGTCGTGCACATCGAGCTTGCGGTTGGGCTTCACCCAAAGCGGCATACGCTCGGCACCGGCGTCGCCCATGGCATACTTCTCGTAGCGCTTCATGTCGTCGGCCACACGGTTGAACATGGCGTAGACGCGAGCCTCGCAGCCGCGCAGGCCGCTGAAGGTGAGGGGCGCATAGGTGTCGCAGAACGAGAAGTCGGCATCGCTGCCGGTGTACCAGCCGCAGGCGCGGGCATAGTCCACCGCGTCGGCAGAGTAGACGCACTCCACCTCGGGCTCATATATGTAGTCCATGTGGGCGCTGCTGATGGCCTTGTGCAGACCCTTGCCCTTGGCCTTGTTCCACTTGCCCTCCTGCGGGAACTGGGTGATGCGGGCCTGGTTGGCGTGGCCGCTGACGTAGCCGTCGGGCACGCGGCGCGCCACCCACACGGCACCGTCCTGATAGTTATACTTAATTTTCTTGGCATAGTCGGCTTTCACAGGCTCAGAGCGCTTGCCTATGAGGTCCATCACCCACACCTCCTCGGGGTCGGCAATGGAGAAGCTCTCGCCCTCGGAGCAGTAGCCGTAGGTGGCCACCAGGCGGGTCATCACTTCGATGGCCTCTCGGGCGGTCTTCGCGCGCTGAAGGGTGACGTAGATGAGCGAGCCGTAGTCGATGCCCTTTATGGGGGACTTCCAGCACTCCTCACGGCCGCCGTAGGTGGTCTCGCCTATGGTCAGCTGGTGCTCGTTCATGTTGCCCACCACGCTGTAGGTGTGCGCGACCTGGGGTATCTTGAAGAGGGGCTTGCCGGTATCCCACTCCACAAGCATGAACTCGGTGCCCGCCGGGTAGTCGGCGGCCTTGCGGTAGTAGAGCTCGCCGTAGAGCGTGTGGCTGTCGGCGGCGTAGGTGATCATGGTGCTGCCGTCCTTGGTGGCTCCCTTCGTGATGAGGAAGTTGGTGCAGGCATCGGCCCCTGAGGCGGCCAACATGGCCGCACCGAAGAGCGCGGCTGCAATAATGCGGTTGATTTTCATATTGTTGTATTTATTTGTTTTTAACAACGATGCTGCAAAGTTACGAAAAACATTTCGATTGGCAAAAGAAAAAAAACAAGCACCCTGCACCAAAAAAGCCATCCAAGCACAGTGACCGTGGAACCACATGCGGCGGCCGTCATCATTCCAACCTGAAAATATCCTCGCAGAGCATGGGGAAAACAAAGAAATCTGCCATCACGAGACATTTTCCTGTGCAATTTTCCTGTCGATACAACAGTTAGTTAAACAGAGACTTACCGTAAATAAAGAAAATAAATCCTCAAAAAAATTTTTCTGCATACAAAAAAAAGGTCTACTTTTGCACCCGAATACACATGTATACACAGTGGATGCACACAATGTGGAATAACTAAACTAACTATAAAAGCAAATGTTATGAAAAGAAAACTCAGACTGTTTGCCATACTCGCCCTTCCGCTGGCAATGGCATGCGAGGAAAAAACAGAAACCGAAGTGCGTGCACTAGAATCCAAGTTGACAGCACCGTCATGGGCGCTTCAGGCAGCACGTGGACTTGGTGACGACTTTGTAGCGACCATCGAGTGCAGGGATCGATACACCTACGCCATCTCGAGCAAAAACGACACGAACTCACTCTACCACGTCATCACCCGCACAAACAACGATAACCAGGTTGCAGACTGGGTGTACATAGACCCCACCGCTATCTCACTGACGATGGAGGGCGAGAATCTGATTCGCTACTCCTACTCCGACTGGGACACAGCATACTACTCCGTCCTGCTGACCAACTTCAGCATGGGACGGCAATCGTGCTCCTTCAACATGGTTTTTGCCGGTATGGACATGGGCACCATGAACATCACCATGATCACCGACACAAACTCTGCAGAAGACCTCGGCACACTGCTTGGCAGCGACGGCAACAAATTAAAGCAGATACTTCGCAAAATAGCCAAACACATACCCTCCATCAACATTACGCTTGCAAACCATTCTCAAGTGGGTGATGGTAACATCAGTGTATCCGGCGGACGTGGTGGCCAACTGAACGATCAGGACGTGGCCTCACTCTGCCTGGCTGCTGGAGTCCAATCCGCGGAGTTGTGCATCAAAGCTGGGGGGAAACCTCTTACCACACACAGTGCCGACCACAAATCAGGCTGCTCTTTCGCCTGCCTGTAGCGGAGGCTGGAGCTACGGCAACCGCGGCAACGCACTGTAGCGGCATTCGGCCCTGACCCTGCCTACGCAAGGCCAGGGCTGTCTGTTTTTCGATTGTTCTCCGATTGTTCTTCGATTGTTCTCCGATACTAAATCGAAGAACAATCGAAGAACAATCGGAGAACAATCGAAGAACAGACGGTGTTTACATTGCCCTGATGCCTTTTCCGGGTGGTTATCAACAACATACAAAGACGTATCCCCATAAGTAACTGTATATGAGCACACACTGATGCCGGCGCAGCACCTGCCGACGGCGGGCGGAGGCAGGCCTTCGCGGCGGGGGCCGGAATGTGTCCGGGCAAAAAAATTTTGCCACATTGCGCGGATTTTGTATTTTTGCGCCTGCAAATGTGGACGGATTTGTAATGATTGCAACCACTTGAAAAAATGCTAAAGCGTTAATTCATGGCAATTTCAGTACACTTCTTTTCACTGTTAAAACACGTTTTATAACAGTCAAAAGTAAAGAAAAATGAGCTACTTTTTCACCAGCGAGAGCGTGAGCGAGGGGCACCCGGACAAGGTGGCCGACCAGATCAGCGACGCGCTTCTCGACGAGTTCCTGCGCCACGACCCCGAGAGCCACGTGGCCTGCGAGACGATGGTCACCACCGGCCTGGCCGTGGTGAGCGGCGAGGTCACGTGCGGCGGGTATGTCGACGTGCAGTCGACGGTGCGCGACGTGATACGCGAAGTGGGCTACACGCGCGGAGAGTACAAGTTCGAGGCGGAGAGCTGCGGAGTGCTGTCGGCCATACACGAGCAGAGCCCCGACATCAACCAGGGCGTGAGCCGCCGCCAGCGCAAGGAGCAGGGGGCGGGCGACCAGGGCATGATGTTCGGCTATGCCTGCCGCGAGACCGACGAGTTCATGCCGCTGCCCATCACCCTGGCACACATCATCATGATGGAGCTTGGGCGCATACGCCACGAGGGGCGGCAGATGCGCTACCTGCGCCCCGACGCCAAGAGCCAGGTCACGGTGCAGTACAGCGACGGCGGCCAGCCGGAGCGCATAGACACCATCGTGGTGAGCACGCAGCACGACGAGGGCGTGGAGCAGGAGCGCATACGCGCCGACGTGGAGCGGGTGCTGCTGCCGCGCGTGGTGAAGAGGCTGCCCAAGCCCACGCAAGCCCTCTTCGGCGACGGGAAGGGCGGCTACAAACTCTACGTCAACCCCACGGGCAAGTTCGTCATCGGCGGCCCGCACGGCGACACGGGGCTGACCGGGCGCAAGATTATCGTCGACACCTACGGCGGGCGCGGCGCGCACGGCGGCGGGGCCTTCAGCGGCAAGGATGCCTCGAAGGTGGACCGCTCGGCAGCCTACGCCACGCGCCACATGGCAAAGAACCTGGTGGCGGCCGGCCTCTGCGACGAGGCGCTGGTGCAGGTGGCCTACGCCATAGGCGTGGCCGAGCCGGTGGGCCTTTATGTGAACACCTACGGCACGGCGCACGTGCCGCTGGCCGACGGCGAGATAGCGGCTCGCGCCGGGCGGCTGTTCGACATGCGCCCCTACGCCATAGTGGAGCGCTTCGGGCTGAAAAACCCAATCTTCCGCCCCACGGCGGCCTACGGCCACATGGGCCGCGACCCCTACGAGCAGGAGGTCACCGTCTACAAGAACGGGCGGCCGCAGGGCAAGCGGGTGCAGTTCTTCGGGTGGGAGCGGCTCGACATGGTGGAACGAATCAGGGAAGAGTTCGGCCTATGAACTGGGAAGGCATAGTGATAGGCGCGGCAACATTCCTCTGCATAGGGGTGTTCCACCCGATAGTGATCAAGGCAGAGTACTACCTGGGCACGCGCAGCTGGTGGCTCTTCGCGCTGGCGGGCGCGGGCTGCATAGCGGGCTCGCTCCTCACCGAGGGCACCCTCTCCACGCTGCTGGGGGTGGTGGCCTTCTCGAGCCTGTGGTCGATACTCGAACTGTTCAAGCAGGAGAAGCGCGTGGAGCGCGGCTGGTTTCCGCGCAACCCGAAGCGCAGGCAGAAATAAGTCAACGCACAAAGAGCAAAGGACATGACAAAACTGAGTGTCAACATCAACAAGGTGGCCACGCTGCGCAACGCGCGCGGCGGGTCGGAGCCCGACGTGCTGCGGTTCGCGCAGGAGTGCGAGCGGCTGGGGGCGCAGGGCATCACGGTGCATCCCCGCCCCGACGAGCGCCACATCCGCTACGCCGACGCGCTGGCCATCAAGCCGCTCATCGGCGTGGAATACAACATAGAGGGCAACCCCCGGGGCGTGGCCAAAAGCCGCCCTTACGGCTTCATAGACCTGGTGAAGGAGATAGAGCCCGCACAGGTGACGCTGGTGCCCGACGCCGAAGGGGTGCTGACGAGCAATGCCGGGTGGGACACAGTGCGCAACCAGGACTACCTGCGCGACGTCGTCAAGGAATTCAAGCAGTGCGGCATACGGGTGAGCATCTTCATCGACGCCAACCCCGCGATGATTGAGATGGCCGCCCGCACCGGCACCGACCGCGTGGAGCTCTACACCGAGAGCTATGCCCGCCTCTACGCCGCCGGGCGCGAGGAGGCCGTGCGCCCCTTCGAGGAGGCTGCGCGGGTGGCGCGCGACTGCGGGCTGGGGCTGAACGCCGGCCACGACCTCTCGCTCGCCAACCTGGCCTGGTTCCACGAGCGCATACCCTGGCTCGACGAGGTGTCGATAGGCCACGCCCTCATCGGCGACGCCCTCTACCTCGGCATCGGCGAGACCATACGCCGATACAGGGAATGCCTGGCCGATTAGGGACCGACGGCCACCGGAGCTGATTGCGAAGACAAAAGGCCATCGACGAATGGTATTCATCGACACCGAGGTGAGCCCGGCCAGCGGGCGCGTGCAGGAATACGGCGCCGTGAGCGACGACGGGGCCGAGCTGCGCACGCGGTCGGCGGCGAAGTTCCACAGCTTTGTGGAGGGACACCGTTTTGTGTGCGGGCACAACATCCTCGGGTTCGACCTCAACTGGCTGCACCTGGGCGAAGGACACACCTATGTCGACACGCTCCCCCTCTCGCCGCTGCTCTTCCCCCGCAAACCCTACCACCGGCTGCTGAAAGACGACAAGCTTCAGGCCGACGAGATGAACAACCCCGTGAACGACGCCAAGAAGGCACGCGACCTCTTCCACGACGAGGTGGCCGCCTGGCAGGCGCTGCCGCGGCGGCAAAAGGATGTGTACAGGGGGCTACTGGCGCGGACGGCCGCGTTCAGTGGGTTCCTCGACTATGTGGGCGAGGCCGCGGACGGGGACGCGACAGCGCCGCAGGAGGTGGCGCGGCTGGTGGCCGCCGAATACAAGGGGCGCGTCTGCGCCAGTGCCGACCTGGCCAAAATGGCGGAGCAGCACCCCACAGAACTGGCCTACGCGCTGGCGGTCATTGGCTCGGACGGCCTGTGGGGGCTCACCCCGGCATGGGTGATGCGCAACCATCCCAAGGTAGGCAATGTGATGAGCCTTCTGCGCAACAAACCCTGCGGCCGCTGCGACTACTGCCGCGGCAGGCTCGACCCTCACAACGGCCTGCGCGACTTTTTCGGCTACGACCAGTTCCGCAGCTTCGACGGCGTGCCCATGCAGCAGCAGGCCGTGGAGGCGGCAATAGCAGGCAAGTCGCTGCTGGCCATTTTCCCCACCGGAGGCGGCAAAAGCCTCACATTCCAGCTTCCGGCCCTGATGGCCGGGCGCAGCGTGCATGGACTGACGGTGGTCGTCTCGCCACTGCAGTCGCTCATGAAGGACCAGGTCGACAACCTGGCACGAATGGGCATTGAGGGCGCGGTGACCATCAACGGACTGCTCGACCCGATTGAGCGCAAGGCGGCCATGGAGCAGGTGGCCGACGGCACAGCCAGCCTGCTTTACATAGCCCCCGAGATGCTGCGCAGCAGAACGATAGAGCGGCTGCTGCTGGGCAGGAACGTGGTGCGGTTCGTTGTCGACGAGGCGCACTGCTTCTCGGCATGGGGGCAGGACTTCCGCACAGACTACCTCTACATAGGCGACTTCATACAACGGCTGCAGCAACAGCGGCTCCAGCGCCAGCCCATAGCCGTGAGCTGCTTCACCGCCACCGCAAAAAAGAGAGTGGTGAGCGACATTTGCGACTACTTCAAGAAGAAGCTGGGGCTTGAACTGAAGGTATTTGCCGCCAGGGCAGAGCGCGACAACCTGCACTACTCGGTGCTGCACGCCGAAACCGACGACGCGAAGTACAGCCAGCTGCGGTCGCTGATACTGGGGCACGACTGCCCCACAATAGTCTACGTGAGCCGCACAAAGCGCTGCGAGGAGCTGGGTCACCGCCTCGTGCGCGACGGCATCGCCGCCCGCCCCTACCACGGCCAGATGGACGCTGCCGTAAAGGTGGACAACCAAAACGCCTTCATGAGCGGCGAGGTGCAGGTAATCGTGGCCACATCGGCCTTCGGCATGGGAGTGGACAAGCACGACGTGGGGCTGGTGGTGCACTACGACATCAGCGACTCGCTGGAGAGCTACATCCAGGAAGCCGGGCGCGCCGGACGCGACCCGCAGACCAACGCCGACTGCTACGTGCTCTTCAGCGACGGTGACCTGGACAAGCACTTCATCCTCCTTAACCAGACAAAACTATCCATCAGCGAGATACAGCATGTGTGGAAAGCCATCAGGGACCTCACCGCACGGCGCGTTCTCCTGAGTTGCTCGCCGCTTGAGATTGCGAGGCAGGCAGGATGGGCTGACGACAACAAGGGCGAGATGGAGACGCGCGTGCGCAGCGCAGTGACCGCCTTGGAGCAGGCTGGATTTGTGAAGCGCGAGAACAACGTGCCACACATACTGGCCACTGGCATTAAAGTGCGCAACATGGACGAGGCCAGGCAGCGGCTGGAGGCCTCGCATCTATTCGACAGCGGCACGCGGGAGGAGGCTGTGCGCATTATCCGCCACCTCATAAGCAACCGCGCGGCCAAAGGCAGGCAGGATGTGGAGGCCGAGAGCCGCGTCGACTACCTGGCCGACATACTCGGCATGACCCGCGAGGCCGTGATGCGGAGCGTGAACCTCATGAAACAGGAAGGCCTGCTGGCCGACACGCAGGACATGCACGCCATCATCGAAAAGGATGGCGTGGCGCGCCGTCTGGAAGAGATGCTGGGACTGGAGATGTTCCTGATAAAGCACGTGGCCGACGGTGGCGAGCTGTCGGGCTACAAGCAGCTCAACGCCAAGGCACAGGAGGCAGGCTACAAACGCTGTACGGTGAAAAAGCTACGCACACTGCTGCTCTTCCTGTCGGCAAAGGGCTACATGCGGAAGACCGAGCGGAGCGGCGGCGACAGCATTGGCCTACGACTGCTGGCCGACAAGGAGAACACACTGGAACGCCACAGCAAGAGGGCGGAACTGTGCCGGTTTGTGGCAGCCGACATCGCACAGCGTGCTACGGACGGTGTGGTGACGTTCTCAATGGTCGACCTGATGGAACGCCACAACACCCTGCAGCATGGCCTGCTTATCGGCAACAAGACGACACTGGCCGACATGGAGGAGGCGCTTCTCTACCTGGGGCGCACCGGACTGCTTAAGATAGAGGGCGGCTTCATGGTGAGTTACAACACGATGCAGTTGTCACGACAGGTGGAGCGCACCCGCCGCTACGTCAAGGAGCACTATCGCCTGCTCGACGAGTTCTACCGGCAGCGTGTGCAGCAGATACACATCGTGGGCGAATACGCCAACCTTATGGTGCGCGACTACGACGCGGCACTGCGGTTCGTGAGCGACTACTTCACCATGGACTACCGCGAGTTTATTGGCCGCTACTTCAAAGGCGAGAGGAAGATGCAGATAACAAAGAACATCTCGCCCCACAGGTATGACAAGCTTTTCGGCTCGCTGAGCCAGAGGCAGCACGAAATAATAGACGACAGGAATAGTAAAACCATAGTGGTTGCCGCCGGGCCTGGCAGCGGCAAAACCCGGGTGCTGGTGCACAAACTGGCCTCGTTGCTGATGCTTGAGGACGTGAAGCACGAGCAGCTGCTGATGCTTACATTTTCGCGAGCGGCCGCCACCGAATTCAAGACACGGCTCATAGAACTCGTCGGCAATGCTGCCCACTTTGTTGACATCAAGACATTCCACTCGTTCAGCTTCGACCTGCTCGGACGGCAAGGAAGCCTTGAGGATGCCAAAGGCGTGGTGGGGCGCGCCGCCGAAATGATCGAGCGGGGTGAAGCCGAGGAGAGCAAGATAACGAAAAGTGTGCTGGTGATTGACGAGGCACAAGACATGGGCGACGACGACTTTCGCCTGGTGCTGTCGTTGATGAGGCACAACGAAGAGATGCGAGTGGTGGCAGTGGGCGACGACGACCAAAACATCTATGCCTTCCGTGGCAGCGACTCGCGCCATATGCGCTCGTTGATAACCGACCACGGAGCCGTCCTATACCAACTTACCGACAACTACCGCTCCGACCGCGCCATCGTTGCCTATGCAAACGCATTCGCAAGGAACCTTCCCGACCGCATGAAGAGCACCCCGATAACGGCCGTGAGCCATGAGGAGGGCATTGTGGTGGAGGAAGAAGGCGCTGACCTGAGCCGCGCCACAGCACCAGCTGGCAGCACAACAGCCTACCTCACAGTAACCAACGAGCAGGCTCTGTTGGTGGCAGGCACACTGCGGAGGCAGGGGCTGAACGCAACCCTTGTGCAATCGTCAGACGGTTTCAAAGTCATCAACCTGGCCGAGGTGCGCTATTTTATGAAGAAAACCGGCACAGAGGCCACCGTGGGCAGGGGACTTTGGGACGAGGCCAAACGGATGACAGAACAGGCCTACGCCACAAGCAGCTGCCTTGACGTGGTGAGGCGATTTTGGCACGACTTTGAGGCAACCCATCACACACTCTACCGCAGCGACCTGCGCGAGTTTGCCTTGGAATCGGACATCAGCGACTTCGTGACCGCCGAACAGGGCGCAATATTCGTAAGCACAATACACAAATCGAAAGGTCGCGAGTTCGACACCGTGCACCTGTTTCTCGGCGGTGCACGCGAGATGGACGCCGACATGATGAGGGCAATCTATGTCGGCATGACACGGGCCAGGCACAGTCTGCACATATACAAATCCGAGCTGCCACACGGCGACAAACTGGTGGCGCCCCTGTCCATGCACGACGTAAGGCTCGACTATTTCCGCGATCGCAAGGAGACAGTGCTGCGGCTCCGCAGCGGCGATCCACTGACATACAGCATGGGAATGCTCTACAACCAGCATGGCGAGGCTGTGGCAAGCCTCTCGTCGGCAATGCGCAAGAGCATGGACACCTACACAAGGAACGGCTTCTCCGTGGAGCGGGCCGAAGTGAGCTACATTCTTGCCTGGCGGCCTCGCGAGGAGCCCGCAGAAGTGGCAGTGTGCCTTGCCAACCTGTATTTGAATAAAAACACACAATGCAAAGCGATATGAAGAGATCAGCAATCATAGTCGCGCTGCTGGTGACGGCCGTGGCCGTGGCAGCGCAGAAGCAGGCACCAAACCTGGGGCTCATCCCCACGCCACAGGTGGTCAGCAACGTGGACAGCAGCCACATGGTGAGGCTCGACAAGGCAAAGGTGCGCTACGTGCAGATGCGCGATGCCGCCGCGATGCCGCAGGCGCAGAACCCCGAGCAAGCCTACGAAATCAGCTTCGAACCGAAGCGGATAACCGTCAGTTACCTCACCGAAGAGGGGCGGCACTATGCCGACCTCACCCTGCAACAGCTGCAACGGCTGCATAACGAGGTGCCAAGTATGGTCATCAGCGACTGGCCTGCCTACCGCCTGCGCGGATGGATGGACGACATCAGCCGTGGACCCGTTACCCACCAAGATTACCGCCAACTACAGTGGCTGATGTTGCACGGGCTGAAATACAACTTCTGCAACTACTACACTGAGCACACCCTCTACCAAAGCGAATACCCCGACCTCGCGCCAGCCTATGCCGACCAGCCGCGCCATGCCGACGAGGTAATCAACCTGCAACTCTTCGCACACGCCGAGAAGACGCTGCGCGTGCCCTACTACGAGCACCTGATGGACAGCCGCGCCAACTTCAACCCCGACAACGAGGCGACATACACATTCCTCCGCAGCCGCATAGCCGAGGCCTACAGGCAGATGCCGCAGTCGCCTTTCTTCATCATCGACTGCGACGAGACCGAGCAGCTCGGCACCGGTCGCGCCAAGTCTCTCGTGCAGCGCAAAGGCGACGAGCAGGTCTACGTGGACCACATCAACCGCTGCTTCCGTATTGTGAAGGAAGAAGGCAGTTCGCGTGTGGTGATGTGGGGCGACATCGTGGCGAAGAACCCCGCCATGATGCGCCAGTTGCCCGCGGACATGACCTACATCATGTGGGCCTACGAGCCGCTGGAGAGCTACGACCACCTGATAAAACCATTCCGGGAAAACGGCTCACCCTTCTGGGTGGCTCCCTCACTGAGCCACAGCAGCAACATGATTCCCGCTCCGCAGCGCTACATGACCAACATCGCCAACCTGGCACGCGACGGCCACCGTGCCGGAGCCGAAGGCCTGATGAACACCTGCTGGGACGACAACGGAGAGGCTCTCTTCGACAACTGCTGGCACGGCCTGTTCTGGAGTGCCGAGATGGCCTGGAACCCACTGAAGACCAGCGATTCCGAAGAACGCAAACAGCGCGAGGAGCAGTTCAACCAGAACTTCGACCGCCTTTTCTACGGCAAGGCAGGCCTCACCGCGCAGCTCTACGCCGTGGGGGCACTGGAAAGCGATGCCGACGTGGCTGAGTGGTACACCTCCGCCGCGCTGATGGAGCCGCTGCTCAACTTCAACCCCGAGAACACATCGGCCACGATGCTGGAGCGTGTGAAAGCCGTGGAGCGGAAAGTGGCCGCCATAGAGGTGGACTCCGCAGCCAATCCGCACGCCCACTATGCCTTGCAACGCATCAAGGCCACATGCCAAAAGGCAGTGCTGCGCTACATTTTGTCCCACAACCTTGAGGACTACACCCCATATGCCGAAGCCTACTTCGCCACGCTGCGCGACCTGAAGCGCGAATACCTACGCCTGTGGGACCAGGAGAACGGCGAGTATGAGCGCTACATCGTCTGCAACCGCTACGACGCATTGGCGCGCGAGGTGCTCGACCTCGACCGCCATGTATTTATGGAGGTGGGTAACGACGGCTCGTCGCCACTGCCGCAGGTGAGGCTCTACACCCTCGGAGGCGACAAGGCAATCTACTACACCCTCGACGGCCTGCTGCCCGACTCCACCGCCACGCGCTACGACAAGCCATTCGCCCTGCCCCACTCTGCCACCATACGCGCCATCACCTACAACCGCTTCGGCGAGGGTGTGGTGAGCGAACAGTACCTGCTCTCACATCCCGGCATGAACGCCACCGTGAGCCTGCACACACCCTACAGCACCTACAAAGCCATCTACAGTGGCGGTGGCGACAACGCCCTGGCCGACGGACAGCTGGGCAGCAACAGCACCTATGCCGACGGCCACTGGCAGGGCTATTGGGGCGACAGCATCGACGCCGTGCTCGACTTCGGAGAAAAAAGGATTGTGCACGGAGTCGCCATGCGCTTCATGCAGAACACCTTCGACTGGATACTGTCGCCCACAAGCCTGCGCCTGCTGGCCTCTGACGACGGCGAGCACTGGCACCAGGTGGCCGAGGGCACGTTCCGCATGGATCCCCGCGAGACCGGCATGAGGCTGAAGAACCGCCGCGTGGACCTGGCCGAGCCCATCGGCACACGCTACCTGCGCGTGGTGGTGCCCAATCCAGGCCCGCTGCCGAAGTGGCACCCCGCCCCCGGCCAGCCCAGCTACCTCTTCACCGACGAGATAATAGTGCTATGAGCAAGCCCTTCTTCACACGGCCGGCTGACGGCCCGCTCCTCGTGGCGGGGCCTTGCAGCGTGGAGAGCCACGAACAGCTGCTCGCTGCCGCGAAGGCGCTGGCCGGGAAGGTGCGCCTCGTGCGCTGCGGCGTGTGGAAACCACGCACCAGGCCCAGCGGCTTCGAGGGTCTGGGTGAGCCTGCACTGCGGTGGATTGACGAGCTTCGGCGCACGCTCGGGGTCGAATTCTGCTGCGAAGTGGCGCGCCCCGAGCAGGTGGAGCTCTGCCTGCAATACGGAGTGAGGGCAGTGTGGCTTGGTGCAAGAACCACAGCCAACCCCTTCATGGTTAGCGAGCTCTGCGCCGCCCTGCGCGGCAGCGGGCTGGCTGTGATGGTGAAAAACCCCGTCTGCCCCGACGCGCCGCTGTGGCTGGGCGCCTTCGAGCGGCTGGCCGAGGCAGGAATCAGCGACCTCTGCGCCGTGCACCGCGGCTTCTCGCTCTACCACAACCGCGGCTATCGCAACACACCCCTATGGGAGGTGGCACTGGAGCTGCGCCGCGAGCGGCCAGACCTGCCCATACTGTGCGACCCCTCGCACATGGCAGGCCAGGCCTCGATGGTGCCGAGGCTGAGCCGCGTGGCCATGCAGCTGTGCTACGACGGACTGATGGTCGAGGTGCACCCGCAGCCCGAGGCCGCATGGACCGACGCCAGGCAGCAACTGTCGCCAGCACAGTTCGAGGCGCTGCTGGAGAACCTGCCGCGCGTGGGCACACCCGGCGGCACCCCGCCCGAGGGGCTCGACTCGCTACGCTCGCAGATCGACTCCATTGACCACACGCTGATAGCCATGCTGGCCGAGCGCATGGAGTGCTCGCGCCGCATAGCCGAAGTGAAACGCCGCGAGGGGCTGGCCGTCTACCAGTCGGCGCGCTGGGACGCCGTGGTGGCCGACCGCCTGCGCCACGCCGCCGAGATGGGGCTCGACGAGGCGTTCACCAAAGACCTGATGGAGAAGATACACGCCGAGAGCGTGCGCGTGCAGCTGGAGCAATGAACGCGCGGCGCCGTCAAGCGTTGCCGCGCTGCCGCGCCTTCTGCTCGAAGCGGGCGGCGTCGATGACGAAGCGCTCGTGGCGGCCTTCGCCAATCAGCCCCGCCTCGTCGTAGGCCTTCACATCGAAGACCAGCCTGCGGCGGTCAACCTCGACCAGCTCGGAGTCGCACCACACACGCATACCCACCGGCGTGGCAGCGCTGTGGCTCACGCTCACCAACGTGCCGACCGTGCCCTGCCCCTCCTCCAGGAAAGGCAGCACGCTCTCGTTGCAAGTGCGCTCCATCAAGGCAATCATCATCGGCGTGGCGAACACATCGACCAGCCCGCTGCCGACACTCGACGCACTCATCTGCGCGGTCACGGTCTGCTCCAAATGTCCGCACAGACCCGCCGCAAGGGTTTTATCGCTCATCGTCAAAAAGAGTTGGTTTGAAAAAGAAGTGACCCTGCTGCGACTCGAACGCAGGACCTAGAGTTTAGAAGACTCTCGCTCTATCCAGCTGAGCTACAGGGCCAGTCACCTTCGGTCGGGGCACCCAGATTCGAACTGGGGATCTCCTGCTCCCAAAGCAGGCGCGATAACCGGACTTCGCTATGCCCCGATTGAAAAAAAGACGCCTTGTGGGGCGTCTTTGGCGGAGAAGGGGGGATTCGAACCCCCGGTACCCTAATCGAGTACGACAGTTTAGCAAACTGTTGGTTTCAGCCACTCACCCACCTCTCCGTGTTCGATATAGCTAAAGAGCACCGCTCTCTACACTCTCGAAAAGCGGTGCAAAAGTACAAACATTTTCCAAACCGACCAAATTTTTTTGCCTTTTTTAGTCACTCCCGCTGTAAGCACCTGTCAGCAACGACAGATTCTCAAATATTTACGCCGAGCACAAAATGCCGCCTTGCCCCTGCCTCGCACTGTCTCCAGTGATGGCACGACGGCAGTCGCGCCACCTGTTTTCGCAAAAATATGGCTGCAGCCCCTCACCATGGCGGCCCCCTTCAATGCCTCAATGTTATCCCTGGATTGCTCCGCCTCCTCACTCCCGGCATACAGAAGCAGACATTTTGCACAATACACTGAGAACCAACACTGTACGTCGAAAGCAAGAGGACAACACCCAAAACACTGATAATCAACATAAAGACTAGACCAACTCCTACTCATCTCCTACTCAACTACTACCCATCGCCTTGTCAACTGTTACAAAAGTAGGCGATGATATAGTGTTAACAAGTTATTGACAACTGATTGTCATGCCCTTTGCACCCTGCATAAGGCGACGGCGAACCCTGGCGTCGCGGCGGAGGCAGGGGCAGAGCCGGCGGCATGGACTGAAATTTATTTTTTGCCATTTGCGAAAAAGTGTGTATCTTTGCACCGCTTTTAATAGTGTAACCGACAGGAAGAACAATGTTCGACTTCGAGACCACGGTGAGTGGCATTGAATTTAAGGTCAGACAATTGGCCGACGAGGTGCAGAGGCTTCGCGACGAGGCCGCAGCAGGAAGGAGGCGCATCGGGGAGCTTGAGGAAGCGCTGAAAGACAGAGAAATAACAATAAACAACCTAAAGGAAGAAAATAAAGTAATCAAATTAGGGAACAGGCTGAACGAAGGAGACGACAGCGCGGAGTTGAAATTGAAGATAACACAAATGATACGAACCATTGACAAGAGCCTTGAGGCGTTGAAAACGATGGAATGATGGAAACGGTAGCAGTGTCGGTGAAGATATTGGGACGGACATACCGCCTGCGGGTGGCGGCCAGCGACGAGGCCGCTCTGCGCAGGGCGGCACAGAGCATCGAGGAGCAGTCGAAGCAGTACGGCTCAATGTACGCCTACAACGACCATCAAGACTTACTGGCAATGGTGGCTTTGACACAGATAACCCAACTGACGAAGATGCAGGACCAGCTGCGGTACAAGGACACGGACCTTGCCGGGCGCCTGCAATCGGTCGACAGTGTGCTTGAAGGAATACTGCATCCGGCCCAAAGCAGTTTGTAAACTCAACACCATTTACAAACCGAGTCGGCTCATGGGCGGGTAGGTTGTACGGCTGATACGCCCGGCGCTCAAATCCTAACATTCCAGGGTTTACCATAACTCCCGTAGGGATCCGGATGCAGTTTTTTGCCCACTCCGCCATCACCCGCCGCGCGGCCCGTTGTTCCCCCATCAAAAAAACTACAACCACACTATGACAGTATTATGGATCATCATCGGCCTGGTGGCCGGGGCGGGCGTTGGCGCATGGCTCACCACAGGGATGCTGCGCAACAAGCTGCTTGCCAAGAGCCAGCAGGTGCTCAAGGACGCCGAGGAGAAGGGCGAGGTAATCAAGAAGGAGAAAGCCCTGCAGGCCAAGGAACACTTCATGCAGCTCAAAAGCGAGCACGACAAGCGCGTCAATGACCAGAACAACCGCCTGCGCGAGCAGGAGAACAGGCTGAAGCAGCGCGAGAACACCCTCAACCAGAAGGTGAGCGAGCTGCAGAAGAAGAACGACGAGCTGAAAGGCGTCAGCGAGAACCTCAACAAGCAGATCGAGGCTCTGCACACCCGCCAGGCCGAGGTGGAGAATGTGTACAAAGAGAGCGTGGCAAAGCTGGAGCAGATTGCCGGCATGAGCGCCGACGAGGCCAAGAAGCAGCTGGTCGACGCCATGACCGACGAGGCCCGCGCCGAGGCCACGACCACCATCATGGACATAGTGGAGGAGGCCAAGCTCACCGCAGCCGAGCAGGCCAAGAAGGTGGTGATACAGAGCATACAGCGCACGGCCACCGAGGCGGCCGTGGAGAACACGGTGAGCGTCTTCAACCTTGAGAACGAGGAGGTGAAGGGGCGCATCATCGGTCGCGAGGGGCGCAACATACGCACCCTCGAGAACCTCACCGGCGTGGAAATCATCATCGACGACAGCCCCGACGCCATCATCATCAGCGGCTTCGACCCTGTGCGCCGCGAGATTGCCCGCCTGTCGCTGCACAAGCTGGTCACCGACGGCCGCATACACCCTGCCCGCATCGAGGAGGTGGTGGCCAAGACGCGCCGCCAGGTGGAGCAAGACATCAACGAGGTGGGCAAGCGCACGTGCATCGACCTCGGCATACTCAACCTCAACCACGAGCTGGTGCGCATGGTGGGACGAATGAAGTACCGCTCCTCCTACGGCCAGAACCTGCTGCAGCACAGCCGTGAGGTGGCCAACCTGGCCGCCACCATGGCCGCCGAGCTCGGCCTCAACCCCAAGATGGCGAAGCGCGCGGGCCTGCTGCACGACATAGGCAAGGTGCCCGACACGGAGCCCGAGCTGCCGCACGCAATCTTCGGTATGCGCCTGGCGGAGAAGTACAAGGAGCACCCCGACATATGCAATGCCATCGGTGCCCACCACGACGAGATTGAGATGAACAACCTCATCAGCCCCATCATCCAGGTGGCCGATGCCATCAGCGGCGCACGCCCCGGCGCACGACGCGAGGTGGTGGAGGCATACATCAACCGCCTCAACAAGCTGGAGCAGATGGCAATGGCCTATCCCGGGGTGGTGAAGACCTACGCCATACAGGCAGGACGCGAGCTGCGCGTCATAGTGGGTGCGGAGAAGGTGAGCGACGTGGAGGCCAACAAGCTGAGCTACGACCTCTCGCGCCAGATTCAGAACGAGATGACCTATCCGGGCCAAATCAAGGTCACCGTGATACGCGAGACCCGCGCCATTAACTACGCCAAGTAAGCCATGCTGCCACTGTTTGTCCACTGGAACGTCAATCCGTTGGCATTCACGCTGACAATCCCCTGGTACGTCAACGTCATGCTCTTCGCGTATGCCATCTTGATATACCTCGTGGCCACGCGCAAGAAAAACAAGGGGACAGTCAGGACCAAGGTCACCCTCACCGAGGAGCAGAAGAAGGAGAAGGGGACTTTGAAACCGGAATGTGTTGACGACTGGTACTGGACGGAGAGCGAGGATCAGAGCTACAGATGGCTGATGTGGGTGCTGTTCGGTGTGCTGGTGTTCGCGCGAATAGTGTACTGCTTCGTGCTGCACAAAATCCCCGGCAGCCAGTTCCTCAACCCCATCAACACAACACCCGAAGTCACCGCGTTCGCCATTCACTGGTACTCGCTCGGCTTCCTGCTGGCATTCATAATGGGCTACTACATCATGGCATGGATGTTCAAGAAAGAGTACATCTCGGCCAACAGGCTGCAGGACCTAATGATTTACCTGTTCATTGCCATACTTGTGGGAGCCCGCGTGGGGCACTGTGTGTTCTACGACCGCGACATCTTCTTCAGCAACTCGTTCAACATCGCGAGCATAATCCTGCCGATAGACAGCAACGGACAGTTTGTGGGCTTCGCCGGCCTGGCCAGCCACGGTGCCGTCATCGGCGTGATAGTGGCCATGTGGCTCTTTTGGCGCAAATTCAAGATGAGCCCGTGGTGGCTGCTCGACCGGCTGGTGATAGTGATTGCACTCGGGGGGGCATTCGTCCGCATCGGCAACCTATTCAACAGCGAGATCTACGGCGTGGAGACCACGTTGCCCTGGGGATTTATCTTTGAGCGCAACGGAGAGACTGTCGCCAAGCACCCGACGGGGCTGTACGAGGCCATCTGCTACCTAATAATCTTCGGCGTGTCGATGGGCTACTATTGCAAGAAAAAAGGGCAGTTCAAGTCAGGCACAATCCTGGGCTGGTGGCTTGTGGCTCTTTTCGGCGCCAGGTTCATGATAGAATTCCTCAAGACAAACGGCGTGGTGGAAGGCAGCAACCTGCTGCTGGGGCAGTGGCTCAGCATACCATGCATCATCGGAGGACTTGTGGTGGCATGGCTGGCCCGCAGGGAAAAACTGCCACAAGGGCCGTTCCCCTTAAAAAAGAAAACAAAACAACAGTGAATATGAAACAACTCATCCTTGTGCGCCACGGAGAGAGCGCATGGAACAAACTAAACCTCTTCACCGGCTGGACTGATGTCGACCTCACCGAGGCAGGCATGAAGGAGGCTTTCGAGGCCGGCAAGCTTCTGCGCGCCGACGGCTACAGCCCCGAACTGTGCTTCACCTCATACCTCAAGCGCGCCGTCAAGACCCTCAACCAGATACTCGACGCCATGGACATGGACTGGCTGCCGGTGCAGAAAAGCTGGAGGCTTAACGAGAAAAGCTACGGCGCAATACAGGGCCTGAACAAGGCCGACACCGCCGCCAAGTATGGTGACGAGCAAGTGCTGCTGTGGCGCCGCTCGTTCGATGTGCAGCCGCCCGCACTCGACCTGCACGACGAGCGCAGCCCGCGCGTAGACCCGCGCTACAACGAGATACCCGACAACCTCATTCCGCTCACCGAAAGCCTGAAGGACACCATCGAGCGCATCATGCCCTACTACCGCGACGTCATCATGCCAGCCTTCGACAACCGCAACACACTGCTCGTCGTGGCCCACGGCAACTCGCTGCGCGCCATCGTGAAAGAACTCAAAGGCATGACCAACGAAGAGGTCATCAAGTTCAACCTGCCCACGGCTGTGCCCTACGTCTTCACCTTCAACGACAAGATGCAACTGGTCGACGACAAGTTCCTTGGCGACCCCGAGGTGATAGCCGCCAAGATGCAGAGCGTGGCCAACCAGGCCAAACGCAAGTAGGCACCCCGTCGCAAAACACCCCCGGCCTGCCCCGAAAGGGGCTCCATTTATCCGAACTATGCGCGCCGACCTGACCAAGGCAAGATGCAAAATACGGATAATCATGAAGAAAAAAGTCGCCAGTTCGGAAAAAATGTGTATCTTTGCAGCACCGTATTTCAACGGGAGAACAACATAACAAACAAACAAACAACAAATTATGCCAGCAAGAATTAGACTGCAGCGCCATGGTAAGAAGAACCAACCCTTCTACCATATCGTTGTTGCGGATGGTCGTGCACCTCGTGACGGAAGATTTATCGAGAAGCTTGGCACCTACAATCCGCTGACCAACCCTGCCACCATCGACATCAACTTCGACCGTGCGGTCGAATGGGTGAAGAACGGTGCCCAACCCACCGACACTGTGCGCAGCATCCTCTCCTACAAGGGTGTCCTTCTGCGCCGCCACCTGCAGATTGGCGTCGAGAAAGGCGCCATCAGCCAGGAAGTGGCCGACGCCCGCTTCAACGAATGGCTGCAGGCCAAGGAGGCCAAGATAGCCAGCGTCAAGAGCGAGGCCGAGAACAACGCCCGCAACACCCGCAAGTCGCGCCTCGAGGCCGAGAAGAAAGCCAACGAGCAGAAGGCTGCCGCCATTGCCGCCAAACGCCAGGCTATCATCGACGCCGAGAACGCCGCCAAAGCTGCCGAAGAGACCGCCGGCGAGGAAACCGCCGAGAACGCCGAGGCGTAACCAGCTTGCCGCTTGTACTGACAAACCAACCCAACCGAGGCTCGGCCCGCAAAGGCCAAGTCTCGGTTATTTTTTTACGCTATGGAGATTAGCCAGTGCTACTGCCTGGGGCGCGTCACCAAGCCCTGGGGGACAAAAGGCCAGATGGCCATCTACCTCGACGTCGACACCCCGGCCGACTATGCCGCCCTGCAATCGGCATTCGTCGAGATGAAGGGACGGCTTGTGCCGCTCTTTTTCAGCATCGACCAACTCAACGGCAACCGCGCCATCGCCACATTCGAGGACATGACACCCGACGAGACCGCGCGCCTGGCCGGGCACGAGCTTTACCTGCCGCTCGACATGCTGCCGAAGCTCGACGGCAACCGGTTCTACTTCCACGAGGTGGTGGGCTTCAGTGTGGTCGACAGCCAGCGCGGCCCGATAGGCAAAATCACGCAGGTGCTCGAATACCCGGCGCAGCCGGTGTTCCAGATTGACAACGACGGCACCGAGGTGCTGGTGCCAGTGGTCGACGAGGTGATAGACCGGCTTGACCGCGACACACACACAATGTACATCACCGCACCCAACGGCTTGATAGACTTATACATGGGCGAAATCAACCGTTAATGTTGAAAAGTTTTGCCCCCCAATAAGGCTTTTATATGTAATTTTGCGCTGAAATAAAGACACTGCCCAATGGAAAACACACAGGATCCCAATGTTGAGAAGACACGCTACTCGGCAGAAGAGTTGCAAGAGTTCAAGACTCTGATTTTGGAGAAGATAGCCAAGGCTGAGAAAGACCTCGCCATGCTGCAGCAGGCTGTGGCGGGCAGCGAGAACGACGTGAGCGACACCGCCCCCACCTTCAAGACCCTGGAGGAGGGCAGCAACGTGCTGCTCAAGGAAGAGAACCAGAAGCTCGCCGTGCGCCAGCAGAAATTCATACGCGACCTCCGCGCCGCGCTCATACGCATCGAGAACGGCACCTATGGCATCTGCCAGGCCACAGGCAAGCTCATACCCAAAGAGCGGCTGATGATAGTGCCGCACGCCACCATGACCGTTGAGGCCAAAGAGGCCAGCAAGCGCCGCAAGTAGCGCAGTAAGGGCGCATCCAAGCCCCGGCGGCCGCACCAGAGCACAGGTGCGGCCGCCTTTTTTTGCACCACCCCGCACAGCCATAAGTCCACGCCAAGGCCGCCTGTTCTTCGATTGATGTCCGATTGTTCTTCGATTGTTCTTCGATACAAAATCGAAGAACAATCGAAGAACAATCGGAGAACAATCGAAGAACAGACGGTGTTGATACGGACTTGGCACTGTTCTGGGCTGATTTTGAGTACAATAGAAAATATCGAGAGTGCAACCAATTGACAATCAACACACAATCAATCAAACGCGGCCACTCTGCGTCAGAGTGGCCGGGGAGTGCGGACGCGGGCGGGCAATTTGAGGGCGGGGTTTGGCCTATCCACAATTTTTTTGTATCTTTGCGCCCAAATAGTGTGGCGATGAAATGGCTTTCATGGCTGGCAAGGTTTTGTAAAACAAAAGATTGTAACACAACAGAGGATAGCGCGGTGAGCAAATATCTTATAGTGGGACTGGGCAACGTCGGCGCCGAATACGAGGGCACGCGGCACAACGCGGGCTTCATGGTGGTCGACGCCCTGGCCAAGTCAGCCGGTGCGGGCTGGACGCTCGAGCGGCACGCCTACCGCGCCGAGATGCGCCATCGCGGCCGCACACTGGTGCTCATCAAGCCAACCACCTTCATGAACCTCAGTGGCAAGGCCGTGAACTACTGGCTGCAGGCGGAGCGCGTGGAGCTTTCAAACCTGCTGGTGGTGGTTGACGACATTGCACTCGAGCCCGGCACCCTCCGCATGAAGAAGCAGGGCAGCGGCGGCGGCCACAACGGACTGGCCGACATAGAGCGCGCGCTGGGCACACAGGCCTACTGCCGCCTGCGAGTGGGCGTGGGCAGCTCATTCGGGCGCGGACAGCAGATAGACTACGTGCTCGGCCGTCCGGATGGCGAGGACGCGGCCATGATAGCCGAGGCCGTGGAGCGCGCCGCGCAGACGGTGCTCTGCTTCGCCACGCAGGGAGCCGACCGCGCCATGAACCTCTACAACCAGCATCCGCCCAAGCCGAAGGCCGGCGGCGGGGAAAGGGGGAGCGCGGAGTGAACCTGGCGCTTGACATTGGCAACTCGTTTGTCAAATGGGCTTTCTTCGAGGGGCGCGCGCTGGAGAGTCACGGACGCCTGGAGCGAGGCGAGGCCGCCGGCTGGCTGCGCGACAACCGCGGGCGCGCCTCACGGCTGCTGGCAGCCGCCAGCGGCGACGCGTCGGGGCTGGGCGTCGAGCTGCTCGGCCCGGCCACACCGCTGCCCATCGGCGTGGACTACAGCACACCGGCGACGCTGGGAGCCGACCGTGTGGCGGCCGGATGCGGCGCCGCGGCGCTGCATCCGGGCGACGACTGCCTGGTGATTGACGCCGGCACGTGCATCACGGTCGACTACGTGGGCGGCGGCGTTTTCATGGGCGGGGCCATCATGCCAGGGCTGGACATGAGCCTGCTGGCCTTGCACACAGGCACGGCACGGCTGCCGCTGCTTTCGCCCGACGGGCGCGGGAAGTCACCGCTGCTTGGCCGCAGCACCGAGGAGTGCATCGTGGCCGGAACGCTGGGAGCCACCATGCTGGCCCTGGCGGGCTTCATTGCCGCCTACCGCAGCCGCCGGCCCGGGCTGCGAGTGCTGCTCACCGGCGGCGACGCGCACCTGCTCGTCGATGCCGGGGCCACGGCCTGGGAGCAGCAGCCACTGCTCACCCTGATTGGACTGAACGAAATAATACTGCACAATGAATAAACCACACACATCGCTGTTTGCGCGCCTGGCGGCAGCCTGCGCGGCGCTGGCGGCGCTGGCCATGCCGGCCGCGATGGGCCAGAACGCGATGAACACACCGTTCTCGCAGTTTGGAATAGGCAGCAGCGAGCAGCCGTTCAACATGCCGATGGTGTCGCGCATGGGCGGCGTGGCCTACACGACCTCGACCAGCAACAGCGTGAACCCCTTCAACCCGGCCTCCTACGGCGCGGTGGAGAGCGAGAGCTTCGTGTTCGACATGGGCGTGTCGCTGCAGGGCAGCCTGCTGCGCAACAACGAGGAGAGCCTCTTCGACGCCGACGGCACGCTGGGCTACCTGCTGGTGGCCATGCCGCTCACGGGCTGGTGGAAGCTGGCCGGAGGCCTCATGCCATACACCACGGTCGACTACGAGTCGGTGCACACCGGCACCGACCCGACCTATCCCGGCACGGTGCGCACCGTCTACGACGGCACGGGCGGCGTGAACCAGGCATTCGTGGGCATGGCGTTCAACGTGCTGCGCGGCACGGAGCACAGGCCCGACGTGCAGGTGGGGTTCAACGTCAACTGGCTCACCGGGCGCATAGACCGCGCCATATCCTATGCCTTCAACGGCAACGACAGCACCTACTACCTCAACAAGCGTCGCTACAAGCAGACCACGGTCAGCAACCTGATGCCCGATTTCGGCCTGCAGGCACGCCAGCAGCTGGGTGGCGGCTATTCACTGGGGCTGGGCGTGGTTTACAAGCCCGGCCTGGACAGCCACGTGAAGGACATGGCCATAGTCTACACCTATCATCCGAGCGACGAGAGCCTGGTGGACACCATTTTCCCCGCACGCGGGGGCGACTCCGAGTTTGAGAGCAGCATTGAGCGCGCCTCGACGCTGGGCGCCGGTCTGAGCCTGACGCGCGAGAAGCAGTGGACGCTGGCCTTCGACGCCACATTCGCCCAGTGGCAAGGAATGAAATACACCGAGGGGCGCGAGCCGTCGATATTCGGCAGCAGCTCGCTGCGCTACGGAGCATACAGCAACTACGCCCTGGGCTTTGAGCGCAAGGGCGACATGGACGGAGACTCCTACTGGCGGCGCATCACCTGGAGCCTCGGCACCCACTACACGCGCGGCGCGCTGCGGCTCGAGATCGACGGCGCAGGCCAGCGCATTGACGAGTGGGGGCTGGGATGCGGAGTGTCGCTGCCCATGCGCAAGGGGCGCTCGCTGCTCACGGTGAGCGCATCGTACAGCAGCCTGGGCAAGGCGTCGCTGCTGCGTCGCGACGTATTCACGCTGGGCATTGCCGTGAGCAGTTGCGAGCGATGGTTCGTGAAAAAGAAGTACAACTAAGCCCCCATGGCAGCGGCAAACAGCAATAAAACCGCAGCGGGAGGTACTAAACAAACGAATATGAACAAACAAACGATAGGACTGATGAAGACCGCAAGAACTCTGGCAATGGGCATCGCGATGGCAGCTGTCGCCCTGCCTGCCACGGCACAACAGATCAAAGGCTGCAGCGACGAGTTGCAGGAAGAAATGCGTGAGCCTGTGGCTCTCTACCAAACATACTGGAAGCAGTACAACGACTCGAAAGACGTGCGCTACCTGGACGAGACCTACCCCTACTGGAAAACGGTGGTGGAGAAGTGCCCGCAGAACAGCAAGAACCTCTACACACGCGGCGTCACCATTCTGAAACACCGCTATGCGCAGGCCAAGACCGACGAGGAGCGCAAAGCCGTGCTCGACGAGCTGATGGCACTCTACGACAGGCGCATCGAAAGCTACGGCGAAGCGGCCAAGGTGACGGCCATGAAGGCCATGGACGTGGAGTCGCTGCTGGGCAACGACGGCCTGCAGACCTACTACCAGCTCTATTCTGACGCCGTCAAGGCCGAGGGCGGGCTGGAGGCAGCCTATCTGGTGAAGTACATGGAGTCGACAATCAACTATGTGCGCGCAGGCTACGCCGAGCCCACCCTGGTGGTCGACAACTACGACGTGGCCAGCGACCTGCTCGAGGCCGAGCTTCAGAACAACGCCGCCGACAGCGTGAAAGCGGCCACCATCAGGGGCTACATAGCCGGTGTGGAGGCAGCGTTTGCCCCCTACGCCAGTTGCGAGCAGCTGGTCGAGATTTACGGCAAGAAGTTTGAGGCCGACCCGGAGAATGTGGAGCTGCTGAAGAAGATCACCGCCATCATGACGCGCAAGCGTTGCACCGACCAGGACCTCTTCTTCCGCGCCACCGAGAACCTCTACCGCCTGGAGCCCACACCGGCCACCGCCATGCGCATGGCCCAGATGTGCAACTCCGACAAAAAGAAAGAGTACAGCCGCGCCATCGGCTACCTCAAGGACGCCATCGACGGCATCAGCGACAAGGACAAGTACAACGCCTACATGCAGATGGGCATTGCCTACTACAACCTCAAGCAGTACAGCTCCGCCCGTACGGCGTTCCAGAACGCGGCCTCGGCTGACGCAACCAAGGGCGAGCCTTACCGCATGATTGCAATGCTCTACGGTGCAAGCGCATCGAGCGCCACAGAGGACAACGTCAACGGACGCAGCGTCTACTGGGCAGCCGTCGACGCACTTCAGCAGTCGAAACGTGTCGACCCCTCGCCCGAGAACATCGAGGCCTGCGACCGCGCCATCAGCACCTACTCCGCCCACTATCCCAAGCAGGCCGACGCGTTCATGGCCGGTCTTGAGAACGGCAAGACCTTCCGCGTGCCGGGCTGGATCGGTGTGGTGACCACCGTCAGGACACGTTAATGGCATAGCCACTTGGCGACTTGCCACACAAGCACAACCACCCGCAGGCTGGCGTCCGCACAGGGCGTGAGCCTGTGGGTGTTTTGCGCCCTGACGGCAGCCGGGTGCTCCGGCAAGATGAGCGACATAGAGCGTTTCGCCCCGCAAAACCCACCGCAGCAGGAGATAAAGGAGGCTCACATCAGGCGCACAGAGTATGGCAGGCTGCAGGTGCAGATTGATGCGCCGCTGATTGTGAGGCGCGACGACCCCTCGCCGCGCACAATCTACCCACACGGCGTGGACCTGCGCTTCTTCAATGAGGACGGCAGCGTTGGAACCGACCTGCACGCAGGCAAGGCCGTGTCATTCGACGACCGCAATGTGCTGCAGGGCAGCGACAGTGTGGTGGTGGTAGACTACTGCAACGGCGACACGGTGTACCTGCAGGACATTGTGTGGAGGCAGGATGATGACATCATTTTCTCCAACCACCCGGTGCGCTCCGTGGGAGCGGGCAGGGTTACCTACGGCGACGGCTTCACGAGCGACGAGCGCATGACCAACCTGCGCATACTGCACCAGCGGGGCACAATAGAGATTGACGAATAGCCAACAAAAAACCATAACAAACAATGCAATTCACCGCCAATGAGTTGGCACGCATGGTAAAGGGCACCGTCGAAGGCGACGGCTCGACGCGGGTGTGGAAACCATGCAAGATAGAAGAAGGCTGCGAGGGCGGCATCACCTTCCTTGGCAACCCCAAATACACACACTACATTTACGAGCAGCAGGCGTCGATAGTGATTGTCCGCCGCGATTTCGTGGCCGAGAAGCCCGTGCCGTCAACGCTGATAAGGGTCGACAACCCCTATCTTGCAGTGGCGACGCTGCTCCATGCCTTCAACGAGCGCAGCAAACCGCCCCGCGGCAGGTCGTGGCGCAGCCACGTGGGTCGCGGCACTAAGGTTGGCAAGGGCATATATATGGGTCAGTTTGCCGTGGTGGGGCGGCACTGCCGCATAGGCAAGAATGTCAAAATATACCCCAACGTCACTGTTGGAGACAATGTCACCATAGGCGACGGCACGGTGCTATACGCAGGGGTGAAGGTGTACGAGGGCGTGGAGATAGGCAAAAACTGCATAATCCACGCCGGGGCAGTGATTGGCAGCGACGGCTTCGGGTTTGCCCCGGCCGAGGACGGCACATGGAACAAGATAGACCAGATTGGAAACGTAATCATCGACGACTGCGTTGAGATTGGAGCCAACACCTGCATTGACCGCGCATCCATCGGCAGCACCCATCTGCACAAAGGAGTAAAGATAGACAACCTGTGCCAAGTGGCGCACAACGTCGAGATTGGCAGCAACACCGCCATGGCCTCGCAAGTGGGCATAGCCGGAAGCTGCCACGTGGGCAGCCAGTGCGTAATTGCCGGGCAGGCAGGACTGGTGGGGCACATCAATGTTGGCGACGGGGTGACCATAGGCGCGCAGAGCGGCGTGACCCATTCAGTGCCGTCAGGCAGTTCGGTGTTCGGCTCACCCGCCCTCGACGCTCCGAAAAGGCGCAAGGTGGAGGTGCTGCTGCGCAACATAGACAGCCTGTTTGAACGCGTGAAGAACCTCGAGAAGAGGCAATGAAGCCAGGGCGCATACTGCTGTTCATTGCAGCCGTCATGGCCGCGCTGGCCGCGCTTGGCGCTGTAATTCCCGACGAGGGCTTCGAAGTGGCCGGCCATTATGTGGGCTTCACCTCGCTGCACCGGCTGGCACAGCCCGACGAGCCGGAGCCCGTGGCTATCGAAGCCGAGGCCGAACCGCCAGAGATGCTGGCACTGCTCGACTCGGTGAACTATTACAGCTCAGTCATTCACAGCGGCGACTTGCGCTTTTGGCTGCCCGACGAGCACTACTTCGACCCCTTTTGGAGGCAGGCGCGGGCAGCAAAGCGCGAAGGACGCGTGCTGAGGGTGCTGCACTACGGCGACTCACAGATTGAGATGGACCACATCACCTCGCGGCTGCGTGCATACATGCAGTCGCGCTTCGGCGGCGGCGGGCCGGGGATGATACCTTTCCGCCCCATAACACCGTCGCCCACCGTGCGCGGCGGCGCCAGCGGCGAACTGCTTCACCTGGCCTCTTTCGGCGACAGCACCGTGGTGAAGTCACGCGGCGACTACGGTCCCATGATGCAGTGCTTCCGCATGGCCGACGGCAGCGCCACCGCCACAGTGCGCGCGGCGCAGGGCAAGCAGGTCGACAACAGGGCGAAGGCCTTCTCGCGGGTGACCCTGCTTTTCAACAACCGGGGCCAACGGCTGGCCGCCAGCCTCACCGACCGCCAGCACCGGGGCAAACCCATCGACTCGCTGTGCACCGCTTCCGGCATAGGCTCTGTTGCATGGCGGCTCGACTCAGCCTCCAACTCCCTGCAGCTCTCGGTGCGCGGCCAGGCCGACCTCTACGCCCTGCTGGTCGACGACGGCCCGGGTGTGGCGGTTGACAACATACCCATGCGAGGCTGCTCCGGCCAACAGTTCACGCTGGTGCCCGAGGGCAAGCTTGCGGCGGCCTATGCGCAAATGGACGTGGGGCTTGTCATCATGCAGTTCGGCGGCAATTCGGTGCCATACCTCAAGACCACAAAGCAGGTGTCGACCTACTGCCAGTCGCTCGGCCGGCAGATCGACCACGTGCGCCGCTGCTGCCCCAAGGCCAGGGTGCTATTCGTGGGACCCAGCGACATGAGCACGCGCCAGCGCGGGCAGATGCAGACCTACCCCATCATACCCGAGCTCATCGACAGCCTTGCCGCCACAGCCACGGCACACGGCGCCGCTTTCTGGAGCATCTACCACGCCATGGGCGGCGCCAACACCATGCCGCAATGGACGCGCCAGGGGCTCGCCGGGCAGGACTACATTCACTTCTCGCAGCGCGGCGCCGACCTGATGGGCGACCGCATGGCGCAAGCCCTCGACAACCTCTACGCCCTCTACCTTCTTGAACGCAGAATGAACAAACGCAACAATGGCAATTAGACGATTACTTGCAGCCGCCACCGCGCTGCTGGCGGCAGCCATGGCGTGGGCACAACTGCCGCAGGCCGACGTGCCGCAGCTGAAGTTCATCAACACCGGCGCCAACGTGCTTCACTACGACAGCGCGTCACCCGCCATGCGCTCGCTCTTCGACCGGTGGCAGCGCGTCGCCGCCACCGGCAGCGGCAACATCAGCGTGGTGCACATAGGCAGCTCGCACGTGCAGGCCGGGGTGCTGAGCAACACCATACGCACCCGCATAGCCGCCGCCTACCCCTCGCTTGTGGGGCCGCGCGGCATGGTGTTCCCCTACTCTGCGGCCGCCAAGTGCAACAACCCGCCCGACTACCGCATACACTGCCGCGAGCACATGGAGCTCACGCGCAACGTCTACAAGGACCACACCCACCCGCTGGGCGCCTGCGGCATAGCCGTGACCGCGGCCGACTCCACTGCCGAGATACAGGTGGTGCTGGCCGACGCCTCCGTTGACTACGCCACCAGTCGCATCGTGGTGCTCGGCCACTCCGACCAGCGCGTGGCACCGCTCGTCAGCATCGACGGCACGGCGGTCGAGGCCTCCTACGCCGACCCGCGCACCGACCGCTTCGTGTTCAACCTCCACCGTGCCGTCGACTCCTTCGCCGTCATCCTGCCTTGCACCCAGGGCACAAGCTTCACCCTCACCGGCATCTACCTCGACAACCGCCGCCCGGGCTTCACCCTCTCGTCGCTCGGTGTCAACGGCGCCGCGCTGAACGACTACCTGCGCTGCCGCCACTTCGTGCGCGACCTGCGTATGCTGCGCCCCGACGTGGTGGTGTTCGGCATCGGCATCAACGACGCCGCGGCAGCCGACTTCGACACGGCGCTCTTCCGCAGCGCCTACCTGCAGCTCATCGACTCGGTGCGCGCCGCCAGCCCCGACTGCGCCTTCATCTTCATCACCAACAACGACTCCTACCGCCGCACGGGCCGCCGCAAATATGCCGTCAACACCAACGGCCGCCTCGCGCGCGAGGTCTTCTACAGCCTGGCCGACGACGTGCAGGGCGCCGTGTGGGACCAGTTCGAGGTGATGGGCGGACTGCGCTCGATGGACAAATGGCGGCTCAACGGCCTGGCGCAGACCGACCGCGTGCACTTCACCCGCGCAGGCTACCAGCTGCTTGGCAACCTCTTCAGCAACGCCCTTTTCCAGGCCGTCGACAACCACAAACCCTCCAAGTGAACGACCTCCTGCAATACCTTGCCCGGCTGCTCTCCTTCGACAGCGACCACCCGCTGCTCTTCACCCAGATCCACTTTTGGGTCTTCTTCCTGCTGGTCTACTGCGGCTTCGCCCTCATTGTGACCCGCCGCTGGCGGCTCACCGTGCGCAACGCCTACCTCTTCGCCGTCAGCCTCTTCTTCTACTACAAGACCTCCGGCCTCTTCGTGCTGCTGCTTGTGTTCAGCACCCTGCTGGGCTTCGCGCTCGGCATCGGCATGGACCGCCCGGTGCCGCAGCGGCGCCGCCGGGCGCTGATGGTGGCGGGCGTGACAGTCAACCTGCTCGTGCTGGCCTTCTTCAAATACGCCTACTTCTTCACCGACCTCTTCAACGCCACCTTCCGCACCGACCACCAGCTGGCCATGCACATTGTGCTGCCGGTGGGCATATCGTTCTTCACCTTCCAGAACATTAGCTACATCGTCGACGTCTACCGCCGCCGCATAGCCCATGTGGGCAACGCGCTCGACTTCGGTTTCTACACCTCGTTCTTCCCCCAGCTGGTGGCCGGCCCCATACTCCGCGCCGACCAGTTCGTGCCGCAGCTCTACAAGCCCTTCTTCCTCTCGCGCAGGCAGTTCGGCATAGCGCTGTTCTGGATCATGGGCGGCCTGGTGAAGAAGATAGTGCTCAGCGACTACCTGGCCGTCAACTTCGTGGACCGTGTGTTTGACAACCCCACGCTCTACACCCCCTTCGAGAACTTCGCGGCACTGATGCTCTACTCGCTGCAGGTCTACGCCGACTTCTCGGGCTACACCGACATCGCCATCGGCGTGGCCATGCTCATGGGCTTCCACCTGCCGCTCAACTTCAACTCGCCCTACAAGGCGCAGAACCCCACCGACTTCTGGCGGCGCTGGCACATCAGCCTCTCGCACTGGCTGCGCGACTACCTCTACATACCCCTCGGCGGCAACCGCTCGGCCGGGGCGCTCTCCTACGTGCTGCTGGCGCTCATACTGGCCGCCGCAGCCTTCCGCCTGCACAGCACGGCCTTCACCCTCGGCGTGCTGGCGCTCGCCGCGGCCATAGGGCTGCGCTGGCTGCTGCAGCCCTCGCACCGCCGCACCATGGGCACCAACATCAACAACATGGACACCATGCTGCTGGGCGGTCTGTGGCACGGCGCCTCGTTCAACTTCATCACCTGGGGCGGCCTCAACGGCCTGGGCATACTGGCGCACAAGTGGTGGCGCCGCCAGGGCTGGATAGCCCACCTGCTCACCCTGGCCCTGCTCCTGGCGGCCACCTCGCTGCTCCACGCCGCCACCGGCTCGCCGCTGCTCTCCATGCTGCGCTTCGCCGCCGCCGTGTGCCTGGCGGGGTACACCCTGCTCCACCTGCTGCCCCAGCGCTCAATAGTCACCGCCGCCCTGCGCACCGCCTGGTTCACCCTGCTCACCTTCGTCTTCATCAGCTTCACGCGTCTCTTCTTCCGCAGCGGCTCCAACCTCGACCCCGCCGAGGCCAACGAGGTGGCCTGGCGCACCGCCAGCCAGATGGTGGGCCAGATAGGCAGCCACTGGGACCTCGCGCAGGTGCCGCAGATCGTGGCCCACTACCAGGCACCCTTCCTCCTCTTCGCCGCGGGCATGGCGCTGCACTGGCTGCCGGCGCGCCTCAAGCGCCGCTGCCGCCTGGCATTCGCCTCGCTGCCGCTCTGGGCCATGGCGCTGATGGCGGTGGTCCTGGTGCTGCTGCTCTACCAGTTCATCACCGCCGACCTCCAACCCTTCATCTATTTCCAGTTCTGACACCGCAACCCCTATGAAGAACACAAAGTTCACCGTGGCCGAGCCCGCCACACTGCTCGAGTTCCTGGCCGCCAGCCTGCCCGGCACCAGCCGCACTCGCCTCAAGCAGCTGCTGGCCCACAACGTCTACGTCGACGGACGGCGCACCACCCAGTTCAACCACCCCCTGCAGCCCGGGCAGCTGGTGAGCATCGAGCGCGCCTCCATGAGCGACAGGCTCCACCCCGACGGCATCGACATAGTCTTCGAGGACCGCCACCTGCTCGTCGTCAACAAGCGCGAGGGACTCCTCAGCAACTCGCCCCACCCCGCCGACAGAACCGTCATCACCCTGCTCAACGACTACCTGCAGGCCACGCGCCAGAAATGCCACGCCCACATCGTGCACCGCCTCGACCGCGACACGTCGGGCCTCATGGTCGTGTCCAAGAGCAAGGAGGTGAGCCGCCGCTTCGAGGAGGACTGGAAAGGCCTCGTCACCGACCGCCGCTACGTGGCCGTGGCCTGGGGCCGCCTCGACCAGCCCAAGGGCGAGGTGCGCTCGTGGCTCACCGACGGGCAGTACTGCGTCCTCTCCTCGCCCACCGACAACGGCGGCAAGCTGGCCGTCACCCACTACAGCGTGCTCTCCACCTCGCGCCGCTACTCGCTGGTCGAGCTCAAGCTCGACACCGGCCGCCGCAACCAGATTCGCGTGCACCTGCGCGAACTGGGCCACCCCGTGGTGCACGACCCCCTCTACGGCTACCGCGACGACGTGTCGCCCATACGCCGCCTGGCGCTCCACGCCTTCCGCCTGGTGTTCACCCACCCGGTCACAGGCCGCCACATGAGTTTCGAGACCCCCGTGCCGCCCTCATTCACACGGCTGATGGAGATATGACAGCCCACGGCTGGCGCGGAGGCCACCTGCCGCCGCACGCGCACAATCGCCGCAGCCAGATGGCTGTCCTACAGCCACTTGTCGCGACCATCCCACTCTATCTCGCTGAAAAACAGGCAGAGAAGGCATCAAGGCAATGCCAACGCCGTCTGTTCTTCGATTGTTCTCCGATTGTTCTTCGATTATAAATCGAAGAACAATCGAAGAACAATCGGAGAACAATCGAAGAACAGACGGACTTAGGGTCGCGCTGGGCTGCTGTACGCTGCGCACGGCGGCGTCACCACCACAGGGCAGCAGACAAACGAAGGTCAGATTATTCCGTAGCGCATAGCCACCACGATGGCGGCCGCAATGCTTTTAACATGCATCTTCTCGAACACGCAGGCACGGTAGTAGTTGACAGCCTTCACCGTGCGGTTCATCGCCGCCGCCACGGCATTCGTGTCAAGCCCCGACATTGAAAGGCGCAGCATCATTTTCTCATTCTCGGAATATTTCGGAACCTCTATCTTTTCCCATGTTGAGTTTTCGTGGTTAAACATAAAACACGACTGCCTCCTGTCGTCGAAAAGCAATGCAAAGTTTTCATCAAATCCATGGCCAGAAGGAGCAGAATCGCCCAAAAGAATAAGTGGGTGGCCATCCTCACCGACCTTAAGGCACGTTACTGTTGTAGCCAATGCTTTTTTCCGGGAATTATCCCCGAAGAAAAAATGAAGGTATAATGTTGGAGACTGCATCTCATCATGCAAAGGCTGGTCCTCGAAATAACCAACCATGGAACTGTCGAGTGCCTTCAGAAAATCTCGGCATTCCTCCGACACAAAATCATAGTATCCATCAAACGACAGGTCATAAACAGACTGCACTGAAACGCCACCTAACGGATAGAAATCGCCAGACAAAAACATCAGATGTTTTTTTGATGTATCCCAAAGAAAGGAAGTCCGGTGCGTAATCCTTGACATGGCCGCAACCGTTCCACAATAGAAATCGCGGGCGTCTGACATCATGATTGTGCTTGTATTAAATACTGCGCAAAGTTACAAATATTTTTAGGGAATTCACTAAAAAAATTAATTTTTAGTGAATTCCCTAACACTCGTTCCAAACAGCCTGCGTAAATTTGCACCCGGGACAAACAATAGTACGTACACAAAATCAAGTAGATACCCAACCAATCTATTACCAAACAATAAAATTAAAAAAAATGAAAAACTTTAAGAAAGTTTTGGCATTTTTTGCAGCGGCAAGCCTGCTTGCGCTTGCTTCCTGCGAAAAAGTGAGCCAATCGGATGTCCTTTCTGAGGGGAATCCGACCGCAAAGAGTCTAAACACAATAACAAACAAATAATTACGTTTCACAAACACATTCAAACAACAAAAAAACAAACAAAATGAAGAAACGCATCATGACATTGGCCTGCGTGCTGTTTGCCTTCGGGGCAATGGCGCAGGAGTCGCCGAAAATCGAGTTTGGCGTGAGTACCGGGGTGACCCACTACTTCAACAACCCCGCGATGTCGGTCTTCGAAGCCACGGAGGGCGAGTATCTTACCGCGCCGATCAACCTCCACGTGGGTCTGCTGGACAACCAAGGCACCATGTATGGCCTGCGGTTCGGCCTCACGCAGGCCTCCCTCCCCAACTTCGGCAAAGAGAGAGCCGACATCTACGACCTGTCCCTCATTGGTCGCCGCTACCTGCCGGTGGCGGGCAAGCTGGAGTCGGTGTTGGGGATGAACCTTGGGGTCTCGTTCCTCAACAACAGCTTCGACTGGGCAGGCAACAACTACTCGCGCAGCCGCGTGGGGCTGTTCCTCAACTTCGAGCTCGGCCTGGTGTTCCGCTTCTCCAACAGCACCTACTTGGGCCTCGTGGGCTCGGTGACGCCGGTGGGAAGCGCGCTCGACAAGGACCTCGACCTCTCCACGTTCCCCTACGCGGAGACCTCGAGGAAAATGCTCAACAACTGCAGCCTCATGCTCAACTTCGGCTTCACCTTCTGACGCGAAGTCCAGCAGAAAAGGCAGAAGAAAGAGTGCGGTCGGCGGCAAGCCGTCCGCACCTTTCTTTTTGGGACGGCGGCGGCACAATAAAGAGCCGCAGGCGGCGTTGTGGTCGTAGGAGAACACGAAAAAAGGAAAAGCAATGACAAAGAGCGTAACAGTGGCCGTGCTGGCCATGCTGCTGCCGCTGGCGGCCGGAGCGCAGGTGAGGTTCAACAAGTCGGCGAACCGCATAACCTACTGGCAGTTCGACTACGGCGAGCGCACCGACACGGCCGAGGTGGTGCTGGAGCAGCGCGGCGGGCAGGTGCGCATAGTGCCGCAAGAGGCTTCGGGCGCCACCATAGAGGGCTACGCCGACAGGCAGACGATGATAGACTACGAGGCTGACAGCATCACGGTGAGCGTGGCCTACCCCGACGGCGACAGCTACTATTACCGCACGCCGCTGCGGCGCGACGACATAGAGTGGCAGCGCGACGAACTGGCAGGGGGGCATGTGCGCTACACTTGCTCCATCAACAGCAACACGCTGGTGTTCGAGATGGACGAGCGGGCTCCCGTCTGCGCCACCCCCCTGCCCTACTATGGTCTTGCCAAGGGCGTGCTGGTGAGCTTCACACGCAACGGGCAGACGCTGCTGCGGCTGGCTTCGGCCGCAAAGCTTCCGAAAGCCGCCGCCACCGAGGGCGGCAAGGGCGTGAGGGTGTCGCCGCGCGAGCTGGAGCGCATCGTCAAGGAGCGGCTGGTGGTGACGCGGCGCATCTTCGACAACGAACAGGTGTGCTGGGGCAAGCGCAACGACAGCGTGGCCGGGGTGCCGCCCATGGACTCGGTGCTGCACTTTGCCGGCGGCACGGTGATACTGAAACGGGTCACCCTGCCCAGGCTGCCGCGCCACTACCAGTACTTCCTGGAGCTGCACCAGCAGTCGGCAGGCGACGCCTACGACCGCACGGGGTCGGTGTTCGTGGTCACGCCCGGCTTCTTCGAGGGCATCAACGGCGGGGTGGACAGGCTGCCCCGGCTGGTGGGACGCGACGGCGAGGTGTATCAAGGCGTGGCCGCCGTGCCGGGCTACGAGCCAGCGGCAGAGCTCATGCGCTTCTTCACCCCATTCGGCGTGAGGCACTTCAACGAGCGCATGAGGGGCGAGGGCATCGAGTGGAGGCCGGAAGCCTACTACAAGCAGGAGGTGACCGACATGGCCGGCCTGCTGCAGGGCGAGGTCACCATAGGCCTCTTCATAGGCAACTACGACGCTGGCGGCCACCGCGTGACGCTCGACATCAAGGCCTACCCGGGCAGCTACGACGCCGGGGGCGAGGGCGCGGCGGCGGCGGTGCCGCTGTTCAACACGTGCAATGTACTCGAAATGGCGGCGCAGAACTACGGCAAGCTTTTCGCCACCGACACGCTCGCCGTGAGCTTCAGCATAGAGCCAGGGGCTCATGCGCCACGCCTGCGCTACATCAGCACCGGCCACGGCGGCTGGGGCGAGGGCGACGAGTTTGTGCCGAAGCAGAACGTGGTGCTCATCGACGGCAAGGTGGCCTTCGTGCACACACCCTGGCGAGGCGACTGCGGCACCCACCGCGACCTCAACCCCGTGAGCGGCAACTTCTGGAACGGGCTGTCAAGCTCAGACCTCTCGCGCAGCGGCTGGTGTCCCGGCACGGCCACGCAACCGGTCTACTTCGACCTGTCGCCATGGGCCGACGGCAAGCGGCACACGCTGCAAGTGGCCATTCCGCAGGGGCGCCCGGTGGAGGGCATGTTCAGCCACTGGTGCGTCAGCGGCTGCATAGTAACCGATTGACAACAACATATACACCATACAATGAGAAACACAGGATGGTCGTTCTTCTTCGCGCTGCTGCTGGGCGATGTGGTGGCGCTGGTGATGCTGAAGCTCGGCGTGGAGCTTAACACAGTGATTGTCGTGGCCGGGCTGGTGTTCGCCCTGCTGGCGCTGGTGCTGGCACTCGGCGCCAGGCGCAGCAACCGCATAAAGCGCCGCGAGCAGGAGGCCATGGCCAAGATTGCCGAGCTGGAGGAGAAGGTGAACGGCACAGCGACAGAGGATGGAGCTGCCAAGTAAGATATTGGAGCAGGCTGTGGAGCAGCTGGGCACGCTGCCTGGCGTCGGCAAGCGGACGGCGCTGCGCTATGCCCTGCACCTGCTGCGGCAGGACGAGCTGGAAGTACGCGACATGTGCGACGCCCTACTCCGCCTAAAGACCGACCTGCACCGCTGCCGATGCTGCCACAACGTGAGCGACACCGAGGTGTGCCCGCTCTGCAGCAGCGACAAGAGGCAGCGCGGGCTGGTGTGCGTGGTGGAGAATGTGCAGGACGTGATGGCGCTGGAGAACACGCAGCAGTACCGCGGCCTCTACCACGTGCTGGGCGGGGTAATATCACCCATCGACGGCGTGGGGGTGAACGACATTGAGATAGCCAGCCTGCTGCGCCGTGTAGAGCAAGGCAACCCATGCCCCGTGGAAGAGGTGATACTGGCACTGCCAACCACCATGGAGGGCGACACCACGGGCTTCTACATCAGCCGCCAACTGCGCCCCCTGGGAGTCAAGATAACCACCCTGGCGCGTGGCGTGGCGATAGGCGACAACCTCGAGTTCGCCGACGAGGTGACCCTGGGGCGCAGCATCGTGGGACGAATACCATTCGAGGAATGAAGTACCTGCTGGCCATACTGGCACTAACCCTAACCGCGTGCGTCAGCCCCGTCACACACACGTCGTCGGCCGACAGCCTCGTGCAAGAACGGGAAACCACCCTCGACGAGGCCATCGGCAACATGCTGCTGGTGGGCTTCCGAGGCACGGAGATAGACAGCACGCACCACATCTGGCGCGACATCAGCCAGCGTCACGTGGGCGCGGTAATCCTTTTCGACTACGACGCACCGACTGGCAAACGGGGACGCAATATCGTCGACACCGCACAGGTGCGCAGGCTTTGCGCGCAGTTGCGTGCGGCCAACCCCAATCTGCTTATTGGCATCGATCAGGAGGGGGGCTACGTGAGCCGCCTCGCCCCGCGCCACGGCTTTGCGCGCATACCCTCGGCCCGGAGCAGCGCAGAGCAGGGCATAGACAGCGTGCGCAAGGCTGCACGCATCACAGCCCACGGGCTTGCCTCGCTGGGCATCAACCTCGACTTTGCACCGGTGGCCGATGTGGACGTAAACCCGCGCTGCCCTGTAATAGGGGCGATTGAACGCTCATTCTCGGCCGACACGGCTGTGGTGGCCGAGTGCTGCGCGGTATGGCTCGACGAACTGGCCAAGGCCGGCGTGGCAGGCTGCATGAAGCACTTCCCCGGCCATGGCAGCGCCAGCGGCGACACCCACAAGGGACTTGTCGATGTCAGCTCCACATGGCAGCGCGGCGAGCTGGCGCCTTACCGCCTGGCCGCTCCTGGCGAGCGCTCCATGGTGATGACAGCTCACGTGGTCAACCGCAGGCTCGACCCATCGGGGCTGCCCGCGTCGCTCTCGCCTCGAATAACATCGCTGCTGCGCGACTCGCTTGGATTCGGCGGCGTCATTGTCACCGACGACCTTGCCATGGGAGCCATTGTTGGAGAATACAGCCTCGAACAGGCAGTGAGGATGGCAGTGCTGGCCGGGGCCGACCTCCTTTGCCTGAGCAACAACGGCGGCACCTACGACCCCGCAATGGTCGAGCGGGCAGTGGCGGTGGTGAAAAAGATGGTGGCCGACGGCGAGGTGGGCGAGGAACGCATCAAGGAATCGGCCATGCGCGTGAAGCGGCTGGTACAAGGCAACATGAAGAACATTCAACAACAATAAACACAATCACCCAAACAATTGCACATTATGGCGAAGACAGAACCCGACACAGACAGCCAAAAACTGGAGAAGCTGAAAATACTGCAGAGCACTCTCGACAAGATAGAAAAGAACTACGGCAAAGGCTCGGTGATGAAACTGGGCGACCGCCCCGACGAAGAGCTTGAGGTCATCTCCACCGGCTCCATCAGCCTCGACAACGCCCTCGGCGTGGGCGGCCTTCCGCGCGGCAGAGTAATTGAAATCTACGGCCCGGAAAGCTCGGGCAAGACCACACTGGCCATACACGCCATTGCCGAATGCCAGAAGAAAGGCGGCATCGCCGCTTTCATCGACGCCGAGCACGCCTTCGACAGCTTCTATGCCCGCAAACTTGGGGTCGACGTTGACAACCTCTTCGTGTCGCAGCCCGACAACGGTGAGCAGGCACTCGAGATTGCCGACAGCCTTATACGCTCCGGCGCCATAGACATCATCGTTATCGACTCGGTGGCAGCCCTCACCCCCAAGGCAGAAATCGACGGCGACATGGGCGACAGCAAGGTGGGCCTGCAGGCACGCCTTATGAGCCAGGCCATGCGCAAACTCACAGCCACCATCAGCAAGACCAACTGCTGCTGCATCTTCATCAACCAGCTGCGCGAGAAAATCGGCATCATGTTCGGCAACCCCGAAACCACCACCGGCGGCAACGCGCTGAAGTTCTACGCATCGGTGCGCATTGACATACGCCGCACTCAGGCCATCAAGGACGGCGACCAGAACATAGGCAACCGCGTCAAGGTGCGCATCGTGAAAAATAAAGTGGCGCCGCCATTCCGCACCTGCGAGTTCGACCTCATGTTCGGCGAGGGCATTAGCCGACTTGGCGAGATAATCGACATCGGCGTCGAACTGGACATTATCCACAAGAGCGGCTCGTGGTTCAGCTACGGAGAAAGCAAGCTTGCACAAGGCCGCGAGGCGCTGAAGCAGCTGCTGCGCGACAACCCCGAACTCTGCGACGAGCTGGAGGGCAAGATACGCACCGCCCTGCGCGATAAAACCGAGTAGTCACACCCTCTGACGGCACAAAAAGGAAAGCCCCGCCATTCGCATGGCGGGGCTTTTTCATGCCCATCCGGGCAGATAAGCCTAATAGAGCGTCACTTCTTGATGAACTTGAAGTCGCGACCCAGGAAGTATGCCTGGTCGCCGAGACCCTCCTCGATGCGCATTAGCTGGTTGTACTTGCAGATGCGGTCGGTGCGGCTGGCCGAGCCCGTCTTGATGAGGCCGGCGTTCATGGCCACCACAAGGTCGGCTATGGTGGTGTCCTCGGTCTCGCCGCTGCGGTGGCTGATGATGGCCGTGTACTGGTTGCGCATGGCGAGGTTCACGGCGTCGATGGTCTCGGTGAGAGTGCCGATCTGGTTGAGCTTGATAAGGATGCTGTTGGCAACCTTCTTCTCAAGACCCATCTTCAAGCGGCTCACGTTGGTGACGAACAGGTCGTCGCCCACCAGCTGGCAACGGTCGCCGATAGCGTCGGTATGCATACGCCAGCCATCCCAGTCGTCCTCGGCCATGCCGTCCTCGATGCTGATGATGGGGTACTTCGACACCCACTCTTTCCAGAAGTCGCTCATCTGTGAAGGCGTCAGCTTGTCACCGGTGCTCCACTTGAGGTGGTACATGTTCTCCTCCGGCAGGTAGAACTCGCTGCTGGCGGCGTCGAGGGCTATGTAGACATCCTCGCCCGGACGGTAGCCAGCCTTCTCTATGGCCTGCAGTATGCACATCAAGGCCTCCTCGTTGCTGCCGAGGTTGGGGGCAAAACCTCCCTCATCGCCCACATTGGTGCTCAGACCCTTGGCCTTGAGCACAGAACGCAGGTTGTGGAACACCTCCGCGCCCATGCGAAGAGCCTCGCTGAAGGTGGGGGCGCCGACAGGCATAATCATGAACTCCTGGAAGTCGATGCTGTTGTCGGCGTGGCTGCCGCCGTTGAGGATATTCATCATCGGTATCGGCAGCGTGTAGCCGCCCACACCACCCAGGTAGCGGTAGAGCTCCTGGCCGCTCTCCATGGCGGCAGCCTTGGCGCAGGCAAGGCTCACGCCGAGGATAGCGTTGGCGCCGAGACGGCTCTTGTTCTCCGTGCCGTCAAGCTCTATCATCTTCTCGTCGATGGCCTTCTGCTCGCTGACGAACATGCCCTGCAGCTCCTCGTTGAGCACAGTGTTTACATTGTTCACGGCGTTCAGCACACCCTTGCCGAGGAACTGGCTCTTGTCGCCGTCGCGCAGCTCACAGGCTTCGTGCACACCGGTCGATGCCCCGCTGGGCACGGCGGCGCGTCCGATTGCGCCCTGATCGGTATAAACGTCGACTTCAACTGTGGGATTGCCGCGACTGTCGAGTATCTGACGGCCCTTGATTCCTATGATTTGGCTCATAATGTTTTGTGTTATAATTGTTTGTTAAAGTTTACAAAGTCGCAAAACCGAGCAAAGATACAAAATAAAACCGAAGCCGCAAAAACTTTTTTTCACACAACGCGACAAATTCGCGAGCCGCCTGTCTCCCGAACGCCCCGTGCGACACACACGTCAACACCGCCCAAGCGACGTCACAGGGCCGTCTGTTCTCCGATTGATGTCCGATTGTTCTTCGATTGTTCTCCGATACTAAATCGAAGAACAATCGAAGAACAATCGGAGAACAATCGAAGAACAGACGGTGTTGACATTGCCTTGGCTCTTTTTCTGGCTGGTTTTCAACACAATACAAGAATGCCGACTCGTAATTCGTTGTCAATGAGAACGCTTACTCTCATTCACAACATGGGATGAAGCCTGCTGTGCTGCCGTCGGGATGCACAGGGTGAAGATAATTTTTGCCATGTCGCGGAAACTGCGTATCTTTGCACCGGAATAGAAGTTGGAAAGACAGATATGGAAACACTGGAACCACGCAAATTGCCGCGTACAAAACGTGTTCGCGCCACCAATGCAAACAAGAGGGAAACCGACCTGCCGCGCACGCCGGAGAGTGAGCTGATGTCGGTGGAGGAATATTTTGGGATTCTGCACCGAATGGTAGATGAGCATTTCGACAGCATACCGGGTTGAGATAAAAGAGGCCGCGCTGCGCGATCTGGCCGACTTGATGGATTTTCTGCGCACCGTGAAGTCGAGAGAAAGCGCGCACAGGTATATTGATGTGATGACCAGCGAGGTGCAATCGCTGTCAATATTCGCCGACCTTTACAGGCCGAGCGCCATGGCCGACATTCGCCGCATACACCCCAAGGCGCGGCGCATGGTTAGCCACAACAGGCGATGGGTGTACGTCTTCCACATCGAGGGCGACCTGGTGGTGGTGGACCGAATTCGCCCGGCCAAGACAATCAAGGGATAACCCGTTTCATTTCTTCCAGCCCGACCGCGGCCAAGCCCACGCCACGGCCTGTTTTTGCGTGATGCGTGGACAGGTTTGGCGGAATGGAGTTTTTTTTGTATTTTTGCATTTCCCCGATTATGTTGATAAATTGGGGTAGTGTTTTTTTAATCAAACGTATACAACAGCACAAGATATGAAGAAAGAAGTCGGATTCAGCCTCGTTTACCGCGACATGTGGCAAAGCAGCGGCAAGTACCAGCCGCGAGTGGACCAGCTGGTGCGCATAGCCCCGGTGATCGTGGCCATGGGATGCTTCGACCGAGTGGAGACCAACGGCGGAGCCTTCGAGCAGGTGAACCTGATGTATGGCGAGAACCCCAACAAGGCAGTCAGGGCCTGGACTGCGGAGTTTGGGCGGGCAGGCATACAGACGCACATGCTCGAGCGCGCGCTGAACGGGTTGCGCATGTACGGCGTGCCTGCCGACGTGCGGCGGCTGATGCCGAGGGTGAAGAAGGCGCAGGGTGTGGACATCATGCGCTCGTTCTGCGGGCTTAACGATGTGCGCAACCTGGAGCTGTCGATTGTGGCAGCCAAGGAGGCCGGCATGGTGAGCCAGGCGGCGCTGTCAATCACCCAGTCGCCGGTACACACGGTGGAATACTACCTTGACATGGTCGACAAACTGGTGGAGCTCGGAGCCGACGAGATATGCCTCAAGGACATGGCTGGCATAGGGCGGCCGGCCACACTGGGCAGACTGGTGAAGGCCATCAAGGAGCGCCATCCGCAGGTGAAGGTGCAGTATCACGGCCACAGCGGCCCCGGGCTCTCAATGGCGTCGGTGCTGACGGTGGCCGAGGCCGGAGCCGACTACATTGACTGCGCCATGGAGCCCCTCTCGTGGGGCATGGTGCACCCCGACGTAATCTCGGTGCAGGCCATGCTCAAGGATGCCGGCTTTGCCGTGAAGGACATCAACATGGAGGCCTACATGGAGGCCCGCAGGCTGACGCAGGAATTCATCGACGACTTCCTGGGCCTGTACATCAACCCGGCCAACCGCATCAGCTCGTCGCTGCTGCTGGGCTGCGGCCTGCCGGGCGGCATGATGGGCTCGATGATGAGCGACCTCAAGGGTGTGCACGGCGCCATCAACATGGCCCTGAAGAAGAGCGGCAAGCCCGAGCTCACATTCGAGGAGCTCACCGTGAGGCTCTTCCAGGAGGTGGAGCACATATGGCCCATGCTGGGCTACCCGCCGCTGGTCACCCCCTTCAGCCAGTACACGAAGAACATAGCCGTGATGAACCTGCTGGCCATGGCGCAGGGCAAGCCACGGTTCAGCCAGATTGACAAGGATTCGTGGAACATGATACTGGGCCGAGCGGGCAGGCTGCCTGGCAAACTGGCGCCCGAGATTGTGGAGCTGGCCCAAAGCCAGGGCATGGAATTCTACGACGGAGTGCCGCAGGAGGCCTACCCCGACGCGCTGCCGCAATACATCGAGGAGATGGCCGCCAACGGGTGGGAGCGCGGCGAGGATGACGAGGAACTGTTCGAGCTGGCAATGCACGACCGCCAATACCGCGACTACAAGAGCGGGCTGGCCAAACAGCGCTTCGACAAAGAGCTGGCCCAACTGCGCGAGGAACGCCAGCCAAAGCCTGCCGCCGCCACGGCCGAAGGTCTGGCCTTGAACTACATCGCACCCAACCACCCCAAAGCAGTGCCGCTCGTGGCCACCGCCACAGGAAGGCTCATGTGGGAGACCCGCTTCGACGACCACTCCACTGCACCGGCTCCGGGCACCGTGCTGAACGAGGGACAGACGGTGGCGATGATTGAAGCCTCGTATGCCGTGGTTCCTCTCACCGCACTGGCTGGCGGCCGACTGGTCGACACCTGCGCCAGGCAGGGGCAGATGGTGAAGAAGGGCGACATTGTCGGTTGGATGGAGTAACGCTGGGAACAATGAGAAAAGAACTGCTCGCAGCCGCACTGTCCATTCTTATGGCGTCGCTCGTGCCGTCGGCGCTCGCGCAGCAGCAGGCCGACTCGGTCGACGTGCTGGACTGCGACCTTGCCGTCGACCTCTCCGCAGGCAAGAACTTTCCCGGCGACGCCACCCTCACCGTGCGTCTTGCAAGCGAATGCAGTTCGCTGAAACTGGGGCTGTTCGGCAAGGTGGACAGCGTGTGGGTCGACGGCCGTCACGAACCCGACGCCACCATCGACTCCATACCCACCGCAGGCCACACGGCAGGCGACACGCTGAAGGTGCGCGTGAAATACCACGGATCAGGCTATGTCGAGAGCTATGGCTGGGGAGGCTTCCACTTCGACAAAAACATGAGCTACAACCTCGGTGTGGGCTTCGGCACCAACCCTCACAACATGGGGCGCGCGCTGATGCCCTGCCGCGACAACTTCCACGACAAGGCAACCTACACCCTGCGTGTGACAACACTGCAAGACTGGACAGCCGAATGCGGCGGCACACTGCTGCAACGCGACACCCTCGAAGACGGAAGGGAGCACTCAGTGTGGCGCATCGACCAACCGGTGAGCACCTACCTTGTAAGCGTGAGCCAGGCTCATTTCCGCCGCATCAGCCGCATGGTGGCCGGCGAGGACGGCGACTATCCACTCACCCTTGGCTACACCACCCAGGACAGCTCGCGTGTGAGGCGGGCATTCGACTGCCTCGACTCGGTGGTGCCGATGTTCGAGCGTTGCCTCGGCCCCTACCGCTGGGGGCGCATCGGCTACATAGCCACAGAGCAGGGGTCAATGGAACACGTGAACAACATAGCCCTCGACCGCAGCTTCATTGCAAGCACGTCAGAACGCGGGCAGATGACCATAGCCCATGAGCTGGGTCACGCCTGGTTCGGCAACCTCATCACGTGCGCCACAGAGGCCGACATGTGGATAAACGAGGGTGGCGCGTCGTTTTGCAGCGAACTGGCCATGGAGGCTACCAAAGGAACCGACGCAGCCCGCCGCTACTATCAGACCAACCTCGAGAGCGTTCTTCGCACCACCCACCGCACCGACGGCGGCTACCGCGCGCTGAGCCCCATGCCGCACCAGTACACCTATGGATCTACGACCTACGACAAAGGCGCCCTCGTGTGGCACTCGCTACGCGGCCTGATGGGCGACTCGCTCTTCTACGCCTCGATGCGCCGACTGATGGATGACCTGTCATTCTCCACAGCAACAGCCGCCGAGGTGCGCGACTCGCTCGAGAGCTACACGGGCCTCAACCTCGGCGCATTCTTCGACTTCCACGTTTTCAATCCGGGTTTTGTGGACTACCACGTCGAGCTTTCCGGCGACATGCGAGAGGTGCGCCTGCAGGCGCAAGGCGTGGGCACAGACGTTGTGCCCGCATACTCGACCGTGCCGGTGACCTTCTTCGCCCACGACGGCACGGCCACCACCCGATGGCTTGGCATGGAGGGCACCGAGACGACACACCAGATTGAAGGCCTGGGCGACGTGGCGTACTGCGTGCTCGACTACAACACGGCGCTTTCTGACGCCGCCACGGTGGAACGCCTGCCGCTCGACGGAACAGGCCAGCGCACCAGCAAAGTGGCCCACATGCGCGTGCAGCTCGACGGCAACGGCAAACCAGGCTCACACATTGTGGTGGAGCATCACTGGGGCCGCCCCTACGACACCGACACACTTGCAGGAATCGTGCGCACAGCCAACCGCTACTGGATTGTGCGCGGGGAGCAGGGGCAGTGCTTCGGCACGCAGGGCCAGTTCTACTACATCAGAGAAGGCAACGGACAGGGCGCCTATCCCAACCTTGACCCAGGCCTCTACAGCCACGAGGCAAGTCACGACTCGCTGCTGCTGCTCTACCGCAGCAGCTCCGACGAACCCTGGCAGGCAGTGTCGCACTCTTTCATCGGCGACCGCAGTGAGGGCTACATGCTGACCGACAACCTGCGCATCGGCGAATATACACTGGCCATCGCCGACCTCTCGCAACTCGGCCTGGCAAGGCCGCAAAGCCGCACTGTGAACCTCTTCCCCAACCCGGTGCGCAGCGGAGGCACGGTGCGCATCGACCTTCCAGAGGGCGGCCCATGCTCCGTCAGCGTCACTGACTGCACCGGTCGCACACTGTGGAGCCACGGCAACTGCACCGGCTGGCTGACAGTCGCGCTGCCGCTGCCCGCTGGAACATATTTGGTTAGAATTGAAAATAATATTGTATCTTTGCAGTCGAAATTGACAGTGCTATGAAAAAGAAGGGATACGCGCTACTGGCTGTGCTGCTGGCACTTGCAGGCATGGCACGGGCACAGTACACGCAACTTGGCAAAGCCAACGAGTTCATGCTCAAGCTTGAGTTGGGCTACGCGCCTTTCATGGGCAACCGGGGCACCGCAGGCGACCACGGCTATTACCTCAACAAGTTCCACAACGCGGCAGGCCTCAACGTCATGGCGGGCAGCAACATCAGCCAGGACTGGTTTGTGGGCGGTGGCCTGGGCTTCAACTACTACCACAACCTGCAGCAGGGGGTGGTCACCCCTCTCATGGGCGTGCAGGTGTTCGCCGACGCCGACTTCCGCCCCATATGGAAGGGCGTGATGGGTGTCGACTACCAGCCGGTGACCATCAAGTGGTCGCCCGTCATCGGGGCCAGGGTGGGCGTGAGCTACCTCATGGGCGAGGGCGAGCCCGCAGGCTACGACCCCACACTCACACCCATGTTCGAGCTCAGCGCAGGCGTCAACTGGTACTATATGCACGGACTGCGCAACATGAGCCACAACTTCCACGCTTTCTATGCCACCCTCGGCGTGGCCTACATGCAGCAGACTGTCTTCCTCCCGCTGCGCATAGGCTGGCGCTGGTAACCAAAGGCCTATAACCATGCAATCAACACGACAAAACAAAATCTGCCGCCTCATACAGCAGGACATGGGCGACATCTTCCTCCGTGAGATGAAGCCCGCGCTCGGCAACTCGCTCATCACCGTCACCGCCGTCCGCATCACCCCCGACCTCTCCATCGCCCGTGTCTACGTGTCGATAATGCCGCTTGGCGGTGCCGACACCGACGCGCTCATGGCGCAGATACGCGAGCTCGCGCCCGACCTGCGCCGCCGGCTCGGCCTGCGCGAGGGCAAGCAGCTACGCATAATTCCGCAGCTCGAGTTCTTCCTCGACGACACCCTCGACTACATCGAGAACATCAACCGCCTGCTCAAGCAGTGAAGCTCGAAGGGCGCATAGCCGCACGCTACCTCTTCGGCCTGCGGGGGCACTCGGTGGTGACCGTCATCTCGTGGGTGTCGCTCGCGGGGTTGCTGGTTAGCACAGCCGCCCTCATCGTGGTGCTGTCAGTCTACAACGGCATCGGCGAACTCACCAAGGGGCTCTTCGGCACTTTTGACCCCGAGCTCTCCATCGAGCCCGCGCAGGGCAAATCGTTCCGCACCGCCGACCTCGACTATGCAGCCCTCCTGGCCGACCCCGACGTGGCCGCCGTGAGCCAACTGGCCGAGGAGACCGCGTGGATTACCTACGGCAACAACCAGGCCATAGCCCGCCTGCGCGGCGTCGACACGGCCTACACCGCAATCAGCGGCATCGACACCATGCTCCACGACGGTGTGTTCCATGCCACGGCCGACGGTGCCCACCTGCTCTACGCCGGGGGCGACTTGTGGTTCACGCTCGCCATGCGCCTGCACTCCAACCTGCCGGCCACCGTGATGATCCCGCGCCGGGGCACCACCTCGATGGGCACCACGCTCGACCAGGCCTTCACCTCCGCGCCAGCCTACCCCGCAGGCTACTTCTTCATACAGCAGGACATTGACCGCCAGTACGCGCTCACCGACATTGGCCTTGTGCGCGAGCTCATGCAGTATGCCCCCGACGAGGTCACCTCGCTGGCCGTGAGCCTGCGGCCCGGAGCCAAGGCCGCACGCGCCAAGCAACGCCTGGCCGCCCTGGCAGGCACCAACTTCACCGTGAAGGACCGCCACGACCAGCAGCCGCTCTACTTCAAGATATTCCGCACCGAGCGCCTCGGCATCTACCTCATACTGTCGCTCATCGTGCTCATCTCCACCCTCTCGCTCTCGGCCTCGCTCTCGCTGCTGGTGCTCAACAAGCAGCGCGACATCTTCATTCTGCGCAGCATGGGGCTCACCGCACGCCGCGTGAGGAGCATCTTCCGCGCCGAGGGTATGCTCATCTGCACCCTGGCCGTGCTCGCCGGGCTGGCGCTCGGGCTGGCCGTGTGCTGGCTGCAGATGCGCTTCGGCCTGGTGCGCCTGGGCGACGGCAACTTTGTGGTCGACGCCTTCCCCGTGGCCATGCGCGGTGTCGACTTCGCGGCCACCTTCACCCTGGTGATGGCCATAAGCTCCGCCGCCGTGGCGCTCACTGTTCAACGCTCAAAAAAAGCCTTCCAATGAAACATCGCCGCCCCCGCGCAATCCTCGTCGCGCTGCTCCTCATGGCACTGGCCGCCTCGGCCTGCTCCCAGTCTGCCCACATGTACAGGCACAACCGTTCACACTGCGACTGCCCCACGTTTTGACCCAGCGCGAGAGATACATCGAGGTGCTGGGGCGCTACCTGCCCGAAGCCGCCGTGCCAGCCATGCTCGACTACATCGACATGCGCCGCGTGCACCTGCGCATCACCGCCAGCCGCAGCAGCAAGCTGGGCGACTACCGCTGGCCGCGGCCCGGCCACCCCGGACACGAGATAACCATCAACGGCGACCTTCCCAAGCCGCTTTTCCTATGGGTGATGCTGCACGAGGCCGCCCACCTGGAGACGCGCCTCAAGCACACCGACGTCAAGCCCCACGGCCCCGAATGGCAGGAAGAGTTCCGCAGCCTGCTCGCCGCCCACGCCGCCCTCTTCCCCGACGACGTGCAGCACGATCTGGCGCTGCTGCTGCGCCGCCGCCCCTTCAGTCCAACGCTCATGCGCCGCATCGAGGCCGCCCTGCGCCCAGACAGCCCCTCCTCGCCGCAACTCGACAGCCTGCCGCCTGGCACACGTTTCCGCATGGCCTCGCAGCCGGGACTCCTCTTCGAAAGCATTGAGCGCAGGCGCACCCGGTGGCTTTGCCGCGAGCTGAACAGCGGCCGACTCTTCACCGTCAGTGCCACAGCAAGGGTGACCACCGAGCAGTGACCACCGCCCTGCCCCTCAACTCACAGCCTTCAGACCCACCACCGAGGCAATAAGCGTGGTGATGAAAAACAGCCGCCAGAAGGTGGCAGGCTCGTGGAACACGAAAATGCCCAGCAGCACCGACCCCACGGCGCCGATGCCCGTCCACACCGGGTAGGCCGTGCCTATGGGTATGGTTTGCGTGGCCCGCGCCAGCAGCACCGCGCTCATCACGTAGCAGAACACGAATCCGCCCATCCACTCCCAGTATGGCAGCCCCTCAAGCCCCTTGGCCTTGCCCAGGCAGAAGGCGAACCCCACCTCGCAGCAGCTGGCCAGCAACAGTACAATCCAGTTCATAACGCAGTTGGTCAGTTTTTGAATTGAAACTGCAAAGATACGAAAAAAATAACTAACCGCCCTCCGTCCCCATGCCGCGGCTATCGTACATGCAACCGGCGTGATTTACAGCATGTTGCAGCAACCACACCTCACAACGCCCTGAAAGCCAGCCAGAAAAGGCATCAAAGCAATACCAAGACCGTCTGTTCTTCGATTGTTCTCCGATTGTTCTTCGATTGTTCTTCGATTTAATATCGAAGAACAATCGAAGAACAATCGGAGAACAATCGAAGAACAGACGGTCTTGACACAGACGTGGCGCACCGAGACTCTACCCTACCTTGCCCGGAAGCGGACGGTTACACTGCCTTTGCCTTTGTCGCGGGGCAGGAACGTCACCTCGTGCGTACCCGGCTCAATGGCATACACTGTCAACGGATTGTATATCCTCATGCCATCAGACTGCATGACATAGGGGTTGTATTTCCACTCGCCACTCAGCACATTGCCCTCCTCGTCCTTGGCGGTCAGCGTCACGCGGTCACCGACCTTGTGCCATGTCGAGGAAGTGCCCTCGGAGAAATCAACCATGACGTGCCCCGGTTTCGTGGTGGCGGACGGCTTCCTGTCTGGTTTGGCGTCTGCCACAGGCTCGGCAGCGGGCTCTGCGGGGTGTGGAGCCATTGCCTGGGGCATGGGTTCCGCCGTCCTGAGGGCTGAGTTGCCGCCAATGGGAAAATACCAGGCAATGGCCATGACCACAGCCAGACCGGCCAGGCTGCCCGCCACAATCTGCCACGCTGGCTCCACGCCTGATTCCCGACCGCCGCCGTCAGGCTCCGCATAGGCGGGCAAGGTGCGCTCGCGGCGGGGCAGCAGGCCGAAGCTGTTGTCGTCGGGTGTGCCTGTGGCGAACAGCAGCCACAGCCCGTAGAAGGGCACCAGCAGCCACCATGCGCTGCGGTCGTTGTCGTGCATCCGCTTGGCGCCCTGCACGGCCAGGAAAAGCAGCAGCGCGGCCGGCAGCACCAGGCGGTCGGCCCGGCGCATGGCGCGATGGATGTTCTCTGCTGCCACGTCGAGCCCGGCCCGGTGGTTGTAGCCGGTCGCCTCCCACAGCACGAAAACCAGATGAAACACCAGCCACACGGCGACGCAGACAAGCAGGCGCAGCAGGAAAGAGCCGCGCGTAATCCTGCCACGGGGCGAGAGGAGGCTGGTCTCGACGTTGTTTGACTTGTCGTTTGGAAGCTTGATCCTGTAGCCGCGCGAGGCCATGGTCTTTTCAGCCTTTCATTCAGCAGTGGGAGGGGCAGGGCTTCGCGTCAGTTCCTGCCCAGGGCTGCCACCAGCTCATTATACTTGTCAGTGAGCCGCCTCAGGTGGTCTTCCTGCTGCGGCGAGAGCCACGAGAGCACGCGGCGGTCGGTGGCGTAGATGGCGTCGAGCAGGTCCTGCGCGGCCTCGGCGTTGCGGCGCATCATGCCCAGCAGCTCGGCAGGCGGGGCGGCATCAACCTTCGCGTTGAGCACATTGTCGAGGTCGTGTATACTGCGCACCAGGGTGTAGAAGTCGCGGCTGCGCGGCGGCAGTTTCTGCATGTCTACGCTTTCGAAACGGCTGCCGAAGATCGTGGTGTCGCGCAGGTTGAGGAACTCGTCGACCCGCAGTGCGCGGAGCCTGCCCTCGAGGTTCTTGTTCTCGTCGCGCAGCCTGTCGTTGCTCTTCCGCAGCGAGGCCGACTGCGTCTCGGCAATCTGCAAATCGCTGAGCCTCGCCTTGGCGACGACGGTGTCGCGGGCCGGGTCTATCTTCACAGTGCTCTTTTTGCCCGTCTGCGCGCCTGCGGCCAGGGCGGCCAGCAGGGCAAGCGCCATGCACGTTGTCTTCTTCATCGCTGTTGGTTGTTTCTTGCTATCTCGCCCTGAAAAGGCAGTCTACCTTTTCTGTTTTTCCACCGTTTTTGTATGTGAACGTCAGTGTGTGTGTACCAGGTTTTGTTGCCCACATCTCCCAGGACTCTACATTGTTATTTCCTTTGTGCATTATTCCGTCCGGATATGTCCACGTACCTCTGACAACAACATTGTTTTTATCCTTGACCGTTATTGCTACGTGAGAATTAACATCGTGCCATGTCGAGGCAGTGCCCTCGGAGTAGTAGACCTTGACTGGCTCCGTGTACGTGGCGGCGGCGGGTAGTTTTGTGGATTGGCTGGGAACCGATGCCGCTGCGGCTGCCTTTCCTTTTCCTGCGATTGTGTACGTTGTGGCGTTCAGCATTTTTCCATCGTAGTGTGCTTTTACCACAACCATAGTCTCTGAGTCAGGTTTCTTTTTTACAGTGAGCCTGTTATTCTTCACTTCGACCAGGTCGGTGCGGTCTACCGCAAGCTCGATGTCGCCGGGGGATATTGCCCCACTGCATGATGAGATTACATTTGGGAGGGATTCCTTAACAGGGTCAGCGTAATTATTAAATGTCACCACAATGACAGTGGTGTCCGGCAAAACTGGACAAGAATCCACTTGAATGCTATCGACAGGGACAGGTCCTGACTTGCCCTTGCCGCCCTTCGCAAACCAAAGGAAAGCGAGCACAATAACAGCGACGGCAGCAACAATTCCGCCAACCACCTTAAGAATCTTGCGCCAATCGGGACCTGCCCCATCACCGCCATCAGGAGGTGGCGGAGGTGGGGTATAACCGGAACTCTCACTGCCACTGGATTCTTTCCCGGAGGTCGGTTCCGGCGGTGGAGGGGGAGGAGTGGGTTCTCTCCACTCGACAATATCACCGTCCTTGATGCAATAAAGCTTTTTGCCAGATTTGTCCCAGACGTATGCATTTGGCAATTCTTTGCACGAATGCCTGTCGTTGGTGATGTATACGTTGCTGTAGTCTTTTATCTTCTGGGCAACAGTGCTGATGGCCTCGAACTCCGGAGATGGGTCATAGATTATTATCGTTCCCTTTTTCGCGGGGATGTGCGGAGGGGTGGTGCCTAATACTGATTGTATCTTAGCCAAATCATCCGGCGTCCATCTCCACGTGCCTTTTTGCTCATTGAGGCTCTCACTCTTAAACCGAGGCCGGCCGGCACCCTTCACCAGCAGCCTGCTCTCGAAGTAACCAAAACCAATATCGCCACCAAGCACGACACGGAATGCAGACGGAATGTCGATGTCCCGGTCTGACACCAACGCAATACCGAACACCTGCCCATCGCGAGGCACATCATTATAGGCCGCAGTAGCAATATATAACGACAATGACGCCTGGCCGTCGCGCACCGAATAATGTAGTACCTTCTCCTCTTTCCCCGTAGGTTTGAAATCGGGTTCGGGGAAACCACTTCCAGGCTCACAGGCAGACTGATCCTTGCCGACACGGAAAAGGAGAGACTCGTAACCGAGGGGTTTCCCAAATAACGCGAAGTAGATCATTGCGGTTTGTGGAGAATGTGTCGATTATGAGAAGAGGCGTTTCCACCAGGGCAACACATGTTTGCCGGTAATCCACTTAAAAACTCTAAACCATAATACCTGGGCATTCGTTTCTCGGAGCAGAGTTATCACATTCCCTTGAACATCGCCCGCGGAATAGGGGAAAAATGTTATATCTTTACCGCGGCACGAATTATATAGTTGTTTGCGATAGGTCTTGAGATACCACTCAGGGGATCTCCTGACTGGCAGTATATCCCACTTCGTCACCACAACCGCGAACATCGACTTTTTATACGTATTTTGCTCTTTATCCCAGAGTTGATTCAGAAAAGCGGCCATTGCATCGGCCTGGGACATGTCATAGTCGGACTCTTCTTTTCTTTCAGTGGTGAAGGACACGTCAATCGGCGAGAGCAGAGGGAAGAATGCGCGATACTTCGTACATGCGGTTTTCAATATACTCATAATCTTTTTAGTTGCCGCCATCTGATTCTTCGCACTTTCTTCTTCCGTATCATAGGCTTTCTTGTCAAGCATACGTTCTATGTCCTCCCCTGCAAAGTCAATAAACGTAACCTTAGCATGTCCTCTTTTTTTTACAGTCATTTCCACGTCAATGACCGTAAACATACCCTCTGGGGTTTGACTCAATGTTCTACCTTTTTTTCTTACACTTTCTGTTATTGCATCGAATATTTCTTTATTCCTTTTGTCACCCGAGAGCGCATGAATTTCGCAAGAACCGACACCTTTATAACAAAGAAGTGAGGCGATGAACATTGACTTGCCACTCTGGGACGTTCCAATGGGAACAAACAGCCTGCGCCCATTTCGGGATCGTTTGGCAATATCCGCTATAATAACATCAAGATCAAAATCCGTCAGTTTATTTTGTCCGCATATTATGTATTCACCGCTACTGGGCTTGTTCGACTCTGTCATGTCTGTAGCGACCGAGCCCCCTTCTGTCGATTTTGGCGTGCTGGTTGTGACTGGGCTCTCGCCTTTCTTTACTTCTTCTGGCATAATGCTTTGGGTTTATTTATTAGTTACTTTATTTATCCTTATATTCCACGCCGTTTCTTCCACCATGGAGTACGAGGAAATTCGTCGTAGTAATCCTCAGGGCGACGGATGTAGAAGTAGAAAAGGAATGGACCAAGAAGGTCGAACAGCAGGCAGATGACGATAACTCCCCAGGTATCGAGCTTGCCCAGACGATGCCACACAGAGTTCAGCGTGTGCTCAATCCTGCCAAGCTTCTGAGTCTTGGGGAAGGCTATTGTCTCCTTGCCCGACACAAGCGGCTTGATGGCTGTGTTGCCGTAGGCCGAATTGACACTGATAGCGATGTTGTCCAGCTTAGTGGTGAGTTCTTTCATGGTGAGAATCTGAGGATTGTTCCTCACCGAATCTGTCACTATTGAGACGTAGGAGTTGTCGTCGATTATTTCCTCGATTCTTGGAGTGTACTCATCAACCAGCGAGTCGAGGTCGTACTTGGCGGCGACCATCCTCGCAGCCCTCATGTCGTTGCCGTTAAGACGCACCAGGTAATCGCGAATGCCTTGGTCTGTATTCCTTTTCCAGCGGTCTACAAGGTTATTTGTCTTCTCGGCGGTTGTGGTGATATCCTCCCTCTGCGTGTAACTCGAACCTGCCAATTCGTTGAACTTTTTTAGCTCATTCTTCGCATTCGGCCCGAAACCTCTGTACTTAATCTCTGTAAGCAGATTGGTCTGGTGCTGCCGCAACTCTTGCAGGCGGCCAACCGCCGACGACGTGCCATTGCTGCTACCAATTGAGTCGAGCGCACCAGGCATCCAGTCCATCCTCTTCTTTAGCACGGTGGCCTCCTCGTTCACGAGCGTGCGTCCAAGATACTGCGGATAGATGTAGGTGAGGTTGGCGACGAAGAAAAGCAGCTCGCCCGCCAGATAGAGGTACATCATCTCGCGCTTGCCACGCACCGCCGCCAAGTAGCCTCCGAAGACCATCACCAGCGGTATCAATGCCAAAAACCAGCTGCCTGCAGCGCTGCCGAAGGCATTGAACAGCCGCAACGCCATGACGGTGTTGTAGTAACCGAATGCGAAGCAGCCCACCGCGGCAATCCAGAACAGCACCACTACAAACTTTGACCTTGAATCATTGCCATCATCCATCATTTCTTTGTCCCTCAAGTGTTGTGCCGACCGGCGAGTTCCCTGCGGGCGGCGTTTTCCAATACACTAAAAAAGCATAGAACTCGTGTTGTCAGTTCTACGACTTCTCAGGCATCGCCAAACGCCTTTCCCAAAATAAAACCAACGTTGAACCTTATCCTATGCCCTCAATATGCAGACGGCACACGGATAAGCGGTGTGTACCACATACTGACAAGCAAAAGGCATCAGTATCGCAGTCCTTTGGTTAAAATTTGGCGAACTTTAAGAAGTCGGACCAGAACAAATGCTTTTCTCGCACATCGGCCGTAATCTCGTGGCCGATTCGAGTGCAAAGATACGCATTTATTTCGACACTGACACAAAAAAAGATAAGATTCGCCACAATTTAATAAAAACCAGCCGAATAAAAAATAAAAACATCACAAAAAAAGCCACCGGGGCATTGAAGCCCCGGTGACCATAGGGTTAGTGCGCGCCGCAAGGCGCACACATGGAGGGTAGTCGCTACTTCACAACGAGCTTGCGCACGGCCATGCCGTTCTCACCCGCGATGCGCACGAAGTAGGTGCCGCTGGCGAACTGGCTAAGGTCGATGGTGAGCTGGTCGCTGGCGCAGTTCCACGAGCCGCACTGACGGCCGTTGAGGTCGACGATGCTGACCTGTGCAGTGCCCTCAATGCCGTCGAGGCTGACGGTAACAAAGGCGCTGGCGGGGTTCGGGAAGAGCGTAATGTTAGCGTTCTGGTCGATGTCGTCGATGCCGACGTTAGTGGTGGTGAAGCCCTTTGGCTCACTCCACTCGCTCGTATGCTCGGCGTCACACAGCGCGCGCACTTGGACGCTGTAGCTGGTGTTCTTCTCGAGGCCGGTGAGTTCGTAGGGGTGAGTGGTGACCTTGATGATCTGGTTATCGAGCTTAATCTCCCACTCGGCAGCGCTGCTGCTCCAGTCAACCGTGGCCTTGGTGTTGCTGATTTCGGTGATGACGACAAGGGTCGGAGTCTCGCAGCTGGCGGTGGTGAAATTCACCGAGCCGCTCCAGTCGCTGTAGTACTTGTCATCGCACACCGTGCGCACACGGGCAACATAACTGGTGCCAAGCTCAAGACCGGTGATGGTGTAGGGCTTGCTGGTGGCGGTGATGTAGGTAGGCTCGTCGCTGCCGGACACGCTGAGCTCAATCTCCCACTTGTTGCCTGCGCCGCTCCAGTCGAGCTTGGCGCTGGTCATCAGGACATCGCTGTAGGCGACGCTCTGCGGAACCTCGCAGCTGAGAGTATTGAAGGTGATGCCGGCGCTCCAGTCGCTGATGTTGGTGGCACTGCAGATGGCACGCACCTGAACAGTGTAGGTGGTGGAGGGCTGCAGCTCATCAAGCTGGATGGTCGGGGCCATGACGGTCTCGGTGGTCAGGTCGTCGGTGCCTACCTCGCCATAGCGCACCTCCCAGGTGGTGGCGGTGCCGCCGTTCCAGCTGATGGTGGCGCTGGTGAGGGTGATGGCGTCAGCAACAAGGCTGGTGGGCAGGTCGCAGGGGGTCTCCAGTGTGGTCACCTGTGTGGTCACCCACTCGCTGTAGCCATTGTCGCCGCAGTTGGTGCGCAGGCCAATGGTGTAGGTGGTGGCAACGGCCAGGCCGGGCAGCACGAGAGGATTGGTGCTCACGGGCACGCCAACGATGGTGTTGTCCCACTCGGTGCCGGTGGTGATGCCGTACTCCACAGAGCCGCTGGCGCTGTAGTTGACGGTGATCGAGTTGGTCGAGGCACTGGTGTTGGTGATTGCCGGGGCGAAGCAAGGCTCAACCTCGTCGGCAAGCACGGTCACGCTCAGGCTGTCAACATACAGGTAGCCGGCGGTGGCGCTGGTGCTGTTGAAGTTGATGGCGATGAAGCGGGTCGTGGCCGGGACAATCTTGGTGATCTTCGTCCACTCGCCGTCGGTGATGGCGGAGCTGGCGATGGTGGTGGCGGTCTCGAAGGTGAAGTCCTCTATGTCGTAGGTAGTGGTCGAGGTGCCGAAGCGCATCGCAACATTGTCGTTGACTGCCTTGACGAAGAATTCAACCTGCAGGCTGCTGTCAGCGCTGAGCTCGGGGGTAATCAGGTACTGGTTGTAGTCGGTGGCCGAGCCGTTGGCGGCGAAGCGGAAGCTGCGCGAGCCTTCCTTCACCGGGCTGGCGACGGTAATCATCGTGCTGGTGTTGTCGGCGTCAGGCATGTAGAGGCTGAAGCACTCGTTGTCGCTGAAGTCGGACTCGAAGCCCTCGAAGAACGGGTTGGCGGTGCTCACCTCGATGGGTGCGCAGCGGGTGCGGAAGGTGACGGGGTGGCTCTCGTAGGAGCTGTCGCTGTTGCCGCAGATGCCCTGCACGTAGAAGGTGTAGTCGGTGGTGGCGGCCAGGCCGGTCAGCACGGCGAAGGTGTCGGCCACGCTGGTCTTGGTCCAGTCGTTGCTGCCCTCGGCGCGATAGTACACGTCGTAGGCCACAGCGTTGCCCTCCCAGTAGACAGTGGCTTCGTCGTAGCTCACAGCGGCCACGCCGAGGTTGTCGGGACGGTAGCAGGTCTTGCCGTCGACGCAGCGGGTGTAGATCTCATAACCCCAGTGGGTCATGCTGGCGCCCGGGCACTCGAAGACGAAGGTCAGCGCACCCTCGGTCGAGGTGGCCAGGATGCTGTCGGCCATCGTGCTGTCGTTGATGGTGCCATAGTGCGAGTACTGCCACAGCTGGGTGCCGTTGGTGCCAACGCCGTCATAGACGGTGAGGGTCACCTGGTTCTCACCCCAGCCGAAGAGGCCGCCGTAGATCTGCACCTCCTTGCCGGGCACAGAGGCCTTCAGCACGAGGGCGGAGTTGGTCACACCCTGGTAACCGGCGGTGTAGCCAGCGTCGTAGATCACGTTGCCGCAACCATTCACGGTGTCGGGCACCGAGCTCTTGTTCATGATGATGGTGCCGGCGCCGAACTTGTAGGTGCTCCAGGGGCTGACGATGCCCTCGCCGCAATAGGCGCGGACATAGAGGTTGTACATGCCGCCGCCGATGAGCGTGCCGGCAGGAATGGTGTAGAAGGTGTCGCTGATGGTGACGAAGTTTGACTCGTCGACCTCCTCGATGTCAACCGTCACGGTGTCGACATACACCTGCCACTCCTCGTTGTAGGCACCGGGCAGGTGGCTCCATGCGAAGAGCGAGCTGTTGGGGTTCTGGATGCTCACCGCGGTGACGTTGTCGGGCGGGAAGCAGTCCTCAAGGGCAATCACGTAGAAGTTGTCCATGCACATCCACTCGCCCCAGCTGCGAAGCTGGCCGAAGGCTATGCGGGTGCCCTCGCCGTAGTACTCCAGGAAGTTGTAGATGACGTGCTGGTAGGCGTTGCGGCTGAAGTTCTCGCTCTGGAGGGTGTCAATCCACTCGAGCAGGTTGCCGTCATCGTCGGCCACGCCGATGAGCAGGCCGTCGTTCTCGGCAAGGGAGCCGGTCTTCACGTCGAACTCAATCTGCAGCTTGCTCAGGGGTGCCTCGAAGTCGGGCAGCACGGCAGGAGCGTGGTTGTTGTTGCTGCGGAAGAAGAGGCCGCCGTCGTAGTGGGTGTGGCTGGTGGAGCTCACAGTCCAGCAGTTGGGCAGCACATCCTCAGGATAGGCATCGAAGTCCTCGCTGTAGGGCAGGGCTATCGGGGCGCAGCCGGTGCCGACGCTGACAGCCTTGGTCCAAAGGGTGTCCTCGGTGCAGACGATGCCGACCATCACCTCATAGTTGGTGGCAGCCTGCAGGCCGGTGAGGCTGTAGTTGATGGTGTCGCTGGTCATGGGAACCTCCACCACGGTGGGGTTGCCGGTGGTACGGTAGCTCACCAGGGCGGTGGTGCCGTTGCCGTCGTTGACCCAGCTCAAGTTGAGGGTGTACACGTCAAGCGAGTCGGGCTCTACAACCAGCGCTGTCGGGCGGTGGCAACCGTCGTCGTGGCGTATGAGCACGTTGTCGACGTCGCCGCTGCCGTAGCTGTAGCCGTTGTCATAGCGGAAGGCCAGGCGGTACTGCTTCGTCACATCCAGGCCGGCAGCCACAAGGTTCGACGAGTTGTACTCGAACTCCTCGTAGTTGCTGTTGTGCAGGGTGTCGAAGGGTATGAAGGTCTCGTAGTCGTACGGGTCGGTCATGAGGCCGGCAATGAGGTTGCCGTTGTTGCTCACGCGGGCAGCGAACTGCACGTTGATCTCGTCGGCTGTGAGCGGAATGACGTCGGTGGCCACCATGGCCGGGCCGGCACCGTAGAAGCGCATGGACCTGTTGCTGTTGTAGCCGTAGCCCTCAACGCGCGGGAAGATGGCGTCGGAGCTGTAGTTGAACGGCAGGCCGACGGTCCAGCAGAAGGGAGCCTGGTTGTTGACGTCGTTCTCGAAGTCGTCGCTGTAGGGCACAGTCATCGGGGCGCACTCGGTGCGGGCCGTGATGCTGCTCCAGAGGGTGTCCTCGCCGCACACCGAGCCCACGCGGAACTCGTAGTTGGTGTTGCCGGCAAGCGTGTTGTAGGTGTAGCTGGTGCCGCTCACAGAGCCTTCCTCGTTCCACGTGTTGTTGCCGTTGGCAACGCGGTAGCGGACCACAAACTGGCTCTCGGTGCCAATCTGGTACCACTCGAGGGTGACGCTGTTCTGCTGCACGTCGGTCACGTGGAGCATCGGGGCGTAGCAGGTCGGAGCCTCACACTCGGTGATGAAGCTCAGCGCGGGGATGCTGTTGGCGCGAGTGGCGTTGGGCGGGTTGCTCGGATCGTAGTTGGTGTTGTCTTGGAAGGCATAGAGGCCCTGGTTCTGGGCGCTGATGCTGGCCCACTGGCCCTGCTGGCTCCAGGAGTTGGTGTTGTCGACCATGGCCACCACCAGGTTGCCCTCGCCGAGGGTGTACTCCTCGTCGAAGGTGATGGTCTTCCAGCCGCTGCCGCTCGCATTGAAGGTGTAGCTCTCGGCCACCTTGGTGAGGGTGCTGAAGTCAACCCAGTCGCTGCCGTTGTCGAACTGGCTCTTGTCGGTCATGCCGACGTAGAGGTCGATGGTGCGGTCGCCGCCGTTGTCAGTGCTGCTCTTGCGGAAGCTGATGCCGCTGATGCTGCTGACGGGGGGCAGTTGGTCCTTGGTGTAGATGGCCTGGGTGATGGAGTTGCCATAATAATAATTGGTGGGTATGTACTGCATCGTGCCGGTGGAGGTCATCTCGCTGCACGAGGTGGTCGCGAAGTTGAGGTTGACGGCGTTGGCCGTGTCGGTCTTGTCGGCGTCAACAATCTGGCAGTAGTTGCGGAAACTGGCGGTGTAGCTGTGGCCTGCGGTCAAGCCGGTCACCAGGATGGTGGTGGCACCCTCGTCGGCGTTGAGCACTATGGGCTCGGCGTCGGTGTCGGTGTTGTCGGTCACAGTGATCTGCACGCCGCTGGTGGCGAAGCCCACGGAGGTGTTGTAGCTCCACGAGAGCTCGGCGGCCACATAGGTGAGGTTCTCAACCTTCACGTTCTGCACGTCGGCGCAGGAGATCTGGGTGGTGAAGTAGCCGGCGTAGCGCAGGTCGGCGGTCTGCGAGCCGCACTCGGTGGCTATCGACACGTAGTAGGTCGTGTTCTGCTCAAGGCCGGTCAGCACGGCGAAGGTGTCGGTGGTGCTGACGCTGGGCAGCGAGGCAAGGTCGCTGAACTCGTTGACGGTGTTGTAGTACACCACGTAGCCGCTGGCCACGTCGACATTGTTCCATGCCACGGTGCCTTCGTAGACGCCGGTCATGCTGCTTTCAATCCAGGCCGAGGCCGGGCGCTCGCAGCCGGTGTACTCGCCGATGAGGATGTCGTCGACGGAGCCCATCTGCTGGTTGCCGCCGTAGCTGTGCCAGGCTGCATAGTAGGTGGCGCTGGGGTCGAGGTCCTTGGTGTTGAAATCATACTCGTTCCAGCCCGAGCTGATGCCGGTGATGCTGACCATCGGTATGAAGGTGCTGGTGTCGCCGGGGTCGGTCATGACGCCCGCGTCGATGTGGCGGTTCGAGTTGTTGAGCCAGGCCCAGAAGCTGACGCTGATCTTGTCGCCGTCGAGCGGAATGGCGCGGCTGACGATGAAGTTCTCGCCATGCAGGTACATTGAGTAGTGGCCACCATCGGTGTGGTTGCGCACGTCGTTGGCGCTGGGGTCGGTGTTGTAGTGGATGATGCTGTCCCAGCACTCGGGCCAGGCGCCGTTGAAGGGAATGTCCTCCCAGTCGACGCTGTAGGGTATCGGCATCTCGCCGCAGAGCGTGCGGACGCTCTTGGTGGCCATGGCCGAGCTGTCGTCGTCAGAGCAGATCGAGACGATGCCCACGGTGTACTGCGTGTTGTTGGTCAGGCCGCCGAAGGTGTACTCGTTGTCGCTCACCACGTCTTGCTCCTCGCCGTCGAGGTAGACCACAAACTGCGAGGCCTCGCTGCGGGGGGTCCAGCTCACGGTGAACTCCTCCTGCTGGAGGTCATCCACGGTGATGCCGGCCACCGGTATGCAGGTGGGGCAGGGGCTCTCGATGGTGGCAAAGATGCCGGCACTGGCCTCGAGGCCGGTGTTGCCGGTGGAATAGACCTGAAGGTCGGCGCCGTCATAGATGGTCACGGTGCCGTAGCCATCGCTCCAACCACCTGCGGCGTTGTAGCGCACGGAGATGGGGCTCGAGCCGCACACCTCGACGCTGCCGCTGGTGTTCACATTGCCCACCTCGACACCGCCGACAAGCAGCGTGAGGCTGCCGCCGCTGGTCCAGGGGTTGTAGTAGCTGTAGGAGGTGCCAAGCTCGAAGCGGATGTCGCAGGTGGCGCCGCCGCACTCGGTGAGCAGGCCGATGGTGGCTATGCTCGAGCTGTCCTCGTCTGAGCAGAAGGACTGCACGCCCAGCGTGTAGCCGGTGTTGGCATTGAGGCCGCTGAAGGTGTAGGTGGTGTCACCCACGACGTCGACCAGCTCGCCGTCAATATAGATGCCCCACTGGCTCTCCGCGCTGCGCGGATGCCAGGTGAGGACCGCGCCCTGCTCGTCAATGTCGCTCAAGGCCAAAGCGTTGGGCTTGATGCAGGTGGGGCAGGGGTCCTCGAGGGTGAAGAAGGTGGAGTTAGTGGCGCTGCCGCTGAACACCTGCTCGCCACCACCGTCAGTGACAGTGACCGTGGCGTAGTTGTAGCCGCCGGCGCCATTGCCATTGAAGGCGATGGGGAAGACGGGGCAGACCGCGACCTCGGAGACGCTTGCGCCGAAGCTTTCCTGCACAACGCCGTCCTGCACAAGCTGAATGGTACCGCCTGAGCTGTAGCCGTAGTACCAGTCGATGGCGATGTCGATGGAGCACGAGTTCACCGCGCAGGCGGTGCGCTTGGTGATGGAGGTGGCAGCACTGGCCTCATCGGCCGAGCAGTTGGCCACCACTTTGAAAGTGTAGATGGTCCACGGCGTGAGGCCGTCGACGGTGTAGGTCGTGTCGGCGATGCCCGACTGCACGATGTCGTTGCCGGCGGCGTCGGTGTAGCTCACCGTGTAGGTGGCGCCGGTGTTGCTCGCGTCGGCCCAGGTGAGGGTGACGCTCGTGGCCTCGCTCGTAGCCTTGAGGTCAGTCACAGGCCAGCACGAGGGCGTGCCCACCAGGAAGGTGGCGATTACCTCGTTGTTGCTGTAGCTGTCGCCGTTGCCGGAGGCCACCTCGGTGCCGAATACGCTCACGACAAAGTCGCACTCGTAGTCGAAGTTACCCGATTGCCAACGGAGCTCAACGGTGGAGCCTTCGCACACCTCGAACTCGTCCAAGCCCGAGGCGCCGTTGCCAGGCGAAAGCTGGTGCACCATTTCGCCGCCCACGTAGAACTGCAAGGCACCCCCGTTCCAGCCGTCGCCGTACTCATCGGTCCACGACACTGAAACTGTGATGCCTGTGCCGCCGTCGCATTGGGCGCGCATCGTCGTCGGCAGCAGCATTCCTACCGCAGCCAACAACAAAACTAGCACTTTTCGTTTCATAATGTTTTGTTTTAAGTTAATATGATGTTTGTTTGTTGTTTGTGCACCAAACTGTTAGCATAGCACCCCCACGATACAAAGCAGACGCAAACATACTAACTTTTTTCGGCCCGACGAAAAAAAAAACGGAATTTAACATTTTTTCACCCAAGGCGCTTATTACCCCCCCCCCGCAAAAGTACCCCCCTCCAAGACCTCACAAACCCCAACTGCGAAAAGCAACAAGAGCCTATAAATCAGCAACATACCGCAACAGGATAGCAGCCACCACATAACATGCAGAAAATCAGCGCAAAGACCATACCAACTCCTACTCAACTCCTACTCATCGACTACCCATCGCCTTGTCATCGACTACAAAGGTAGGAGATGACAAGGCTGAAGGCAGGTGTTGACATGTGCATGACGCGGCGACGACAGCCCCCTGCCCCCACCCCGCGGCGCGGGGCGCGAGGGCGCAAGCCGGGGCGCGCAGGGCAAATAAAAGGGCGGCAATCATTTTTTTTTGCTATATTTGCAGGCTGAAAATACAAACGCATCCACAATATGGATTTCAAACTCAACACTATAGAAGAAGCCATCGACGACATCCGCGAGGGCAGGTTCGTCATTGTGGTCGACGACGAGGACCGCGAGAACGAGGGCGACTTTATTATCGCAGCCGAAAAAATCACCGCCGAGCACGTCAACTTCATGCTCAAGAACGGCCGCGGGGTGCTCTGCGCCCCGATCACCGAAGAGCGGTGCAAGGAGCTGAACCTCGACATGCAGGTGCACGACAACACGTCGCTGCTGGGCACGCCGTTCACGGTGACGGTCGACAACCTGGGCGACGGCTGCACCACGGGCGTGTCGATGCACGACCGCGCCAGCACCATACGCGCGCTGGCCAACCCCGCCACAAAGGCCGGCGACCTGGGCCGTCCGGGCCACATCAACCCCCTGCGCGCCCGCAACGGCGGCGTGCTGGTGAGGGCGGGCCACACCGAGGCCGCCGTCGACCTGGCCCGCCTGGCAGGCCTCACGCCCGCCGCGGCCCTGATAGAGATCATCAACGACGACGGCACCATGGCCCGTATGCCGCAGCTGCAGCAGGTGGCCGCGCGCTTCGGCCTGAAAATCATAGCCATCAAGGACCTCATCGCCTACCGCGTGGCCCACGAGACGCTGGTGCGCCGCGAGCAGGAGGTGAGCCTGCCCACGCGCTGGGGCGACTTCATGCTGACGGCCTACACGCAGCTCGACAACGGCACCACCCACATGGTGCTGCGCAAGGGCGAGTGGGCCGAGGGCGAGCCGGTGCTGGTGAGGGTGCACTCGTCGTGCGCCACGGGCGACATCTTCGGCTCGTGCAAGTGCGACTGCGGCGAGCAGCTGCACCGCGCCATGGAGATGGTCGAGGCCGAGGGCAAGGGCCTCATAGTGTACATGAGCCAGGAGGGGCGCGGCATCGGGCTGGTGAACAAGCTCAAGGCCTACCACCTGCAGGAGATGGGGCTCGACACCGTCGACGCCAACCTGAAGCTGGGCTTCAAGGCCGACGAGCGCGACTACGGCATCGGCGCGCAGATACTGCGCGACCAGGGGGTGAGCAAGATGCGCCTGGTGACGAACAACCCCGTGAAGCGCACCGGCCTCGAGGGATACGGCCTCGAGGTGACCGAGGTGGTGCCCATCGAGGTGGCGCCGAACAAGCACAACGAGCGCTACCTGCGCACCAAGCAGCAGCGCATGGGCCACAGCCTGCACCTGGGCAACGAGGCCACTGCCAACGAATAATCCCAACCACAAAAACACCGCAAACAACGATGAAAGCCTACGTATTTCCCGGACAGGGCGCGCAGTTCAGCGGCATGGGCAAGGACCTCTACGAGGGCTCGGCCGAATGCCGCGAGCTGATGGAGCGCGCCAACGACATTATAGGGTTCCGGCTGACCGACCTGATGTTCGGCGGCACGGCCGACGACCTGAAGCAGACGCGCGTCACGCAGCCTGCCGTGTTCCTGCACTCGGTGGCGCTGGCGCGCCGCCTGGGCGAGAATTTCCGCCCCGACATGGCGGGCGGACACTCGCTGGGCGAGTTCTCGGCGCTGGTGGCCGCCGGGGCCATAGACTTCGACGACGGCCTGCGCCTGGTGGTGGCGCGCGCCGAGGCCATGCAGAAATGCTGCGAGCGCACCCCCTCGACCATGGCGGCGGTGCTCAAGCTCGACGACAAGACGGTGGAGGACATCTGCGCCAGCGTGGAGGGCGAGGTGGTGGTGGCAGCCAACTACAACTGCCCCGGCCAGCTGGTGATCAGCGGCACCAAGGAGGGCGTGGCACGTGCCTGCGAGCTGGCCAAGGAGGCCAAGGGCAAGGCCCTGCCGCTGGCTGTGGGCGGCGCGTTCCACTCGCCGCTGATGGAGCCCGCACGCGTGGAGCTGGCCGAGGCCATTGAGCGCACCGCCTTCAAGGCGCCGGTGTGCCCAGTCTACCAGAACGTCACCGCCGAGCCCGTGACCGACCCCGCCGAGATAAAGCGCAACCTGCTCATGCAGCTCACCGCGCCCGTGCGCTGGACGGCCACCGTGCAGCACATGCTGCGCGACGGCGCCACCGAGTTTATCGAGGTGGGCCCCGGCACAGCCCTGCAGGGCATGGTCAAGCGCGTCGACACGTCGGCCAACGCCCACTCCGCCGAGGTGTGATCCACGGCGCGCGAGTGCTGGAAGAAAAAGAGAGTGCCGCCTCACTACGCGAGGCGGCACTCTCTCTTTTGTTTGTTTCTGCCTACTTGATGGGTGTGAGGGTGGTGCGGCGGTTGGCGGCGCGCCCCTGCTCGGTGTCGTTGGTGGCCACGGGCAGGCTCTCGCCGTAGCCCCGGTAGGCCAGCCGCGAAGCGTCGACGCCGCGCTGCACCAGGTAGTCGTACACCGCCTTGGCCCTGCGCTCGGAGAGCAGCTGGTTGTCGGCCTCCGAGCCGACGGCGTCGGTGTGGCCGCCCACCTCGAGCCGCAGCGAGGGGTGGCGCTGCAAGACCTCGGCCAGGCGGTCGAGCTCGGCCAGCGAGGTCTCCAGGAGGGTGGCCTTGGCGGTCTCGAAGAAGATGTTTTTGAGGGTCACGGTGTCGCCCAGGGTGAGCAGGGTCTCGGCCTGGCGCACCGGGTCGACGAAGGTGATGCGCTCCGGGCGCGCCGGCGCGGGCATGACGAAGCTGTAGAGATCCTGCTTGCCATAGCCGTCGTAGCGGTCGCTGGCGAAGATGGCGGTGCGCCCGTCGGGGGCCACGATGAGGCTCGACTCGTCGGCCGGGGTATTGATGGGGTAGCCCAGGTTGCGCGGCTTGCCCCACGAGCCGTCGGCCTGCCGCTTGGCCACGAAGAGGTCGGTGCCGCCCATGCCGCGGTGGCCGTCGGAGGCGAAGTAGAGCGTGCGGTCGTCGAAGTGGATGTAGGGCGAGGTCTCGTTGCCGGGGGTGTTCACCTCGGGGCCGAGGTTGCGCGGCTCGCTCCAGCGCCCCTCCTCGAGGGTGCAGCACCAGATGTCGGTGCCGCCGTAGCCGCCCGAGCGGTTGGAGGCGAAGTAGAGCGTGCTTCCGTCGACGCTGAGCGAGGGGAACGACTCCCAGTAGACGCTGTTGACCGGGAAGCCCAGCCCGCGCGGCTCGCCCCACTTGCCGCCGTGCAGCACGCTCATGTAGAGGTCGCAGCCGGTGGGCTCCTTGCTGCGCCCGCAGGCGGTGAAGATCACCACGCGGCCGTCGTGCGAGAGGGTCTGCGCCCCCTCGTTGGCGTTGCTGTTGAGAGGCTCGGGCATACGCTCGGCAGGCCCCCAGCGCAGCTCCATGGTGTCGTAGGCCGACTGGTAGAAGTCCTCCTCCATGGGCAGGTCGCCGCGCGTGGAGGCGCGGCGCGGCACACGGCGCGTGAAGACCAGCGTGCGGTAGTCGACCGTGAGCGCGGGCATGTACTCGTCGTCGGCCGAGTTGACGCCCGGCCCCAGGTTGATGGGGGTGAACGGCACGGGGTGCTCCACCGCGTCCTGCCGCCAGCGGGCGGTGGCAAGCCCCTCGGCGGCCTCGTCGCGCCAGCGCTTGACTGTGGGCTCCAGCTCGAGGGCGCGGCTGTAGCTGGCCGCCGCCTCGGCATACTGCTGCAGCGCCATGTGTTGCACGCCCAGCAGCAGGTGAGCCTCGACAAAGCCAGGGTCGATGTCGACGGCCTTGTGCAGCAGGGCTATGGCCTCCTCGTACTGACCCACCACGCTCTTGTCGACCGCGCGGTCGAACAGGGGTTGGCTCTTCTTGGTCTGCGCCGCGGCGGCAGGCAGCAGCGCCGTCGCCAGCAGGGCGGCGATAATGGCAAGATGTCTCATTGTTTGCTGTTTGCGGCCTCCGCCGACTGGCGGAAGCGGTGGTTGGCGGCGGCCAGCGCGTCGTCCGCGCCGATGCCGTGGCGGCGCCCCCAGTCCACCAGCGCGAAAAGCATGTCGCCGAACTCCGCGGCGTCCATCCCCTCGCGCAGCGGCGGCACGTCGCCACTGGTGGGCTGCACGCCCATGCCCGACACCTTCTCCTGCATACGCTGGGCCATGACAAGCGAGGGCAGCGAGCGGGGCACCCCGTCGAGCACCCCCTTGCGGCCACGCTCACGCATCTTGAGCTGCTCCCAGCTCTCGCCGTGGTAGGCGTCGGGGTTGTAGATGAAGGGGTGGCGTGCCACGAGCTTGTCGCACACGGTGTTGTAGACGTCGTCGGTGGTGAACAGGCCCTTCTCCTCGGCAATCTTGCAGTAGAAGAGCACGTGCATGGCCAGGTCGCCCAGCTCCTTCCTTATGTCGTCCGGACTGTCGGCCACTATGGCCTCGCTCAATTCGTGCGCCTCCTCGATGGTGAGGTAGCGCAGGCTCTGCATTGTCTGCTCGCGGTCCCAGGGGCACTGGCTGCGCAGGGTGTCAAGAATATCACGCAGCCGCTCAAATGCGGTGCACGTCTTCGATGCCATCTATTGATTTCAGTTTGTCAATAAGCCGGTTGATGCTCTCCACGCCGTTCACGTAGAGCATGATGATGCCGCGCGCCACCCCCTCGGAGGCCTCGAGCGTAAGGGCGCGCATGTTCATGTCAAGCTCTTCCGATATTCGCTTGGTGATCTCCTGCAGCAGCCCCTTGTTGTCGATGGCCGTCAGCGCAATGCCCGCCAGCAACGACAGCTGCTCGCCGGGACGCCACTTGGCGCGTATGGTGTGGTTCTCGTGGTTTGCCATCTCGTCGCGCGCCACCCGGCAGCCAGTGCGGTGCACCATGACGCGACCCTCCTGCACTATGCCCACCACCTGGTCGCCCTGCACCGGGCGGCAGCACGAAGCCACCTCGGTGGGCAGGTGCTCATACTTCTTGTCGAGCAGGAAAGGAGTGGCCGGGGTCACCTCGCGGCTGTTGCCCAGAGATGCCGCCAGCGGCGTTGACGCAAAATATTGCTTGTATTGGTCGAGAAAGAAAAGCTGCGGGGCAGGCCGGGCCTTGCCGAAGCACTCGGCCACCTGGTGCTCGGTGATGTTGCCCATGGCCAGGTCGTAGTACATGTCGATGTCTGACTTCTGGCTGAAGAAGCGCTTCATCTGCCCCAGGTTCTGCGGGTTGTCCTTGATGTGGAGCCGCTCCAGGTAGTCGGCCAGCTTGCGCTTGCCCTCCTCGGTGTATTTGCGACGCTGACGGCGCAGGCTCGCCTTCACAGCCTCGCGGGCGCGCTGCGTCTGACAGTCAGCCAGCCACTCCTCGGTGGGCATGGTGCCCGCGGTGGTGAGCACCTGCACCTGGTCGCCGGTCTGCAGCCGCTCGCTGCGCCCCACCACGCGCGCGTTCACCTTGGCACCTATGCAGTGGTGCCCCAGGTCGGAGTGGATGGCATAGGCGAAGTCGAGCACTGTGCTGTGCGACGGCAGGGTGATGGTCTTGCCGCCGGGGGTGAAGAGGTATATCTCCTGTGTGTAGAGGCTCTCCTTGAATTCCTCCACCAGATCGAGCGCACTCTTGTCGCTCTGCTCGAGCGAGGTGCGCACCTGCTGCAGCCAGTCTTCGAATGGGTTGTTGTCGAGTTGCTCGTCGGGGTGAGCCTCCTTGTACAGGAAGTGGGCAGCCATTCCCTTCTCGGCTATGGCGTCCATGCGCTCGGTGCGTATCTGTATCTCCACCCAGCGGCCTATCGGGGTCATCACCGTGGTCTGCAGGCTCTCGTAGCCGTTTGCCTTGGGGTTGGTGATCCAGTCGCGGAAGCGCTTGGGGTTGGGCTGGAAGCGGTCGGTGATGAGGCTGTACACGCGGAAGCATTCCTCCTTCTCATGCTCGCGAGGCACATCGGACAGCACTATGCGCATGGCATAGAGGTCGTATATCTCGTCGAAGTCGATGTGCTTGTGCTCCATCTTCTTGTAGCAGCTGTAGACCGACTTGATGCGGGTCTTCAGCGTGTAGTGGTAGCCAGCCTCGTCGAGCATGGCGAGCATGGGCTCCACCAGGCACTCGCGCAGCCGCTCCTCGGTGCCGCCGGTAGCGGCTATCTTGGCCTCTATCTCGGCATAGCGCTCAGGCATGGTGTAGCGCATGACGAGCTCCTCAAGCTCGGTCTTGATGGCGTAGAGCCCCAGCCTGTGGGCCAGGGGGATGTAGAGGTAGGAGGTCTCGCTGGCGATGATGAGCTTCTTGGTGTCCTTCATCGAGCCCAGCGTGCGCATGTTGTGCAGGCGGTCGCAGAGCTTGAGGAAGATGACGTAGGCGTCGTTGCACATCGAGAGCAGTATCTTGCGGTAGTTTTCCGCCTGTTTGCTCTCGGTCTGCTGCATGAGCATCACGTCGTCAATTTTGGTCACGCCGTCGACGATGCGCGCCACGCGGTCGCCGAAGACCATACGCAGCTCGTCGAGCGTGATGTCGGTGTCCTCCACCACATCGTGCAGCAACGCCGCCACGACGGCCACAGGCCCCAGCCCAACCTCCTTCACGGCAATCAAGGCCACCGCCAACGGGTGGAATATGTAAGGCTCACCACTCTTGCGGCGCGTGCCGGCATGGGCCTCCTTGGCCACGCGGAAAGCCTGCATGACACTCCGCTCCTCGTCATTGCTCATGGGTTTGAGCGCGCGGCAGGCCTCAATCAGTTCCTGGAACTTGGCCTGTATCTCCTGCTCCTCGCGCCGCTCGTCAATAACATATTTCCCACTCTCCTCCATACGCCGACACTACAGGAACCACATGAAAATACTCGGCGACAGACCCAGGCTGAGGCCGGCCGACACATAGAGGTTCTGGTTGACGTAGCCAACCGACATCATGACCGACGACCAGCAGAACGTGCCGCCGCCGTCGGGGAAAGCCAGGCGCAGCCCCAACTCGCCGCCAAGCGTGTGGCTGTAGGCCAGGCCGCCGAACAGATGCCAGTCGACGTTGTCGCCGCAGTCTGACAGGCGCAGCGCAGGCCCTGCCGCCAGGTAGCCATGGGCGAAGCCAACCCGGCCGGTGGCATAGGCGCCCCAGCGCCTCGGCAGTACGGTGAGGGTGCCGCCGACAGCCATGTCGAACTCGGTTATCATGGCGTTGCACTCGAAAAAGACCGACGAGAACTCGTCTTCCAGGCGGTTGCGGAAATGATGTCGCGGACGGTGGTACTCGGCGCTGGCCTGCCCAGAGCCGATGACGTTGCCCAGCGTGTCGTAGTAGACCGGGGAGCCGAGCACATTGCGCTCGGCCTTCACGTGGCGGCGTGGCGTGTCGCCCAGCGCTTCGCCGGGCGCCTCCTGCGCCATCAGACCGCAGCACATGACGGCAAAAGTGATGAAAAATGCTATATGTTTCATTTTTTTCAGCCCTATGGGTACTTGCGCAGATAAATACGGGCGGAGGGTGATTTTATTGTGCGGAGGGCATAATATTTATGCCGAAGGCGGGGCCGTGCACCGCACGGCCCCGCCTTGCCTATGGCGTCGCGGCAGTCGCTTATTGCTGCTGCGAGGTGATGCGCTCAAGCCACTTCAACATGCCGAACATCACGCTCATGGCGATGAGGCAGATGAGGGCGAATGTGGCCCAGGTCATCCACAGCTTGGGCAGCGCGTTGAAGAGGATGGGTCCAATCATGATGAGCAGGTTGCCAATGGCGGTAGCGCCGAGCCACAAGCCCTGGCAGATGCCCTGCAGGTGTTTGGGTGCAATCTTCGACACGAAGCTCAATCCCAGCGGCGAGATGAAGAGCTCGGCCACGGTGAGGAAGAAGTAGGTCACGATCAGCACCCAGGCGCCAGCCTTCATCGAATCAATCGTGCCAGCATCCTGAGCGAGGAAGGCCTTGCCCGAAGGATAGCCCATATTCGCGCTGAAGACGGTGAGGAAGACGTAGGCGCAGGCTGCGAAGAGCATACCGATGACAATCTTGCGCGGAGTGGAAATCTTGCGACCCCACTTGGTGCCGAAGAGCCACATGATGGGGAAGGTGAGCAGGATGACCAGCGCAGGGTTGAGGAACTGCCACACTTCGGGCGCCACACTCTCGGTGTGGACGAAGTCGCGAGCAAAGAGCGAGAGCGACTGTCCGTTCTGGTGGAACGACATCCAGAAGAAGACACAGATGCCCAGCACGGCATAGAGGCCGGCCATGCGCTGCTTGATCTCCTTGGCCATGGCAGCCTTCTCGGCGGCAGAGTACTCCACGACGGCCTCTTTGGCGGCCTTCTTGGCGGGTGCCGGGAAGATTTTCTTGAAGGCCAGGAAGATGCAGAGCGAGATGAGCATAGCGGCCACGGAGGCGATGAAGGAGTAGTGGATGCCGGTGTTGAACACCTGGAGGTAGCTCTCGCAGGCGGCCTGCATGTTGGCAGGGTCGAAGCCGGTGTTGTTCTGCTGCATGTAGGTGGTCAGGTTGGCCATCTGAGTGGCGTCCATACCCATAGCGTCGTTGATGTACTGATGGCAGAGGGCAGGCAGGTTCGAGTTGTAGGTCATGCCGTTGCGGCCGAGCCACCACTGGCGGAGCGAGGGAGCCACGAAGGGGGCTATCACGCCGCCGATGTTGATGAAGACGTAGAAGATCTGGAAGCCAGGGTCGCGCTTGCTCTTGGCCAGCTCGAGCGCCTCAGGCCCCTTCTTGGCGGCCTCGGCCTCGAGGTTGTCGTACATCTGGCCCACGATGGCCTGCAGGTTGCCCTTGAAGAGGCCGTTGCCGAAGGCTATGATGAACAGTGCCAAGCAGGTGACCACGAGCACCATGGTCTTGCTGGCGGGCGACACGGCCAGTGGTATCGACAGAACCACATAGCCAGCGGCCATGGTAATCAGGCCAGCGATGATTGTGCCCTTGTAGTTCTGCAGCTTGTCGGCAATCACGCCGCCGGGCAGCGCCATGATGTAGATGGCGAAGTAGAAGATGCCGTAAATCGCACCTGCCACCTGGTCGGGAATGCCAAACTTCGAGCAGAGGAACAGCAGCAGCACAGCGTTCATAATATAGTAGCCGAAACGCTCGCCCATATTACTCAACGCCGCCGCGATAAGTCCTTTAGGATGTCCTTTGAACATAGCGATAATTGTTTGGTTTATAACTTGTTGAACTTAACTTCACAAATACGTCAGCCCTCGTTTCAAAACGCAAAGATACAAAAAAAAACGCACACAGCCGCGGCGGCAGCCATTTTTTTAGTAATTTTGCGGCGCTATGGACACTATACTCGACCAGGCCGTGGCCGCCCTGCGCGGCGGGCTCACGGTGCTCTACCCCACCGACACCATCTGGGGCATCGGCTGCGACGCCTCGCTTCCCGGCGCCGTGGAGCGCGTCTACTCCATCAAGCGGCGCGACCGCTCGAAAAGTATGCTCGTGCTCTGCACGGCCAGTCAGCTGGGCACCGACCGATGGTGCACCGCCGATGGCTCGCGCCCCACCACCTTCATCCTGCCCGCCGCGCTGTGGCGGCCCGCGCTGGGCAGCCTGGTGGCCGACAACCTGCCCGCCGACGACGGCTCGCTGGGCATACGCGTGCCGCACGACGAGTTCTGCCAGCAGCTGCTGCGGCGGCTGGGAAGGCCGATAGTGAGCACCAGCGCCAACCTGAGCGGACGGCCATCGCCAGCCTGCCACGCCGACATAGGCGAGGAGCTGATGGCGCGCGTGGACTACTGCGTGCCGCCGCTGCCAGGCCTCGGCGGCCAAGGTGGCCAGGGCAGCCGCATAGTGAAAATAGCACCCGACGGCTCCTCCACCGTCATCCGCCCATAGCCACCGCAGCCCCAAGGCCGTCTGTTCTTCGATTGATGTCCGATTGTTCTTCGATTGTTCTCCGATACAAAATCGAAGAACAATCGAAGAACAATCGGAGAACAATCGAAGAACAGACGGTGTTGACATTGCCCTGATGCTTTTTCGGGCTGGTTTTCAATAACATACAGAGAGCGCCCAACCATAAGTGCCTGAAAACAAGCCATTGACAATACGCAGACAGCGTGCCCGACAGCGGCGGCGATGGCCTAAAAAACAGGCCACGGGGGCAATAATAGGACACGCGCCGCGTTAAGGTGCCGTTTTCATATTCACCCATTAAACCCGAAAGAGAAATGCTCAACAAGAAAGTGGCAGACCTGCTCAACGAGCAGATCAACAAGGAGCTCTACAGCGCATACCTGTACCTCGACATGAACAACTACTTCGACAAGCGCGGCCTCGGCGGCTTCGCCAACTGGTACATGATACAGGCACAGGAGGAGCGCGACCACGCCATGCTCATCTACCGCTACATGCAGAACAACGACTGCCCCATCAAGCTCGAGGCCATTGCGATGCCCGACAAGGTTTACAAGCAGGACATGGACGTGCTGAAGGCCGGCCTGGAGCACGAGGAGTACGTCACCGCCTCGATCCACACCATCTACGACGCCGCCAGCAAGGTGAAGGACTTCCGCACGATGCAGTTCCTCGACTGGTTCGTCAAGGAGCAGGGCGAGGAGGAGACCAACGCCCGCGACATGATCTCGAAGATGGAGCTCTTCGGCAGCGACCCCCGCAGCCTCTACATGCTCAACCAGGAGCTGGCCGCCCGCACCTACAGCGCCCCCAGCCTGGTGCTCGATTAGACGGCAACGGCCCGCGGGCCTCACCATGGATGGCGCCCCGCTTCCGGCGGGGCGCTTTTCAACTTGCGGGTGTGGAAATTTTTTGCGGCCGGCGCGGCCGTGTGTCAGAAATAATTAGTATTTTTACACTCGCTTTCCCATCCGGGCGGGTGGGTACAGGTATTTGTATATCAAAAATATAGCAGATGGACAACAATAAGAGGAGACTGATAAATGAGCTGACCGACGGTATGCAGAGGCTCTGCGCGGTGGCCAACCGGGTTGTGGCCCTCAAGGGCGAGGTGAACCGCATCGAGGTGGATTTGCTGCTCGAAGACCTGCGCAGGCTCTACGACGTGGCGCTGCGCCTGGGCGACGACGAGCTTCCGCAGCAGCGCGAGGAGGCCGTCGACGAAGGGCAGCAGGCCGTGCTTGGCGCGGAGGAGCAGCACGTGATGGCCATGCTGGGCGGCATGGCCGCCATGCCGCAGCAGCCTGCGGTCGAAGTGCCTGTGCAGCCCGAGGCTGAAGAACAGCCGCCTGCTCCGCGCGCGGAGCAGGCGCCCGCCGAAGAGCCTGCGGCCACCGAGCCCGCCGCAGCCACACAGGAAGAGGCGCCTGTGCAGACAATGGAGCAGCTGGAACATAACGACAACGGACTGCTCTTCGAGGACATCGTGATAGACCCGCCCGTCGAGCAGGCCGCCGCAGCCGAGAGCGCCGAGGAGGAGGAAAAAGAGGAGGAACACGCGCAGCAGGAAGAGCCCAAGGCCGAGCCTGCCGATGAGCCAACTGCCACGGCGGCCGGGCAGCAGCCTGAGCAGCACGCAGAGGCCGCCGCCGAGCAGAGGCAGGCATCACTGCTCGACTACCTGCAGCAGCAGCCGGTGCGCACGCTCGGCGAGCAGCTTGCCTCAAGGCAGCCCCTGCAAGGCACGCTGGAGCGCAAGGTCGAGGACCTGCGCACGGTGATCAACATCAACGACCGCTTCACGTTCATGAGCGAGCTGTTCCACAACAACATCAAGGCCTACAACGACTTCATACTCGACCTCAACGCGCTTCGCACACGCGAGGAGGCGCTGGCGGCGGTCGACGCCATGGCCTCGCGGCTGGGCTGGGACCGCGAGTCGGCGGCGGTGGCCGGCTTCATGCGCATACTTGACAAGAAATTCTGAACCATGGGCAAGGCTATTCTTTTCTCGGCGCCCTCGGGCTGCGGCAAGACGACAATCATCGGCGAGCTGATGCGCTATTTCGACTGCTTCGACTTCAGCGTGTCGGCCACCTCGCGCCAGCCCCGCGGCACCGAGCGCGACGGCGTGGAATACTACTTCATGAGCCACGGCGAGTTCATGCGCCGTGTGGCCGAGGGGCAGTTCCTGGAGTGGGAGGAGGTGTACCAAGGCACCTGCTACGGCACGCTGCGCAGCGAGCTGGACCGCATCTGGGCCAAGGGAAAGGCGATAGTGTTCGACGTAGACGTCAACGGCGGGCGCAACATAAAGCGCCACCTGGGCGACGACGCGCTGAGCATCTTCGTCATGCCGCCCAGCCTTGAGGTGCTGGAGCAGCGGCTGCGCGGGCGCGGCACCGACAGCGAGGAGGCCATCACGAAGCGGCTGGCACGCAGCGCGGAGGAGCTGAAGCAGGCCGGGCAGTTCGACGTGACGCTGGTGAACGACGACCTGCAGCGCGCCGTCGACGAGGCCCGCGCCATCATTGAACGCTTCCTCGGTCGGCAATGACAGTCTATGGACAAGCTGATTGACCTGCTGAAAAAATACAACCACTGGCTGGTGTTCGTGCTGCTGGCCGTGGCCTCGGTGCTGATGATGTCGGGCAGCACCTACTACCAGCGCTCGCGCCTGTCGAGGTGGGCGCTGGCGGTGGCCGGGTCGTGGTTCGAGGGAGTGCACTCGGTGTCGGGCTACTTCGGGCTGAAGGGCGAGAACGACCGCCTGGCGGCAGAGAATGCCATGCTGCGCGCCCAGATGGCGGAAAGCTACATCAGCTACACCGACACGGTGTTCACGGTGCGCGACACCGTGTACCGCCAGCGCTACGACTACACCGAGGCGACAGTGATTAAGAACTCGTGGAGCCAGCAGAACAACTTCATCATGATCGGCAAGGGCAGCCGCCAGGGCGTGGAGCCCGACATGGCCGTCATAGCGCCGGGCGGCATAGTGGGCATCGTGGTGACCACGACCGACAATTTCTCCACGGTGATGCCAGTGCTCCACTCCGACAGCCGCAACAGCGTCAAGCTGAAGCGCGCGGGCGTCAACGGCTCGCTGGTGTGGGACGGCCTTGACTACCGCTACGCACAGGTGGTCGACGTGCCCACCACCCATCCTTTCGAGCGCGGCGACACAGTTGTGACGTCGGGGCTTGCCGCCGACTTCCCGGAAGGCATAATGGTTGGCTACGTGGAGAATGCCGACACCTTGAAAGGCAGCGGCTTCTACCGCATTCGCATACGTCTGGCCACCGACTTCAACAAGCTTGACCACGTGTATATCATCAACAACAAGTTCCGCAAGGAACAGGAAGAACTGGAACGGAAATGAACAAACTGGTGTGGCGCAACATAGGGCGGTTTGTGCTGCTGATGCTGGTGCAGATGCTGGTGCTCAACCACGTCTACATGGGCGGCTACATCGTGCCGATGCTCTATGTGCTGTTCGTACTGATGCTGCCCACCTCGATGGGCAAAGTGCCGATGCTGCTGGCGGCCTTCGGCAGCGGGTTGCTGGCAGACGTGATGGCCGGGCCGCTTGGCTTCAACGCCTTAGCCTGCACGGTGGTGGCCATGTGCCGCGTGATGTTCGCCGACCGCATCCTTACGCGCGGCGACGACACGGTGGTGGCTGTGCCGAGCCTGCACAGCGTGGCCCCGCTCTACTTCGTCAGCTACCTGCTGCTCATGTTCGGCATATTCTACCTGGTGTTCTTCACCGTAGAGATGTTCGGTTTCCGCGGCTTTGGCGACGTACTGCTGGCCACGCTGGCCAGCACGCTGGCCAGCACCGCGCTGGCGCTGGTCTACCAGTTCATCTTCACACGGAAGGAGGCTACAGCATGAGGAGGCATTTGCTTGCGGCCATTGCGGCCATGCTTGTGTTGCAATTCGCCGAGGCGCAGACCGCCGTCGGCCATTGGCGCGACTGCCTGGACTACTCGCTGGTGAGGCATGTGGAGCCCGCGGGCGACTATGTCTATGCCGCCGCCCGCGGCGGCCTGTTCCGCTACGACACACTCTACGGCACAGTGGAACGCCTTAACAAGACCACAGGACTGAGCGATGTGGGGGTGGCAACCATGGCCTACGACGAAACCACGTCGACCCTGGTGGTGGCCTACAACAACTCGAACATCGACCTCGTGAGCGGCAGCCACGTGCACAACCTTTCGGACGTGAAGCGAGGCGAGATAAGCGCCAACAAGACAATCCATGCCATACGCTTCCACAACGGCATGGCCTATCTCGCCACAGGCTTCGGAGTGGTGGTGGTGGACATTGCACGGCACGAGGTGAAGGAGACCCTCTACATTGGCGACGGCGGGAGCTACACCTCGGTGACAGCCCTGGCCTTCACCGCCGACAGCCTCTATGCCGCCACACCCCAGGGAATAAAACGCATCTCCACCAGCGAGCAGCACATGGGCATCAGCGACCGCTGGACGGCCGACAGCCGCCTTGGCGGGGTGAACGTCACAATGCTCGACACAATAGGCAACACACTGCTTGCCGCAGGCTACGAATCCGACCCTCTCCACACCGTGCTCTACGCCATGCGTGGCGGCGAGGTGCAGCCGTGGGACAGCGGCGAGGTGCGCTCCATGCGCAGCCGCGCGGGCAGGGTGGCTGTGTCGCGCGACGGCGCGGTGGTGCTCTACAACAGCAGCCTGGCCATGACCGACAGCATTGCCAGCTACGACTGGGGGGCAATGAAGGCGCACGACGCGGTGTGCACATCCCCTGCCACGCTGTGGGTAGGCCACGAGTGGGGTGGGCTGTTCAGGATGCGCCCCGGCGGCAACGACTACATCATGCCCGAAGGGCCATTCAACGGCGACAATACCTACCGCATTGTGGCCTCGGGCTACCGCACGATGGTCTGCCCGGGCGGCCACACCACGGTCTATGCCAACTCCTACCTGGAGCCTGAGCTGTGCGTCAGCGACGGCTATTCGTGGAATGTCACCGACAAAAGCAACGGCCTGCTCGATGAAGCCCGTGACGTGCTTGACGTGGCGGTCGACCCCTTCGACACCACCCACTGGGTCGCAGCGGTGTGGGGCACCGGGCTGGCCGACATACGCGACGGCCGCGTGGAGGCCGTCATCGACGAGCAGGCCAGCGGCGGGGCGCTTGTGCCCTACACCGTGGGCTCAAGCAGCACACTGCGCACCGGCGCTGTAAGCTTCGACAGGCAAGGCAACCTGTGGACGCTACTCTCCAACTCCACCAACGCCCTGGCCAGCATGACCCCCAGCGGCGAGTGGCGCACATTCAACACCACCGCGCTTGCCCAGCAGCCCTCAGTGGACAAGCTTGTGTGCGACAGCATCAACGGCTACCTGTGGTTCATCGGCAGGGATAACATCATCTATGTGCACGACGGCGAGAGCCGCATGGCGCGCGTCGACCCCAATGGCGGCAGCAAGCTGCAGACCGACGCCGTGACCGCCCTGACTCAGGACCACACTGGCAACCTGTGGCTCGGCACCAACAAGGGCATCAAGGTGATATATGACGGCTACCGCGCCTTCCAGAACGGCGGCCGGGGCGAGGTGGCACCGGTGCAGTGCAGCAACATCACCATCACCAACGGCGAGTTCTACGAGTACCTCATGGCCTACGAGAGCATCACCGCCATTGCCGTCGACGGAGCCAACCGCAAGTGGGTGGGCACCTCGGGCGGCGGACTCTACCTCATCAGCTCCAACGGACTGGAGCAGCTGCAGCACTTCACCGCCGAGAACAGCCCGCTCTTCTCGAACAAGATAGTAGCCATCGCCGTGCAACCTCGCACAGGCGAGGTGTATATCGGCACCGACCAGGGGCTTCAGGTCTACCGCTCCACGGCCACCCACGCCGAGAGCCAGCCCCGCGACGAGGTGCGCGTCTTCCCCAACCCGGTGCGCCCAGGCTACGACGGCCCGATAGCCATCGACGGCTTCACGCGCGACGGACTGGTGCACGTGACCGACGCCGCGGGCCACACCGTCTACACCACGCAGGCGCTGGGCGGCCAGGCCGTGTGGTACGGGCGCAACCTCAAGGGCGAGCGCGTGGCCACCGGCGTCTACTATGTCTTCGCAGCCGACAACGAGGGGGGCAACCGCGCTGTCGGCAAAATACTTATCGTGCGATAGCCTATGCTCGTCTCCACCTCCGGCATGGTACTGCACACCACCCCCTACGGCGAGACCTCGGTCGTGGCGCGCATCTTCACGCGCCAGCTCGGGGTGCGCTCCTACCTGGTGAAGGGCGTCAGAACCCAGCGCGGGCGCGTCAAGCAGAACCTGCTGCAACCCCTCTCGTGCCTCGACATGGTGGTCTACGACAGCCGCCACGGCAGCCTCGACTACATCAAGGAGATGGCACCCCGCCACCCTGCCGGCCAGCCCTCGGCGGTGGGCAACGCGCTTCGCTTCTTCATGACCGAGGTGCTCTACAAGGTGCTGCGCGACGAGGAGCCCCTGCCCTCGCTCTGGGACTACGTGGAGCAGCAGAGCCTGGCCGACGCCGGGCGCGACACCCCGATGCTGTTCATGCTCGGCCTCTCCCACCACCTCGGCATCGAGCCCCTCGACAACTTTGCGCCGTCGGCGCCCCTGTTCGACCTGCAGCAAGGCTGCTTCGTCGGCGCGCCGGGCGAGACCACCCTTCCGCAGGCCCACTCAGCCCTGCTCCACAGCTACCTGCCGGGCAACCGCCCCGCCGGCGCCTCGCCAGCGCAGCGGCGCGACCTGCTGGGCGCCATGATAGCCTACTTCCAGATGCACCTCGCATCATTCGGCAACATCACCAGCCACGAGATTTTACACACCGTCTTACGATAACAACAACACACACGCACCTATGAAACATTTAGCAACAATCGCAGCGTCGCTGCTGCTGGCATGGCAGCTCCAGGCGCAACAGGCATGGTGGGTGTTCCTGGCCGACAAGGCAGGCACCACCTTCGACCCCTACTCCTACTTCGACGCCAAGGCCATAGAGCGCTACCAGCAGTGCGGCGCCGACCTCTACGACATGAGCAACTACCCGCTCAACGACAGCTACGTGTCCGCCGTCGTCGGCCTGGCCGACGAGGAGGTGGGCACCAGCCGCTGGATGAACGCCGTCGGCGTGGTGGCCACCGCCAGCCAGGCCGAGGCCATTGCCAGCCTGCCCTTCGTGCTGCGCGTGCAGCCCATCGAGAGCAACATGCACCTCGCCTCGGCCGATGTCATAGCCGACGACGACGAGCCTGACGAGACCGACAGCACCCTCACCATGCAGCTGCAGCGTATGCAGGGCGGCCTCTTCCGCCAGGCCGGCATCGACGGCAAGGGTGTGCGCATAGCCGTGTTCGACGGCGGCTTCCCCAGGGTCGACACCCACGACGCCTTCGCCCACCTGCGCGCCGACAAGCGCATACTCAAAACCTGGAACTTCCCCAACCGCAAAGAGAACGTCTACGGCTGGAACAGCCACGGCACGATGACCCTCAGCTGCATCGCCGGGCGCAAGAATGGCATGGACATCGGCCTGGCCACCGGCGCCGAGTTCCTGCTGGCGCGCACCGAGGTGAACGCCGAGCCCTTCAAGGAGGAGGTGTGGTGGCAGCAGGCCGTCGAGTGGGCCGACCGCAACGGCGCCAACATCATCTCCAGCAGCCTCGGCTACGGCAAGGACCGCTACTACACGCGCGACATGGACGGCACCTCCTACGTGGCCCGCGCGGCCAACATGGCAGCCCGCAAGGGTATGCTGGTGGTGAACTCGGCAGGCAACGAGGCCGACGACTCAGGCTGGCAGTACATCATCACGCCCAGCGACGCCGACAGCGTGCTCTGCATCGGCGGCATCATCCACTCGCTCACCTACTACGAGCACATCTCCTTCGCCTCCTTCGGTCCCACCGCCGACGGCCGCCAGAAGCCCAACCTCTGCGCCTTCGCCCACGCCCACGCCGCCTCGCCGCGCAGCAACAAGTCCTACGAGATGGTCTACGGCACCAGCTTCTCCTGCCCGCTGGTGGCCGGCTTCGCCGCCTGCGCCTGGCAGGCCTCCAAGGGCATGACCAACATGCAGCTCTTCGACGCCCTGCAGCGCAGCGGCGACCTTTACCCCTACTGCGACTATGCCTTCGGCTACGGCGTGCCGCAGGCCTCCTACTTCGTGGGCAAGTCACCCGCCGAGCCCGCGGGCCAGACCTTCCGCTTCGAGACGCAGGGTCCCTCCAAGGTGAGCGTCATACCCCTGCAGCCCGACAGCAACGTGCACGTCTTCTTCAAGGACGTCGACGACGCCACCGGGCGCATCATCATGTACGGCAAGCGCACCGTGCAGTTCTTCGACACCACCATGAGCCTCGACATCGAGGGCGGGCACCACATCTACGTCTTCATGAAAGGCAGCATGGCCGACTACCGGTTCGAGCGCCCCACCAACGTGGCCGACAAGAAAGAGTGGGCCTACATGCGCAGCAACGCCAAGAAGCACATCAACGTGGTCGACGTGCTCAACCGCGCCCCCTCGCAGGACATACCGCGCGAGAAGCACTTCGGCTACAGTGTCAACGTCGCGATCGGCCTGCCGGTGGCCATCGGCGGCAACGAGGTGTCTGCCCGCTTCTGGTCGCCCGCCGCCCGCGGCGAGCTGTCGGCCGGCTACAAGTTCACCAAGGCCTACAGCCTCTGGCTGGGCTGCGAGGTCGGCAACGTCCACTACCGCTACAACGGCCGTGCCGTCAACGAGTTGGAGCAGGCCCTGGGCATGGCTGGCACCATCAACTCGGCCGACGCCGTGAAGAAGCGCACCACCACCCTCTCCGAGTTCGGCCTGCAACTGTTCCAGCGCGTGCGGCTCACACCCGGCGGCGGCATCACCCATTACGGCCTCTACTGGGACCTCGGCGTCTACGGCACCTACGGCTGGAACGACTACAGCGTCAGGTACGTCGACAACACCCCCGGCAATGTGGCCGACCGCTTCGAGCAGCGCCTCTTCGGCGTCGCCCCGCTGGACGACTACCGCTGGAACTACGGCATCATCACGCGCATCGGCTACGACTGGTACAGCCTTTACGCGCGCTACCGCCTCAACGGCATCGGGCGCCAGCCAGCCGCAGGCCAGCTGCTGCTGCCGCGCCTGGAGGTCGGCATATCAATAGGCTTGTAGCCACAGCCTTACGCAACCACACAGCAAGGCGATGCCATACGGCACCGCCTTCTTTTTACACACTCATTTACAGTCGCTTGCGGCAAGCGGTCGCCATAAACGACTGAAACCCAGCCTGCAAAGCCACCAAGGCAATGTCAACACCGTCTGTTCTTCGATTGTTCTCCGATTGTTCTTCGATTGTTCTTCGATTTATAATCGGAGAACAATCGAAGAACAATCGCACATCAATCGAAGAACAGGCGTCGCCAACATCGACGCGGCGCGCCGCAAAACTGCACGCACACAGCGTTGCCCCCGGGCCCGATTTTCGGCGCACGACCGACGCCGGCGCACCAAAAAAACGCGCTGATGGCACGCTGTCACAGGAAATTAACATGCAGATTATCAGCCAATTACCCCCCCCCCCATTCAGATTTCTGCCGGCCTGTGGAAAATTTTTCGTACCTTTGCACCTCGTTTTCAGCGAGAAAACAGCCCCCGGCCGCGGACTAAAAGGGTTCGGTCCGCCGCCGGTGGAGCAAGGAGCAAATTGACTGGAACCCGACTGTTAACCCTACAAGTCGCACTGTGATGAGAACTATGCTGCCCCGCCTTTTGCGAAAAATGATTGTTGCCTTTACGCTGCTGCCCGCCATGTGCGCGGTGGCGCAGACCTACGTTGACAAGGTCGAAGACGGGCATTACTACTACATCTACACCACGCAGAACAGCGGGTCAATCATTTGGCCGTCGACCGCCACCGACGCGGCAGGGAACCCCTACCTCTCGGAATACTACGGCAAGGAGCTTCTCAACTACACGGACAACAACATCAAGACGCCCACCGACATGGACTACACCTACTGCCTGTGGCAGTTCAAGAAGACCATGATGGGCGGCAAAGAGTTGTGGCAGATAGTGAACGTGGCGCTTGACCGCTACATGGTGTGGATATGCCAGTCGGGGTGTGCGCCCTCGGTGCGCCTGGAGCAAGGGCCTTCGGCCATCAACAACAGCTATTTCGTTGTTGACAGGAAGAGTACAAACGCTTTCTGCATCTACCCCTTCAATGTGGAAACAGGCGAGCCTGGCACAGGGTCGTTCGACGTGAAGGGTGGCGCAAAACAGAACAATCCAATCCATGAGTCTTACAACGGAGGTGGCCACTTGGTGCAGTTTAACAGCTCGACGTGGCTCCGCTTCGAGGAGGATGCCTCGTACAGCCCCGACCTGTCCGACCCCACCATAGAGGTGGGTGCCGGCTATATGGTCAGCCTTGCGTGCACCACCGACGGGGCCGCCATCTACTACACCACCGACGGCAGCGACCCCGCCACGAGCGCCACGAGGCAGCTCTACACGGCTCCGTTCTACATGGGCCACAACACAGAGGCCATCCGCACGGTGGCGGCCAAGGATGAGCTGGTGTCGCACGAGGTGGCCTACTATGCCGAGCACTTCGCCGCACCGGCCATCGGCGTCAGCGGCACCACGGTGACCATCAGCACCGGCCAAGCCGGCGCGACCATCTACTACACCACCGACGGCAGCCGCCCCACTCTGGGCGACGACGGCCAGCCCACAGGCAGCACCCTGCGCTACACCGGCTCGTTCACGGCCGACTTCAGCAGCAGCAGCGCGCCGGTGGTGGTGCGTGCCGTTGCGGCCAGCCGCGGGCGCGGCGACATCTCGCCCGAGAGCCGCCACGCCAACACCGTCAGCATCAGTCGCTCATCGCAGATTACGGCCATGGGCGGCAACTACATCCTCGACAATGGCTTTGTGGTCGACAAGAGCGGCATCGGCACCGACGACGAGCCCTTCACCGGCAGCATCGACGGTCAGCGGCAGGTGATTGCCGCCATCGACGCGCCGCTTTTCGGCCACGTGAAGGATGCCCTCATCAAGGGAGTGGTCATCGGCTCGGCCACCATCAGCGGCAGCGGCGACGTGGGCGCGCTGGTGTGCAAGGCCAGCGGCAACACGCGCATCTGCAACTGCGGCCTGCTGGGCGGCAGCGTGGGCAGCGCCGACGGCAACTGCGGGTCGCTGGTGGGCAGCATTGAGGACTACAGCCGCGTGGTGAACTGCTACAGCTTCGCCTCTATCACAGGGGGCACCACGGTGGGAGGCATAGTGGGGCACAACAGCTTCGCCTCCACACCCAGCGAGATGCGCACGCTGGTGGCCAACTGCGTGTTCTACGGCACCCTCGACGGCGGCGCGGCGCGCTACCCCGTGTATGGCGGCGTGAAAATCTCGAACATCAACAGCATCGTGGCGTCGAATGCGCTCAACCTCTACAACTACTACCGCGACGAGGCCATAGCCCCCGGGACTCTGGCCGACTTCAACTGCGCCTGGCCTGTGGAGGAGACGCTGCTGCTGCGCTTCGAGCACCTGCGCAGCATCCTGAACAGCAACCGCCAGCTGATGGCGTGGTACCTCACGGGCTCGACGGCCGACACGGCCATGATAGACAAGTGGGTGCTCGACCCGGAGGCAGCCCCCTACCCTGTTCTGAAGCGATGGGGGCGCTACGCGTCGCTGGTCAACCCCGACCCAGGGCGCGTGTGGGATGCCCGCCAAGCCACGTGGAAGCAGCGCAGCGCGGCCAACCCCTGGAAGGGGCGGCTGATGGGGATGCTGACGGTGAAGGCGGCCTCGGGCACATCGATGAGCAAGACCATAGAACTGCCCATCACCGACATGGACACCCTGGGCGGCGACTACAGTTATGCCAAGGTGCAGCTGCCCTACTACAACACCCTCTTCGGCGACCCCGGAGCCGCCGACTGGAACACACGCTACGGCGGCAACTACACCGACCGGGTGGTGACCGGATGGGAGGTGGTGGCCACCGACCACGAAGGCAAGAACCACTTCCTGGCCCACTGGCAGGACGGCTACAACTTCGCCGACCGCGAGTGCACCGACAAGGACCTCTACGCCACAAGCGGGCGCGTCTTCGCGCAGGGCGGCTACTACTACGTGCCCCGCGGCGTGCGGCAGATAGAGATAAAGGCACACTGGGGCAAAGCCGTCTACCTGCACAATGCAGACCGCAGCATGGACCGCGTGAACGACGCGCAGAACGCCTCGCCCGCCACGCCGGTGCATCCCGCCACCTTCAACGGCAGGACGGTGTACACCAAGATATATGACGCGCAGGCCGCCCTTGAGCGCATATCGGCCAACCCGGCGGTGACCGTCTACGACCAGGCCATTGTGTTGGTGGGCAACTACCAATGGCGCAACCTTGTCTCCAACGACCTTGCGCGCGACGCCGACCGCCCGTTCACCCTCATGTCTGTAGACCTCGACATGGACGAGGAGCCCGACTACTGCTTCGAGGCACAGTGGGGTAATGGCTCCTCGCGTGCCATCATCAACCCGATCCGGTTCGACTTTGTGGCCGTGCCGCCGCTGGGGCTGGCCATGAAGCAGGACGGTATGCTGCGCCGCCTGAACACCGGCATAGTGCTGCCGCGCGGCCACTTCGAGATCACCGAGACCTCGTTCATACACTTCACCGAGTTCGAGTACGACCGCCGCGACCACAGCACCAGCGGCACCGACAAGGCCGAGGCGCCGCTCATTCTGAACGGCGGCCACATACACCGCATAGTCACCTCGGAGAACATGGACGGGACGACCGTGGCCGCCGACGGCGGGCTGACCAACCGCACGCTCTACATCATCATGGGCGGGCACTTCTACTGCCGCGCATTCACCCCGGGGCCTCACAATGACCGCACCTTTCCCAACCGCCACTGCGCCGTCACGGTGCTGGGCGGTGAGTTCCCGGAGTTCTACCTGTCGGGCAAATACAAAGGCACCTCGGCACTGGTGCACAGCGACAATCCGCACTGCTACATCGACGGCGGGCGCTTCGGAACACTGGCCGGGGGCGGCATGGAGAAGATTGACGGCGACGTGACGATGGTAATAGAGCACTCGCTGGTGGGCGAACTCTATGGCGGCGGGATGAACGCCGAGGCCCCGATCACCGGCAGCATCAGCATCACCATAGACCACAGCCGCGTGGGCAAATACTGCGGAGGGCCCAAGTATGGCGACATGAACGCGGGCACAAGCATCACCACCCACGCCACCGGAACCCGCTTCGGCACCTTCTTCGGCGGCGGCGACGGCGGCACAAACCTCGCCCTGTACGATACCTATGACAACAAAGCGGGCAACTTCACCAATAGCACGCCCGACCTTGGAGGATGGAATCTGGGCAGCTTCACAAGCGGCTCGCAGCGCACAGGCGACAGCTACTACGCGCAGTTTGCATTCGACTGCTACAACATCTCGAGTGGCACCGAGGAGAAGAACCACAACAAGCGCACCTACAAGTACAGCGCATCATTCGCGAAAACGATGGTAGAAAACATCACCTCGGTGCTTGACAGCTGCGAGGTGATGGGCGACTACTACGGCGCCGGAAACCTGGGCTCGGTGAGAGGCAATGTGAGCTCGCACTTGAGCAACACCACGGTGCACGGCTCGGCCTTCGGCGCCGGCTTCTCGGCCTCGATACCGACATTCAAGGTGCACAGCCTTAAGAACCTGACCACCCCATACCGCGATGCCAACACCGGCATCTGCCACAGCGAAGTGATGGGCGACATTCTAACCTACACCTGGAGCGACGGCAGTGACGGCAGCGGGGTGTCGGCCAGCAAGCGCAACTCCAACCCCACGCTCGACCCCTCAGTGGAGTTGAACTACCTCTACACCTCGCCCGCCAACCTCAACGGCCTGGGGCAGGTGGGCGGCAATGCCACAATCACCATCGACGGCGACAGCCGGGTGGATGGCAGCGTCTTCGGCGGAGGCAATGAGAGCGCTGTCGCCGGCAACGCCGAGGTGCGCCTGTCGGGCAACACCGAGGTGCAAGGCAGCGTGTACGGCGGAGGCAACATTGGCACTGTGGGCGGCAACACGAATGTCGAGATAAGATAGCGACAATAGCAGCGGCGCGGCCTGCTCCCCTCTATGGGAACAGGCCGCGCCTTCGTTTTCTCTGCGTGAGAGTGGTTAATGGTGCACCAGCAGTCGCTTGGCCACAATGCCCAATGGCGTGTGCACCCGCAGGGTATAATGCCCGGCAGGCCATGAGGCGACATTCAGCACAACCTGCGGGCTGCCGCCCACACGCAACTCCTCGACCCTCTCGCCCACGGCGTTGAACGCCTCTACTATCTCGATCCCTAACGACGACAACACCTTGACCTCACCACCCGCAGGATTGGGGTTGACGGACACGTAGCGCTGCATTGCGCCTGGCGACACAATAGAGACCGTGTCGTGCGACAGCGTGTCGACCCGGAGTGTATCCCGCGGCTCCTGGGGCTCCTGGGGCGAAGCGGGGTCGTAGTCTGGTGGTGTCAGAATTGGGAACAGGAATTCAAACCCATATAGATGACGCATCTTTCCCCAGTACAACTCACCGGTGGGCGACTTCGAAGCCCCCAACACCCGGTCATAATCGAGTTTTCCATCCCAATTGACATATTGCAACATCCCCACCGGAACTTTTCTGTAGACAGCCTTGCCGGTAGCCCCGGGAGGAAAATCATCGCCCTCCTCAAGTCTATGTGCATCAAATATCCATGTGCGACCCGTGATGCCAATGAAAAAATCTCCAGAAAGAGTTACAGGTTTGTCGAAATACACCTCGCGCACAGGATGGTAACTACTTATAGACGAATCAATGGACTCATACATCAGATGAAAATAGTGCCTCACCTGCGAGTCGTCCATCACCACCGCCAAAGAATCGCTCACCCGCGAATATTGCGAAGTCCCCGTCTGCTGGAAAAGCATCACTTGCTCCACGGAATGACCAATGCAAGTGTCAGCAATACTGCAATATTTTCCAATGTGTCCTCGATCAAGGCTTACGGCAATGCCATAAATCTTGATTGAATCTGTGTGTTTAAATTGTTTCAGATGATATTCAGTAGCCATATCTGAAAACATTATATGCGTCTCGCGATACACGTCCCGGCTCGTATCAAACCATCGATGGCAATAGTAGTTGGATGGAACATAAAAAGATGTTATCGTGTCAGGAGTATAGCCACTCTGCGCATGAAGCACATTGAGAGGAAACGATAAACCGACAAACGCCGCAGCCAGAAAGAGAAGAAAACTGTTTTTCATAGTGCAAAGTATTAATGGTTAATGTTTCTGGATAAAAAACCACATGGGGTCAATGGAAAGCGATGTTTTTTTTCATAATAGATTCTGTACACAAAAAGACAGCGAAACAATCAGTCCCAGAATGATTATTGTCAGCGAGTTATTTAGTTCACATTCCATATTGTTTGAACCTCCATTTCTGCCGCAAAGTTAGCAATATTTTCCATTACTTGCAACTTTTTTTCATTTTTTTCAAAAATAGCGACACTATCGTTTTGAAATGTACAGCAATTTGCAGTGTGCGCTATTGCCGGAACACCCCCGTACAGCCGAGGCACAATGCAAAAGAGGGCATCGCTTTTCAGCGACACCCTCTATTAGTTGCACTTGGCAGGCGTAGCGTCAATCCTCCCTGGAGGCACTGATTGCCGGGGCACTGCCGACAACCAAGTCTTGATACTCGCGCATACCTGTGCCGGCGGGGATAAGATGGCCGACGATGACGTTCTCCTTCATGCCGACAAGCGTATCGCGTTTGGCATTGATGGCGGCCTCGGTGAGAACCTTTGTGGTCTCCTGGAAAGAGGCTGCCGAGATGAACGACTTGGTTTGCAGCGAGGCCCGGGTGATGCCCTGCAGCACCTGACGGCATGTGGCCGGGCGTGCGTCGCGGGCAGTGACGAGCTTCTTGTCCTGACGGCGCAGAACTGAGTTCTCGTCGCGGAGCTCTCGAGCCGAAACCATCTGACCAACATTGAGCGCTGTGCTGTCGCCAGCGTCCTCTACCACCTTCATGCCGAAGATGCGGTCGTTGACGTCGGCAAAGTCGAGGCGTCCCACGAGGTCACCCTCAAGGAAGCGAGTGTCGCCGGGATCAAGAATCTCCACCTTGCGCATCATCTGACGCACAATGACCTCGAAGTGCTTGTCGTTAATCTTCACACCCTGCAGGCGGTAGACCTCCTGTACCTCGTTGACGATGTACTCCTGCACCTTCATCGGGCCCTTGATGGCAAGAATATCGGCCGGGGTAGTGGCGCCGTCGGAAAGCGGTGTGCCAGCCTTGACATAGTCGCTGTCCTGCGCCAAAATCTGCTTGGAGGTTGGGATAAGGTAAGAACGCTGCTCGCCGGTTTTCGAGGTGATGGTAATCTCGCGATTGCCACGTTTGAGCTTCTTGCTGATACTCACAATACCATCAATCTCGGACACAATGGCGGGGTCGCTTGGGTTGCGGGCCTCGAAGAGTTCAGTCACGCGCGGCAGACCGCCCGTGATGTCGCCCGCCTTGCCAAATGAGCGAGGTATCTTGACCATGATGTCGCCAGCACGGAGCATCTGCCCCTGTTCGACGCCGATGTGGGCTCCCACAGGCAGGTCGTAGACCTTCTGCACCTGTCCCTCAGAGTCGACGATGTTGAGCGTGGGGTTCTTCGTGCGCTGGCGGCTTTCGATGACCACCTTGTCTTGCAGGCCAGTCTGAGCGTCGCTCTCAACGCGGTAGGTGACATTCTCAATAACGTTCTCGAAGCTGACGCGGCCATCGACATCGCTGATGATAACAGCGTTGTAAGGATCCCACTCGGCAATAAGATCACCTTTGGCCAGCACGTCGCCCGTCTGCTTATAGAGCTTAGCGCCATAGGGCAGAAGTGCAGAGAAGAGCGTGATGTCGGTGTTGGGGTCGACGATGCGCATCTCGGCAGAGCGACCGATAACAACGTGATACTTCGAACCGTCGGCATCCTCGTAAGGCACCGAGCGGAGCTCGTCAATGACGAGGTTGCCCTCATACTTGGCCTGGAGGCTCGAAGTGGTACCGATGTTGCCGCCAGCCACACCACCGACGTGGAAGGTACGAAGCGTGAGCTGCGTGCCAGGCTCACCGATGGCCTGAGCCGCGATGACACCTACAGCCTCGCCCTTTTGCACCATCTTGCCAGTGGCCAGGTTGCGGCCATAGCACTTGGCGCAAACACCATGCTTCGACTCGCAGGTGAGTACAGAACGTATTTCAACCTCTTCGATAGGCGAAGCTTCTATCTTCTTGCAGATTTCCTCGGTAAGCTCCTCACCTGCACGAGCAATGAGCTCGCCGGTCTGCGGGTGGAAGATGTCGTGAACAGATGTACGGCCAAGAATCTTCTCGCCGAGACTCTGCACTATGTCCTCACCCTTCTTGAGAGCTGTAGTCGGCAGGCCGCGCAAAGTGCCGCAGTCCTCCTCGTTAATGATAACGTCGTGAGCCACATCGACCAAACGGCGTGTAAGATAACCTGCGTCGGCTGTCTTCAGAGCGGTGTCAGCAAGACCCTTGCGGGCGCCGTGCGTCGAAATAAAGTACTCGAGCACCGAAAGCCCCTCCTTGAAGTTAGAGACGATGGGGTTCTCAATAATTTCGTTGCCAGCCGCACCTGCCTTCTGGGGCTTGGCCATAAGGCCGCGCATACCAGAGAGCTGACGAATCTGCTCCTTCGAACCTCGAGCTCCGGAATCATACATCATGTAGATTGGATTGAAGCCCTGGTTGTCGGCCTTGAGCTGACGCATAAGAGTCTCGGTCAACTGGTTGTTTGTGTTGGTCCAGATGTCGATGACGTGGTTGTAGCGCTCGTTGTTGGTGATAAGACCCATGGCATACTGCGCCATAACCTCTTCCACCTCATCATTGGCTTTTGCGATAAGAGCCTCCTTTTCCTCAGGGATAATGACATCGCCGAGGTTGAAAGACAAGCCGCCACGGAAAGCCTGACGGTAGCCCATGCTCTTGATGTCGTCAAGGAAGGCCGCAGTGACAGCGTTGCCACACTCGGTGAAGATGTCGCCAATAATATCACGAAGCGACTTCTTACCCATCACCTGATTGATGTAGCCATACTCGTCAGGAACCACCTGATTGAAGATGACGCGCCCCACAGTGGTGCGAAGACGGGAGGTCTTGACGTAGTGTCCATTAGCATCGACAAGCACATTGCCGTCGCGGTCGCGTCGCACCTCGTATTCAGTGCGGCTGTGCAAAGCCACCTCTGCGGGAGTGGCGCAATCAATGTCGGTAAGCACATTGCCATCCTTGTCCTTGATGACCTCCATAAAGGTCTTGTCGGACTTGATGTATGAATATTCATCATGACCCTCAGGCAGTGGCAAGTGTACACTGATGCAGGCTCCAAGATCGACACGCTTTTCGCTGTAGGCAATGATAACTTCCTCGGGTGAATAGAATCGCTGACCCTCACCATGTACAGTCTCGTCAGCCGTCGACACGCGAGGCTTGGTCATGTAGTAAAGACCGAGCACCATGTCCTGCGACGGAACAGTGATTGGAGCCCCATTGGCAGGATTGAGGATATTGTGGGTGGAGAGCATGAGAATCTGCGCCTCAAGTATGGCGGCATTCCCCATAGGTACATGCACAGCCATCTGGTCACCGTCGAAGTCGGCATTGAAACCGGTGCAGACGAGTGGATGCAGACGGATGGCCTTGCCCTCAACCAAGCGCGGCTGGAAGGCCTGTATACCCAGACGGTGAAGGGTTGGAGCTCGGTTAAGAAGGATGGGGTGCCCTTTCAGGATGTTCTCCAAGATCTCCCACACGACCGGCTCTTTGCGGTCAACAATACGCTTAGCACTTTTGACCGTCTTCACAAGACCACGCTCAAGAAGTTTACGGATGACATAAGGCTTGAAGAGCTCGGCAGCCATATCCTTCGGCAGACCACACTCGTGCATCTTCAGTTCAGGCCCCACGACAATGACCGAACGGCCGGAATAGTCAACACGCTTTCCGAGGAGGTTCTGACGGAATCTGCCCTGCTTGCCCTTAAGCGAATCGGAGAGCGATTTGAGCGCACGATTGCTGTCGCTCTTCACACTTGACACCTTACGGCTATTGTCAAAAAGCGAATCGACAGCCTCTTGGAGCATTCGCTTCTCGTTGCGCATGATGACTTCGGGAGCCTTGATTTCGACGAGCCTCTTCAGACGGTTATTGCGGATAATCACACGGCGGTAAAGCTCGTTGATGTCGCTGGTGGCAAAGCGGCCACCATCAAGCGGGACAAGCGGACGCAAGTCTGGCGGAATGACAGGAATGATATCCATTATCATCCACTCGGGACGGTTGTCCATCCCCCGCGCCTGCATGGCTCGTTGCGACTCGCGGAACGACTCAATCACGTTCAGTCGCTTAAGAGCTTCCTGCTTGCGGGCAACCGCGGTTTCACGCGATGCCTTGGCACGCAACTCATAGCTCAACTTGTCCAAATCAAGCTCGCAAAGCAATTTATAGAGTGCCTCGGCACCCATACCCGCTATGAACTTGTCAGGGTCGGAATCGGGCAACTGAGCATTGTCAGCCGGCAACGATTCTTGAATGTAGTAATACTCCTCCTCGGTCAGAAGGTCAAGCTTCTTGACCTCCAAGTCATTGAGGCGAGCCTTGCCAGGCTGCAGAACGACATATTTCTCGTAGTAGATAACCTGGTCGAGTTTCTTCGAGGGTATATTGAGCAGTGTACCTATCTTGTTTGGCAGAGAGCGGAAAAACCAAATGTGGGCTATTGGCACCACAAGCTCGATGTGGCCCATACGCTCACGGCGCACCTTCTTCTCGGTAACCTCAACGCCGCAACGGTCGCAGACCACACCCTTGTAACGGATGCGTTTGTACTTGCCGCAATGACACTCCCAGTCGCGGGTTGGACCAAAGATGCGCTCGCAAAACAGTCCGTCACGTTCGGGCTTGTAGGTGCGGTAGTTGACCGTTTCGGGCTTCGTCACCTCACCGTAAGAGCGACGCTTGATAGACTCGGGCGAAGCCAGGCTTATGGTTATCGAGTTGAAGTCAGTCTTTAACTGAGATTCCTGTTTAAATGCCATGTTATCGTGTCCTTTCTTTTGCTATTCACTAATTGACCACCAAAATGCCGACTCGGGCAGATTAGTCAAATGTAACCTCAAGTCCCAACCCACGCAGTTCATGCACAAGCACATTGAACGACTCGGGTATGCCGGGCACAGGCATATTGTCGCCCTTGACTATTGCCTCGTATGCCTTTGCGCGTCCATTTACATCGTCACTCTTAACTGTAAGCACCTCTTGCAGCACATGCGACGCACCGTATGCCTCAAGTGCCCACACCTCCATCTCACCAAAGCGCTGGCCACCGAAGTTCGCCTTACCGCCCAGCGGCTGCTGAGTAATAAGCGAATAAGGGCCTATGGAACGTGCGTGCATCTTGTCATCAATCATGTGGTGCAGCTTGAGATAGTATATGTAACCCACAGTAGCAGGCTGATCAAAGCGCTCTCCGGTCTCGCCGTCATAAAGGTATGTGCGGCCATTCTCGGGCAAACCGGCATCCTTCATGTAGCCATTTATCTGCTCCAGCGTGGCACCATCAAATATGGGGGTCTTGAAACGCTTGTCAAGCACCTTGCCCGCCCAGCCGAGAACTGTCTCATAAATCTGACCAAGATTCATTCGCGAAGGCACACCAAGCGGGTTGAGCACGATATCGACAGGAGTACCATCGGCGAGGAATGGCATATCCTCTGCACGGACAATCTTCGACACAATACCCTTATTGCCATGTCGGCCGGCCATCTTGTCACCGATGCGCAGCTTGCGCTTCATGGCAATATACACCTTGGCCATCTGCACAATACCGCTCGGAAGGTCATCACCAACAGTAATGGCAAACTTGTTGCGGGCAAAGCGGCTGGATATTTCGCGTAACTTGATGTTGTAGTTGTTCAGTAGATCCTTGATAAGATTGTTGGTGTCAACATCCGAGGTCCACTTGTTGGGGCTGACCTCTGTATAATCAATACTGCGGAGGGTCTTGGCGGCAAATTTGACTTTCTTCGGGATAAGCTCCTCGCGATGATTGGTATACACACCATTGGAGACTTTACCGTTCAGAATAACAAGCAGTTTGTCAACCAGCTTGTCCTTCAATTCATCGCACTCGAAGTTGTATTCCTCTTCGGGCTTGGCCAACAGCTCCTTCTCGCGGGCACGAGCCTTGCGGTCACGAATTACGCGGGCGAAAAGCTTCTTGTCAATTACCACACCGTGCATTGAGGGGGGAACCTTGAGGGAAGCATCCTTCACGTCACCGGCCTTGTCGCCGAAGATGGCACGCAGCAGTTTCTCCTCCGGGGTCGGGTCAGACTCGCCCTTTGGCGTAATCTTTCCGATAAGAATGTCACCTTCCTTGACCTCGGCACCAATGCGGATAACACCATTCTCGTCAAGGTCTTTGGTGGCCTCGTTTCCTACATTGGGAATATCGCGGGTGAGCTCCTCATTGCCTCGCTTTGTCTCGCGTACTTCAAGGGTGAATTCCTCAATGTGCACCGATGTGTAAATGTCTTCACGAACAACGCGCTCGGAAATGACGACAGCATCCTCGAAGTTATAGCCCTTCCACGGCATGAACGCAACCATCATGTTGCGACCCAAGGCAAGCTCGCCTCCCTGGGTGGCATATCCCTCGCAAAGCACCTGGCCTTTCTTCACCTTGTCGCCCTTGCGAACGATAGGACGCAAGTTGATAGCGGTGGAATGGTTGGTGCGCTGGTACTTCGTGAGTCTGTATTCCTTAACATCGTCGTCGAAAGACACAAGGCGCTCTGTCTCCGTGCGTGTGTGCTTGATAACAATCTTGGTGGAGTCCACGTATTCCACAACTCCATCCATCTCAGCGTTGAGCAGCACGCGACTGTCGTGGGCGACAGCCTCCTCTATACCCGTTCCAACAATTGGAATCTCCGGATTGAGCAGAGGCACAGCCTGACGCATCATGTTCGAGCCCATCAGTGCACGGTTAGCATCATCGTGCTCGAGGAAAGGAATAAGCGATGCGGCAATCGACGCAATCTGGTTGGAGGCAATGTCCATCAAATCAACTTCCTCTGGCGACACTATCGGGAAGTCGGCCTGGCGACGTGCCTTGACACGCGCATCAGTGATGCGACCTTCCGCGTCCTGTGGGGTTGTCGCCTGGGCAACAGTCTTGTTCTCTTCAGCCTCAGCCGACAGATACACAGGAGGCTCATTGAGCTGTACCTGGCCGTTGACCACACGCTGATAGGGGGTTTCTATGAAACCAAGCTCGTTTATTCTGGCATAAACGCACAGCGAAGAAATAAGGCCGATGTTTGGTCCTTCTGGTGTCTCAATGGTGCAAAGGCGTCCATAATGCGTATAGTGTACGTCGCGCACCTCGAAGCCAGCACGCTCACGCGACAGACCACCAGGACCGAGTGCCGAGATACGGCGCTTGTGGGTAATCTCAGCCAATGGATTGGTCTGGTCCATAAACTGGCTCAACTGGTTGGTGCCGAAGAACGAGTTTATTACCGACGACAAAGTCTTGGCATTGATGAGCTCAGTTGGAGTGAAGACCTCATTGTCACGGACGTTCATGCGCTCACGAATAGTGCGAGCCATGCGAGCCAAGCCAACACCAAACTGGTTGGACAGCTGCTCGCCAACCGTGCGAATACGACGGTTCGAAAGATGGTCAATATCGTCCACCTCGGCCTTTTGGTTGATAAGTTCAACCAAATACTTGATAATCGACGTGATGTCCTCTTTTGTAAGCACACGCACATCGTCCGGCACATCAAGGTTGAGCTTGGTATTGATGCGGTAGCGTCCCACATCACCGAGGTCGTAACGCTTTTCGCTGAAGAAAAGCTTCTCTATGATGCTGCGGGCTGTCTCTTCGTCAGGTGGAGCCGCGTTGCGCAGCTGCAGGTAAATGAATTCGCAAGCCTCCTTCGCATTGTTGGCGGTATCCTTGCGAAGGGTGTTGTATATCACAGAATAGTCGACACCATCCTTGTCCTCGGTCTTGATGAGGATGGACTTGATGTCAAGCTCAAGTATCTTGTTGATGTGTTCCTCGGTAAGCTCGACGTCGCGCTCAATGACAACTTCCGTGCGCTCCATCGACACAACCTCGCCGGTATCCTCGTCGACGAAATCTTCAGTCCACGACTCAACCACACGGGCAGCCAGCTGCTTGCCGATAACCTTCTTCATATTGCTGCGTGTGACCTTCACCTCCTCGGCCAGTCCGAAAATGTCAAGAATGTCCTTGTCCGACTCGTAGCCGATTGCACGAAGCAGAGTGGTGATAGGCAGCTTTTTCTTGCGGTCGATATAAGCATACATCACGTTGTTTATATCGGTCGTGAATTCCATCCATGAACCCTTGAAAGGAATGATGCGAGCTGAATACAACTGCGTACCGTTGGAATGGAACTGTGTGCCAAAAAACACGCCAGGCGAGCGGTGCAATTGCGACACAACGACACGCTCGGCGCCATTAATGACAAACGTGCCCTTGGGTGTCATGTAAGGCACCATGCCAAGATAGACATGCGTCTCCACCGTCTGGAAATCCTCGTTCTCCGGATCCTTGCAGCTCAATTTCATTTTGGCCTTCAAAGGCACGCTGTAGGTCAAGCCGCGCTCTATACACTCCTCAATAGTATAGCGTGGCGGGTCAATGAAGTAATCCAGAAATTCTAGCTCAAAGTTGTTCCTGGCGTCCGTTATCGGGAAGTTCTCCTTGAATACTTTGAACAGACCTTCATCCAGACGGTTGTCCGGATTGGTCTCTATTTGGAAGAAATCCTTGAATGACTTAACCTGAATGTCAAGGAAATCAGGATAGTCAAATTTGCGTACGGACGCAAAATTTACTACTGTGGGTTCTTTTTTTGCCAAGGGACTAAAAGATTTTTCTATTCTCAAAACAGCGTTTCGTGTAATGGTAGGGTAGCCTTTCGGCGAAGGCTTGGCAGGTAATCAGTCTGCAACCAGGCCTGATTGCATATCAACAAGGAATAGGCACTCCGAACCAAGCCGGAGGCCATATTCCTCGTGGATGTTTGTTGGTGACAACCTTACTTCACCTCGACTTCGGCACCAGCCTCTTCGAGGGCTTTCTTCAGGCTCTCGGCCTCGTCCTTCGACACGCCTTCCTTGACGGGCTTGGGGGCGTTGTCAACGAGCTCCTTCGACTCCTTCAGACCCAGCGAAGCCATGTCCTTGACGGCCTTGACGACGGCCAGCTTCTTGGTCATGTCGGGCACACCCTTCAGGATGACGTCGAAAGAGGTCTTCTCCTCGACAGCGGCGGCGGCGCCACCAGCGGCGGGAGCGGCCACTGCAACAGCGGCGGCGGCGGGCTCGATACCATGAACCTCTTTCAGTTCATCCATGAGTTCCTTGACTTCCTTAACGGTAAGGTTAACCAGTTCTTCAGCGATAGCTTTGATGTCTGCCATGACTATTATTTTTTTGTGTTTTTACTTTTTGTTGTTTTTCTTTGGCCAATTTTTTCATGAGGCAGGCCAAACCTCGTCTTGTTTCTTTCGCGCGGCGGCATTAAGCCTCGCGCTCCTCCAAAGTTTTCAGCACACCAGTAATGTTGTTGGCGGCCGACTGCAGCTGCGACATGACATTCTGCATGGGCGACTGCAGCAGGGCAACGACATCGGCAATAAGCTCGTTCTTCGACTTGATATTGACAAGTTCATCGAGATGCTCGTGGCCGATATAGAAGCACTCCTCAACATAGGCACCTTTCAGCACGGGCTTCGTGACGTTCTTCTCTGCGGCACGGAAGTCCTTAATGAGCTTTGCGGGAGCATTGTTGGTGTTTGAAAGCATTATGGCGGTCTCACCCTTGATCACAGGGAACAGCTCGCTGTAGTCGAAACCCGACTTTTCGAGCGCCTTGATGAGAAGGGTGTTCTTGACAACCTCCAACTTCACCTCTTTGCGGAAGGCGGCGCGACGCAGCTTGCTGGTCTGCACCGAGTTCAGACCTCCGATGTCGGCAATGTACAGACTCGGGTAGGCCTTGATCTCTTCGCACAGCGAGTCGATGTGTTGGTCCTTAAGTTCTTTTCTCATAATGTTACTTCCAAATTAATTAGGTTAGAGCGTGGCGGCCTTGGTGTCAACCTTCACGCCGGGGCTCATAGTGCTGCTGATGGCGATGCTCTTGACATAAGTGCCCTTTGCGGCGCTCGGCTTGAGCTTCACAATCATCTGCAACACCTCGCGCACGTTCTCGACAATCTTCTGATCCTCAAACGAGCACTTGGCGACGGCGGTGTGGACGATACCGAACTTGTCGACCTTGAAGTCGATCTTGCCGGCTTTGGCCTCCTGGACGGCTTTTCCGACCTCCATGGTGACGGTGCCAGTCTTGGGGTTGGGCATCAGGCCACGCGGACCGAGGATGCGTCCCAAAGCACCAATCTTGGGCATACAGTTAGGCTGGGTGATGATGACGTCAACATCCGTCCAACCCTTCTTGATCTTGTCGATGTACTCATCGAGACCGTAGTAGTCGGCGCCCGCGGCCTTGGCCTCCTCCTCCTTGTCGGGAGTGCAGAGGACTAGCACACGAACCTCCTTGCCGGTGCCGTGGGGCAGCGTGACGCTGCCGCGCACCATCTGGTTGGCCTTGCGGGGGTCGACGCCGAGGCGGACGTCGATGTCGACCGAAGCGTCGAACTTCGTGAACGTAATCTTCTTCACGATGCTCACAGCCTCCTCGAGCGAGTACACTTTGCTGCCGTCAAACTTGGCAACTGCCTCTTTTTGCTTCTTGGTAAGTTTTGCCATTTTTGTTTTGTGTTTGTGGTCAACGCATGGCTCAAAGGCTATGCTACCACTGTTCCTAATTTACTTTGCCAGCGGATTGTCACCCGTAACGGTGATACCCATGCTGCGCGCCGTGCCTGCCACCATGCTCATGGCGCTCTCAATCGTGAAGCAATTGAGATCGGGCATTTTGGCTTCGGCAATCTGGCGCACCTGCTCCCAGGTGACCGAGGCTACCTTGACGCGGTTGGGCTCGCCGGAGCCTTTCTGCGCCTTCGACATCTCTTTCAACTGGACAGCGACAGGAGGAGTCTTCAGTACAAAGTCAAAGGACTTGTCCGTGTACACAGTGATGATAACCGGCACAATCTTTCCGGCCTGATCCTGTGTGCGGGCATTGAACTGCTTGCAGAACTCCATGATGTTCACACCCTTGGCACCCAAAGCGGGTCCCACTGGCGGAGCGGGGTTCGCGGCAGCTCCTTTGATTTGCAGCTTGATCAATCCTGCAACTTCTTTTGCCATCGATTTGAAATTTAATTAGGGTTAGTTAATTTTGCTACTGCTCCTTTTCAACCTGGCCGAACCCAAGCTCAAGCGGCGTGCGGCGGCCGAAAATCTTGACCGTCACGCGAAGCTTCTTCTTGTCTTCGTTCACCTCCTCGACCACACCGGAGAAACTGTTGAACGGACCGTCAACAACCTTCACCTGCTCGCCGATGATGAAACGCTCCAACGCGTCGACACCATCCAACTGCGCGTCGACATTGCCGAGAATGCGATCAATCTCAGCCTGTCGCATGGGGATGGGGGCACCGTCGCGCTCACGGAGGAAGTCAAGCACGTTGGGGATACTCTGTATCACCGGAACAATCTCCTCGCGGAGGTTGGCCTCGATGATTACATAGCCCGGGAAATAATTGCGATCCTTGACCACCTTCCTCCCGTTGCGTATCGAAACAACCTGCTCTGTGGGAATAAGGACGGTGGGCACATCGGCAGTCCAGCCACGCTTGGCCATCTCGCTTTCGATATACTCCTTCGCCTTCTTCTCCTTGCCGCTGATTGCACGGACAACATACCACTTCTTTTCCGTCTGTTCCATCGATTTGTGTTAAAAAGGACAGTGAAAATATACTAAAATCCGTCTTTCGTTGAAGGTATATCACGAACAGCAAGCTCCGGCCTCAAATGAATTTGGGAAGCAAGACCTTTGCTCCGCTGCCAAACAACAGACCCCTACGCGAAAAACTGATAGAAGTATCCTAGCAGACCCTTCCAGCCCCAGCCCTGAACACCGAATACGACATCCATGACAAAGACCAGCAGGGCGATTACAACAGCAGCAACAGCAACCACAATGGCGCTGCCCTGCAATTCCTTGAAAGTCGGCCACGACACTTTGTGCACAAGCTCGTCGTAGCTGGATTTCACATATTCACCGAATTTTGACATCTCATTCTTCTTTTTTTGCAGGGGCAGAGAGAATCGAACTCCCAACCACGGTTTTGGAGACCGCCATTATACCATTTAACTATGCCCCTGAATGTAGGGATGCGGGTTGCGCACCCCTACAACTTGTCTCGTCTACTATTCGAGAATCTTGGTCACCTGACCGGAACCGACCGTGCGGCCACCCTCGCGGATAGCGAAGCGCAGGTTCTCGTTCAGGGCGATGTCGGCGATGAGCTCAACAGTGATGGTGAGGTTGTCGCCAGGCATGACCATCTCACGGCCCTCGGGCAGGGTGATGGTGCCGGTCACGTCAGTTGTACGGAAGTAGAACTGCGGACGGTAGTTGTTGTGGAACGGGGTGTGACGGCCGCCCTCCTCTTTCTTGAGGATATAGACAGCAGCCTCGAACTTGTGGTGGGGCTTCACCGAGCCGGGCTTGGCGATAACCATACCACGACGAATCTCGTTCTTGTCGATGCCGCGGAGGAGCAGACCCACGTTGTCGCCAGCCTCACCCTCATCGAGGATCTTGCGGAACATCTCAACGCCGGTGACGGTGCTCTTCAGCTTCTCGGCACCCATACCGATGATGTCGACGGGGTCGCCGGTGTGGATAACACCAGTCTCGATACGGCCAGTGGCGACGGTGCCGCGACCAGTGATCGAGAACACGTCCTCGATGGGCATCAGGAAGTCCTTATCCTTCTGGCGGACAGGCTCGGGGATCCAGTTGTCGACAGCCTCCATGAGGTCCTCGACGTTCTTCACACCGCTGGCCTCGCCGTTGAGGGCTGCCAGTGCGGAACCACGGATGACGGGGATGTTGTCGCCATCGAAATCGTAAGAGCTGAGGAGCTCACGGATTTCCATCTCGACGAGTTCGAGCAGCTCGGGATCGTCAACAAGGTCGCACTTGTTGAGGAAGACGACGAGCTGGGGCACGCCAACCTGACGGGCGAGCAGGATGTGCTCACGGGTCTGGGGCATGGGACCGTCGGTAGCGGCAACCACGAGGATTGCACCGTCCATCTGGGCGGCACCGGTAACCATGTTCTTCACATAGTCAGCGTGGCAGGGGCAGTCGACGTGCGCATAGTGGCGCTTCTCGGTCTGATACTCAACGTGGGCGGTGTTAATGGTGATACCACGCTCCTTCTCTTCGGGAGCGGAGTCGATGCTGTCAAAGCTTTTAACCTCGGACAGACCCTTCTCTGCGAGCACCTTGGTGATGGCGGCGGTGAGGGTGGTCTTACCGTGGTCCACATGGCCGATAGTGCCGATGTTTACGTGCGGTTTAGAGCGATCGAATTTTTCTTTTGCCATTTCAATACGTATTAAATGTTAACAATTTATTTCTACATTCAAAGAGGGCGGGCTCTGGGCTTGCGTCCTCTTGTTCATCAATTCTGACTGTGCCATTTCAAGGCACAATCGGAGAGCCACAGACGAGAGTCGGACTCGTGACCTCTTCCTTACCAAGGAAGCGCTCTACCACTGAGCTACTGCGGCTTGTTGTTTCTCTCTTCCGGCAGGCTTCGGCACTCTCCCTGATGGTGGCCGCCGCCTGTTCCGCTTTGTCTTGAGCGGAAGACGGGGCTCGAACCCGCCACCTATAGCTTGGAAGGCTATCGCTCTACCAAATGAGCTACTTCCGCCTGTTGAAGTTTGGGCTTTCGTGGGGGAGGGTGGACTCGAACCACCGAACTCTTCCGAGGACAGATTTACAGTCTGTTGCAATTGCCGCTATGCGACTCCCCCTTTCCTTTTGTCCGCCGACTGCGCGACCCTTATGGCCTCTCGTCGGACGCCGAGCCGATGAAGGGACTCGAACCCCCGACAGGCTGATTACAAATCAGCTACTCTACCAACTGAGTCACATCGGCTTCTTGCAGTCTTTCAAACAACTCTTTCCCTTCGTTTGAGGTTGCAAAAATACAACTTATTTCCAAACCGGCAAAGTTTTTTTTGAAAAAATTTCGCCACATGTTTATAATTTGTTGAAAAATAATAACGTGCAGGCTGAACTTTTTTCGACCGCAGCATTAAAGGAAAGCCCTTGCGGCAACGGTCAAAGGATGAAACAGGCCGTTTTTTTCACGAAAATGACACCACACGAAGCCCACGGTGCCTCCACGGCACAACAAACCTCTGGTTGACAGCGCAATGTGCCAGAAAAGCAGCCGCACCGCAGCTGCCATGCACTCACACTACGCGCAATGCGCACCCTCACCGCTCCAAGAACGGCTGTTCTTCGATTGATGTGCGATTGTTCTTCGATTGTTCTCCGATGCTAAATCGAAGAACAATCGAAGAACAATCGGAGAACAATCGAAGAACAGACGGTGTTAATACGGACTTGATATATTATTGACACTGTAAACCAGTGAGTTATGTGACATTTTTCGTTTTCTATGCCGCCATTGTGCTGGTTGTCAGTGGTTTCAAATACGCAAAAGGTGGTTGGCGCATGGACACCGCATTTTGGCGGCGGGCGGCACAATATTGAGGCCTGCGGCGGCGTTAGGTGCGGCAGTGAAGACAAAGAACCAAGCAAGGACCCTGCGGCAGTCGTCGCACGCCAACCCCTTGACGCTCGCACTGCTCGCGCTGTTGCTGCTGGCCGCCATGTGCGGCAGCTGCATGGTGGGTGCCGTGGATTTCTCGTGGGGCGAGGTGTGGCACTCGGCCATCTTCCTGCAGCTGCGCCTGCCCCGGGTGCTGATGAGCGTCGTGGTGGGGGCTGTGCTGAGCGTGTGCGGGGCGGCATACCAAAGCATTTTCCGCAACCCGCTGACCGACCCCTACGTGCTGGGTGTGAGCAGCGGGGCGTCGCTCGGCGCGGCGGTGGCCATACTGCTTGGGCTGGAGGCCTACCTGTGGGGCGTGGGAGGCATGGCCCTGGCTGCCGCGCTGGCCACGGTGTGGCTCATTTACCGCATTGCGTCAATCGGCAACCGAATGCACACCACCACCCTGCTGCTCACCGGCGTGTGCCTGACGCTGCTGATCTCGGCCGCGATATCATTCCTGATGGTGATGAACCAGGAGAAGATGGACAGCATCATCTTCTGGACAATGGGCTCATTCGCCTCGGCGGGATGGAGCGACGTGGCTGTGGTGACTCCGGTGGCGGTGGCAGGCATAGGAGTGGTACTCTACCACGCGCGCGAGCTCAACCTGCTGCTGGCAGGCAGCGAGGCGGCGAGGAGCATGGGCGTGGAGGTGGAGCGGCTGAAGCGCACGCTGCTTCTCTTCACCACGCTGATGGTGGCCTTCGCGGTTAGCGCCAGCGGGGTGATAGGCTTCGTGGGGCTGATTGTGCCGCACGCGGTGCGGCTGGTGGCAGGGCCGGACAACCGGCGGGTGGTGCCCTACTCCATGCTCTGCGGGGCGCTGTTCGTGCTGGTGTGCGACACGCTGGCGCGCTGCCTGCTGCGACCCAGCGAACTGCCCGTGGGGTCGCTCACCTCGATGGTGGGGGCTCCGCTGTTCATCTACCTTCTTTACAAAAACAAACGTTCCTATTGATAGTCCTTGAGCACATACACGCCAGCTTCGGCCGCAGGGCGGTGCTGGAAGACATCGACTGCACGCTGCCCTCGGGTCGCGTCACCGCGCTGATGGGTCCCAACGGATGCGGAAAGACCACCCTGCTGCGCTGCATGGGCGGCCTGCTGCTACCCTCGGCAGGCAGGGTGCTGATAGACGACGACGACGTGGCGACGCTTCCGGCGCGTGCCATGGCCCAGCGCGCAGCCTACGTGAGGCAGCACGCCGTGACCGACTTCGACTTCTCGGCCTTCGAGGTGGTGCTGATGGGACGCAACCCCTACCAGCGCAGGCTTCAGAACGAAAGCGAGGGCGACTGGGCAATAGTGGAAGACTGCATGAAGCAGACAGGCACGTGGCACCTGCGCTTCGCCCGACCGGCCGAGATGAGCGGCGGCGAGCTGCAGAGGGTGATGATAGCCCGCGCTCTGGCGCAAACCACCCCATTGCTACTGATGGACGAGCCAGTGAGCAACCTCGACATAGCCCACCAGATAGAGACCATGAGGCTGCTTCGCTCACTTGGCAAGACGGTTGTCATTGTGCTGCACGACCTTAACCTGGCGCTTCGCTACTGCGACGACCTGATGCTGCTAAAGGATGGCAAGCTGCTCTTCCACGGTGAAACCGGCGAAGGCCTCACCACAGAGCGCATCATGGCCGTCTACGGCGTGGCGTCGCACCGCGAGGAAAACCACATAGTCTACGACTACTGACGGAATGTGCCGCCAGTTTCACGTGAAACAAAACAATCAAGCAGTTACTGCTCACCACTAATACAGGTCGAGCACCTCGTAAGGGTTGCCTGCCTGCTCCACAAAGCGCATCATGTCCGCCGAAGAGATTACGAGCGATGCCCTGTTGTCATTGGGGTGGAAACTCACCTTTTCTGCTTCAAGCAGGCGGCGGTCAACAAAGAGCGTGACCTCATGGCCAGCGTCGTTGACCAGAGCAAACAGCGACACGGAGCCAGGCCTCACTCCAAGGTGGCGCATCAACCTTTCGGGACTGGCAAACGACAGCTTGCCCTGGTGCAGGCGGTGCTCCATGTCGTGAATATCCATGTCGTGGCGGCTGTCCATTATTACCAGATAGTGACGGTTGCCCTTGTGGTTGCGGAAGAAGAGGTTTTTGCAGAGCGTTGTGCCTTCGCCCCGGTAGAACTGCGCGGCAATCTCTATCGTGGGCGCCTCGGGATGCTCATAGTAGTCGAACGAGATGCCCATTCGCTCCAGGGCGGCGTATACTTGCGGTTGGCCTATCACTGCTTGTCTTTATGTTATTGGATTCTAACACAACAATCGCCAAACCGCATAGTCTTGCTCTGCAGTTTGGCGATTGGTAAACTGCACATTAAAACTCCTTAGGGTGTATTTTCCCATAGACCTTTACGCCGCGCACAAGCGAGCTGAAGTCCGACTTGCCGACGTATGTAGCCCTGATGTAGCCCTCGCGTTGCAAGCTGAACTCGAGCTTGCGCCTCAGCAACACCTTGCGGGCGGTGACGGTGACGGTTTCCAACCTGTCAGTGGGGAAACCCAAGGCCAAACATCCTTGCACCTCCATAGTCGTGCCCGGTGTGCTCTTATAGAATTCTTTCAACTGCTCAAGCATGGCAAGAGCCTCGGCAAGGTTGTTGCCAAGGGGAATGAAAAGCTCGCAGATGGGGTCAAAGAGCACTTGCAACACCTCGTCGCCCATACCCAAGTGGCCTACCGATAGGTAGTAGTGGTGCTGCCCGTCGTAGGGGTCGTCAAACACCTCATATTGTTCGTCTATATTCTCGTTCTCTACCTTCACCAGTTCGTTGCGTTGGTGACTCACTTTGTCTTGGGCAAAGGCCGGCGATGCTGTGAACATAAACAGGGAGGCAAGGATTATTAATAGCTTGTGTTTCATTATTTGATAGCTTCTTTAGATTTGTACCTTTATATTATTCTCGGTGTTTTTTATTTGATAATGCCCAGCTGCTTGCTCATCTCGAGCATGCGCACGATGGGGCGCTTGGCGGCCTCGATTTTGGCGGCGTCCATCACAATCTCCGGCTGCTCGTCGCGCAGGCAGCGGTAGAACTTTTCGAGAGTGTTGAGCTTCATGTAGGCGCAGTCGTCGCAGGCGCATGACTTGTCGTCGCGCAGGGTGATGAACTCCTTGTCGGGGTTCTCGCGGCGCATCTCGTAGAGGATGCCTGTCTCTGTTGCCACGATGAACTGCTTGCTGTTGTGCTGCTTAATGAAATTGAGCATGGCCTTGGTACTGCCCACGAAGTCGGCCACACGCAGCAGGGCGGCGTTGCACTCCGGGTGAGCAACCACCGGCGCGCCGGGGTGCTCGGCCTTGAGCTTCAGTATGGCCTCGGCCTGCATGGCGTCGTGCACAGTGCACACTCCGTTCCATAGCAACATCTGTCTGCCAGTAGCCTGGTTGATGTAGCCGCCGAGGTTCTTGTCGGGCGCAAAAATAATCTTCTGGTCGGCAGGCAGCGATCTCACCAGTTTCTCGGCGTTTCCGCTGGTGCAGATGAGGTCGCTCAATGCCTTTATCTCGGCCGAGCAGTTGATGTAGGATATGACCATGTGGTCGGGGTGGGCTGCTTTGAAGGCTGCAAATTCATCAGCCTTGCAGCTCTCTGCCAATGAGCACGAGGCATCCATGTCGGGCAGCAGAACCTTACGCGTTGGATTAAGTATTTTCGCCGTCTCCGCCATGAAGTGCACCCCGCAGAAGACTATTATCGGCGCGTCGGTGCGCTGCGCCTCCTGTGCCAAAGCAAGGCTGTCGCCAACATAGTCGGAGAGTTCCTGTATCTCGTGCCGCTGGTAATAGTGGCCGAGAATCACGGCGTTCTTTTCTTTTTTCAGTCGCAGTATTTCCTGCTTCAGTTCTTGGTCGGTCATATGTTGATTACTGTACTGTTGTTGCTGTAATTGAATTGCAAAGATACGAACTTTTTCGCTTACACTGATAATGGGAGCCCAATTTTTTCAATTTTACATGTATGCCCATTGCAATGCATGACAGCAATGTCAACAGCTTTTGAAAAATAATTCCTTTATTTTTATCCTTTTTTTTCTTCTTTTATTGGTTGTTAGTTTGGTTGATAAGTGAGGTAACTGTAAATTTGTCAAGGAAATTAATAAACACCAAATAACAATTGTTTTAACAGTCCAAAATGCTGTAAACAATGAAGTTTAGTGAGATATAAACACCTTGTTGAAAGATGATGGAACAGGCATTTGTGAATAGATGAATAGTGCGGTTACGGCTGTGCAAAATTGTTGAAATCACAGGTTAAAAACAATGAGAAATCAACAGCTGACGGTTTTGAACAGCGTTTTGAACATCTGTCAACACCCGAATAAACAAGGGTTGTTGATAAAATGAGGGCTTTGGTGGGAGTTGGGAAGACTTTTGTTAGTATCTTTGCAAAAACATAAAATCAATGAAGGAAACAATAGTCATAGCCTGCGACCATGCGGGTTTCGATTTGAAAAAGAAAGTGATAACCCATCTTGAAGGCTTGGGATTTGCAGTGAGGGATTGTGGAACTGACAGTGCCGAAAGCTGCGACTACCCTGACTTTGCCCACAAGGCAGGAAGTGCTTTGGAAAAATGTGAGTATGCCCGTGGAATAGTGATATGCGGCAGCGGTAACGGTGTGCAGATAACGGTCAACAAGTACCCTCATGTGCGCTGTGCCCTTTGCTGGACTCCGGAGCTTGCCAGCTTGGCACGACAGCATAACAATGCCAACTGCCTGTCGCTGCCCGCCAGGTTCATTGATGAGAACACTGCATTGCAGATAGTTGATGCTTTCCTTGAGACTCAATTCGAGGGTGGACGCCATGAACGCAGGGTTGCAAAGATAAGCCAGTTGCTTTCATGAACAGTGATGCTGGTGTGATGCTCAGGCTGCTGTCGTGTGTGGACAACACCACCCTGTCTGCCCTTGACTCGGAACGCAGCGTAGAGGAATTCTGCCGTCGCACTGCCGACATGGCTCTTCTGGGAGGTATGCCGGTTGCTGCTGTATGTGTGTATCCACGGTTTGTTCCTGTTGCCAAAAAGGCGTTGTCAGGCTGTGGAGTCAATGTAGCCACAGTGGCCGGGGCCTTTCCTCACGGACAGTTGCCGTTGGAGTTGAAGATTGGTGAGGTGAAGTGGTGTGTAGAGGCTGGTGCCGACGAGGTCGATGTTGTGATCAACAGGGGGCTGATAGTGGATGGATGCTTCGAAGAGGCCAGGCGTGAGGTTGCCGCCATGAAGAGTGCCTGTGGCGACCGTTTGCTCAAGGTCATCTTGGAGTGCGGAGAACTCCCCTCCCCCACCCTGCTTCGCCGCGCTGCTATGGCTGCAATGGAGGGTGGCGCCGATTTCATAAAGACATCCACTGGTAAAATGGCCGTAGGGGCAACCCATGAGGCTGCTGCAGTTATGTTAAATTGCATTAAGGATTACGTTAAAATTAACAAAAGAACGGTCGGTTTCAAGGCAGCTGGAGGCATAAAAGACGTTGAAGACGCAAAAAAGTATGCCGAGCAAGCGGTTGAAATCATGGGAAATGACTTCTTTAATAATCAAACATTTAGGATTGGAACAAGCAGTCTCACTGCAACCCTGTCATCACTTTTAACAAATTAATTCATTGCCAAGTGTCAGAAATTTCGTTAATTTGCAGTTCGAAAAACACAGCAGAAGTATGAAACCGCTACAGGCAAAGTTGTCTCAATACACCTACCCCCAGGAGATGAGAGCCCTGGGTATTTATCCTTATTTCACTCCTATTTGCAGCGAGCAGAACACCGAGGTCTACGTAACCGGGCACGACAGTCCGGTGCTGATGTTCGGAAGCAACAGCTACCTCGGCCTCACCAACGACCTCAGGCTCAAGGAGGCCGCCAAGCGTGCCATCGACAAGTACGGCACAGGCTGCGCTGGCTCGCCCTTTCTCAACGGCACACTCGACATTCACATCCAGCTGCAGGACGAGCTGGCCGAGTTCCTCGGCAAGGACGGTGTGATGCTCTTCTCGGCAGGTTTCCTGGCCAACAGCGGTGTGATACCCAATGTTGTAAGCCGTGGCGACTACCTCTTCTACGACGAGCGTGTGCACGCCTCAATCATGGAGGGCAAATTGATTACTTACGCCACAACAAAGAAGTACCGCCACAACGACATGGCCGACCTCGAGCGCGTGCTGCATAAGGCTCCGGCTGAGGCGTCAAAGCTGGTTGTGACCGACGGTGTGTTCTCCATGGAAGGCGACGTTGCTCACGTGGACAAGATGGTGGATATATGCAACCGCTACGGTGCGACTCTCATGGTCGACGAGGCTCACGGCCTGGGTGTTTTCGGACGCGAGGGACGCGGCACGTGCGACCACTTCGGCAAGCTGAACGACGTAGAGCTCGTTATGGGCACATTCAGCAAAAGCCTGGCCTCGGTGGGCGGATTCATAGCGGCCGACAAGGAAACCATCAACTGGATGAAGCACTCGGTGAGGCCCTACATCTTCACCGCGTCAATCACCCCGGCCAGCACCGCCTCTGTGCTCGAAGCCCTGCACATTATGCGCAGCGAGCCTGAACGCAACGCCAAGCTGTGGGACAACCAGCGCTATGCCTACAAGGCCTTCAAGGACCTCGGTTTCGAGATTGGCAACACCAGCACGCCAATCATCCCGCTTTTCATACGCGACAATGTGAAGACATTCACCATCACCCACGAGCTGCTGGAGGACGGCGTCTTCGTCACGCCGGTCATCTCGCCTGCCGTGCCTGGCGACGAGACCCTCATCCGCTTCGCCCTTATGGCCACCCACAGCCACGAGCAGATAGACATCGGGGTGGAGAAAATCTACAAAGCCTTCAAAAAACAGGAAGTGCTCTGACACGCAGACCACAGAATGCCATTCCCAGCCCGGCGCAGGAATGGCATTCTCTCGTTATGAGCAAACCGCAACAAGAAACTGTCAATCAAAGAATAGGAAAACACCACATGGCCGACATCGTAATCAGCCCGGTTAAAAACCGCGGCGACCTGCGCAAATTCATCGCTTTCCCCAACAAGCTTTTCAAGAACGTGCCGAGCTATATACCGGCGCTTAATTTTGACGAGAAGAACCTGCTCTCATCGAAAAACCCCTCGCTTGAGCACTCGGAGCGCGAGCTCTTCCTTGCCCGCAGGGATGGCAAGGTGGTGGGGCGCGTGGCAGCCATCATCAACCACTCGGTTAACAAGCAGTGGAACAAGCGTGCAGTGCGCTTCGGGTGGTTCGACTTCGTCGAGGACTACGACGTCTTCTCGGCGCTGCTCGACAAGGTGGTGGCCTATGGCCGTGAGCACGGCATGGACGAGATCGAGGGGCCTTTCGGCTTCACCGACATGGACAAGGAATGCTGGGCTATCGACAACTTCGACGCCAGGCAGAACATATCGACGCTCTACAACCCGGAGTACTACGTGCGCTTCATCGAGCGTGCGGGCTACGAGATTAAGTGCCGCTGGCAGCAATATTCCATGCAGGCCGACCAGCCCGTGCCCGACAAGGTGGCCCGCCTCAACAAGCTCATCATGGAGAAGTACCACCTGCACCTGGTCAAGGTGAAGCGCCGCAAGGACATCTACCCCTACGCCTGGCAGTTCTTCCACGCCATCAACGACTCTTTCAAGGACCTCTACGACTTCGTGCCGATGACCGAGAAGGAGATTGCGGTCTACATCAAGGAATACATACCCTTCGTCAACCTCAACTTCGTGCAGTTTGTGGTCGACGAGAACGACCATCTCGTCGGCTTCGGCCTCTCCATACCCGACCTTAACTCGGCCTACAAGAAGGCCAACGGCAGCCTCTTCCCGTTTGGCTGGTACCACATACTGCGCGCTTTCCGCAAGTTCGACACCATCGACCTCCTGCTCAACGGGGTGCTGCCCGAATGGCAGAAGCGTGGCGTGCACAGCATCTACTACAGCGACATGAACGAGGCAGCCATCAAGTACGGCGTCCACACGGCCTACACCAACCCGCAGATTATTGGCAACGAGGCCGTAAAAATATGGGAGACGCAGTATCACACCAAGCCGCTGATGCAGCGCGCCGTATTCGGCAAGTCGATATGAGAGGGAGAGCGTAGGCGACTACAGTCGGCATGGCCGACGGCAAGGTGGCTTCGAGCCCTGCGCGGGCGGCTCTGTGGTGGTGCTGACTCCGTGTAAAGACCGTCTGTTCTCCGATTGTTCTTCGATTGTTCTTCGATATTAAATCGAAGAACAATCGAAGAACAATCGGAGAACAATCGAAGAACAGACGGTGTTGATATGGCTTTGATGCTTTTGCAGCCTGGTTTTCAGTGTGATACAAGGATTGGTAATTATAATCATCTGTAAATCAGCGGAGTATTGCTCCACATCACAGGGCAATCTTTGCGTGTTTGCCGCGCAATAAAGGTCGCGCGCGGGCGTTAAGTCGAAAAACAACCAGTTTCAGAGAATGGACTACATAACCGAGAGCAGGGTTGAGCGCTATTTCCAGCAGTTCGACCCTTCGTTTGAGGCCAACAACCGCGCCTGCCTCACGCAGACGCTTGTGGCCGACAATTACATCGTGCTGGGCCAGTTGACGGCCCTGCGTTTCATCGAGTGGGTGAGCCTCAACCCCGGCGGGGTGGTGGCGCTGCCCACGGGCAAGACCCCTGAGTTTTTCATCAAGTGGCTGGAGTACTATCGCGACAACTGGGAGAGCGAGGCCTCGTCAGGCCTCATCGCCCGCCTGGGCATCGGCAAGCCCGACTTCCACTCGCTGCATTTCTTCCAGCTCGATGAGTTCTTCCCCATCAACCCGGAGCACGAGCGCTCGTTCCGCTACTTTGTGAAGAAGTACTACATCGACGTGCTGGGCTTCGACCCGGAGAAGACGCACCTCATCAACACCTGGTTCCTCAATGCCGATGAGCGCGAGGCCTTGGGCGGCGCCGGCAACCTGGGCGAGGTGTTTGTTGACGGGCGCGTAGACCTGTCGCTGCGCACGCGCACGGCGCTGACGAAGCAGGAGGAGATGCAGCAGCGAGCGGTGCGCATGTTCGACCAGTGGTGCACGCGCTATGAGGACAAGATCCGCCAGCTGGGCGGCATAGGCTTCTTCCTGGGCGGCATAGGCCCCGACGGGCACATTGCCTTCAATGTGCGCGGCTCGAGCCCCTATTCGCACACGCGCCTCACCACACTCAACTACGAGAGCCAGGCTGCCGCCGCCGGCGATCTGGGCGGCATCAGCGCGGTGCGCAAGAAGGCCGTGGTGACCATGGGGCTGGAGACCATCACGTTCAACCCGAAGTGCGTGGCGGTGATCATCGCCGCTGGCCAGTCGAAGTCGCGCGTGGTGGCAGGCTCGGTGCTGCAGAAGCCCACGCAGCAGTATCCGGCCACGGTGCTGCAGCGCCTGCCGGCGGCGCGTTTCTTCATCACGCGCGCCTCGGCCACCGGGCTGCCTGTGGCGCAGGAGGCCATGCCCAACGCCAGCGCCGACGAGGTGAAGGCCAAGATTGCCCGCGGCCTGCACATGCCCGAGGGGGCTGTGATACTCCACACCTCGCCCCACCACGACGACGTGGAGCTGGCCTACTTCCCCTACCTGCACCACCTGGTGCGGTCAAAGACGATATACAACTACTTCGCCTACTGCACGTCGGGCTATACGTCGGTGACCAATGACTACCTGCTTTCGGTCTACCGCAACATGCTGCTGCGCATCGACCCACAGGACCCCGCGCTGCGCGACGAGAACATCGGCACGGTGTTCCACACCGACTATCAGGACGACCTCACCCACTACCTGCGCGGCATAGCCAGCCTCGACCAGTCGCTGCAGCACTATGCTGTGGCGCGCAGGCTGGCGCGCAAGTGGATTGTGGAGCGCGGTGTGGGCGGCACCGACGAGCTGCGCCGCCTGGTGGAACGCGAGGTGGGGCTGCTGGAGGGCTTCGAGGCCGGGCGCCGTGAGCCGGAGAGCTTCCACATGGCCAAGGGCTGGCTGCGCGAGATGGAGGCCGAGTTGGTGTGGGCCCACTTCGGCCTCGGCAGCGAGAAGGTGAGCCATCTGCGCCTGCCGTTCTACAGCGACGACATCTTCCCCCACTACCCCGACCCGGAGCACGACGTGCAGCCCATAGTGGACCTGCTCGAGCGCATCAAGCCTACCATTGTGAGCCTCGCGCTCGACCCCGAAGGGTCGGGCCCCGACACCCACTTCAAGGTGCTCATCGCCCTCAGCGCCGCGCTCGACATCTACCACTCCGCCCACCCGGAGATTGACCTCCGCGTGTGGGGCTACCGCAACGTGTGGAGCCGTTGGAACGCTGCCGAGGTGAACACCATGATTCCGGTGTCGCTCAACTCGTTTGCCGTCATCAAGAACATGTTCGACACGTGCTACCTCAGCCAGCGCAGCGCCGACTTCCCCAGCTACGAGCACAACGGCCCCTTCAGCGAGCTGGCTCAGAAGGTGTGGGTGGAGCAGATGCGCGACGTGTGCTCGCTGCTGGGCGAGGGCTACTTCTACCGTGCCGACGACCCGATGCTCACGCGCGCCTACGGCATGATCTACCTCAAGGACATGTCCTATGCCGAGTTCGCCGACTATATGGTGCCCATACGCCGTCTGCTCGAGGCCAAGGAGCAGATGAGGCAGTAGCAGCATGGCAAAAACCAACGGGTAAAATACACCCCCCTGTCCCTGGGGGGTTTTTTTTTAGGCCGGTGTAAGATTTGGTGCAAAAACCGGGTATAGTTATGTATATAGATAGACGCACAAGAATGGAAAATGACAAAAGATTTGAGGGGTTGATGAAGCGCCACGGATGGCTTGTGTTGGCGAAATGCAGGCTCCGGACGCGTGGCAACAGTGAGTTGTGCAGCGACTTGGTGCAGGATGTGTGCATGAGCCTATGGGTGCGTTTCGGCACATTGCGCGAGGACTGCACCGAGGGCGAGGAGCGTGCGTGGGTGCGCTATGTGACCTCCTCTGTGCTCAGCCATTATGACCGCACACGGCGTGTTGTCACTGTGCCGCTTTCGCCTGAAATGGCCTCCTTGCCTGACGATGACGCGTCAGAGCAAATCCGTGAGCGGCTTGAGGAATGCATAGCCCTGCTCGACGAGGATGAGGCCAAGCTCGTGAACATGCGCATTGAGGGCTACAGCGCGGAAGAGATTGCCGCCGAGCTGGGGATTGCCCGCAATGCGGTCTACCAGCGTATGCACCGCATCGTGAAGTTGTTGCGCAAGATGCTGCTGGCGGTGTTGCTGCTGGTGGTTTCCGCAATGACAGCCATTGCCCTGGTGCCGCAGTGGCGGCAGGCTGTCTTTCCGCATGTGAGCCGCCGTCAGGCTGAGCCAGCCCCTGCCGCGCCGGTGCGGCAGCCGGAGCCCGCAATGACAACGGCAGCCACCGAGCCCGCAGCGCCGCCGCAGAGGACGGAGCCCGACGCGCCCGCCGTCGTGCCGCCTGCCGCAATTGATGCCATGGTGCCGCTGTCGCCGATGCCGATTGGCGATGTGGCTGAAGCGGGTGGGTACGAGCCTACACAGCAGTCCGATGCCGCCATGTTGGAGGCGTCACGGAGAAAACCTGGCTATGCCGACCTTATTTTGGGCAAGTGGTTTGATGAGTCTTTGAATGGCCATGTCTTCCCTTTCCTTGAGTCGTATGAGGATTACAGACCAGACGGAACGGTTGTCTTTTACAACAACCTTAATGGAATCCTTTCTATTGACACATTTGCTTACGAGGTTAATGGTAATATTTTGTTTATTAAGGATCTAAAGATAATGGACAGAATAATTGAACTTACTGATTCCACGATGATAAGAGAATTTAGCGATGACGGACGACGCTGCATTAACAGCATGGTTCGAGTCATTGGGGACAAATAATTTCCGACATCATGATGAAAAAACCACTCTTAATGGTATTAAGCATTGCTATGGTTGCCGTTTGTGCAGGCTGTGGCAAGGAATCGGTTGCAAACGGAGATACGGTGCAGAATGTGCTGCAGGGGAAAAATGGCCACTCGGCCGATGAGCAGCTTATTCTCGCGGTGAGGGAATGCTTGCAGCGGTGCGAGGCAGCCTACCGGCAAGACAGTGCACTCTTTGTGCAGGTATGCGTTGGTGGTAACCACGAGGCTTTCTTCTCCCTAACTGACATTGGTGAGGCTTTGCGACAACAGGTTATCTTCCTGCATGGTGAGAAGGTTCGCACCTTCATGCGGGATAACCCTGATTATGAGCTCGACACGGTGTGCGCAGGATGCGAGGATGCCAGCCTGTCCGCGCTTTGTGGTACTGTGGTGTCCTTAAGTCGCGTGCTGCGTGAGATTGCAGCGTTAGACGCCGTTGGCAGATACGAGCCATTCGCGCAAATCCATGCTGAGGTGTCTGATTGCGAGCTACAATGTAAAAGAAAGTTTCAAGACACCGACCCCAGGCTCCTAGAGTGCTTGTTGAACTGCAAGTTAACAGTATGCCTTATTGATGCATACGAATATCTGCGAGTTGTAATGAGTACACATACAACTGAAGAGCAACAATAACGTCATGTCATGTTTTTGGGGGTGTTAAAAGAAAAGGACAAACGCGAAACCTGCGGCGACACAGCGGGCAAAACAAAAACAAACAAACAATTATGAACAAAAAAGTTTTGATGATTGCGGCGGCGGCCATGGTTGCCGTTGCGGTGGGCTGCGGCAGGGACCCGGAGGCGGCCGATGTGGCCGTGCAGCCGGTGGCGCAGACGAAGGACGGCCAGCCGGCCGACAACCAACTGCTTCTCGCTGTGCGGGAATGCTGGCAGCGGTGCGAGCGTGCCTACCTTGGCGACAGCGCACGCTTTGAGGAGGTGTGCTCCGCCAACAACCACGCGGCCTTCTACTCCATGACAGGCATCAGTGAGGCTCTGTGCAGCCAGGTGATAACCCTGGAAAGAGAGAGGGCGCGGGTATTCATGGTCAATCACCCGGGCTATGTGGTCGACTCGGCGTGTGTGGGGTGTGGAGAGAGCAGCCTTGCAACGCTTGGGGGCACCGTGATGTCCCTGTGCGAGGCGATGCGGGAGATTGAGACGCTGGACACCACAGACTACCAACCCATAACCTCGCTCCCAACGAACATGACTGATTGCGAAATCGACTGCATCTACAAGGATGTAAACAGGAACATGACAACCGCCGAGTGTCTGCTCAACTGCTTGTTCAACCTCAGCCTCAATCACGCCTACGAGCACCTACGGGATCTTAGGAACACATTCACGGCCGACGAGCGCCCATAAAACATTAGAGTCATGAAGAGACTGGTTACATTGGCGGCACTGGCCGCTGTGCTTGCGGTGATGATGGCCGCATGTGAGCCCGAAGATCCCAAGCCAGTGGACACCACGCGTGGTGAGGAGCCTGTGCCTCAGGCAGAGCCTGGCTACGACGAGCTGATTCTTGGTACTTGGCAGATGGTGGCTTTCAACGGGACGCCGGAAAAAGATCCGTTTTACGAGGAGTATCTGCCCGGAGGCATTTACTTTAAGCGTGCTACCCCGCAAAGGACACCTGATCAGGATACGATGAATTACAGAATCTCCAATGATTCTGTTTACTGTTCAGGCCCAGGATACAGGTTTGACCATAGAATTCTGGAGCTAAACGACTCAGTGATGATTAGGGAGTTCACCTTTGCCGCCACACGCAAGCATTACCGCACAGACTTTGTGCGCGTGTCTGAGTAGCTGGTTTGATGGGGTGTCAAGACATGAGGACAAACGCGAAACCTGCGGCGACACAGCGGGCAAAACATAAACAATGGTATCATGAAAAAAGCAGTTACATTGGCAGCGCTGGCCGCTGTACTTGCGGTGATGATGGCCGCATGTGAGCCCGACAACCCCAAACCGGTGGACACCACACGAGGGGAGGAGCCTGTGCCCCAGCCCGACAATGGCTATGCCGAGCTGATTGTCGGCAAGTGGCACGAGTCCTTGTTCAATGGCTGGGCGTACTCGTACCAGGTCACGTGGGAGTTCCTGTCCGACGGCACATACCTCTTCCATGATCCCGACCCCAATCCGTTATATTATGATTCCACTGTGACATTCAGTTACTATATTGTAGGTGATTCGCTCATTATCACCTCCCCCACACCTGGTTACGGCTCGAGGAATAGGATATTGGAGCTTACAGAAACACACCTTCAGGTCTCCTATTTTGAGTCGATTCTCGGATATGAATGCACGTATGATTTCGACCGTGTGTCGGAGTAGCTGGTTTGATGGGGTGTCAAGACATGAGGACAAACGCGAAACCTGCGGCGACACAGCGGGCAAAACAAAAACAAACAAACAATTATGAACAAAAAAGTTTTGATGATTGTGGCGGCGGCCATGGTTGCCGTTGCGGTGGGCTGCGGCAGGGACCCGGAGGCGGCCGATGTGGCCGTGCAGCCGGTGGCGCAGACGAAGGACGGCCAGCCGGCCGACAACCTGCTGCTTCTCGCTGTGCGGGAATGCTGGCAGCGATGCGAAAACGCCTACCTGCGCGACAGCGCACATTTCATGGATGTGTGCTCCGCCAACAACCACGCGGCTTTCTACTCCATGACAGGCATCAGCGATGCTTTGCGCGACCAGGTGATTGCGCTTCAAAGCGAGAAGATGCGTGAGTTCGTCAGGCTGAACCCCAACTTTGTTCCCGACACCATGTGCTCGGACTGTGCGGAGAACAGCCTGGCGATGCTCGGAGGTTCTGTGATGGAGTTATGCCATGTGATGCAGGAAATTGCATTTATTGACTCGACCCATATGTATGAGCCCCTCACTCAACTCCCGGTTGAGATGACAGACTGTGAGGCAATGTGCTTTTGGCGTAGTTCTGAGTCGAGCATGACCCTGCTGGAGTGCCTGCTGAATTGCAAGTTAAATATGTGCATCAACAAGGCCTACTTGCACCTGTACGAGATAAGGGTGACATATACAGACGAGCGGCCATAAACATCAGTGCTATGAAAAGACTGATTACATTGGCGGCACTGGCCGCTGTGCTTGCGGTGATGATGGCCGCATGTGAGCCCGACAACCCCAAGCCAGTGGACACCGCGCATGGGGAGGAGCCGGTGCCACAGTCAGATACTGGCTATGCTGGCCTTATTGTTGGCAAGTGGCATCAGGTCAGGCTGAATGGCAATGTGTATCCTGGAGCAATATATAAGGAGTACTTGGCCGACGGCACGTTCATTCCGTACGACACGGTTGACGGCGTGCGCATGGAGCATGACACCATTGTGGACTACTATTATCAAGTAGCAGGCGACTCGTTATGGGTCACCTCCCCCACCCCTGGTTACGGTTCAAGGCAGAAGATAGAGGAGCTTACCGAGAAATACCTAAAGACATCGTATATCGAGGAGTACTCTGGCAATAGCTATCTCCTAATATTCGAGTTCAACCGTGTGTCGGAGTAGTTGGTTTGATGGGGTGTCAAGACATGAGGACAAACGCGAAACCTGCGGCGATACAGCGGGCAAAACAAAAACAATGGTATCATGAAAAGAGCAGTTACATTGGCGGCACTGGCCGCTGTGCTTGCGGTGATGATGGCCGCATGTGAGCCCGACAACCCCAAGCCGGTGGACACCACACGAGGGGAGGAGCCTGTGCCCCAGCCCGACAATGGCTATGCCGAGCTGATTGTCGGCAAGTGGCGCGAGACTCTGATCAATGGCAGGTCGTATTCCTCCGTTGGCAGCACCACTTGGGAATTCCTGCCCGATGGCACGTTCATCCCTTACGACACGGTTGACGGCGTGCGCCCGGAGCAGGATACTATTGTTAAGTATAGTTACCACATAGTGGGCGATACCCTGTTTATCACCTCCCCCAACCCCGATTACGGCCGGGTGGGCATTATTCTGGAGCTTACGAAGATGCACTTTAAGGAAAAGTGGGAGATGTACCCCGGCACTTTTATCGTGATTGACTATGACCGTGTGGCGGAGTAGGCTGGCACGCAAGCGTTGCATCAGTTCGGATTGCAAGACAAGTTAGTAAAGCCGCGTGCCTCAGGGGGCGTCTCTGAAAGGAAGGGATGCCCCCTTTTTTTGTACAATGGCCATGGTGCGTCGCAAGGCCTGCCAGACACAATGGCCTGGGTCGACGTCCGGCTCATTACGGACTGAAGCACAGGTTGTTAGGCTTGGTCGCATGTTGTAATGCCCTGAAAACCAGCCCGGCAAGGCATCAAGTCCGTGTCAACACCGTCTGTTCTTCGATTGTTCTCCGATTGTTCTTCGATTGTTCTTCGATTTATAATCGAAAAACAATCGAAGAACAATCGGAGAACAATCGAAGAACAGACGGCGCGAGTGCGGCGTGGAAGATGGGCTACGACTTGTAGTAGCCGCGCAGTATGGCCACCATCCAGTTGCCTGGCAGCAGGCGTTTCACGACCACCGAGAGCCATTGCTCGGCGTTGGCCACCACGTTGCGCAAGGGTGGCCGGGCGCTCTCGGCCAGGCGTGCCACACGGCGCGCCAGTGCCTCGGGGCGCAGGCCGCCGTTCTCCTCTTTCTCGATGATGGCCAGCGAGCGGCGGAAGACGGGGCCGTAGTCGGGGTCGTCGAGGGTGGCCTGGCTGTTGCGGCGGCTTGCGGTGAAGCCGGTGGCGAAGTCGCCGGGCTCAACCATGCAGACCTTGATGCCGAAGCGTGCCACCTCGGCGGCCAGGGCCTCGCTGAAGCCCTCGATGGCGAACTTCGAGGCCGAGTAGAACCCCTGGTAGGGCAGTCCCATGACGCCGCCGATGGAGCTGAGGTTGATAATCTTGCCCGCGCGGGCCCGCCGCATGTGGGGCAGGGCGGCCTGGCACATGTGCACGCAGCCCATGAAGTTGGTCTCCATCTGCAGGCGCACCTCCTCGTCGGTGGCCAGCTCGAGCGAGCCGCCTATGCCCATGCCGGCGTTGTTCACCAGCACGTCGATGCGCCCGGCTTCGGCCACGACGCTTTCCATGGCGCGGAGGGTCTGTCCGCGGTCGGTGACGTCGCAGCGCAGGTAGCGCACGGCGGGGTGCTCCATGGGGCGGCGGCAGAGGCCGTAGACGGTGTGTCCGCGCGAGGCCAGCAGCTCGGCGGTGGCTTTGCCGAAGCCCGACGACGCCCCGGTGACCACGATTACCAGATGTTGTTTCATTGCTCTGTGTGTGTTGTTTTTTCTTTTTGCAAAGTTACGAAAAAAGAGCCGAATGGCCGCCGCTGCCGTCCATTTATTTTTTCACAATAGTAGCTTTCAGCGCAATAAAGGGCGGGCAGGGGTCGTTAGGGGTGCTGTATGCAGAACACCGGCGGTGAGATATTGGGCGCGCTCGACGCTTTCATTCGCAAGTACTACAGGTACCTTGCCGTGAGGGGGTCGCTGCTGGCCGTGGGCATCGTGGCGGCGGTGTTCCTGGCCGCCGTGCTGGTGGAGCATTTCGGTTGGCTGGCCCCGGTGTGGCGCGGAGTGCTCTTCTGGGGCGGGCTGGGTGTGGCCGTGGCCGTGGCGGGCTGGCTTGTTGTCAGGCCGCTGCTGAAGATGCACGGTCTGGGCAGCCGCATCGGCAGGGACGAGGCGGCGCGCATTGTGGGGCGCCACTTCCCCGAGGTGGGCGACAAGCTGCTCAACCTGCTGCAGCTCATGGAGGCGGGCGGCGAGGCACCCGACGCGGCGCTGCTGCTGGCTGCCGTGGAGCAGAAGACGGCCAGCCTGCGTGCGGTGCCGATGCTGCGTGCGGTAGACATGGGCAGGAGCCGCCGCTACCTGGTCTACGCGCTGCCGCCGCTGGCGGTGATCGGGGTGCTGCTGCTGGTGTCGCCGGGGGTGGTCACCGAGCCCTCGCGCCGCATTGCCCGCTACGGCACCGAGTTCGAGCGGCCGGCTCCCTTCCGCTTTGTGGTCGACGACAGCGCCTTGGTGGCGCGGCAGGGCGAGGACTACACCCTGCTGGCCGCCACCGAGGGCGACGCCGAGCCGGCCGAGGTGTGGCTCTGCACTGACGGGCGCCGCTACAAGATGCAGCGCGGCGAGCGCTTTGCCTACACCTTCGCCCAGGTGCGCTCCACCACGCGCTTCTACATGGAGGGCGGCGGTGTGCGCTCGCGCGAGTACACCCTCGCCGTGTTGCCAAACCCCGCCGTGATGTCGTTCAGCATGAGGCTCGCCTACCCAGCCTACACCGGCCGTCAGGCCGAGGTGGTGGCCGACCTGGGCGACGCCGTGGTGCCCGAGGGGACCACGGTGCAGTGGCGCTTCCAGACGCGCGACGCCGACAGCCTGCTCTTCACGCGCGACACCTCCATGCCTATGCTGCCGCTGGTGGTGGGCGCCGACGGGCGCGCGGAGCACAGCGAGCGGGTGGATGGAGGCATGGACTACGCCTTCTGCGCCCTCTCGGCCGGCGGCCACGGATGGCGGGGCGACACGCTGGTCTACACCATCAGCGCGGTGGCCGACGCCATGCCGCAGATAAGCGTCGACGAGGCTGCCGACTCGCTCAACCCGGACCGCCGCCTGTTCAGCGGGGCCGTGAAGGACGATTATGGCTTCAGCAGGCTTCGTTTCCGGTGGGAGGTGACCAATCCCGCCGACAGCTCGCGCCACGCCGCCAGCGAGGCTGAAATGGCCCTTCCCGGGTCTGCCGACGGCCACCCTGCCACGCGACACGAGTTCTACTTCGCCTTCAACCTTGCCGAGGTGCCCCTTGGCCCGGGCGACGAGCTGGCCTACTGGTTCGAGGTGTCCGACAACGACGCCATCCATGGTCCGAAGACGGTCTCGTCGCGCCGCTTCGCCATGAGAGTGCCGGGCGGTGGCGAGCTGGACAGCCTGTTGCGACGGCAGCGCGAGGAAGTGGGCGGCAGCGCGGCGGCGCAGATGGAGGAACTGCGCCAGATGCAGGCCGAGGTTGACCGCCTGATGCAGCGCCTGGTCGACAAGAAGGAGCTCGACTGGCAGGATCGCCAAGACTTGCGCCAGCTGGCCGAGAAGCAGCGGCAGGTGCGCGACATGATGCAGCAGATGCGCCGCCAGATTGACGAGAACAACCGCCTGGAGCAGCGCTACCGCGAGCAGAGCGAGCAGATTGCGGAGAAGCAGCGCGAGCTTGACAGGCTGATGAACGAGGTGATGGACGAGAAGATGCGTCAGACGCTGAAAGAGATGGAGCAACTGGTGCAGCAGATGGACAAGAAGAGGGTGCAGCAGCAGCTGGAGAAGATGAAGCTCGACAACGCCGACCTCGAGCGTCAGCTCGACCAGAACATAGGGCTCATGAAAAGGCTCGAGCTGGAGAAGCGCGTGGAGCAGACGGTGCAGAACCTCGACAAGCTGGCAGGTGAGCAGCGCAGGCTGGCCGAGGAGACGGTCGAGGCCGACCCCAGCCGCCGCGACGAGATCCTCATGGAAAAACAGCGCGAGATGGAGAGCCGCTTCGGCGAGTTGGAGAAGGAGATAGAGTCCATCAAGCATGACTACCGCGACCTGGACCCGCAGTCGGGCTTCAACCTCGACGACCGCCTGCAGCAGCAGGTGGGGCGCGACCAGGAGGAGGCTGGGCAGAGGCTCGGCGAGGGCGACAACAGCGGCGCTTCGGAGATGCAGCGCCAGGCAGCCGACGACATGGAGCAATTGGGCGAGGCCATGGCTCGTGCGCAGCTCGAGGCCGAGCAGCAGGAACTGGCTGAGGATGCCGAGCAGGTGCGCCGTATGCTGAAGAACCTGGTGCGTCTGTCAATGAATCAGGAGGAGCTGGTGGCCGACCTCTCGGCCATTTACATACAGGATCCGCGCTACCAGACCGTCGTAGTGCGCCAGAACCGCGTCAAGGACGACTTCCGTGCCGTCGACGACTCTCTGCGTGCCATGGCTGGCCGGCAGGTGCAGGTGGCGTCGGCAATCACGCGCAATCTTGGTGAGGTGGAGTCCGGTGTGGCGCGGTCGCTGTCGGCATTGCTCGACATGAACCAAAGCTTCTATGGCAACTACCACAACACGCAGGCATCCCGCTCGATGCAGCAGAGCATGACGGCTCTCAACAACCTGGCGCTGGTGCTGGCCGAAAGCCTTGACAAGATGCAGAGCCAAATGCGCAGCAACAGCAGCCGCATGAGCAGCGGTCAATGCAAGAATCCCGGCAGGGGCAAAGGCAGGTCAAACAAAGGCAAGGGCAACAGCGCGGCCAACATCAGGCAGATGCAGCAGGCCCTCGATCGCCAGCTGGAAGCCATGCGCAGGCAGATGGAGCAGCAGGGCGGCAGCCATGGCAACAGTCGCCACACGCTGGGCGGAGGCCAGCAGATGAGTGAGGAGCTGGCACGGCTTGCGGCGCAGCAAGAGGCTGTCAGAAGGGCTATGGAGCAGTATGCGCTCGATGCCAAGGCAAGCGGTGGTGGCGACGCCAGGCTGGCGCGTGAGATCGACCAGATACTGCGTCAGATGGAGCAGAACGAGACCGATATTGTGAACCGTGCCATCACTCGCCAGACGGTGCAGCGTCAGCACCAAATTGTGACCCGCCTGCTGGAGCACGAGCGTGCCGAGATGGAGCGTGAGCAGGAGCAGCGGCGCGAGAGCCGCGAGGCCACTTCTCCCTACAGCCAACCCACGCCCGACGATGTGCTCCATTCCGGATTGCGCCGCAAGGTGGCAGACGACGGCCTGCGATCCCTCCCCCCTACCCTGCGCCCATTCTATCGTGACAAGGTGAACGACTACTTCTTCGCCGAATAGACGGCAACAGGCGGCTGTTGAAAAAATGGCACTGCGCCGTTGCCCCGGTTCAGAAAAAATGCGTAATTTTGCGGTTAGACACAATAATGCACACTATGACGGAAGAGTTTGTAATTCAGTCCGATTTGGCTTTATTGCCACTTGTCGAGGAGCGGCTGGTGGTTTTTTGCGGCGGCTGCAATGTGGGTGATTACCATGCTGCGGTAAGCGTGGCCGCCATGCAGGCCGTTGAGAATGCCATTGTGCACGGCAACAACTGCGACCCTGGCAAGGAGGTGCGCGTCGAGTGCGGCACGTGCAAGGGTGGGGTGTATGTCGAGGTAAGCGACCAGGGGCGTGGCTTCGACCATGCACGTTTTGGCTCACTGCCGGAGTCTGCCCTGGAGTCGGGTGAGGGCATCTTCGTGATGCACCGTCTGGCCGACAAGGTTGAGTACAGCGATGGTGGACGCCGTGTGAGGATGGAGTTCATGATGCGTGGCATCGATCCTGAGCTCTCCTCCTCGCGCGTGGCTGTCCTGCGTCGTGCCATGCCGAAGGTCGAGGCTTGATACTTGTTCATTTTGCGTCGCATTTTCAGAACCACGCTCCAGCTCCACCTCGGTTGCGCGACGCATTTTGAGGAAAAGTAGTGTGTGTTGTTCGTCTTAATATCTGAAATACAGTGTGTTATTAACAAGGTATGTCTATACGTTTTTCATCACAGACCGAGAAATTTGAGCCACACGACACTGAAAGATTACGCCTTTGGCTTACAGAGGTGATTAAGAGGCATGGCAAATCGGTTGGCAACATCAATTATCTTTTCTCTGACGACGAGCAGATGCTGCAGGCAAATATTCGCTACCTCAACCATGATACCTACACTGACATCATCACTTTCGACTATGTATCGGGTGGACTTGTATCGGGCGACATACTTGTTAGCATAGACAGGGTGGGGGAGAACGCTATGAAATATTCCGTCTCTCTTGATGAGGAGTTGCGGCGTGTTGTTGTGCATGGCGTGCTTCACCTGCTTGGTCAGGGCGACAAAACCGATGTCGAGGCTGCCAAGATGAGGAGGCGTGAGGCTGATGCTTTGGCGCTTTGGGATGAGTTGTTTCACGAGGAACGGATGTCGTAACTGTCATAGACCATGGTGTTTGAGCCTTTCGATATTGTAGTTGTCGGCGGTGGCCACGCAGGTGCTGAGGCCTCGGCGGCGGCCGCGAGGATGGGATGCAGGGTCTTGCTTATCACTCAGCAACTCGATACGGTGTGCCAGATGTCGTGCAATCCCGCAATGGGCGGTGTGGCGAAGGGGCAGATAGTGCGAGAAATTGACGCCTTGGGCGGTTGGAGCGGCATAATAACCGACCGCTCTGCCCTGCAATTCCGTATGCTCAACCGCTCAAAAGGCCCTGCAATGTGGAGCCCCAGGGCGCAGTGCGACCGTATGCTCTTCTCGCATAATTGGCGCCAGGTGCTTGAAAACACGCCAGGCTTGTCGCTGTGGCAGGATGAAGTGGTGGCGCTTCAAGTGGACGGTGGCGCTGTGGCAGGGGTGGTTACGCGCATGGGGCATACCGTCCCGGCAACAGCGGTCGTGCTTACAAGCGGCACTTTCCTCAACGGCACTATCTATGTTGGCGAGCAGTCGTGGAGCGGTGGAAGGGTGGGGGAGGCTTCTGCTGTGGGGTTGAGCGACCAATTGCGCGAGCTTGGCATCGAGGTGCGGAGGCTCAAGACGGGGACTCCGGTTCGCGTTGATGGCCGCACAATCGACTTCTCGAAGCTGACAGAACAGCCTGGCGACGAGCATCCTGGCAAGTTCTCCTTTGCCAACACGGAGCCTTTGCGCGTGCAACGTCCTTGTTATCTTGCCAATACGAACCTTCGCACCCACGATATTTTGCGCGCGGGTTTCTCGCGTTCGCCTATGTTCACTGGCCGCATCAAAGGACGTGGCCCGCGCTACTGCCCTTCCATTGAGGACAAAATTGACCGTTTCGCCGACAAAGACCACCACCAGCTTTTCGTCGAGCCCGAGGGGTGGCACTCGCAGTCGTGGTATCTGAACGGCTTCTCGTCGTCACTCCCGCTCGATGTACAGCTCAATGCCCTGCACAGCATCGAGGGTTTCGGGCAAGCCCAGATATTCAAGCCCGGCTATGCAATAGAATACGACTACTTCCCTCCTACACAGCTGGCCTACACCCTCGAGTCGAGTCATCTGGAAAACCTCTATTTCGCTGGGCAGGTTAATGGTACTACTGGTTATGAAGAGGCTGCCTGTCAGGGTCTTATGGCTGGTGTTAACGCCGCGTTGAAGGTACGTGGCCGTGCCCCGTTTGTGCTTTCGCGCTCACAGGCCTACATAGGTGTTCTGATTGATGACCTGGTGACGAAGGGCGTTGACGAGCCTTACCGCATGTTCACGTCACGTGCGGAGTACCGCATCACGTTGCGGCAAGACAGTGCCGACCTTCGCCTCACGCCCTTGTCTCATGCCATCGGCCTTGCCGACGACGAGCGAATGCGTAGGGTAGGGGAGAGGCAAAGGCAGATGGATGCACTGCGGGCCACCATGGACGGCACTGCTGTTACCCCTGCCGAGGCCGCCGACTGGCTGTCCGTGCATGGCTCAGCGCCATTGATGCAACGCGCCACCCTCTCCAGCCTCCTGCTGAGGCCAGAGTTGTCAATCGACACGATGGCAGGGCTGTCGCCAGTGCTATGCGACGCGCTGAAAGCCGTGCCTGCAGATGTCGTGCAGGAGGTTGAGACCACTATCAAATATGCCCGCTATATTGAGAAGGAACGCGAGGTGGCCGAGCGTATGCTTAAGTTTGAGAACATTCCCTTGCCGGTCGACTTTGACTACTTCCAGCTGTCGGCCTTGAGCTATGAGAGCCGCGAGAAGCTCAACAGGCAGCACCCGGCCACGCTCGGACAGGCCTCGCGCATCAGCGGGGTCTCACCCGCCGATGTCTCGGTGCTGCTGCTGACCTTCGGCAAATGACGTTTCACAAGAAACAGACACCGGAAAGCCATGAAACTCAACCTTCCAGACAGAGATTGCATTGTTGGCCTGTCGCCCATGGACGATATTACTGACATGCCTTTCCGCCAGCTCTGCAAGGAGATGGGGGCAGACATCCTGTTCACAGAATTTATCGCCAGCGAGGCTTTGAACCGCGATGCGGAAAAGAGCATGATGAAGATGCGCTTTTCGCCCGAGCAGCGCCCCATCGGCATACAGATATTCGGTGCGGACGAGGGTGAGCTGCTGCGTTGCCTCGATGTCGTGGAGCAGGCCGAGCCCGATTTTGTCGACATCAACTGGGGCTGCCCTGTGCGCAAGGTTGCCGGCCGAGGGGCGGGTTCGGGTATATTGCAGGACATCCCTAAAATGCTTGGAATCACCGCAAGTATGGTGAAAAGAGCACATTTTCCGGTCACGGTGAAGACCAGATTGGCCTATAGTGCCGATTCCATGATGATTACGGACTTTGCCGAGGCGCTGCAGGACACCGGCATCGCGGCTTTGTGCATTCATGGACGCACTAAAACCCAGATGTATAGCGGTTGTGCCGACTGGGAGCCGATAGGCCGCGTAAAGAGCAACCCCAGGATCACCATACCAATATTTGGCAACGGTGACATCACCACGGCACAGCAAGCTGTTGATAGCAAGAGGTGTTACGGCGTGGATGGGGTGCTCATTGGCCGTGGAGCCATCGGCAATCCCTGGATATTTGATCAATGCCGACGTGCATTCAATGGAGAGCCCCCGCGCGAGGTGAGTGTGGCGGAGCGGGTGGCAGTGTGCCGCCGCCATTTGCTGCTTGCTGCCGGGTTCAAGGGCGAGCGTGCGGCGGTGTTCGAGATGCGCAAGCACTACGCTGGCTATTTCCGTGCCCTGCCCGGCATCAAGCCCTTCCGCCTGGCGTTGGCCGACGCGCCCACGCTCGACGAGGTTCTGGAAACGCTCGAAAAGATTGGTCGGCATTTCTCGTAGGCCGTTTGTGACTGGCCGACGTTTTTTGCCTGTTTCCCCTCTTTCAGAATAGGGTGTACGCCATGCCAAGGCCGTCTGTTCTTCGATTGTTCTCCGATTGTTCTTCGATTGTTCTTCGATTCAAAATCGAAGAACAATCGAAGAACAATCGGAGAACAATCGAAGAACAGACGGTGTTGATATTGCCTTGATGGCTTGATGGGTTGGTTTTCAGGGTGATATGTGGTTTGGATTGTGGCAAGTGTTTCGTAATGAGCCTTTTCGCGGGGTGTATAAGTGTATGCGCGTGGCGCTTACGGCTCCTCGGCGTGAGCCGGTGTGTGCGCTTTTGGCGTTGCCTGTTCAATGTATTGGTTTGCCGATTTTTAGCCCTGTGTGCGAAATTTTTTTTTCGTTGGCTTGTTATTTTTGAGGTTCTCGCTGCGCCTAATATGGCTGAAGAAACACTAACAAACACTATACAGTTATGAAACACGTATTAAGAATGGCGGGCATCATGCTCGTGGCGGCAATGGCCTTGGCCGGTTGCTCCAAAGACGAGGACATCATCATCAGCGCTGTGAGCAACAACGATGCCTACGGCACCGTGAGCGGTACGGGCGCTTACGCCGAGGGCGAGACTGTCACCCTCAAGGCTACACCTGCCGAGGGCTACAAGTTTGTGCGCTGGCAGGATGGCAACACCGACAACCCCCGCACCTTCAAAGCCAAGGAGAGCGCAGTCTACACCGCTTACTTCGGCCGTGAGATCACCGGCAACGGCGAGACCCACGTCACGTGGATGGGCGAGACCTGGAAGGCTTCGGAAATCTACCTTGTGCAGAAAGACAACAGCATTGTGTCGCTGGAGATCTACAAGGATGCCAGCGACGTGGAGCAGCCATACGTGATTGCCATCGTTCCGACCACGGCGGGCACCTACTCTGTTTCCGAGGGTGGCAGCATGGCTTTCCTGCCTCTCGACTTCCAGGGTCAGACCGCCGACTACTACGGGCAGCAGGTGCAGCCCTACCAAGCCGCGCAGGGCGCCACTCTCGAGCTTGAGGAGATTGACCTTGTGGAGGGCACCCTCACCGGCCACTACTTTGGCTACTACGTCTACCTGCCCGACTACCTGCAGGATCAGAACAACCCTGAGACCTTCGAGCTTGAGGTCGATTTCAGCAAGTCTGCGTGGACTGACCTCTCGGGCGAGTAAAAAAACTGCATTCTCACCGCATTGAATCTATCCGACATGAAAAAGGGTATGATACTTTTCAGCCTGCTGGCCGCGATGACGGCCGGGCAGTTGAAGGCGGCACCCGTGGAGCGCGCGAGCGCCCTGCGGGTGGCACGCCACTTCTGGGCCGCCCGTGGCGGCGACCGTGGCGCGCAGAGCCTTGAGCAGTGCACCGCCGGTTGGCCCTACAGCCACCTGCTGCTGTTCACACGCGCGGAGGGCGGCTATGTGATTGTGGCTGCCGACGATGCCGCCACCCCTGTGCTTGCCTATTCCCTCAACTCGCCCATGCACCCGGACAGGCTTCCGGCACACGTGCACGAGTGGCTGCAGATGTATGACGGCGTGATTGGACGCATGGCCGAGGACAACGCCGAGGCATCGGCCAAGGTGGCCGCGCAGTGGCAGGAGCTGCTGTCGGCTGTGCCGCAGACCAAGGGCGATGGCACTGGCGTGGCGCCCATGATTAGCACCAAATGGAACCAGCAGAGCCCCTACAATGAGATGTGCCCTGGCCTGGATGGCGACCTGGCCTGCACCGGATGCGCAGCCACGGCCGAGGCCATGCTGATGAAGCACTACAACTATCCCCCTTTCGGCATAGGCAGCCACAGCTACGAGAGCGCGAACTACGGCACCTTGAGCGCCGATTTCGCCCACACGCTCTACGACTGGCCCAACATGCCCGACGAGCCCACAGCCCTCTCGCCCGAGGTGGAGCGCCACGCTGTGGCCGAGTTGATGTACCACGTTGGCGTGGCCCTCGAGATGATGTACAACACGGCGGAGAATGGCGGCAGCGGCGCGTTGGGGTTCGTGAGCTATCCCACCTACCCCAGCATGAACAACTCGCTGATGAACTACTTCCACTATACCACCAGTATGCGCATCATGGACCGCGACTATGGGTGGACGGACGTGGCATGGAGGGATACCCTCATTGCCGAGCTTGACCGCCGTCACCCCGTGCCATATTGCGGCTCCGACCCGGCCGGCGGGCACGCGTTCATATGCGACGGCTATGATGCCGACCTCATGCTGCACTTCAACTTCGGCTGGAGTGGCGAGGGCGACGGCTACTACACAGTCGACGACATCAGCCCGCTGCATGGCGGCGCGGGTGGCAACTCCACCTATACCTTCACCCTCCACAACTCGGCCCTGCTCAACGCTGTGCCCGACACCAGCGCTTACTTCAACCAAACGCAGCTTTACTTCGGCCGCGACGGTGGCGAGGACAGCCTCCTGTTTGCGCCCGGCACCCTGGCTGCCGCCGACTGGACTGTGGTTTGCAGTGCCGATTGGCTGCATGTGGATCGCGTTGACATTGGAGGAGCCGTGATGCTTCGCATTGTTGCCGACAACAATGCCAGCGGCAGCGAGCGTAGCGCCGAGCTTGTGATGACTGCCGGCACGATGAGCCAGAAGCTCAACGTCGGGCAGGACTTCTACGGTGAGGACGACCTCTGCCCGGTGACGGTGGTGATGAAAAGCAAGAGTGTCCCAGGCTGGCGCGGCGGCGCGTACCTCTCCCTGCAGTCGATACATGGTCGCCAGTACGGCGAGGCTGCCCTCGAGGTGGGCATGCTCGACTCGGTGACAATCAACGTTGCGCCGAAAGACATGATGGCCGTGTGGCACTCGGGTGGCGCCACCGACAAGCTGATTCAGTACAAGGTGCTCAATGCCTACGGCGAGGTGATGCTCAACGTGGAGGATGCCTACACCGCAGAGAAGACGTACGTCCTGCCCGAAAGCTGCACCCACCTGACGGGCATCCGTCTGGCCGACGGCGCGCACATGGCGGTGTACCCCAACCCCAGCAGTGGGCTGGTTACCGTCGAGGCGGAAGGCTTGCTGCGCTTTGAGGTGATCGACATTTATGGGCGCGTGGTGATGAGCTCCACGGGCAGCACTGCCGACCTCTCGCAGTTGCCGCGCGGCACCTACTTCCTGCGTGCGCAAACCCGCGAGGGCATTGCCTCCACAACGTTGATACTGCAATAATTCCCCCGATAGCACCACATCACTCACACGCATCAAGTGTCCACTACCGATAAAGAAGCACTCTTCCGCGCCCTTGTTGACCGCCAGCGCGACCTTATATGGCACGTCTGTCGCGACTACTGTGCCGTCTTGAGTGACTCGTGGCAGATTGAGGATGCTTTCCAGGAGGTGCTGTGTGCGATATGGCGCGACCTTGAGAAGTTCGAGGGCAGGAGCGCCGAAGGCACGTGGGTGTACCGCGTGGCCACCAACACCATGCGCGACCTTCTGCGCCCCATGCGCAACCGTGCTGTGCCCGACGCTCCTGCCACCCTCGACACACCCGACACCGACAACTCCAACTACCGTCACCTGCTGCAGCTCATTGCCCTGCTGCCACAGCCGGACTTGCAGATTGTGCGAGCCCACCTCGACGGCTACAGCAATCGTGAGATTGCCGCCATTACAGGATTAAGCGCCACGGCCGTGGCTATGCGGCTGTCGCGCGCCAAGCGCAGACTGCGCCACCAATATGAACATTCGCTATGACCACCATATGCCTTTGAACGACCGGAACGATTTTGAGCAGCAATGGGAGCGCCGCCACCACGAGGCGCAGGCCGCCCATTGCCCATTGAGCGACGATGCCCTGGCTGCCGCCGTCGACAGCGCCATGCGCACCCCTGCCAGCAGTGCCACGCAGTCGCACCGCCCGGCTATGCGTATGCTATGGGTCAGGCCGGTGGTGGCCGCAGCCGTGCTGGCCGCCGTTGTGGTGCCCACCACAATGCTGGCCTTGCGCGGAGGCATCGGCGACGGTACTGTGCGCAGCGTGAACATCGGCAACCAGCAGGTGCGTTTCGCGTGTAACAATGGCTGCTCGGCAGAGGAGGTTGTCAGCATGTTCGCCAGTCATATTCACCAACCATGAAGCACCGGCACCCTATAGCATTGCTCCTGTGCGTCGGCCTTTTGGCCGTGTCATGCAACCGTCACTCGGCTGTGGAGACGGCCGCGATGGAGATTTACAACCGCTACGCCTCGCAGTCGGACCAGCTCACGGTGGCCTATGTGGGCGACTACCGCGCCGACGGGCAGGTCTACAACGGCGTTCTGTTGCAGGCTCAGACCGACGAGATGTGGCAGTGGCTCTGCTCCGAATTCGGCATCGTCGAAAACACGGAGGATGTAAGGTCCGCCCTCGGTCGGATGATGCCCCAGATGGACACCGTCGGGTCGTTGCGTACAGCCTCGCTGGTGTTCGGCCCGCAGATGACTATCGGGCTCGACAGTGTGCAGATGCAGGAGCTGGTCATCGATGCGGCACGGGGCATCGTGGAGCAGTTGACCGCCCGCTCGCTCGACTCTGCCCCCATGCAATTCATGGTTCTTGACCCGGAAATGGTGCCGCAGGACAGCGCCAGCATTCAGCAGATGATTGATGCGCAGCAGCAGATCATCTCGCTCACACGGCAGCACGATGACGTGGGTTATGTGATGACGGTTGATAACGGCGAGCGCACCGTGTGGCTCTTCTTCTACTCGTCGTCTATGGAGCGCGACCAATTGATGCGCATGGTGGCGTTGCCCGCCAACATGGGCTTCGTGCCGCCGCAGGATTGACCGCGACGCGATGCCGCTGACGTATAGAGCCCGACAGGGCAGTGCTATGAAGCTATGCTGAATGCCACGCCGATTGGCGTGGCTTTTTTTTGCCGATTTTTGTATTGGCTGATAACCAGTTGTTTATACGGTTCGTGGCAGGGGGGTAGTATTGTTGTATGTAATATGCTGCAAATCAGCATAGAGGATAGACCAACTCCTACTCAACTCCTACTCAACTTCTACTCAAGGCCTACTCAATTCCTTTTTCAGTAGTAGTTGAGTAGTTGTTGTGCAGTTATTGCACAGGTGATGATATTGTTTTCGTGCTGTGCGGGAATGGTGCTGTTATTAATGCGTCGTGGTGGACTGGCATGGATGTGGCCGGAGCATGGTTTGCAGGCAGGCGGCTTTTGTCGTGAAATGTGGCAATGTGCACGCAGCCGCCGTAGGCGTTATCAATCGTGGTCGCTCATTACAGGCTGTTTGGGACGCTGGCAAGATCACTTGGCAATTCCGGGCGGTGTGTTTCTGTTCGGCGTAACATTGTGGAATATAGCCTTTAGTGCACTTGACAGGGCGTTGCCTCTGTGCCTGGTTCTTGTCTGACGGTGTAGAAATCCGTTTTTTTTACGTATATTTGCACTTTGAAACATTTAGCATCCAGCAGATGAACAAAGTCACAAAACTGGCCATCCTCGGTTCGGGCAATGGCACCAACGCGCAGCAGATTAGCGAGTATTTTGCAGGACGTGCGGACGTGGAGGTGGTTTGCATAGTCTACAACGTCAAGGATGCCTTCATTGCCAGGAGGGCGGAAAACCTCGGCATAGAGGCGCGTTATTTCGGTCGTGCCGACTTCTACGACAACGGCCGTGTGCTCGACTACCTGCGGCAGAAAGAGGCCGACTGGGTAATCCTGGCGGGTTTCCTGTGGCTGGTGCCGCAAAGCATACTTGACGCCTTCCCGTCAAGGGTCATCAATATCCACCCTGCGTTGTTGCCGGCCTATGGCGGCAAGGGCATGTATGGCCATCATGTGCACGAGGCGGTCGTGGCTGCCGGCGAGCGCGAGAGCGGCATCACAATCCATATTGTGGACAACCATTACGACCGTGGAACCATCTTGTTCCAAGCTCGTTGCCAGGTTGACGAGGACGAAACCCCCGACACGTTGGCGGCTAAAATCCATTTGCTTGAGAAGGAGTTCTTCCCGCAGGTGATTGACCGCACGATTAAAAACGCGTAGCTATGCGCATCGCTGTCAACACCAGGCTATTGGTGCCTGGGAAGATGGACGGCATAGGATGGTTCGCCTATGAGGTGACGCGGCGCATGGCTGCGGCTCACCCCGAGCATTCTTTCCTGCTGCTCTTTGACCGGAAGCCCGACGGCTGTTTCGAGTTCCCGGACAATTGTGAGGTTGTTGTCCTTGCCCCGCAGGCGCGCCACCCGGTACTGTGGTGGCTGTTTTTCGAGGTGTCTGTACATCTGGCTCTGAAAAGGTTGCGTGCCGATGTTTTCCTTTCGCCCGATGGTTTCATACCTTTGCATGGCGGTGTGCCTTCGTTGGCGGTAATCCATGATGTCAACTTCGAACATTCGCCTGACAATCTTCGCCCGTCGCACCAGCGCTATATGACGCATTTCTTTCCGCGCTTCGCGCACAAGGCTGCCCGGATTGCCACGGTGAGCGAGTTTTCTCGCCGCGACATCGCCGCGACATATCGCGTGCCGGAAGGTAAGATTGACGTTGTTTACGATGGTGCAGGTGATTGCTATCGTCCTCATTCCAAGGACGAAATGGATGCTGTGCGCGAAAAGTACACCGGAGGCAGGCCGTATATTATTTTTGTCAGCACTATTCTCAAGCGTAAGAACTTGGCTACCCTTCTTCGCGCATTTGACCTGGCAAAGGATTCCGATGCCGGGGACTTGTGCCTTGTTGTGGTCGGAAACCGTGCATGGTGGGGGCAGGAGCTTGCACAGACCTTTGATTCCATGAAGTTTAAGGAGAGTGTCATCTTCCTGGGTCACCTTGAGCAGCCGGTACTTGCCGCTTTGCTCTCGGCTTCGCGCGCATTGGTCTATCCGTCGCTTTTTGAGGGTTTTGGCATTCCTGTGCTCGAGGCAATGTATGCCGAGACCGCTGTAATCGCCTCCAATACAACCTCGCTGCCAGAGGTTGGCGGTGATGCCGCGATTTATACCTCTCCGCTTGACCATGTGGCCATGGCACATGCTATCAGTTCCTTACGCGATGATGCCCTGCGGTGTGCATTGATTGAGAAAGGGCGTGTGCAGCGCGTAAGGTTCAGTTGGGACAACACTGCCTGCCTATTGTGGAACAGCCTGATGCAGATAACAAAGCAGGTATGAGAATACGCTGGCTACTTGTTTCTTCTTTCTTTTCGATGCTACGAGCGGTGTCGGTTGTGGCGCAAAGTTCAGACAACCTTGTTTTTAATCCATCTTTTGAGGATTATTCCGCCTGCCCGGAACGTATTGAGGCAATCGGTATCATGCGTACTGTCGAAGGCTGGTGGCAACCCACCGCTGGAAGCAGCGATTACTTCAATGCGTGTGGAGGACGTGAGTGTCAGGTGCCTCGCAACAAGATGGGTGTGCAGGAGGCGCATAGTGGCGTCGCCTACTGTGGTATATACTGTTCGAAGGAGGAATATCGTGAGTATCTACAAACCGAGCTTCGTCAACCGTTACAGGGCGGGCGGCGCTATTCGGTGTCGTTTTGGGTGAGCCTTGCCGAGAAGTCGCCGCATTCTGTGTCTTCAATAGGTGTTTTTTTCTCCACAGAGCGGCTTTCGGACACCACGTGGCGCATTCTTTCGCACAAGAGAATTGTCGCGCTGGAGGGTGGTGGGGAACAGGTTACATACGCTCGTTGCCAGCCGCAGGTATCAAACGTTGCCTCACGACAACTCGATGACGCCGAGTCTTGGATGGAAATCAGGGGGGAGTTTGTGGCTGAAGGCGGTGAGAGATATTTGACTATCGGCAATTTCAAGCCGTTCAACCAGTCGCATGTTGTGGCAACAAACCGTGGAAATACGGTGCTGCCAGGAGCTTACTACTATATTGATGATGTAGAGGTCCGTTGCGTTGATTGTCCGGACACTGTGCATCAAGTACAGAATGATGTGCCAATGGCTGTTGGAGAGGTGTTTACGTTGCGCAATATTTTGTTTGAAACCGACAAAAGCGACCTTCTGCCACAGTCTTTCCGTGAGTTAAACTTGCTTGTAGACATTATGAAAACTCATCCAGACATGCGTATAGAAGTGCAGGGACATACCGACAGCCATGGCACGGCCGAGCATAATAGGCTGTTGTCGGAAGCGCGAGCGAAGGCTGTCGTGGACTATTTGCTGCGGCATGGTATTGATGGAAGGCGGCTGGAATGGCGCGGATATGGAGAGACCCAGCCTGTCGCGGATAACTCCACCGTTGAAGGTAGACAAAACAACCGTCGGGTAGACTGCCGCGTAATATCAGTCGATTGATTCTTCTCAAAAAGAATAAGCGGGGCACTCTTGTTCGAGTACCCCGCTTTTCTGTTGTCCGGACAGCAACTATTCAATCACGCGATAGAAGCTGACGCGGCGGTTAAGGGCATACTGGGCGTCGCCGAAGGGGGCGTTCTTACCCTTGAAGTCGACGGTGATGCGGTCGTCGGCGATGCCTTTGCTCTTGAGGAGGCGCTTCACCTCGTTGGCGCGGCGCTCGGAGAGCTTGAGGTTGTAGGCATCGCTGCCAGTGTAGTCGGCGAAGCCAACAACACAAATCTTGATGTTGCTGTTGTCTTTCATGACACGAGCCACAGCGTTGATCTTGTCCATCTCCTCTTCGCTGACCTTCCACTCGTTCACGTCATACTGCACAGAGAACGGCATGGCGTAGAAATTAAGTTGGTCGGCCTTGATTTGGTCGATGATGCGCTGCAGGCTGTCGGCAGCGGCGCTGTTGACCTTGCCATTCTGGCTGCGCATGGCATCGGCAAGCTGCTGCTCAAGCTCGTTGATGCGACGCTGGAGCTTCTTCTCCTCGTTCTTGCTGTTGGCTACCTGCTGCTCGAGAGTTGCAACCTGGCTGTTGAGTGCACCAAAGTTGTCCTGATTGAGCATGGACTTCTGGGCGGCCACGGCCTGGTCGGCAGCGGTCACACCAAAGCAGTACATGTAGCCAAGATGAGCGGTGGCGTGAACCATTGCCCAGTTGGGGAGAATGCCCTGCCATGTTTTGGTGGGATCGGGGATGTCGTTGGCCGAAATCTCTCCCTCGACGTAGAAGGAACTCTTCTCAGTGAAGCGGAGGCTGTAGCCAAGGCCAAGGTTGAGCGCGGGGGCTACATGGCCGAACTTGTCAGCGTAGTGGGTGTTTTCGATGGTTTCGTCATCAAGGAACGAGGGGTTGATGATGCCGAGACCGAAGCCGACGTAGGCGTACCAACTGTGGCGACGGTCGGGGTCGTAGCCCTTGAGGCCGTTGGTGATGGACCACATCAGGTCTGCGGTGATGGTGGCGTAGCGAGCCATCTCGTACTTGCCGTCGGAGAGGCCACGCCAGAAGGTGGGCATACTCAAGCGGTAACGGGTGTCGATGGCATGGTTCTGCTTGTGCATGAAAAACAGATCCATACCTCCGTTGATGGAGCGACGCCACTGGCCGCCGCTTTTCTGTGCCATCTCCCAAGTGGAGTTGATGCCACCGCCGATGGTCCAGTTGCTCCAGAAACTGTAGCGAGGATACTCTGCCTTGCCGGTGTTCTGTGCAAAAGCGCTGACGGAAGTCACCAAAAGCGACATCACAACGCCCATTTTGATAAGTTTTTTCAGCATATCTTTTAAGTTTTAGTTTGTATACACTCTTTTTGTTCTGCTTTCGCATAACGCGTCTTTGGACTGCAAAGATACAACTTTTTCCCATACTGTGAAAAATATTTTTTTGCACACCACGTTAATTGAGCGTAAATGTTGCAGTTACAGGACGAGAAATTTTTAGTTTCCATCGACTGCGGCCAAAATAAATGAACATTTTATCAACAATCGAAGAGCAAAATGAATGAAAGATTGAGTGTTTCTGTCGAGCATGTTTTGGAAAAGGTTTCGCAGCTTGAGCTTGATGCAATGCTTCAGGAATCCTTGGTTGCACGAGAGCATCTCCTCCATGCCGACGCAGAAGGGTGTGAGTATCTTGGTTGGGTCGACCTTCCGGCAATCATCAACGCTGAGTCGTTGCAGCATATAAGGTTAGAGGTTGCCCGTTTGGCAAAGTTGGGTAGCGTCATGGTTGTTGTTGGCATTGGAGGCTCCTATCTTGGAGCGAGGATGGTTATTGAGGCTTTGCAGGACGAGTTTGCTGCTGTCGACGCAGTGCGTGGTGTCCGCCCATATATCGTCTATGCCGGTCACACCCTTGCCGAGGATTATTATCATCAGCTGCTAAATTTCTTGGAACAAGTCGACTACACGGTGTGTGTCATTTCAAAGAGTGGTACCACTACCGAGCCGGCCGTTGCGTTCCGCCTTCTTAAGGAAAACCTTGTAAAGCGTTATGGTGCTAAATGTGCGACAGAACGTGTAGTCGCCATTACCGACGGTCGGCGTGGCGCTCTGCACGATATGGCCAACAATTCCGGCTACCATTCATTCGTCATACCCGACAATGTCGGCGGTCGATTCTCTGTGCTGACTCCAGTGGGGCTGTTGCCAATTGCAATGGCCGGTTTTGATATAGACAGATTGCTTGATGGTGCGCGTGATATGCGACGAATATGCCTTGAGTGCAATACGTTGCAAGATAATCCCGCACTTCTTTACGCCGTTGTGCGTAATGCCCTTTACCGCAGGGGAATAAAGGTAGAAATGCTGGTCGGCTGCCAGCCAAACCTTCGCTATCTTGCTGAGTGGTGGAAGCAGCTTTATGGTGAAAGCGAGGGTAAGCTGCATCGTGGACTTCTGCCTCACAGCATCAGTATTACAACCGACCTGCACTCGATGGGTCAGTACATCCAGGAGGGCGAGAGACTGATGATGGAGACCATGCTTCGGGTCGAAAGGTCGTCGCATTGCGTCTCCGTGCCCATCGACAAGAGCGATATGGATGGTCTTAACTATCTTGCGTGCAGGCGTTTGTCAGAAATTAACAAGTGTGCGGCCGATGGAACTGTGAAGGCTCACGTCGACGGAGGTGTTCCTGTTGTTGAAATCACTGTAGACAAGATAGATGAGTATACGCTTGGCCAGTTGATATTCTTCTTCGAGTTCGCTTGTGGTGTGAGCGGATATATGCTTGGCGTAAACCCATTCAACCAGCCAGGTGTGGAGGCTTACAAAAACAACATGTTCCGTCTGCTGGGCAAGCCTGGCTTCTAGGGTTGAGAGGCTGGTTGTCCGCAGGTATTCCGTGTAATTTGTGGCACATATTTTGCAAAAGCAGTAGATATGGGAAACAAGATGACTTTTGATGTCGACCGCAAGGCCGTGACCGAGGGCGATATCGTAGAGATTAAGTGGGACTGCACCGGTGCCGACCGTGTGGAGCTCAATATTGACAACGGCTACAAAGCGTCAGCCATAGAGTTGCCAATTGCTGGCAGCAAACGCTTCCGCCTGAACCGGTCAAAAGGCAGCACCAAGCTTACGGTGACAGTATGGAAAGATGGCAAGCATGGCTCGAAGTCCATCAAGGTGAGGGTGAGCCCACTGCAGACATCGCGTGCCGAGACCGTCGACGACAATGGCCGTCGGGTGAGTGGTGTCAGTGAGTGGTGGACGCGTATGCAACTACGTGTCAAGCAACTGCCTCCCGACAAACGTCTTGCCCTGCGCGCTTCTCTGATTATCTGCGCTTCGCTCCTTTTGGGCATTTTCGTACCAGGTCTGCTGCAGCTTGGACTGCTTGGGCTGATGGTTTATCTTCTCTTTGTTGTCTGGAAGCACTGAGAACATGATGATTGTAGGCTGAAGAAAGCGGGTGGCCTTGCTATTGGCAAAACCACCCGCCTCCTTTTGGGTACGCGTTTATCTCTCTGCACGCGTGGGATTTGTCAGGAAATCATTGTATGCCAGCCGCAGACCCTCCTCAAGCTCTGTCTTGTACGTCCACCCGAGCTCTTTGGCTTTGCTCACATCGAGCAGTTTCCTCGGTGTGCCGTTGGGGCGCGAGGTGTCCCACTTGATGGTGCCACTGTAGCCCACAATTCTTGCCACCAGCTCTGACAACTCTTTGATTGTAATCTCCTTGCCTGTGCCGGCATTGACTGTCTCGTTGCCGCTGTAGTTGTTCATCAGATAGACGCACAGGTTGGCCAGGTCGTCCACGTAGAGGAATTCGCGGAGAGGCGACCCGTCGCCCCAGCACACAACCTCTTCCGTCCCGGCCAGCTTTGCCTCGTGGAAGCGGCGTATGAGTGCTGGAAGCACATGCGAATGCTCCGGATGGTAGTTGTCGTTTGGTCCGTAAAGGTTTGTAGGCATGACCGATATGTAGTCTGTGCCATATTGCCGGTTGAGGAACTCGCAATATTTCAACCCCGATATCTTTGCCAAGGCGTAGGCCTCGTTGGTCTTTTCCAACTCGCCGGTCAGCAGGCAGCCCTCCTTCATGGGCTGCGGCGCCATGCGTGGATAGATGCAACTGCTGCCAAGAAACTCCAACTTCTTGCATCCGTTCTGCCAGGCCGCGTGGATTACGTTCATCTCCATGATCATGTTCTCATACATGAAGTCGGCCAGTGCGCTTTGGTTTGCCACAATGCCACCCACCTTCGCCGCCGCCAGGAAGACGTATTCGGGCTCTTCCTCGGCGAAAAACCGCTCCACCTCGTCCTGTCGTGTGAGGTCGAGCTCGCGGTGAGTCCGGGTTATTATGTTGCGATACCCCTGCCTGTCCAATTCACGCACGATGGCCGAGCCGACCATGCCACGGTGCCCGGCCACGTAGATTTTTGCTGTCAGTTCCATTTCATGAAATCATTTGAAGTTATTTGGCTGTACCCTCGCAGCCGTTTTGCAAATGTACGAAGAAAACCCGGAATGGCCAAACTAAATGCGCAAAGCACAAGCTCTCAGTCTTTTTGCCGATTTAGGCTCATATTGAAGAGGCAAGGTTGCTATGCTTGAAGGTAGCGATCCAGTATCTGTTTCCTGCGGGCGGGGCAGGCTGCCATCACGGCCAGGGCTTTCGCCACCACGGCCTCGTATTGCTCCACTTGGGCTATTATCCTCTGTTGCTCTGCCATTGTCGGCAGGTACACCTCGGTCTCCTTTAGGTATTTGTAGTGCCGCTCGTACTTTCCTGCATTGTGTATCTCAATGTTTTGCAGATAGAAGTACATGTATTTTGTGAGCACAACGTCGTGGTTGAACTTCATCAGTTGCGTGCCGTCTGCCCCGCGCACAAATGGCACGTCCAAATACTTGAAGGAACAACTGTGGTCACCGAACACAATCAAGGGCAAATCGGTGATGGGCGCTTCGATGTTTGTGTAGCCTGACACCTGCAGGCCAGCCTCTTGTGTGACTACAGGGTATTTTCCTTCCGGGAGTATCCCCTCTTGTGGCACTTTGGTTTTCAGTCCAATAATGCCTTGTGTTAACTCTCTTATTTTCAGTAGTTTGCCCCCCCCCCGCAGACGCTGCGCCGCTGCGGGCTATTACTTCGAGGTCCTCAAACACTTTGGCAATCTTGCTCCTGTATTCTTCAACCGTCATGCGCGAGGAATTATAGTCCTCGTCAACCTTCTGGCACTCATCCACAATCTGTTGCTGAATGTTAATAGGAGGCAAGGGTATTTTTACCTCGTTGTTCAGATAGGTGCTGTTCAGACTCTTTCCGAATGCTTTGTTTCCTACGTTATTCAGGTTGATCAAGCCGCTGTTGAAGACATTGAACAGATACTCGTTGGAAACGACGCTGGTGTCTTTCGGTATCAGTGCGGCTATTGCCTCGTTTGTGTATAGGTCTGCCCCTGCTATTGCGGTCTTCCCTATTGACAGCTTGAAACTTAAAAGGGTCGTCCCTTTGGGTACAAGTTTGACATTTGAGTGCCTTACAGCCTCGTCGGTTATCTTCTCCTTTGTGTCGGTGATGGTCTGCCCTTTCATTTCGGCTATCGACACCCATAGATTGTTGCCTGTGAAGTAACTGGCATTTGCCCTTGCCGGGGTTCCTCCAATTCGGATCTCACACACACCGTCAGGGCCGCCAAGCGCTACCAGGGGATATTTGCTTTTGATCAAAGACTTCTTTTCCGGCGTGAGTTTTATTGCTTTGTTGAAGTCGGGGCGCGTGAAGTCAATCATGTCTTGTAGTCGGGTGAAGGTGTAGAAACGCTCGCGTTCAGGAGTGTCGGGCTGCAAGTCGCTGTACACCCGGCGTACTGCGGCGGCCAGTGTGCCGGAAGCGAGGCGGTCGGCGTCGTTGTAGAGCATACCACCGGGAGTGATGATTCGTATGCCCTCGTTGCCGCGACGGTTGCTCCATGTGTAGCCGAGGAACCGCTGCTGCTCGTCATTCTTGTCGGGAGCTGTGATGATGAGAGTTCTTTGGTGGTATACAAGCGCGAAGTAGTAGAGCTTTTCGCGCTCGCACTGCAGTTGTGTGGAGTAGAACAGGCTCAGCGTCTCTGCCTCCTGCCGCTCCTTGTCCAGCCGCCGGTATCGCTGCGTTTTTTGCAGATCGCGCAGCCTGGTTGAGGCGAGGAACTGGGCTACGTGTGCGGCGAAGTAGGGTATGGCCTCCAGCTGGTCGAGCCGCAGCCGCCGTCTGGTGAAGTCATCGTAGTCCGGCGCGGCAACCTGTATCTTCTGCAGGTAGGCGTCCAGTATGGCGCGGTCTTCCCATTCGTCGCTCACGTTGCCCGCGAGGATGGCCTCGACAGAGTCTTTCACCTGCTCCATGCGCCGTGGCGGCTCGTCGTATTTTTCAAGAAACAGCACCACCGTGTTGGTGCCCGTGGCGCCGAATGTCTTGCTGCCGAACTGCGCCACAGCGCGTATGAGAAAGTGCTCCAGCAGCTCCTCGCGGGCGGCGGTGTAGCTGCCCTTGTCGTTGCTCAGTAACGATGAGGGCAGCACCACAGCTGCCACGCCTTTGGGCTGCAGCAGTTGCGCTATTCGCTCCACGAAGAGGGTCTCTATCTCGCTGCCGTCGTTGCTGATCTTGGCCAGCAGCCCGAAGTTGTTGTCTTTCAGCTTCAGGTGAGGCTTGAAGGAGTCGACCGAATAGGGCGGGTTGGCCACGAGAATGTCGAAGGTGCCGTTGCTGACGCCCTTGTCGCGGTATTGCTCCAGTCCGTCGCCGAACACTATCTGCCCCTTGCCGGCCCCGTTCATGTAGAGGCACACCTTGGCCACGCGTGCAAGCCGGTAGTCCTTCTCCACGCCGAAGATGTGCCTCTCCACCCACAGGTTGTCACGCACCTGCCCCTCGCAGCCCTTGGCGCGGAAATAGGCGTCGACGGCCTCGACCGCCTCGGTCAGGAAATGGCCTGCCCCGCAGGCGTAGTCTATCACCCGCGGCAGGCGGTAGCCCTCGGCGGTGAGGCATACCTTGTCGAGCGGTATGCAATCCCAGATGAAACGGGTGATGGGCATCGGGGTGAAAAACTGCCCCTCGTTCTGCTTGAAGCCCTTGTTGAGCAGCTGCTCGAAGAGGTCGCCGAGGAACTGGTGTTTGGCTGGGTAGACTATGCGGAACTTCTCGAAGAGCTGCACCACCTCAACCAGCACCTTGCCGTTCTGGTAGAAGAGCTCCTCGTTGTGCACGTCCTTGAAGGTGAAGTCGTTGTTGGTGTAGTACTTCAGTATGCGCAGCGTGGCGCGCAGGTCCTCCACCGCCTTGCGCCGCCTGGCCGGGGCATACTGGCTGAACACCCGCTCGGCATAGCCGTCGTCCACGTAGTTCACCTCCTCTTGCATGAAGTCGCGCATTCCTTTCTGGTGCAGCCGCTGCAGGCGGTCCTGCAAGCTTTCGTAGGTGTCGGTGCCCACCTTGTACTGGAAGTCGACCTCGTCCTGGTCGCCCTTCTGCATCTCGTCGACCAGTTTGCAAATGAATAGCGCCACCAGGCGGTTGAAGGCGTTCTCCTTGTCGCTCACGTTGTTGTGGCGCAGTATCTCCTCGAAGCGGTTCACTATTCCGTCGGCTGGCGAGAAGTCGCGCAGGTCCTTCTTGAGCAGTGGGCGTATGCCGATGCGGTAGGCCACCGTGTCGCTGGCGAAGACGATGTCGGCGTGGAGGCTTTGCGAATACGTCTCCTTCCACGTGGTGACCAGCTCCTCCGCAGTGCGGGCACGCCGGTAGGTGGGCTGCTGGCGGTCCTTCTCCGCCAGCATGAGAATGTTGTTGTCGTCGGTGCACTTGACGATGGCGTTCTCGTAGTGCACGGCGCCATCCTTGAAGTCGGAGCAGTAGAGGGCGAGCCATTGCGTGCTGCGCTCCTGCTGCCAGTAGGAGAAGAGCTGGCCGCCGTCCTCGCGCATCCTGGCCAGTGCCTCGCTGTAGCAGCGTCCGGCCTGCTTGCACTCTATGATGAGAAGCATGGAGTCGCCCCGCTCGTCCATCACGCAGATGTCGGCCTTGCCGCCCGAGGCGTTGTGTCCCAGCTGCCAGCGCTTCTCAAGCTCTATGTGTTCGGGGCGGTAGCCCTTGTCGAGCAGCCGGGTCACGCATTCGAGCACCACGAAGTTCTCCGCGTGGTCGAAGTTGCCGCTGCTGGTGCGGTCGTTCACGCGCAGGCCATGCCCTTCGGGATAGATTATCTGCCTGCTGTTGAAGTCCACACGCAGCTCGGCATGGTTGAAGTGATGGTAGACCTTGGTGAACAGGCCTTTGGCTGTCTCGGTGAAGCCTATTGCGGCCAGGGTTTGGCGGAGGTTTCCGGTTGTAATCATGCCGTCAGGATGTAGTAATTCGCGGCGCAAAATTACGAAAAAGTTTTGGAACGGCTCCTCCACCGTGAGTCGGTATTACTGCCTGGCTTACAAACACTTGTGGTTTGGGTGATGCTGTATGATGTTGTAAACCAGCGGGAAACAATACCGGGGCAATGTCAACGCCGTCTGTTCTTCGATTGTTCTCCGATTGTTCTTCGATTGTTCTTCGATTTTGTATCGAAGAACAATCGGAGAACAATCGGACATCAATCGGAAAACAGGCGGCCCGGGGGCGGCTTTTCGCGGCAGCCACAAGGGCATTGCCGCACAATCACCACTAATGGTTATGGCCCGGTGCGTGGGAAATGGTGTAACTTTGCAGCCGCAAACTTAATGATAACTATGCACAGAAACGGCAAACTTACAACTCTTTACGTGGTTTTGGCACTTGCTGCCACCACTGTGGCTGCGGCGCAGGACGACACTGTGCCCCGTCAGCAGCGCCTCACGGTGGGCGGCTACGGCGAGGCTGTTTACAGCCGCCACTTCTACTCCGACAATGTGTTCCGCTACTCTCACGCCGACCGCTATGCCGACGCCAAGGGCTACGGGCGCTTCGACATGCCGCACGCGGTGGTGATGCTGGGCTACGACTTCGGCCACGGATGGTCAATCGGCACCGAGATAGAGTTCGAGCACGGCGGCGTGGAGGCTGCCGTGGAGAAGGAGACCGAGGAGACCGGCGAGTTCGAGCAGGAGATAGAGCGCGGCGGCGAGGTGGCCCTGGAGCAGTTTTGGCTGCAGAAGTCTTTTGGCAGGTGCCTCAACATCCGCGCCGGGCACATTGTGGTGCCTGTGGGCATGACCAACAACTCGCACCTGCCCACGCAGTTTTTCTCCGTCTACCGGCCGGAGGGCGAGAACACAATCATGCCCTGCACGTGGCATGAGACGGGCGTCAGCCTGTGGGGTCGCGCGGGTGACTGGCGCTACGAGGTGCAGCTTCTGCCCGGCCTCAACTCCTTCATGTTCAACGATGCGGGCTGGGTGCACAACGGCTCGGCCTCGCCCTACGAGTTCCGCCCGGGCAACAACCTGGCGGCTGCGGCGCGCCTTGACTGGAGCGGTGTCGACGGCCTGCGGCTGAGCGTCAGCGGCTATGCGGGCAACTCGTTCAACAACGACATCGTGACCGACGAGCGCTCGCGCTATGCCGACGTGAAGGGCACGGTGCTCATCGGCGCCTTCGACTTCGCATACAGCAACCGCTACCTTACGGTGCGCGGCAACGCCGACTACGGTTTCCTGGCCGACGCGCTGCTGGTGTCGAGCCACAACAAGAACCAGACCACCATGAGCGGCAACCCCTACCCCCACACCACTGTGGGAAGCGCGGCCTACGACTACGCCCTCGAGGCGGGGGTGGACCTCATGGCATGGAGCGGCAAGCGGCAGCGACTCTTCCTCTTCGGCCGCTATGACCACTACGACAGCTTCATCCCCGCCGAGGGGCAGGCCGACGTGGAGTGGTGCGAGCGGCGTGTGGTGAGCTGCGGTGTCAACTTCCGCCCGCTGCCCGAGGTGTCGATCAAGGCCGAGGCGGGCGTGAGGATGCTCGCCGACCAGTACAACAGCGAGCCTTTCGTGGGCGTGGGCGTCACGTGGGCGGGCTATTTCAAGCATTGAGAACGCAAAGATAAACAATAAACAACTATATTACAATGAAAAAGAACTTCAAGACTTTGGCATTAGTTGCCGCAGCTTCATGCACGCTGGGCTTTGTGGCGTGCTCGGACAAAACTGTTGAAACCGACGCGGACGACGCGAAGGCCGCCGAGGTGGCCGCACAGTTTGTGGATCATACTGTAGCCCCCACCTACACCGCCCTCGCCGCCAAGGCCGAGACGCTGGCCTCGGCTCTCGCCTCGCTGAAGGAGACACCCACCGACGCGGGCATCAAGGACGCCTGCGACCTCTTCCTCGCTGCCCGCGAGCAGTGGGAGCGGAGCGAGGCCTTCCTCTTCGGTGCGGCCGGCGACTTCGGCGTAGACCCCCACATCGACAGCTGGCCACTCGACCTCACGGCCTTCAACACGCTGATGAACAACAGCGACATGCTCGGTCTGCTCGACGGTGAGGACGGCGACGTGCAGGCTGGCGAGCTGCTGAGCAACGCCCTGCTGGGCTTCCATGGCCTGGAATACATCCTCTTCGAAAACGGCCAGCCCAAGACCAAGGACCAGATCAGCGCCACGCAGTGGATCTATGTGGCCGCCGTGGCCGGTGACCTGCGCAACCGCTGCTTCCAGCTCGAGGTGGGCTGGCTCGGCGACGCAGCCCCCAAGAGCCACATCGACAAGCTTGAGGACATCGAGATGCAGTACACCGTGGCAGGTGGCGACTTCAGCTATGGCGAGAACATGAAGAACGCCGGCAAGGCTGGCAGCACCTATGTCAGCCGCCTGGCTGCCTTGATTGCCATCGTGCAGGGCTGCGCCGACATTGCCGACGAGGTAGGCTCGTCAAAGATCAACTCGGCCTACGCCCTCGGCGACGAGACCTACATCGAGAGCCCCTACAGCCACATGTCGATAACCGACTTCCACAACAACATCGTCAGCATACAGAACGTTTACTACGGCGGTGTTGAAGGCAGCCGCAACAGCGGCAAGTCGCTGCAGGGCTATGTGAAGAGCCTCGACGCCTCGCTCGACGCCAAGGTGGTGGCCGCCATCGACAACGCGCTGGCCAAGATTGACAACATGCCCGCGCCGTTTGTCAACAACTTCAAGGACGCCCGCAACGGTGAGGCCGTGGATGCGTGTGCCGAGCTCGAGGAGGTTCTCGACGAGGTGATCGACGCGATCAGCAACAACTAAAAACAAATATTGATGAAAAGACTGTGTTATGCAGCCGCAGCCATTCTGATGGCTGGCTCCTTGGCCTCCTGTGGCCCGGACGACACTCCCGACAGCCCCAAGCCTGCCGAGGGCGTTGAGGAGGAGACCTATGCAGGCGGCCTGCTGGGCACCACCTTCAACCGCAGTGCCTCGGCCTACGAGGACCCCACGCCGGCGGTGGAGCAGGCAGGAATGGTCAACGAGTTCAAGTACGGTGAGTTCTTCTTCGAGCACACCATAACCGTGGACAGCAAGCCCTTCAACGGCCTGGGGCCGGTCTATGTGCGCAATTCATGCGAGATCTGCCACCCCGGCTATGGCCATGGCCGCCGCATGGAGCGCTACAATGCCGACGACTGGGGCAACGGCTACCTGCTGGTGGTATACAAGGACGACGAGGCCGCTGGCTACCCATACGAGCCCTCGGTCACCGGTATGCCGCAGACGCGTGGTGTGGCACCCTTCCCCAACCCGATTGAGGAGAGCGGCATCCACCTGTCGTGGAGGGATTACCAGCTGCCCGAGTTCGGCAACAAATTCCCCGACGGCGAGACCTTCAGCCTCATCTATCCTGAGCTTACCATCGATGAGAACGCCTTCTATGCGCCGCTGGCCAACCCCTACAGCACGCTGGGCTTCCGCCTGGAAAGCACCATCGGCATCTATGGCACGGGCCTTATCGACGCCATACCTGACGACTCGCTCAAGGCGCAGTATGCCAAGGAGGCCGCCGCAGGTGTGAACCTGAACCCCGCCATATGGGCTGGCAACGACTGGGCAGAGAGCGGCTATTACCCCGGCACGCGCCACCCCAGGCGCTTCACCTACGCCCTCAGCCGCGGCCCCCTGCAGGATGCTCCAGGCAGCAATGCCATCTGGAACATTACCAACGTCACCCGCAGCAACAAGCGGTCGCACTACATCACCGAGGCCTACTCGCGTACCGCCTCGCAGGATCCCGCCGTGCAGGCTGCCTTCTACGAATACTTCCCCGAGTGGAAGAACGAGGGCGCCACCGTGGAGGAGGATATATACAACTACCTCATGGGCAAGGACCTTCCCGCTGAGATGAGCGATCAGGACTATGTGAACTTCATGGTGTGGCACCGCGGACTGGCTGTCCCGGCAGCCCGCAACCTGTCCGACAGCACGGTACAGCGCGGACGCAAGCTCTTCCGCGAGATGGGCTGCGCCTACTGCCACCGCCCCAGCTGGGAGACCGGCGACGACAACTTCACCGACCCCACCGGCTTCTTCGTTGACGGCGACAGCCGCCTGCCGCGCTATCCGCACCAGAAGATATGGCCATACAGCGACTTTGTGCAGCACCGCCTCAACATGCCCAACGACATACGCACCGGTTGGTGCCGCACCACCCCGCTTTGGGGGCGCGGCCTGGCGCAGATATGTTCCGGCCACAGTGACCGCCTGCACGACTGCCGTGCGCGCAACACGCTGGAAGCCATTATATGGCATGGCTGCCCCGGTAGCGACGCGCTGCCTTCGTTCAGAAACTTCTACAAGCTGTCGAAGGCTGACCGCGACGCCGTGGTGAAGTTCATCGACGCCATTTAACGGGAAATGAAAAAAGCAAGATTAGTGTTAGTAGCAGTGGCGGCGACCGTTCTGGCCGTCGCCACTGTTGTTGAGAAATTGTCGCCAGGCACAAGCCTCTACGGCCAATGGTGGTTCGCGCTGCTGCTGGCCCTCGTGGGGCTGGGCGCGCTGCTGAGCCTGTTCATGGGGCGCATGTGGAAACGCGCCGACCTGTTGCTCATCCACCTGTCGGTACCCGTCATCCTGCTGGGCGGCGGCTTGACGACATGGACTGCGCAGCGGGGGCAGATGTCGCTTGCGCCCGGTGTGCCGTGCAGCGAGTTCACGGCTGACGACGGCAAGGTGTGGAGCCTGCCGTTCAGCGTGGAACTGAAGTCATTCGAGGTGCTTGCCTACGAGGGCACCCGCACCCCGATGGACTTTGTGAGCCGCGTCGTGGTGGAGGGCACCGAGCACGAGGTGTCGATGAACCACATCCTGCGCCACCGTGGCTACCGCTTCTACCAGTCGGGCTACGATGCCGGCGGCACGTCGACGCTCACCGTCAACCACGACCCTTGGGGCATACCTGTGGCCTACTGCGGCATGGCCATGCTGCTGGCCGGGCTGCTGCTGGCCATAGTCGGCAGCAAGTCGCCCTACCGCCGTCTGCTTCGCGACACGGCAGTGGCGGCAATACTTGCCCTTCCGCTTGCGGCAAACGCCACAGCGCCAACCCTGCCGCGTGCCACGGCAGAGCAGATGGGCCGGGTCATGGTGATGTACAAGGGGCGTCTTTGCCCCTTGCAGACGCTGGCAAAAGACTTCACCACCAAGATCACCGGCAAGGCCACCTACCACGGACTCACCTCCGAGCAGGTGTTGGCGGGCTACCTTTTCTTCTATCAGGACTGGGTGGACGAGCCCGCTGTCAAGGTGAAAGGCAGCGGCGTGTGGAGCATCGACGGCCGCGAGGTGAGTGTGCCACGGCACGCGTCGGTGTCGCAGCTGGCCTTCCTCAAAGGTGTCAGCCAAAGCGCGGCCATGGGCAAGAACGTCCGCGCCGCCACCGAGAAGACCGCCCTCGTGCAGGGATTGCTCAGCGGCAAGATGCTGAAGATGTTCCCTGTGGCCGATGATGGTGAGATTGGCTGGTATGGCCAGCACGACGTCCTTCCCACCGGCATACCCGACGACGAGTACATCTTTGTGCGCCGCTCGCTTGGCTACTGCCAGGAACTGGTAGTGCTTGGCGACTGGGACGAGCTGGAGCGGGTGTTCAAGAAGGTGTGCGAATACCAGTCGGCACGCGTGCCCCTGCTCACTGATGGGGCTTTCTCGCGCCGCACGCGCGCCGAGCGGCTCTACAACTCGCTCACCACTGGCCGCTGGCTGGCCATGGCCAGCATCACGCTCGGTCTTGTCGTCTTCGCTATGTCGCTCTTTGCCCAGTCGCGCCGCCGCCGTCTGCCGCGCTGGGTTGGCGTGGCCTGCACGGTGTGGCTGGCGCTGGTAACCATCTACCTGGCAGTCATCTTTGTGCTGCGCTGGATTGTTGGTGGGCATGTGCCGATGGCAGGCGGCTTCGACAGCATGAACCTCATGTCGCTCGGCATCGGTGTGCTTGCGCTCGCGCTTTCCAAGCGCAGCGGCATGGCTGTGCCCACCGGTATGCTGGCGCTGGGCTTCTGCCAGCTGGTGGCCATGATGAGCGGCAGCAACCCGCCGGTGACCAACCTCATGCCGGTGCTCAACTCGCCTCTGCTCACGGCCCACGTGGCCGTGGTGATGGCATCCTACGCACTTTTCTTCTTTGTGATGCTCTTCAGCGTGGCCGGCCTGGCAGCCCGAGGCGGCGACTACCGGCGGACCGTCAGCCTGCTGCTCTACCCGGCAGTGTTCCTGCTCGCGCTTGGCATAGCCATAGGTGCGGTGTGGGCCAACGTGTCGTGGGGCAACTACTGGTCGTGGGACCCCAAGGAGGTTTGGGCGCTGATCACGCTGATTATCTACGCCGTCCCCCTGCACAGCGGTGTGCTTCGCCGCGACAGGTCGTTCTTCATCTACTGCGCGCTGGCCTTCTTCAGTGTGGCCATCACCTATTTTGGTGTAAACATGGTGCTCGGCGGCCTGCACGCCTACAACTGACCTGTCGCTGGCAGACTGCTTCAGGACGCTGTCAACGCCGTCTGTTCTTCGATTGTTCTCCGATTGTTCTTCGATTGTTCTTCGATATTAAATCGAAGAACAATCGAAGAACAATCGGAGAACAATCGAAGAACAGACGGCGTTAATACGGTACCAACGGCTTGCTGGCAGGGTTCCGGTCAGTAGATAATCAGGGTGTGCCCCATGCATCGTGCCTCGTACTGGTAGAGGGGGCATGGGCCTGCCGAGCCCGGCATGGGGCTGCCGAAGAAGAGGTCGTAGCTTGACGAGCATACGGGGCAGGCGAGCAGCGTGGCGGCAGTGTTGTCGTCGGGCAGAAGGCGCACGTCGTGGCACACCGGGCAGGCGCAGTCGAAGGCCACGTATTCACCCAAGTTGACGCAGTGTACCAATATTCCCTTGTGCCCCCGGTTCACCGCAAGTGTGGCGCCGGGGGTGTTGTAAATGCCGAAAAAGTCGGGCTGCAGCAGGTCCAGCTCGCCGCCCTCGCCGAAGGGGGTGTCGCAACGCTCTCCCTTGCAGCCGGCGGCAAGCAAGGCGGCCAGCAGCAAGAGGGCGGCTGTGGTGGAGTGGCGTGTCATTGCTGGCGTGGCGGGAAGTCGGCGTAGATGGTTGTCAGCACCACCCGTCCCACGGCCTCAAGGCTCTCGCGGCGCAGCGACTGGACGTCGTCGTGCGTGGTGTGCCAGTGGGTGAAAAAACTGGTGGTTGGCGAGTTCTGCACGATGTCGGCCATCGGTATGCCGGCTTTCTCGTTGACGTAGAGGTGGTCGTCGAGTATGGGGTCGCTCTTTTGGTCTACGAAGATGTTGCTGTAGCCCAGCGCGGCGGCGCAGCTCCACAGCTTGTCGGTCAGCCCTGGGGCAAACTGGCAGCTCACGTATTCTTTTGTGAAGCGGGGTTCGGGGCATCCCACCATGTCGAGCAGTACGCCGTACACGGCGCGATAGTAGGGCACGTGCGGTGTCTCGGCCCAATATTGCGCGCCTTTGCACCACGAGTGCTCGTCGTAGATGTCGCTCCATTCGGCCACGCCCTGGTCCTCGACGTCGAAGAAGATGATGTCGATGCCCGCCGACGGTCGCATCGAGGCCATGGCCCTGGCCACCTCGAGCAGCACGGCCACCCCCGAGGCACCGTCGTTTGCGCCCGGCACCGGGTTGTGGCGCAGCGAGGGCTGCGGGTCGTGGTCGGCCCAGCTGCGGCTGTCCCAGTGCGCCGCCAGCAGCACTCGCTGGCTGGCCTGGGGGTTGATGGAGCCGATGATGTTGCGCCCCGGCATACTGCTGCCGTCCCACAGGCGGCATTGGAAGGGTTGCGTCACCACGGTGTCGCACCAGCGGCGCAGCTGGCTTTCGAGCCACAATCCGCACCGTTGCCATGCCTGGCTGCCGGGTACCCGGTGGCCGAATGCCACCTGCGCCGCGGCGTAGGCCATGGCCGAGTCGGGGTCGAAGGCCGGTGCCTGAATGGTGGTGTAGTCTGTTCGCGTGGTGCCTGGGGCGGGCTGTTGTTTACGCGTGCAGCCTGCCAGCGCGAGCAGGCAGGCTGCCAGGATGAGGGTCTTTCTCACAAGCCGTGACTTTTACTTGATGCGCTCAGAGTATTCGCCCGTGCGGGTGTCGACTTTGATGCGCTCGCCTTCCTTGATGAACAGCGGCACGCGCACCTGCACGCCAGGCTCGACGGTGGCGTCCTTCATGGCGTTGGTGGCGGTGTTGCCGGCAAAGCCCGGCTCGGTGTAGGTCACCACGGTCTCGATGAACGGAGGCAGCTCGCAGGTGAGGGGGGTCTCGGTGTCGGCCTCGACGGTGATTTCGACGTACTGGCCGTCCTTGAGGAACTGCGGCGCGTTGATGATCTGCTCGGGGATGTAGATTTGCTCGTAGGTCTCGGTGTGCATGAAGACGTGCATGTCGCCCTCCTTGTAGAGGTAGGTGTAGGGGCGGCGCTCCACGCGCACGATGTCAATCTTGGCTCCGCTGGGGAAGGTGTTCTCCAGCATACGGCCTGTCTTCACGCTGCGCATCTTGGTGCGCACGAAGGCGGCACCTTTGCCCGGCTTGACGTGGAGGAACTCTACGATGGTGTAGATGTCGTTGTTGAAGTTGATGCAAAGTCCGTTCTTGATGTCGGTGGTTGTTGCCATAATGAAATGATTGTGATTTATTGTTTGTTGTTGTTCTTTTTCTTCTCTTCGGCGAGCAGGAGCGTGAGGCGGCGCAGGTCGTCGCGCAGGCTGTCGTTCTCCTCCTCACAACTCTTGTAGCGGTGGCGGTCCATCATCCAGCGGCAGAAGATGGCCAGCGCAAGAAGCAGCATGGTGAGCGAAAGCCCCTGCTGTTTCATCCAAAAATAGATAGCCGTGGCACCGAGAATCAGCACATAAGAGGCTATCTCATACACTTTTATCGCAGTCTTGTGGCTCATAGCGCTTGTGTGAATTGAGAATGCAAATGTACGAACATTTTTTCAATTGCCGCGAAATATCTGCGGACTGTTGGCGTACAGGGGCAAGATTTATTTTGCCGTTTGGCCGGAAACTCGTAACTTTGCAGCAGTGGAAAGATTTCGCGAGCAATGAGCAACAGCATGGACAACAGTCAGATATTCGACCCGGTGCGACGCCGTCGCGTGGCGTTGACCCCCGAGGAGGAGGTGCGCCAGCAGACCATAGCCATGCTCCATTTCAGGCTTGGCTACCCGCTGGGGCTGATGCAGGTGGAGGGCACCATCAGTGTCAACGGTCTGACGCGGCGCTGCGACATCGTTGTATACACTGCCGAGGGCAATCCGCTCATCATCGTGGAGTGCAAGCGCCGCGGGGTTGCGATAACGCAGAAGGTGTGCGACCAGGCGTGCCGCTACAACACTGCCCTGCATGTGCCCTACCTGTTGCTGACCAATGGCGACCAGCAGGTGGCCGTCATGGTCGACTTCGAGCGGCGCGAGCTCCGCCAGTTGCCCGATTTGCCTAAATATACTTGATTTCCTTCACCTCGCATCGCAGCGCCCTTCCGTCGTCGGCTTTCAGGAGCAGCCGCCCGAATGCGTCGGTGCCGGTTATTGTGGCGCGCAGGTTTTCGCCGTGGCAGATGTAGCTTGCCTCTGTGCCGAAGCGCAGCAGCCGCCGGTGGTATTCTTCGTCCATGCCGATGCCTTGCCGCAAGTCGTCGTAGCGATGCGCGATGCTGCGCAGCATCGCGTCGAGCGTGGATTCCAGGCTGTGGTGGTGATTGGTGAGCATAGCCAGCGACACGGGGTTGGGCACCCACGAGGGGAAGCTGGTCTGGTTGACGTTCATCCCCATGCCGCAGATGCTGTGCGACAGCCGGTTGTGCATTATCCGGTTGCTCACCAGGATGCCGCAAATCTTCCTGTCGCCCACATAGATGTCGTTTGGCCACTTGATGGCCACTTGCTGCGGCAGTGACAGGCCGTCGAGGAAGTCGGCCACGCCGAGCGAGAGGGTCTGCGTGAGCTTGAACTGCGCCGCCGCATCCAAAAAGGTGGGTTTCAACACCAGGCTGAACGTCAGGTTCATTCCTGGCGCGCTGACCCATGTGCTGCCGCGTTGCCCCACGCCTGCAGTCTGCTCCATGGCCCAAAAGCAGGTGAAGTCCCCGACCGTAGCGAGGTCGAGGGCTTCACAGTAGAAGTTGGTCGACTCGACGCTTTCGAGCCGCACAATGCTCGGATGCATCGGTCTTCTGTGTCAGATAGACATGATTTCCTTCTCCTTGGCGGCGTATATCTTGTCGGCCTCGGCTATGTTCTTGTCGGTGATGTCTTGCAACTCTTTCTCGACCTGCTTCACCTCGTCTTCGGGCACGGCCTTGTCTTTAAGCTTCTTCACCTCGTCCATCACCTTGCGGCGCACGTTGCGCACATTGACCTTGGCGTTCTCCACCTCGGTTTTGGCGGCCTTGCACAGCTCGCGGCGGCGCTCCTCGGTGAGCGGCGGAATCACGATGCGCAGTATGTCGCCCTCATGGCGCGGCGTGAAGCCGAGGTTGGCGTCGAGGATAGCCTTGTTGATGGCGCCGACGAGGGTCTTCTCCCAAGGCTGGATGACGATGCTGCGAGCGTCGGGTGTGTTGATGTTTGCCACCTGGCTTATCTCGGTCGGCGTGCCGTAGTAGTCGACTTTCACGCCGTCGAGCATACCGGGATTGGCCTTGCCGGCCCTGATTTTTGCCAGCTCTTTCTCCAGGAAGCTGAGCGAGCTCTTCATGCTGGTGCGTGCCTCGTCGAGGCAGGCTTTCGATAAATCGTTCATATTGGCGTTGTTGTTTGTTGTTCAGTCGATGAGGGTGCCCACGTCCTCGCCCTCCACCACGCGGAGCAGGTTGCCCGGACGGTTCATGTCGAACACGTAGATGGGCAGACTGTTGCTCTCGGCCAGTGCGAATGCCGTGAGGTCCATTATCTTGAGTTTCTTTTCAAGAGCCTCGCTGTAGCCCAGCCGCTCGTACTTGGTGGCTGTGGGATCCTTCTCGGGGTCGGCGGTGTAGACGCCGTCCACGCGTGTGCCCTTGAGGATTACGTCGGCCTGCACCTCCACGGCGCGCAGGGTCGAGGCTGTGTCGGTGGTGAAGAAGGGGTTGCCAGTGCCGCCGCCGATGATGACCACGCGCCCGGCCTCCATGGCCTCCACGGCGCGGCGGCGGCTCATGGCCTTGCATATCGGCTCGATGGCCATGCCTGCCAGCAGCTCGGTCTTAAGCCCCTGTTTCTCAAGCTCGGCCTGCAGGGCCATGCTGTTGATGAGGGTCGCCATCATTCCCATGTAGTCGCCCTGCACCCTGTCCATGCCCGACGCGGCTCCGGTGAGGCCGCGGAAGATGTTTCCGCCACCGATGACGATGCCCACCTGCACCCCGCGCTCGACAACGGCCTTGATGTCGGCGGCGTACTGCGCGAGCATCTTGGGGTCGATGCCGTAACTTTGTTGGCCCATGAGCGACTCGCCGCTCAATTTCAGAAGCACTCGATTGTATTTCATACGTTTTATTCCTTTGTTAATCAATTTTTTGAGGTGTGCCGTCGGCAGACCTTACGCACAGCGAAGATAGCAAAATTCTTTCAACCCGCAAAAAAAATGTGAAAAAGCTACCGTGCGGAGCTACAAGCCGTGGCTGCCGTGGCCGAAGGGAGGGTGGGGTGGATGGAAAAGTGTAATTTGCTGATAACGTGGTTGTTCGTGACTGAATATGCAGGGTGTAGAAATGCAACATGTAAATGGTTGTAAATCAAGCCAAAGGCAAGACCAACTCCTACTCAACTCCTACCCAAAGCCTACTCATCGCCTTGTCAACTACTACTTTTGTAGGCGATGTGTAGGCGTTGAGCAGGTGTTGACAAGTGATTGTCAGCGGCTTGGCTGCTGGTGGGCAGGGTGCGGCTGTATTGTTGGGTCTGCGGTGGCGGAAGAGTGCCATGGCGACAACCGGGCGCCAAATGGGAATGATTTTGTCGAGATCGGCCACTTTTATTTGTTCACGTGCGAAAAAATATCTAACTTTGCCGCTGGTAATTTTGGTTTGTAAACAAACAACATTATGAAAAAGAGCATAATAGCCCTTGTTTTCGCTCTGCTGGCTGCGTTGGCTGTGCAGGCAAATCCGGTGGACCGTGCCACGGCGGTGCGCGTCGGCACCACATTCATGCGTGCCCACGGCCTGCCGAAGGATGCCGTTTTGGTTGATGTCACGGCCAAGACGCCCTTCACGCTTTTCTACGTGCTGACCACCGGCGGCGACAATTTTGTGCTGGTGAGCGCGGACGACTGCGTACGCCCCATACTGGGCTATTCGCTCGACAGTCCTTTCCGCTGCGAGGCCATGCCCGACCATGTTGCCGACTGGTTTCGCGGCTACGAGGCGCAGATTGCCGGCGCCCGCGACCGCGCTGTGCAGAGGGGCAGGCTGGGTCTGGGCTCGAGCCGTGTGCAGGCGGTGGCCGACGAGTGGGTCATGCTTGACGGCGGAGTGATGCCCCCCGAGCCGCTGACGGCACAGGTGGCCCCGCTCATGACCACCAAGTGGGACCAGGCTCCGCGCTACAACAACCTCTGTCCGGAGGACAACCAGGAGTCGAGCTACTACAACCGCCGCGTCGTGGCGGGCTGTGTGGCCACGGCCACGGCGCAGATAATGAAGTACCACAACCACCCCGACACGGGCTACAGCAGCCACAGCTACACCCACTCGAAGTACGGCACTCTGAGCGCCGACTTCGGACAGACGGGCTACGACTGGGCTAACATGCCCAACCAGCTGGGCTACAGCAGCACGTCGGCGCAGATTGAGGCTGTGGCGACGCTGATATACCACGTGGGTGTGGCCGACGAGATGAACTACGGCTTGAGCTACTACGGCGGCAGCTCGGCGCAGAACTACAACACGCGCGGCGAGATCGACGCGTCGACGCAGACCTCGCTGATGCGCTACTTCAAGTACAGCCCGCTGCTCTACGTGCTTGGGCGCGAGGACTTCGACCCCGACACGTGGGATGGGTTGCTTCGCGACGAGCTTGAGGCCGGCCGGCCGTTGCTCTTCTCCGGGCGCAGCGCCTCGGCGGGCCACTCGTTTGTGTGCGACGGCTACAACCAAAGCGGCATGTTCCACATCAACTGGGGCTGGGGCGGCTCAAACGACGGCTATTTCCCCATGGGCGGCCTCGACCCCTCGACCAGCGGCATCGGCGGCAACTCGGAGTCGAGTTACAACCTCCAGAACGCGGTGCTCTTCGGCATTGAGCCCGACACCAACTGGGGCGGCGGCGGCACGGTGAGCGTGAGCGCCACTGCCGGCGGCGTGGTGAGCGGCGGCGGCAGCTACTCGCAGGGCGACGCCGTTGAGCTCTATGCCAGCGCCAACTCGGGCTACCGCTTCAAGGGCTGGAGCGACGGCGCGCGCTACAACCCGCGCGGCATGGTGCTGAACGGTGGCGACTACGGCTTCGAGGCTGTCTTCGAGCCCCTCAGCCACGACACGCTCGGCTACTGCGCCAATGGCCACCGCATCTCGTCGTTGGGCACGCAGGGCACCTACCGCTGGGGCATACGCATTCCGTCGTCGGCCATAGAGGCCGGGCGCCGCCTGCGGGCCGTGGAGTTCTATGCCTGCGCCGCTGGCAACTACACCGTCATGCTGCACACCGGCACCACCTCGCCGTCGACGCTCATCTACTCGTCGGGCGTGACGATAGGGCAAAACGACATCAACCAGTGGTACACGGCCACGCTCGACAGTATGCTGGCTCTCGACCCATCGCTCGACCTCTGGATTGAGCTGCAGGCCGACGGCTCGAAATACCCCGCCGCTGTGACCTACGGCTGCGGCAACAACTATGGCCTCTGCAGCGGCAACAGCATGAGCTATGGCGGCTGGAAGGGCTTCTCGTTCATGATTCGCGGGCTCACCGACGGCACTTTCTTCCAGCAGGGCGACACGCTGTCGTACTGCGGAACCGAGAAGTTCGACCAAGGCTGGTACTACAATAACCACCAGTTCGAGTGGGGCATCATGCTGCCACCGACGACGCTGGGCATACGCAACAAGGTGAAGGCAGTGCAGTTCTATGTCGACGCCCCGGCCGCTTATGAGGTGAAGATAATGCAGGGCGGCACTGGCGCTCCGCAGTCGGAGTTGCTTGCCGTTGCTGACACCGTGAACGCCACCGGCTGGCACACGCTCTCGCTGGGCAAGGGCGTCAGCATTGACCCTGGCGAGCCGCTGTGGATAGTGCTTTCTGCCCCTGGTGACAACGGCTACCCGGCAGCCTCGTGCAAGTTCACTGGCAACGCCAACAGCGATTGGGTGAGCGAGAACGGCTCCGATTGGCACCATGCCATGGCTGACCTCGGCAACCCCTATTCGTGGATGATCAAGGCCGTGGTGGAATACGTGGAGCCGGTGTTCTACAAGCTGACATCGGAGAGCGCCGACAAGACCATGGGCATAGCCTCAGGCAACGGCTCCTACCTTGAGGAAAGCGAGGTGAGTGTGCTCGCCACTCCGCGCAGCGGCTACGTGTTCAACCACTGGACGGTGAAGACCGACAGCAGCACCTTCGATGTGGTCGACAACCCCTATGCCTTTGTCATCACCTCCAACACCGTCTGCACTGCCTACTTCGACTCTGTGCCCAAACCGGAAACGCCGGAGGACACGCTGGGCATCGGCGCTGTGCGCCCGCTTGGTGTGAGCCTGCGTCCAAACCCCGCCACGACCACCGTCACCGTTGAGGCCGCTGGTTGCGACGGCGCAAGTGTGAGCCTCATCGACATGCAAGGGCGCGAAGTGGCCACGGCAAGGACTGCCGGTGGCCGCGCCACCGTTGACGTCGGCACGCTGCCGCGTGGCATCTACTTTGTGAAACTTACTGACAACGCGGGCCGTTCCACCCTAACCAGGCTGGCCCTGCAATAATCCACCCCAACTGCAACCTGTTACATCATGGCCAACATCAAATGCTCCATTCCTAAAGGCACCCGCGACTTCATGCCCTCAGAGATGGCTCGTCGCAACTACATCTTCGACACTATTCGCGGAGTTTTCCGCACCTACGCCTTCGAGCCCATCGAGACACCCTCGATAGAGAACCTGTCCACGCTGATGGGCAAGTATGGCGAGGAAGGCGACAAACTGCTCTTCAAGGTGCTCAACAGCGGCGACTTCATGAAGGGCGTGGACTTCAGCGACGACTACCATCGGGTGGCGCCGCAAATCTGTGAGCGCGGCTTGCGCTACGACCTTACGGTGCCGTTTGCCCGTTTTGTGGTGCAGCACCGTGAGCAATTGGCACTGCCTTTCCGCCGCTACCAGCTGCAGCCCGTGTGGCGTGCCGACCGCCCGCAGAAGGGCCGCTACCGCGAGTTCTATCAGTGCGACGCCGACATTGTGGGCTCCGACTCGCTGCTGGGCGAGCTGGAACTGGTGCAGATGATTGACGAGGTGTTCTGCCGCCTTTTAATCGGTGTGGTGGTCAAAATCAACAACCGCAAGATCCTGGCTGGCATAGCCGAGATGATTGGCGCTCCCGGCAAGCTGGTCGACATCACTGTGGCTATCGACAAACTCGACAAGATAGGCATCGACGGCGTGCGTGCCGAGCTTCGCGAGCGCGGCCTCGGCGAGGAGCAGATTGCCGCCCTCGACCCGGTGTTTGCGCTGGGCGGTGGCACGCAGCAGAAGCTTGACAGCCTGCGCCGCATGTTTGATGGTATTGACGTCGGAGTGAAGGGTGTCGAGGAGACTGCTGAGCTGTTTGACCTCATTTCCATGTTCGACCTCGGTTGCGAGGTGGAGCTGGATTTGACACTTGCCCGCGGCCTGAACTACTACACGGGAGCCATCTTCGAGGTGAAGGCCAAGGATGTGCAGATGGGCAGTATATGTGGTGGAGGACGATACGACAACCTCACTGGCATTTTTGGAATGCCGGGTGTGAGCGGTGTGGGCATCTCTTTCGGCGCTGACCGCATCTACGATGTTCTCAACGAGCTGCAACTATTCAGTCCAGACCTGGAGCAGTCGGCAAGGGTGATGTTCGTCAACTTCGGCACAGAGGAGCGCAGGCACTGCGAGCTCTTCGCCCACAGGCTGCGCCGCGCAGGCGTCGCCACGCTGGTCTATCCCGACTCGGCCAAGCTGAAGAAGCAGATGGACTACGCCAATCGCAAGGGTATTCCCTATGTGGCCTTTGTGGGTGAGAGCGAGATGAGGGACGGCACTGTGGCACTGAAGAACATGGCCGACGGCACGCAGCAGACGCTAACAGTGGATCAGTTAATCGACGTGCTGCGATGAAGCGACTGTTGCCACTGTTTCTGTGCCTGGCTTCATTGCTGGCCAAGGCGCAAGATACCATAGTGCTCACCCTGCTACCGGCCGACACCGTGGCCGAGGCAGGCATTGGCACGTGGGAAACGATACACGACACTGTCTACGTCCTGCGGCTCGACACCGTGGTGCAGTATCGTGTCGACACTGTCCACCTGTGGCGTGTCGACACGTTGACCGTGCGTGTGGCCGACACCGCAGCCCTCAAAGCCCTGCAAGAGAAGGAGGTGTTCTATCGTGAGATACTCTCTGCCAGCGGTGTGGACAAGGAGAAGATTGAGGCTGAGCGCAACTATTACATCCGCGTGGTCGACTCGCTGCGCGCCTTGGTACGCATCGCCGAACTGGAGAATGTGCGCAAGGAGGAGGCCAACAAGTACCTGGCCGAGCGTGCCAGAACGGCAGAAGAGAAGGTGGCCGTGGCCACCAACCGAAAGAAAAAGGTGCGCCCGATACAGGGTGTGGCCATGCGCTTTTACCGAACCCCGGCCTGGGAGATTCGCCTCGACGCAAATGGCGACCGCCACATTGCCAACCGCAATGCGGGCAACATAGAGTTCGACTATGTCACCGGTGCTTCCGTCATGCTGTGGGACTTGACCCGATATTTCAACAAAAGCTACCAGACAAAGTCGGGCGAGATACCAAAGTTCGACCAGGACTTCGCCTACGACCTGGGGCTCTATGTGGGCTTTGGCGGCAGCAATCTCTTCAAGAACTTCTATGTTGGGGCAAGCTTTCGCTTCGTGGACTTCTTTTATTTGACGGCTGGCTTCAATGTGGCTGAATACCAAGTGTTGGCTAACGACCGCGAGAGTGGAGACATATTGGTTCACGGCGAGAGTATTGACGACGTCACGGCAAAAGCATGGCTGCTAAAACCGTTCATCTCGTTGAGCATCGACCTCGACTTCCTGTCCTACATCAAGAAATAGCGGTTGGACGATGACGTTCACGAGTATCGAGTTTGCGATTTTCCTACCGCTGGTATTCGCTTTTTACTGGCTTTTGCAAGGCCGCCTGCGCTGGCAGAACATGCTGGTGCTTGTGGCTTCGTATGTTTTCTACGGATGGTGGGACTGGCGTTTTCTTTCCCTCATTGCCTTCACCTCTGCCTGCTCATGGCTTACTGGCCTGGCCATCAAACCGGCACCGGGTGGCAGACATACTGTGGTAAGCCGTCTGGCTCTTTGGGGCAACATCGCCGTCAACCTCGCTATCCTCGGCTTGTTCAAGTACTATGACTTCTTTGCTGCCGAGTTGGCTCAGTTGCTTCACGTTGAGAGCGATGCCTTTATGCTGCGGCTGGCGCTGCCTGTTGGAATCTCTTTCTACACCTTTCAGGCGTTGAGCTACAGCATCGACGTGTACCACCAGCGCATCGAGCCCACGCGTGATGTCGTGGCTTTTTTTGCCTACATTAGTTTCTTTCCGCAGCTGGTGGCAGGGCCGATAGAACGTGCCACCAGCCTGCTTCCGCAGTTCCAGCACAAGCGCACATTCGACTGTGCCATGGCTGTCGACGGGTGCTGGCAGATACTCTGGGGGCTGTTCAAGAAGATGGTGGTGGCTGACAATTGTGCGAGCATTGCCGACACGGTGTTTGGTGGCGGCGGCAGCCCGGCCGACCACCTGATTGCCGCGTTGCTGTTCACGTTCCAAATCTACGGCGACTTCAGCGGCTACAGCGACATCGCCATCGGTACTGCCAGGTTGTTTGGTATTAGGTTGATGCAGAACTTCCGCACTCCCTACTTCAGCCGTGACATTGCCGAGTTTTGGAGGCGCTGGCACATTTCGCTCACCACCTGGTTCCGCGACTACCTTTACATCCCTCTTGGCGGAAGCCGTGTGGGCAAATGGAAGGTTGTGCGCAATACATTCATTATCTTCCTTGTTAGCGGACTGTGGCATGGGGCAAACTGGACATTCATTGCCTGGGGCTTCTATCATGCCTGCCTGTTTCTGCCGTTGATACTGTTGGGCCGCAACCGCCGCCACACCGGCACCGTGGCCGAGGGACGTCTGCTGCCCTCGTGGCGCGAGTTGGGGCAGATGACGCTGACCTTCGCCCTGGTTACAGCAGGCTGGGTGATATTCCGCGCCACTGGACTGCCCAGCTGCAAGGCTTTCTTTGTGTCGATGCTGCACCCCGATGCTTTGGCCGGACTGCTGCGGATATTTACCAACAGCGACATTCGCCAGGCCTCGGTTGCCGTACTGGTAATGCTGGTGGTGGAGTGGTTGCAGCGTACACGCGAGCATGGGCTGCATGGTTTGGACAGTCTGATCAAGCCTCTGTGGGCGCGTCTCCTGCTCTACGCCGTGGCCCTGCATGCCGTAGTGTTCTTCAGTGGCTTGAACAAGGCGTTTATTTACTTCCAGTTCTAACATCCCTACCGATGAAGCAATTTGTCCGCACAGCCGCAATCACCGCCCTGCTCTTTGCCGCCCTGGCAGCAGTGCTCACGTTGCTCATAGTCCGGAAAAACTGTGCCTATAGCTACAAGGCGGACTACATGCAACGCCATAAGGCTGACATCAAGACGCTTGTGGTGGGTCACAGCCACATGATGAATGGAGTCATCCCCGCACAATTGGCCGATAGCTGTTTCAATCTTGCCATACACGGCACGGCAATGTCCTATTCCTTGATGCTGCTCGAACACTTTGTGCCGCAGATGCCTAAACTGCAGACGGTGATTATGCCGTTGTCGCACGATATGGAGTGGTTTTCATTTGATAAGCTGTCTGTTCGTGAGAAGAGGCTCTTGTATGGCCATTACTTCAACCTGTGGTCAACCCGCCCCACGCTGGAAGACATGCTCCTTTTCCTCCACTCGCGCACCTTTCTGGAGTCTGCCACGGATATTGACACTGCTCTGCTTGGATTCGAGCCGCAGAGCATTCGATATGAGGGCAACTCTCCCTATTGGAGACAGTGCTCCCAAAACAACGAGTTGCTGCCAAGCCTCATAAAAATAGGGCAGGTATGCCGCGACCATGGTGTCAGGCTCATTGTGGTGAGCGCGCCTTTTGCCCCGTCCTACCGCGTGTGGGTGACGCAGGCCGAGATGGACCGTGTGGCGGGCATTATCGACAGCGCACACAGTCAGGTGCCTTTCGACTATCGCTCCTATTTGTCCGACCCCGACTTCGGCAGCGACACCATGTTCCGCGATGGCACGCACCTCAACAGCGACGGCGCCGTTGTCTTCACACGCCGGCTCAAGCAAGACTTCGGGCTGTAGCGCAATTGTGAAAAAGGCAACCGGCGCATCGCGGAAAGCCGATGCGCCGGTTGCTTGTTTGTTACCAGGCTTTTGTGTTTACTTCTGCTTGAAGGCTATCGATCTTCCCTCGCCAATAAAGTAGATGTATTCTGGCGTTTCCTCCTCGCTGGTTACGTTCACTATGAGCTCCTTGCTGCTCTTGTCGTAGTCGATGTCCACCTTCTCGTCGGAGAAGTCGATGTTGCCGGAGTTGTCGCTGAAGGTGTAGGTGAACTCCTCGTCTTCCGACCAGTCGTACTCCCCGTTGAAGATTTCCTGCATCCACTCCGGCAGCTTGTCTATATTCTTGGGTCTCATGGCTGTGGTGAACACCCCCGTTGTGGCCGTCTTGAAGTCGAGGGTGAGGTTGGCGGCCACGATGAACTTGCCGCCCATCATGTCAATGATCTCTTGGAGGTTGGCAATGTCTTCGGGGTCGCCTTCGGCCTCGGCGAGCAGCTCGGCCGAGATATCGATGTCCTTGGAGTAGCCCCACTGCGTCTTCTCAAGGTCAATCCCTTTGCTGCAGCTGGTGACGACCAGTGCCGCCATGGCCATTGCGGCCAGAAAAATGCGTCTCATTTTCATAAGTGTGTGTTATTTGAGGTTTAACGTTTGTTTGCTGTCCTCTCGTCAGTATTCACCGCCCTCGCCGCCTTCGTCCATGTCCATCTGTGCCTGCGGGCGCTGGCGGAGGCCGTTGTTGATCTTCCACGAGAAGCCCAGGGTCACCACGGGACTAATGCGTCGTGCGCGGAACTCGCGGTCAAGCTGGCTGTTGTGTGTGCTGTGCCCCCAGCCGCCGGTGCAGAAGACGTCGCTCACGCGCAGGCTCACAGTTCCTCGGTGGTCGAGCACATCCTTCTTCACCGCCAGGTCGGCCCAGTAGCTGGCGCGCATCTTGGTCTGAAGGTCCTCGAAGGGCGAGCGGTATTGCGCCGAGAGCTGCACGGTCCAGTCGTGTGGCAGAGTCATGTATGAGTTCAGCTTGGCGTCGACGCGGAACATGTGGCTCGACTCCTCGTCTATCAGCTCTGTGGGCTCAATGTAGCTGTCGAAGGCGTTGATGCTTACGTTTACCTTCCACCACCTGTTGATCTGCTGGTCAACGATGACCTCCACGCCGTAGTTGATGCCCTGGTTGAGGTTCTGCCACGTTGATGCCCAGTAGCCGTCATACTCGCTGTTGTAGATTATCCAGGGGGCGTAGTGGGCTGCCGTCGTGGCGTCCCACACGAAGCCGTAGCGGGTCATCATGTTGTTCGTCTGCCGGAAATAGGCCGAGCCGAAGATGTTAGTCTGTTTGAAGCCGTAGTTGTACGACAGTTCGAAGGCGTTGGTGAACTCCGGGTCGAGCCCCGGGTTGCCGAAGCCCATCTCCATGCCCTGGCGCACGTCGAGGTAAGGGTTGAGATCCCACATGTGCGGGCGGCGCACCCGGCGGCTGTAGCTCAGCTGCAGGCTCTGCTCCTGGTTGATCTGGTAGCTGGCGTGCAGGGTGGGGTAGACCTCCGGGCGGTCCTTGTCGATGGGCGCCTGGTTGGGGTGAAGGTGGTCCACGCCGTGCACCGTCCAGTATTCACCCCGCAGCCCGGCCTGTGCCGACATCTTCTCGTTCATCTTCCAGGCCAGTGTGGCGTAGACGGCGTGCGTCTGCTGGCGGTAGTCATACTGCATGTTCGAGTTCACGTCGGCCTCGCGCTGCAGCGTGCCGCCATACACGTAGCGCGTGTACCAGTAGTTGTACGTCTGGTCGCTCCAGCGCACGCGCCCCTCATAGCCCGTCTCCATCTTCAGCGCTTCGCTGAAGGGGTGTGTGTAGTTGAGCTGGATGTTGAGGTCCTGGCCGTTGTTCACGCGCTCCGTCTCGCGGATGTAGTAGCGCTCGTTGGCCGCGAAGGCGTCGGGGTACGACTGCTCCTGCCAGCCGCTGCCACCGCCGTTGCGCCAGCTGAACGACACGTCGGCCGAGAGGGCCTGCTCGGACTTCGCGAATCGCTTGTCGTAGCGCAGGTTGACCACCTGGTTGCGATGGTCGTTGTCGTTGCTGTCGCGCTGGGTGTAGTTGTAGTAGCCGTTGGTGAGGAGGTCGGTGCTGTTCACGGTGGCGCGGCGCGAGCGGATGCCGCCGCGCAGCTGGTAGCTCACAAGCACCGAGCTTGTGGAGTCGATGATGTACTCCACGCCCGCCTTCACGCTGCCCATGCGGTTGGGGTTGACGCTGCTCTCGCGCAGCGAGTCGTGCGAGTTGACATGGCCGTTCTGCTTGCGCGCTATGTCGCTCTCGCTGCGCGACGACCATTGGCGCAGCCCGGCGTCGGCGTTGAGGCTGAAGTTCCACCTCTTGGTGCTGTAGTTGAGGCTGATGTTGCCCATGGCGGTGGGTATGAACGAGGGCAGCTCGTCGGGTATGAGGAAGGGCAGCGGCGCCCCAACGTTGAGGTTGGCCACGCCGTTGAGCCCCAGGGCGCCCGCCGTGCGGTCCTTGAGCTTGATGTTGATGATGCCGCTCATGCCCTCGGGGTCGTACTTGGCCGAGGGGTTGGTGATCACCTCGATGTTCTCCACCGTCGAGGCCGGTATCTGCTCCAGCAGGGTGGCCAGGTCGCTGGCCAGCAGCTCGCTCGGGCGCCCGTTGACGAGCACCTTCACGTTGGTCGAGCCGCGCAGCGTCACGTTGCCGTCGTTGTCTACCGCCACGCTCGGCACCTGCTCCAGCACGTCGCTGGCGGTGCCGCCGCCCGCCACTATGTTCTTGTCCACATTCACCACGCGCTTGTCGAGCTGGTATTCCACCATCGAGCGCTCGGCCACCACCTCCACGGCCTCCATCACCGTGGCCTGCGGGCTGACGCTCACCTTGCCCAGGTTGGCTGTGGGGTGGTCGGCGTCGAGCACCACGGTGCGCGGCAGGTAGTAAGGCTCATATCCAATGAACGTTATCCTCACCAGATAGCGCCCATAGGGGGCGCGGAGGCTGAACGTGCCGTTGCTCTCGGTCAGCGTGCCGGACTTGATTGACGAGTCGGCCGGCGAGAGCAGCGCCACGGTGGCATACTCAATGTTGTCGCCGGTGCGGGCGTCGGCCACACGCCCCTTGACGGTGCCCTGCTGCGCCTGCGCCGCAAGTCCCAAAGTCATGATTACCAGTAGTAATGTGCGTTTCATTGCAGAATGTTGAAGCGGCAAATTTACAAAAAGTCCATTAACTGGCAAAAAAAAAGTTGCACCGCCCGTCGTCCTCCATCCGCCGTGTCATGGCCACGGTGTTGTAACCTCTATGTTTTGATACACAGTCGCTTATGATGATATTGTGCTGTATGTTACTGAAAACCAATTTGAAACGGCATCAAGTCCGTACCAACACCGTCTGTTCTTCGATTGTTCTCCGATTGTTCTTCGATTGTTCTTCGATTTTGAATCGGAGAACAATCGAAGAACAATCGGACATCAATCGCAGAACAGGCGGCCCTGACGCCTCGATGGCGGAAGGATGGCGCCGTCGCGCCATGCGGAGGGTGCCTGGCTGGCTGCGCGTGGGCTGAAAACCAGTGCGCTTGCAAATTATTTTCGCGGTTTCGGAAAAAGTGCGTATCTTTGCAAGTTAAAATGTAGTTAAATGAGGTTTCAAGACATTGAGGGACAGCGAGAAGTGATCAACCGGCTGACGGCCACGGTCGACAGCGGCAGGGTGAGCCACGCGCAGCGCATTGTGGGCGACGAGCGTGAGGGCAGCCTGCAGCTGGCGCTGGCCTACCTGCAGTACCTTTGCTGCACCGACCGGCGCCACCATGAGGGCGGCGACCTGCGCGCCGACTCGTGCGGACAGTGTCCGAGCTGCAGAAAGATAGCCTCGCTGCAGCATCCCGACCTGGGCTTTGTCTTCCCCAGCCCCGCCAACGGCTCGCCGTCGGTGAGCGCGGACGACTACCAGGCCGAGTTCCGCGACTTTGTGCTGGCCACCGGGGCGCGCGGCACCCTCGACGAGTTCAACCAAAGCCTCAAGGGCAGCGTCAGCACGTCGATGATACGTGCCACCGACTCGGCCAACATCGTGCGCCGCCTGGCCATGAAAAGCTACGAGGGCGGCTGGCGCATGATGCTCATATGGCACGCCGCCCGCATGAACCCCACGGCGGCCAACGAGCTGCTGAAGACGCTGGAGGAGCCCCTGCCCGGCACCATCATCCTGATGGTCGACGGCGGCGACCGTCAGCTGCTGCCCACCATCGAGAGCCGTGTGCAGACCGTCAGGCTGGCACCGCGCGACACGGCTGCCGACATGCCCGGCCTGGCCGCGCAGTATGCCCCGATGCTGGTCGACTGGCTGCGGCTGCTCTTCAAGCTGAAGATGAAGGAGCTCTCGGCGCAGGTCGACAAGATGGCGGCGCTCGACCGCCAGCAGCTGGCGCAGATGCTGGCCTATGCGCAGGAGGTGATGCGCGAGTGCTTCCTGCACACCGCGGCCGGGGTGCCCGTGACGATAGGCTCGGGCGACGACCGCTTCGACTCCCTCTTCCCCGGCATGATAACCGCCAACAACATAGAACTAGTGTGCGATGCCCTCAACGACGCGCAGCACGCCATCGAGCGCAACGCCTACGCCAAGCTGGCGCTGATGGAGCTGTCGTTCAGCATGAGCAAGGCACTGAAAAAACGATAACACAGCAAGATGACAGACGAGAATAAGACCCCCAAGGCGCGTGCCGCCGCAGCAGACGGCGGCGAGAGGCTGCCGCAGCCGCCCGACACGCAGGCCGCCAGCCTGCCCGACGACGAGGAGATCGTGGCCAGCGCCGAGGATATTGAGGCTTTCATGCTCGAGCGGCGCAAGGCCCGCGAGCAGAAGAAGCAGCGCGTGGAGCGCGAGAACCCGGAGGCAGAGGAGTTCCGCCCGGAGGAGACCGCCTCCGACCCATACCTCGACCCCGACCCCGACATTCCGTGGGAGCGCTACGAGGAGCCGCTCTTCCTGAGCCGCGGCTGCCGCCGTTGCCCGAAGTGCTATGTGCCGGTGGCGCAGACCGAGCGGCAGTGCTGCTCGAAGGTGACCTCGACCAACTGGATGAACGGCATTCGCCGTGGCGGCGAGCGCCAGTTCGAGTGCGTCGAGGTGCGCTTCAAGAACAACCACAAGGACTTCTACCGCCTGCCCGACGGCCTTGAGCTGACCGAGGGCGACGTGGTGGCGGTCGAGGGGCAGCCCGGCCACGACATCGGCATTGTGTGCCTCACCGGCGAGCTGTGCCGCCTGCAGATGCGCAAGCACCGCATTAACCCCGACTCAGAGCAGATAAAGCGCGTCTTCCGCCGTGCTAAAGAGAATGACATAGAGCGTTGGGAGGGCGCACTCAAGCTTGAGCACGAGGCTCTTATACGCACCCGCCGCATTGTTGCCGACATGGGGCTGGAGATGAAGGTGAACGATGTCGAGTTCCAGGGCGACCAGTCGAAGGCCATATTCTACTACACCGCCGACGCGCGCGTCGACTTCCGCGAGCTCATCAAGGTGCTGGCCGAGGAGTTCCGTGTGAGGGTCGAAATGAAGCAGATTGGTGTGCGTCAGGAGGCTGGCAAGGTGGGCGGACTGGGCACGTGCGGGCGCGAGTTGTGCTGCTCCACCTGGCTCACCACCTTCAAGAGCGTCACCACCGGCGCCGCCAAGATGCAGCAGATCATGCCCAACCCTCAGAAACTGGCCGGGCAGTGTGGAAAACTCAAGTGCTGCCTCAACTTCGAGTATGAGGTCTATGCCGACGCCATGAAGAACTTCCCGCCGGCGGGCAAGGCCATACGCTTCAAGAAAGGCCTCGCGCTCTACAAGAAGACCGACGTTTTCCGTGGCGTGATGTGGTATGCCTACGAGGGCGAGAACGACCTCATCGCCCTGCGTGCTGAGAAGGTGAAGGAGCTGCTGGAGATGAACCAGCGGCAGGAATACCCCGAGACTATGGAGGAGTTCCAGGTGGAACTGATGTCGACCAGCGCGCTTGAGCAGGAGAGCACCGGCGAGGAGGTGGAGCGTGAGATGCAGCGCCTAATGGAAGGCGGCAACGGTGTGGTGGGCGAGGAGCGTCCGCGCAAGCAGGCCGACGGCGACCGCCGAGGCCAGGACCGCCACCAGCGCCAGCGCAACGACCGGGCCGACCGCAGGCCCGACCGCAACCGCGCCGACCGTCAGGGGCGCCCCGAGCGCAAGCCGCAAGGCGAGCAGGCTGACCGAGCCCCGCGCCAGGACGGCGAGCAGGGCCGCCAGCGCCAGCCCCGCGCCGAGCGCAGGCAGAACCCGAACCGCCGCGAGGGCGAAGGCCGGCGCGGCAACAATCGCGACCGTAAGGAATGATGGCTCGAAGGACGGCACAACTGTTGGCATTGGTGGCGGCGCTCTGCATGGCCTCGTGTGACGGCGGCGTTTTCTACGACCGCCAGGCCGACATTGACGAGCACGGATGGCTGCCCGGCGACGGGGTGGATTTTGTGGTCGACGTGGACGACACCAACCAGGTGTACAATTTCCTGATAGGGGTCCGCAACACCATCAGCTATCCCTATTCCAACACCTTCTTCTTCCTCCACACCACCTTCCCCGACGGCACATGGTCGGCCGACACGCTGGAGTTCCCGCTCTTCGACCCTGCCGGCCGTCCGCTTGGCAGGCGCACGGGCCGCTACGTCGACGCCCGCTATTACTTCCGCCGCAACGCGCGGTTCCCGATGGAAGGCCGCTACACCTTCAGCCTGGCCAACGGAATGCGCGACAGCGCGATAACCGGCTTGCGCAACGTGGGTTTGCGCATAGAGTACAGCAATATGACACAACAGTATGGGCAATAGGAAAAAAACAAGGCAAGGCCGCCGTCCGGCACGGGTGGCGTGGCTTGTATTCGGTGGGCTTTGGGTGGCGGTGATACTTTTCTTCACCTTCCTCAGCATGGGCTGGCTGGGCTTCATGCCCTCGTTTGAGGAGCTTGAGAACCCGCGCTCGCTGCAAGCGTCGGAGGTCATCAGCGCTGACGGCGAGGTGCTGGGTTTCATCGGCCTGGAAAATCGCAGCAATGTAACCTACGACCAGATCTCGCCCAACCTCATCAATGCCCTGGTTGCCACGGAGGATGCCCGCTTCTTCAAGCATTCGGGCATCGACAGCCGCAGCCTGGTGCGTGTGCTTTTCAAAACTGTAATAGGCCGCCACGGCTCGTCGGGCGGCGGAAGCACCATCACACAGCAGCTGGCCAAGAACCTCTTCCCTCGCGGCAACCGCTCGAAGATAGGCGTGGTATACGTGAAATTGAAGGAGTGGGTTGTCGCCGTGAAGCTGGAGCACAACTACTCGAAGGAGGAGATACTGGCAATGTATCTCAACACCGTTGATTTCGGCAGCAACGCCTATGGCATCAAGACAGCCGCAAAGACATTCTTCGACAAGTCGCCCTCGGAGCTCGATGTCGACGAGGCCGCGCTGCTGGTGGGTTTGCTCAAAGCCCCAACCACCTACAGCCCGGTGCTGCACCCCGACCGCTCATTGGCCAGACGCAACACCGTGCTTCAGCAGATGAACAAGTATGGGTACCTCAATGATGAGGACTATGTAATCTACCACGAGCGGCCAATCAACATGGCCCGCTATTCGCCACAGAGCCATAACGACGGCCTGGCCACCTATCTGCGCGAATACCTGCGCACCTATATGAAAGACTGGTGCAAGCACCACCGCAAGAAAGACGGCGAATACTACGACGTGCACCGCGACGGACTCAAGATATACACCACCATCGACAGCCGGATGCAGCGCTATGCCGAACAGGCTGTGCACGAGCATTTCAGCAAGGAGATACAGCCTGCCTTCGAGCGTGAGCTGAAGAACCGCAAGGGCAATCCGTTCTGCGACATCAGCAAGGAGCAGCAGGACAAGTTCCTTATGCAGGCCATGAAGAACAGCGACCGCTATCGTGCTCTCAAGGCCGAGGGATTGAACCAAAAGGAGATACGTGCCCGTTTCGACGAGAAGGTGGCCATGCGAGTATTCACCTGGAAGGGCAACCGCGACACCGTGATGTCGCCGTGGGACTCGCTGCTCTACTACAAGAAGTTCCTCAACGCCGGCCTAATGAGCGTCGAGCCCGGCACTGGCCACGTCAAGGCGTATGTGGGAGGCATCAACTACCGCTACTTCAAGTACGACAATGTGCAGAGCCACCGGCAGGTGGGCTCCACCTTCAAGCCTTTTGTCTACACCATGGCACTGCAGGACCTTGGCATGTTCCCCTGCACCGAGGTGCCCAACTCACAGGTATGTTTCGAGGTGTGGGGACAGCCCGACTGGTGTCCGAAGAACAGCACCCACGAGCGCGAGGATGAGATGGTGACCCTCAAATGGGCTTTGGCGCATTCGGTCAACTGGGTATCGGCCTACCTTATGAAGCAGGGCTCGCCGGAGCAGGTCATAAACATAGCCCGCAAGATGGGTGTGCGCAGCCCCATCGACGCTGTGCCAGCCATCGCCGTCGGCACTCCGGAAATCACCGTGTATGAAATGGCCGGAGCCATGGCTACCTTCGCCAACAAGGGCGAGTATGTGGAGCCGATATTCGTCACCCGCATCGAGGACAGCAAGGGCATGGTGCTCGAGAGGTTCACGCCTCAGCGCAACGAGGCCCTCGACGAGCAGACGGCCTACATGATGCTCGAACTGATGAAGGGCGTGGTGCAGAGCGGCACCGGCGTGAGGCTCAACTACAAATACAAGCTCAACCAGTACTCCACGGCCATTGCAGGCAAGACTGGCACCACGCAGAACAACTCCGACTGCTGGTTTGTGGGCATCACCCCCAGGCTGGCCACGGCCGTGTGGACCGGCGGCGAGCTGCGCAGCATACATTTCCGCAACATGACCTATGGTCAGGGAGCTGCCATGGCTCTGCCGGTATTCGCGCTCTACATGCAGAAGATATATCAGGACCCCGCCATCAAGTTCTACCGTGGCGACTTCGAGCGCCCGTCGCAGCCTGTCGACATGGACTGCGCCAACTTCCAACAGGAGATAGAGAACGAAGGCTATGAGTGGGACTTCTGACGGAAGCCGCAGGGTCGACCTGCTGGGCATGAGCCTCGACCAGCTGCGGCAGCTTTGCGCTGGCCTGGGAATGCCGCGCTTCACGGCGACGCAGGTCTGCGACTGGCTCTACAAGAAGCGTGTGGGCAGTATTGATGCCATGACCAACCTCAGCCTTGCCTCGCGGAGCCGCCTGGCCGAGGTGGCTTTCATCGGGCGCGGCGAGCCGCTGTCGGTGGCCTCATCGTCCGACGGCACGCGCAAGTACCTCTTCCGCACCACCGCAGGCCACTGCGTCGAGGCGGTATTCATCCCCGACGGCGACCGGGCAACGCTCTGCCTCTCGTCGCAGGCCGGCTGTCGTATGGGATGCCGTTTCTGCATGACCGGAACCATGGGCTTCCTCTGCTCGCTCACCGCGGGCGAGATCCTCAACCAGCTTCTCAGCCTGCCGGAATACGACCTCATCACCAATGTGGTCTTCATGGGCATGGGCGAGCCTATGGACAACCTCGACGCCGTGCTTGCCGCCACTGCCGCGCTCACCGCCGACTGGGGTCTTGGATGGAGCCCGAAGCGCATTACCGTCAGCACTGTGGGCGTGCTGCCCGCACTGCGCCGCTTTGTCGAGGAGAGCCGATGCCACCTGGCCGTAAGCCTGCACAACGCCGACCCGGAGGGCCGCGCCGCCATGATGCCCGTCGAGCGTGCCTGGCCGCTGGCCGAGGTGCTCGGGCTGTTGCGGGGCTACGACTGGTCAGGCCAGCGAAGGCTCACCTTCGAATACACCATGATTGACGGCGTCAACGACACCCCGCGCCATGCCGCCCGGCTTGCCTCCGCCTTGAGGGGGCTGCCTTGCAGGGTGAACCTCATCCGCTTCCACGAGGGGGTGCGGCGCGACGACTACCTTCCCTCTTCTCCGCAGGCCATCGCGGCTTTCCAGCGCAGCCTTGAGCAGCATGGGGTGGTCTGCACGCTGCGCGCCTCGCGCGGGCAGGACATCGAGGCCGCCTGCGGCCTGCTGGCCGCCAAGGACAACCCCGCCAAGCATTCCATCAACACCCAATCACAATGAGAAGACTTCTTACCCTAATGGCAGCCCTGCTGCCGCTGCTGGCCTCGGCGCAGTTCAGCCAGCGCGAAAGCTGCACCTCGATAATGGTGGGCAAATATGCTTCGACCGACGGCAGCGTCATCACCTCGCACACCTGCGACGGCCGCTACCGCACGTGGATGAGCGTCGAGCCCGCGCAGAAGGCCAGGAAAGGCCGCACCCACGAGGTGCGCAAGGGAACAATGCACACCACCCACCGCGACGACACCACCGGCGTGCGCACCGTGGGCTATATCGACCTGCCCGAGGCCACCTTTGCCTACCTCAACACCGCCTATCCCTGCCTCAACGAGTGCCAGCTGGCCATCGGCGAGACCACCTTCGGCGGCCCCGACACCCTGCGCAACCCCGAGGGGTGGTTCCTGATTGAGGAGCTTGAGCGATTGGCCTTGATGCGCTGCAGCACGGCACGCCAGGCCATCGACCTCATTGCTTCCCTCGTCGAGCGCTATGGCTACGGCGACGGTGGCGAGTGCATAACCATTGCCGACCGCCGCGAGGTGTGGCAGATGGAGATACTCGGCTGTGGCAAGGGCTGCATCGGCGGCATCTGGGCCGCGCAGCGTGTGCCCGACGACCACGTGGCCGTCAGCGCCAACATAGCCCGCATCGGCCAGTTGCGGAGGGGCGACGACAACTGGTTCCGCTGCTCCGACAACATTGAGCAGGTGGCTCTGCGCAATGGCCTGTGGGACGGCGAGGGCGACTTCGTCTTCTGGCGGGCCTTCAACGACGACTACGCGCAGGGCAAGAACTTCCGCGAGCGCGAGTGGTTCATCCTCAACAGCCTCGCCCCCTCGCTCCACCTCACCATGGACATGCCCGAGCTGCCCTTCAGCGTGAAGCCCGACGAGCATGTCGATGTGCGCGACGTGATGCGCCTGCTGCGCTCCACATACGAGGGCACCGAGCTCGACATGTGCCGGAACTTGAAGGTCGTGAACCGGCAGGGCGACACGGTGGCGAGCCCCGTGGCCAACCCCTGGCTCACGGGCGCTATGCAGCAGACCCTCAACTTCATTGCCCCAGGCACCGTCGACTTCCGGCGCACGGTCAGCGTGGCGTGGTGCAGTTACTCCTTTGTGGCGCAGTTGCGCGACTGGTTGCCCGACGCCGTCGGCGGTGTCTGCTGGATGGCGCTCGACAATCCCGGCCAGAGCCCCCGCATACCCATATTCTGCGGCACTACCACCCTCCCCGAGGCCTACAGCATGTGCGGGCAGAAGCGCTACAACGCCGACGCCGCCCTCTGGCAGTTCCGCCGCGCCAACAAGCTGGCCACCGTGCAGTGGCAGGCCACCAAGGAAGGGCACATGGCCGAGGTGCTGCGGCTCGAGTCCGACGCCATCCGTGGGCTTGAAGCGCTGGAAAGTGCCTGCATGAGAGAGAAAAAGGCCAGCCGCGTCAGCCGCAGGCTCGACAACTACACGCAGCACGTCTACGGCAACGCCGTCGGCGCTTGGCGCCAGCTCGAGGAGCGCTATTGGCAGCGCTTCGGCATGGGTTTCTGACCGCTTGGCGGATCCTCAGGCAAGCAACGCCCAGCCACCCTATGGCCGGGCTTCTTTTTAGGCCTGTGCGAACCATCAAGGCAATGTAAAGACCGTCTGTTCTTCGATTGTTCTTCGATTGTTCTCCGATTGTTCTTCGATTATGCATCGAAGAACAATCGAAGAACAATCGGACATCAATCGCAAAACAGGCGGCTTTTGTGCCCGCCTGGCGGCGCTGTGACGGCTCCCGCATGGGTGGGCGTGGGCGCGAAAAATGACCCGCGCGGGCTGCCGAAGTGCGGTTTGCGGTGCTGAAAATCATTCCTTAAGTTAAAAAATATTAAATTATATGACACTGATTAATAGTCGAATATGTGGTCATGGTGTATTGCGAAGTGTTAAAATTTGTTGTTATATGAGATATTTTTCGTTACTTTGCAGCCAGTTTTTAACCTTAAAATCAGAGGAAAATGAATGAAATTGCAACCAAAGTCGTCAGCATTATTACCGAGAAACTCAGTGTGGAAGAGAGTCAAGTCGTTCCCGAAGCCAGCTTCACCAACGACCTCGGCGCCGATTCGCTCGACACTGTTGAGCTGATCATGGAGCTTGAGAAGGAGTTCAACCTCACGATTCCCGACGAAGCTGCCGAGAAGATTGTCACCGTCGGCGACGCCATCGCATTCATCGAGGAGAGCAAGAAGCAGCAGTGACCCTGCGCCGCTGCCCGCGCCGCGAGGCACCCCTTCGGGGGCAGGGCAGGGGGCGGTTAGTGATTGGCGGAAGACCGGCTGTGCCGTCGTGGCACGGTGGTGCGCCAATCACTAATTGTTTGTTGTTTCCAACCAAGACTTCTACGACTACAGATACCTGCTATGGCTCTTAAACGTGTTGTCGTGACCGGCGTGGGGGCACTCACGCCGATAGGCAATAATGTTGGCGAATTGTGGAGCTCGCTTGTGGGTGGCGTGAGCGGCGGCGGCCCGATTACGAGGTTCGACGCGTCGCGGTTCCGTTGCCGCATTGCTGCCGAGTTGAAGGACTTCGACCCGCTGGATTACGTCGACCGCAAGGAGTTGCGCCTGCTCGACGGCTACACCGTCTACGGCATTGTGGCGGCGGATGAGGCTCTGCGCGATGCCGGTTTCGACCATGGAGGCTTCGACAAGGACCGCGTGGGAGTGGTGTGGGGTTCCGGCATGGGCGGCGTCACTTCAATGCAGGACGAGATTGCGGACTATGCACTTGGCGGCAGGAACCCGCGCTTCAGCCCCTACTGGGTGCCGAAGGTGATTATCGACATCTGCGCCGGTCAGCTGGCAATCAGGCATGGGCTGCGCGGCCCCAACTACTGCACAGCGGCTGCCTGCGCCTCGTCGGCCGCCGCCATCAGCGACGCGTTCAACCTGATACGCCTCGGCAAGGCCGACGCCATGGTGGCCGGGGGCAGCGAATGTGCTGTCACCGAGGTGGGCATAGGCGGTTTTGGCAACATGAGGGCCTTGAGCACGCGCAACGACGACCCGGCCACAGCGTCGCGCCCTTTCGACCGCGACCGCGACGGTTTCCTGCTTGGCGAGGGCGCAGGTTGCCTGCTGCTGGAGGAGATGGGGCACGCCGTGGCGCGTGGGGCGCGGATATATGCCGAGATTACCGGCACCGGCCTCTCGGCCGACGCGTGGCACATCACAGCCTCGCACCCCGACGGCGCCGGTGTGATCATGGCTATGCGCGAGGCTGTACGCGAGTCGGGCATGGACCTGGCCGACGTTGACCACATCAACACCCACGGCACGTCGACGCCCATTGGCGACATCTCCGAGCCGAAAGCCATTGTCGGCCTTTTCGGTGAGCACGCCGGGAAGATTGCCATCAACTCCACCAAGTCGATGACCGGCCACCTGCTGGGTGCTGCCGGCGCGGTGGAGGCCATTGCCACAATCCTCACCATCGTCAACGGTGTGGTGCCTCCCACCATCAACCATTTCAACGACGACCCGGAGATACCCGCGCTTGACTATACCTTCAATCAAGCCCGCCGCCGCGAGGTGCGCTTTGCGTTGAGCAACGCCTTCGGCTTTGGCGGGCACAATGTGTGCCTGGCATTCAAGAAATGGGACTGCTGAGAAAAGACACTGAAAGCCCTGAGTTCTATGCTTTCTTCCGCAATGTGCTCGGCTACCGTCCGCGTCACACGGAGCTCTACCGCATTGCGTTGACCCACAGCTCGTCGTCAACGGTCGACCATGGCCACCGCATCAACAACGAGCGGCTGGAGTACCTGGGCGACGCGGTGCTTGGCGCCGTGGTGGCGGAGTACCTTTACCGCAAATACCCCATGAAGGGCGAGGGCTTCCTCACCGAGATGCGGTCGAAGATAGTGAGCCGCAAAAGCCTGGGCAACCTGGCCAGGCGCATCGGCTTGGTCGACTTGATTGACCATCAGAAGGGGCAGAACGGCTCGTTCAAGAGCATGGGTGGCGACGCTTTCGAGGCTTTGATTGGTGCCATCTACCTTGAGAAAGGCCACCGCTTCACGCGGAGGCTTATCGTCGACCGCCTTCTGTGCACCTATATTGATGTCGATGAGCTGGCCGTGACCGACTGGAACTACAAGGGCAAACTCATTGACTGGGGGCAGAAGCAGCATCAGAAGGTGACCTTTGAGGTGCTGCGCACAATAAACCGCGACAGGGATGGGCGGCGCGAGTACGAGTGCCGCGTCAACATCGGCGGCAAACCGCAGCAGTCTGCCATGGGCTACACAATAAAGAGCGCCGAGCAGCTGGCGGCGGAGAAGACCTACAAGGCGCTGGTTGCCGCACAGCCAGCGCAGGCTGAGGAGGAGTAAGAAGGGCGGGATGCCGAAGCGTCCCGCCCTTACTGTCTATGCACGACAAGGCTTACTTGTCGAGCTCCTGCTGGCGCAGGTGCTGCACATAAATGGCCTTGAGGCGTTTCTCACGGTTGATGACGCTGGGCTTGGTGAACTTCTGGCGGCTGCGGAGCTCTTTAACCACGCCGGTCTTGTCGAATTTACGCTTGAGTTTCTTCAGGGCTCTCTCAAGGTTCTCGCCTTCTTTGATCTGGACAATAATCATTGTGTAAACTGCTTTAATTGCTTTTATTCTTGTTTCGTTAGAAGACCAGATGGCCTTGCGCGGCGGCGTCGTTGAGGGCTGCTATGATGCCTTTCTTGTTGATGATGCGCATTCCTTTGGCCGACACCTTGAGGGTTATCCACATGTCCTCCTCGGGAATGTAGAACTTCTTGGTCTGCAGGTTGGGGGAGAAGGTGCGCTTGGTGTGGATGCGCGAGTGCGACACGTTGTTGCCCACAATCACCTTCTTGCCTGTGATTTCACATTTCTTCGACATTGCTGTATCCTTTGTTTTTGTTTGTTGTTCGTTGAAAAACGGCTGCAAAAGTACTACCTTTCCTCGACATGGCAAAGCCTGCGCTCTGTGTTTTATGTTTTTTTAACATTTGATTAACGGTGCCGTGCTGTAATTCAGTGGTATACGTAATATGCCACAAGGTGATTTAACATTATTTTACCAGACAGTTAGCGGCGCAAAAACAGTGGCTGGCCATGCCTGGCGGCAGTATTTTGAGGGTGGATGTGGATAATTTTTTTCATGCAGATAGTTTTTCTTTTGTATCTTTGCGCCTGTTTTTGGTGACGGACGAGCAACAACAAACATAAAAGTACACAGTAATGATTGGAGTAAACAAAGTTATTCTGGTTGGCAACGTGGGTAAAAATCCCGATGTAGTGACGTTTCCGAGCGAGGGTGCGTTGCCTGTGAAGAAGGCATCGTTCCCGTTGGCGACAACCGAGGCACGCCGTTTGCGCGACGGTGAGCGCGAGGAAGTGACCGAGTGGCACAACGTGGTGTGCTGGCGCGGCCTGGCCGACGTGGCCGAGCGCATACTCACCAAAGGTGCGCAGGTCTACATCGAGGGTCGCCTGCAAAGCCGCACCTGGGAGGACAAGGAGGGCAACAAGCGCCATGTCACCGAGGTGGTGGCCGACAGCCTGCTGCTGCTCTCGAAGAGGCAGAACGAGGAGCGCCGCACCAACCCCCTCATGGACATACTCAACGCCGACACCGAGCCGCTGGGCGACCTGCCGTTCTGACGGCCTGTGTCCACGGCATGGAAAGGGCGGCCACGCAGCATGTTGCGTGGCCGCCCTTCTTCTTTTGCCGGTCTGCGCCGTCAGGCGTTCTTGTACTTCTCTATCTGCACCTTGATGGCGTCGAGGCACTCGCTCACCGCCTCCTCGAAGCTGTCGGCCTTCTTGGTGACGAAAAGGTCGTCGCCGGGCATGAAGAGCCTCACCTCGGCAATCTTGTTGCAGACCCCTTCGGGCTTGTCTATCTTGAGGAACACCTCGCAGCGCGTGGCGCGGTCGGTCATGCGGTCGAGCTTGGCCACCTTCTCGTTGATGAACCTCTCCAGTTTCTCGTCGGCCTTGAACTTGGCTGTGTTGATGATTGTGTTCATGTTGCGGTTGGTTTATTGGGTTAGACTGTTCACTTTCTCCTGCTTCGGGGGTGCGACTCGTCGTACACGTTCTTCAGCCGCTCGCGGCTAACGTGGGTGTAGAGCTCGGTGGTCTGCAGGCTCTCGTGCCCCAGCAGCTCCTGTATGGCCCGCAGGTTGCCGCCCGCCTCAAGCAAATCGGTGGCGAAGCTGTGGCGGAACACATGCGGCGACACCCTCTCGGCTGTCGACAAAGGCACCATGTACTTGCGCACTATGTGGTAGACGCTGTTGTCGCCCAGCCTCTTGCCGTGGCTGTTGAGGAAGAGCCACTCGCGGTCGTCCCACGTCTGATGCTTCAACGCAAGGTAGTCGGAAATATTGCGCGCCAGCTCGGCCTCGATGGGCACTATGCGCTCCTTGTCGCGCTTGCCCAGCATCTTGACGGTGAGCTTTGCCATGTCGACGCTCGACTCGCGCAGCGTGGCCAGCTCGGAGCGGCGCATCCCCGTCTCGTAGAGCATACGCAGCAGCAGCGCGTCGCGCCGCCCGGCGTAGTCGTTGGCAAAGAGGCTGTCGTCGTAAATCAGCTCCGACTCCTTCTGCCTGAAGAAGACCGGCAGCCGCCTGGGCTGCGGCGGCGTGGAGAGCAGCGTGCGCAGGTCCTTGTCGAAGAGGCCGTTTTTGCGCAGGAACTTCAGCCAGCTGCCAAGCGTGGCCAGGCGCCGCTTCACGGTGGCCGGAGCCTCGCCCCGGCGCACGTGCTCCATCTCCCACGAGCGGAGGTCGGGCGCGTTGAGGTCGGCCAGCTCCTCCACCCGCAGCGTGCGCAGGTAGGCCGCCAGCTCGGCCAGCGTCGTGGTGTAGCCACGCACGGTGTGGGCCGACATGCGCCGCTCGTTGGCCATGTAGTCTTTGAACAACTCTATCGACTGCTCTATCGTCATTTCCCGCTTGCGCTGTATGCTTTTGCTGATACAACGCGAAATAGGCCGAAAAGTTGTGCCGCCGGTGAGAAAAAGCGCCTTTGGGTGATAATTGTGCATGTGTGAATTGTTGACATACAGTAACTTATGGCAGGCGATTGTTGTATTGGCCTGAAAACCAGGCTGGCAAGGCGTCAAGTCCGTATCAACACCGTCTGTTCTTCGATTGTTCTTCGATTGTTCTCCGATTGTTCTTCGATTTTGTATCGGAGAACAATCGAAGAACAATCGGACATCAATCGAAGAACAGGCGGCCCTGGGGCTGCGGTGACGTGGGCGCGGAGGGGCTCGTGAGGCTGCGAGGTTGAAAAAAAGTTTGCCCCCTTTGAGGATTATTTATTATATTTGCACATTGCGCTCGTGTGCGCAATGGAAGACAAAATGTTAACAAACAATACAGTAACGCGATGAAAAGATTTTTTTTAGGCCTGTGTTTCGTGGCATTGGCCTTGCTTGGCGCCAACGCGCAGAAGTATGAGTACAAGACCTACGACAACGACCCGCTGGGTGTGCGCGAATATACGCTCGGCAACGGGCTGAAAGTGTTCCTGTCGGTCTACAAGGACGCTCCGCGCATACAGACCTACGTGGCTGTGCGCGCAGGCTCGAAGAACGACCCGGGCGAGACCACCGGCCTGGCCCACTACCTGGAGCACATGCTCTTCAAGGGCAGCCACCAGATGGGCACCACCGACTGGGAGCGCGAGCAGGTGGAGCTGAAGAAGATTGAGGACCTCTATGAGGTCTACCGCCAGACCACCAACCCCGCCGCCCGTGCCGCCATCTACCATCAAATTGACTCGATCAGCTATGTGGCCTCCACCCTGGCCATCGCCAACGAGTATGACAAAAGCATGACCGCCATCGGCAGTGAGGGCACCAACGCCTTCACCAGCAACGACTACACGATGTATGTCGAGAATATCCCTGCCAACCAGGTAGAGGCCTGGGCCAAGGTGCAGGGCGACCGCTTCCCCAACCTGGTGCTGCGCCTGTTCCACACCGAGCTGGAGGCCGTCTATGAGGAGAAGAACATCGGCATGGCGCAGGACAACCGCCGCGTGAACGAGACGATGATGGCCGCCCTCTTCCCCCACCACCCCTACGGCACGCAGACCACCATCGGCACCATCGACCACCTGAAGAACCCCTCGATGAAGAACATCCGCGAGTATCACGCCAAGTACTATGTGCCGAACAACATGTGCGTGGCCATGGCCGGCGACTTCAACCCCGACGAGGTGATAAAGATTATCGACAAGTACATGGGCCAGTGGAAGCCCGGCGTGGTGCCCGCCTTCACCAAGGTGAAAGAGGAGCCCATCACCCAGCCCATAGTGCGCCTCGTCAACGGGCAGGACCCCGAGAACCTCACCATAGCCTTCCGCATCGAGGAGGGCAACGGCAGCCGCGACGCCCTGCTGGCCGACGCTATGGAGATGGTGATGAACAATGGCTCGTGTGGCCTCATTGACCTTAACCTCAATCAGAAGCAGCTCTGCCTCGGTGCCTACGCCGGCACCTACACCCTCAACGACTACGCAGCCTTCATGCTTGGTGGCCGTCCCACGCAGGGGCAGACCCTCGGCCAGCTGCGCGACCTGCTGCTCGAGCAGCTCGATCTGGTCAAGAAGGGCGAGTTTGACGAGAGCCTGCTCGAAGCCAGCATCAACCAGATGAAGCTCCGCATCATGAAGCAGGCCGAGAGCAACAACAGCCGCGCCAGCCAGATGGCCTATGCCTTCGTGGAGCACCGTAACTGGGGCGATGTCTGCAACGAGATCAACGAGTTGGCGAAGATAACCAAGCAGGACATCGTCGACTTTGCCAACCGCATATGCAAGGACAACAACTACGTCATCGTCTACAAGCACCAGGATACCCCCGACCCCGTGCAGAAGGTGCAGAAACCCGCCATCACCCCCATCTATGTGAGCCGCGACAACGAGAGCCCCTTCCTGGCCTCGGTGAAAGACATGGCCGCCAAGGCAAAACCCATACAGCCGCAGTTCGTCAACTTCAAGAAAGACCTGCAGAAGGGCAAGACCGCCAATGGCAGCGAGGTGCTCTATGTCAAAAACACCGAAAACGGCACCTTCAACCTGCAATACCGCTTTGAGTTCGGTAGTACCGCCAACAAGACCATCGACCTGGCCGCCGACCTGGTGGACTACCTGAACACCGACAAGCACACTGCCGAACAGCTGCAGGAAGAGTTCTACAAGTTGGCCTGCTCGTGGGGCATCAGCGTTGGAGGACGCACCGTCACCGTCAGCATCAACGGCCTGGCCGAGAACATGGAGAAAGCCATGACACTGGTGGAGGAGGTCATGTCCACATGCCAGCCCAACGACGAGGCTCTCTCCTCGCTTGTGGAACGCCTTATCAAAAGCCGCACCGACAACAAGACCAACCAGCGCGCCGCCTTCCGTGCATTGAACGCCTACGGCATCTACGGAGAAGAGTACATCAAGGAGCAAGAAGAAAGCGACGCCAAACTGCGTTCCTACACCGCGCAGCAACTTACCGATGCTATCCACAACCTCTTCAACTACAAGCATCGCGTACTCTACTACGGCCCTCTGAGTCTGAAAGAAGCCACAGCCGCCGTCAACCGCATCCACACCGTGAAGCCCTCCAAGGATGTGCCAGCCAACAAGGTATACCAGCCTCAGGCTGTAAACGAGAACCAGATTCTCTTTGTCAACTACGATGCAAAGAACACCTATGTCACCGAGTACTTCCGTGGCGAACACTTCAACACCGCCATGGTACCCGGAATGAACCTCTTCAATGAATACTTCGGCGGCTCGATGAACGCCATAGTCTTCCAGGAGATGCGCGAAAAACGCAGCCTGGCATACAGCGCCAGCAGCCACTACACCTATGGCACCGACAAGGACGGCTACTTCTACAACAGTGCCAACGTCATCACGCAGAATGACAAACTGCTCGATGCCCTGAACGCCTACGAGGAACTCTTCGACGACATGCCGCAGGCCGACGCCAACTTCCGCCTGGCCAAGGATGCCCTGCTCGCCGGCAGCCGCACTGCCCGCACCACCAAGTTCGGCATCATCAGTGCCTACCTCAATTGCGAGCAGATGGGTTGGAAAGAACCCCTGCGCAAACAGAACTTCCAGGCCTACCAGAAGATGACGATGCAGGACCTTGTCCGCTTCCAGCAACAGTATATCAAAGGACAGAAGAAAGCCTATCTCATCCTTGGAAAGGAGAGCGAGATGGACTTCGACGCCCTGGCTAAGTTCGGCAAGGTGAAGAAGCTCACGCTTGATGAGATTTTCGGCTATTAAGGCCTTTGGGTGCCGCATCAACGACAAGGGTCGCCTGGTTGCGGCCCTTGTCGTGTTGCTGATTGGCTTGTGCCTCGGCCTCGGCGGCATCAACCAAAGACCGGCCTTCGTCCACGCCTGGGCGCAGGCCGACCGCTATGCGCTGGCACTGGGCTTCGTTGACAACGGCCATGACCTGCTGCACCCGCAGACGGCAGTGCGCAACAAGCAGTTCCCCGGCACATGGATGATTGACTACGGCAATACCGTCACGGCTGTCGACCTGCCGCTGCACGAATATGTGGTCAGCCTGCTGATGAGCCTCTTCGGCACCACGGCGCCGTGGGTCTTCCGCCTGCTCACGCTGTTGGTGAGCATGGTCGGCATGTGGCTGCTCTGCCTGCTTGCCTGGCGACTTACGGGCGATGCCGCCAAGTCGCTGCTGGTGGTGGTGGTCGGGATGACATCACCGCTATATGCCTACTACTTTGCCAACTACCTTCCCTCGGCTCCGGCACTTGCCATGGCCATGGGCGGGCTGTGTGCCTATGCGGCTTATCGCGACAATGGACGCCTGGCTTGCTGGAACGCGGCAGTGCTGCTGGTGGCACTGGCATCCATGGTGCGCACCTCGCAGGCTGTGCTGCTGGTCGCCATGTGCCTGTTTGAGGGTGCGAGGGTGGTGAGGCGCGAGAGCACGCTTCGCGGCAGGTGGCCTGTGGTGGTTGTGGCTGCGGTGGCCATGATTGTTTGCTCGCTGTGGAATATGCACCTACGCAGTCGCTACGGCTCACTTTTCCTCAATTACCTCACACCGCCGCGCAGCCTCGGCGACGTTGCCGGAGTGCTGCGCTATGTCCGAGTGCATTGGATATTCGACTACTTCTCGCTGGTGCAGTATTGGATTATGGCAGCTGCTCTGGTGGGGGCGGTGGTTGCGTGGTTTGCTCGACGCAAGCGAGGCGTGGGCGTGCGGTTGTCGCTGTGGTGGCTGGCTGCGGTGTGGTGGCTTGGCGAGCTGTGCTTCTTTGTGGCCATGATGATGCAGTACCGCAACCACGACTACTATTTCCTCGACAGTTTCTTCCTGCCTGCGCTCTTTGTGTTCTCCCTTGCTCTCAAGGCTTTGCCCTCGCCCCGGCTCCGACTGTGGCCTGCCGTGTCGCTCGCTTTGGTGGCAGCGCTCGCCGTTCCTATGATTGTCGGCTGCCAGCGCAGTCTCCACTTGCGTTGTTGGGATGGCGACCGCGCGTATGTCACGGCACAGCGCTTCGAAGGGTCGGCTCAATGGCTCGATGAGGTCGGCGTGCCTCGCGACGCCACGATATTGGCATTCATGGCCTATCCTCAGAATGGCCCTTTGGTTCAGATGGGGCGGCAGGGCTACTCTGTGTTCGAGTATGACGACAATATCCTCAACGCTGTGATGCAATTCCCGTTTGACTACGTAGTCATGGAAGATGCCGCCTATGCCGAGGCAGTTGGCTTGCGCCCGGACCTGGCGCGGTGCATGGTGAGACTTGCTGGCAATGGCTCCATTTCACTCTACGACTACAACCCACAAGATAAAGATTGATGCCATGTACAAGCAAATGAAAGTCGCCGTAGCCATCCCCTGCTACCGGGTGCAGGACAGCATAGAGAGCGTCGTGGCTGGCATTCCGCCATTCGTGGACCTCGTTGTCCTTGTCGATGACTGCTCGCCCGATGACACCGGGGCGCTGGTCGACCGCCTTGCCGACGGCAACCGTGTGCTGGCAATGCACCATGAGCACAACATGGGAGTGGGGGGCGCAATGAAGAGCGCTTTCCGCAAGGCACTGGAGCAAGGGTGCGACGTGGTGGTGAAGCTTGACGGTGACGGTCAGATGGACAGTGCCTATATTGAGCCTTTGGTCGAGGCACTTGTCGAGGCCGACTTCGCAAAGGGCAACCGTCTGTTCGACCGTGCCATGCTGCGCCGTATGCCTGCCGTACGGCGTATGGGCAATCTTGGCTTGGGTTTTATGGTGAAGGCTGCGTCGGGCTATTGGAACGTCAGCGACCCTGTGAATGGCTTCATTGCGCTGCGTGCCGACTTGCTGCGAGCGCTTGATTTCCGCAGGCTCGACGATCGCTTCTTCTTCGAAAGCAGCCTGCTCATTGAGGCGCATTATGCCGGGGCGTCAGTCCGCGAGGTATCCATGCCTGCCATCTATGCCGACGAGCGGTCTAACTTGTCGGTATGGAAAACATTGTTTGCTTTCCCGCCAAAGCTCATGGCCGCATGGCTTCGAAGGCTGCACCTGAGCTATTTCGTCTACGACTTCAACCATTGCTCGCTCTGCATATGCGTGGGTTTGCCCTCATTCCTCTTTGGTCTGGTGTTCGGTATCTGCGAGTGGGTGCACTATGCCAGCATCAACAGCCCGTCGCCAACCGGCACCATTATGGTGGCCGTGCTCACTTTTGTGCTGGGCTTCCAGTTGTTGTTGGCTGCGGTGCAGTATGACATCAGTGCTCCAAACCCATTCTCAAAACGATGAAGCGAGCCTGCGGGAAAATAAGTGTCAGTGCTGTCGCCATTGTGCTGGTGGGGGTGTTCTGCCTGGGTAAAATGGTTGGCAACCACCGCTATTCACAGCCTGACAGGGTGATTGCCTGGGATGTATTGTCGTACTACGCTTACCTTCCAGCAGCCATTATCGAGCACGACCTCTCCCTTTCGTTCCTCTATCGGGAACACGCTGGGACTTACTGGCCGGAAACCCTGCCCGACGGTCGTCTAGTCGTGAAGACTTCCATGGGTGTAGCTCTCATGTACGCGCCGTTCTTCCTTGTTGCCCACACCCTCGCGCCAATGCTTGGCTATGCAGCCGACGGTTTCAGCCAACCGTACGCCTTTGCGCTCATGTTTGCCGGGCTGTTCTATATGCTGCTGGGGCTGGTCTTGTTGCGAAGGCTGCTATTGATGCTCTATGACGAGTGGGTCGTTGCGGCTGCGCTTGTTATCGTGGCGCTGTGCACCAACCTTTACATCTACAGCGTTCACGATGCCCCTATGTCACATGCCTTCAGCTTCTGCCTCTTTGCCCTTTTTGCCTTGCTCACCGAGCGTTGGCACCACTCGCCCGGAGTGATGCGCTCTGCGGCTTTGGGCCTGACCCTGGGCTTGATCAGTCTTGTGCGTCCCAGCAATGTGCTGGTGGGGCTTTACTTTCTCTTCTACGGCATCGACAGCAGGAAGGCACTCCTGGCAAAGGCAGCCACTTTGAGGGCGACGCTGCCCGGCTTGCTGGTGGCCGCCGCGTGCGCGGTGGCGGTGTGGGTGCCGCAGATGGTCTATTGGCGTGCCAACACGGGGCACTTTCTCTTCTATTCCTATGGTGGGCGGGAACGGTTCTTTTTTGGCGACCCAAAGCTGCTGCAGGGGCTCTTCGGATGGCGCAAGGGATGGCTGGTCTACACTCCTTCCATGCTGCTGGCGGTGGCAGGCATGGTGCCCTTGTACCGCAGCCACCGCGGACACTTCTGGGCTTTGGCGGTCTTCATGGCGGCCAATCTCTATGTGGTCTTCTCCTGGTGGTGCTGGTGGTATGGCGGCGGGTTTGGCCTCCGTGCATTGATTGAGAGCTATGCCCTGTTGGCCATACCGCTGGCCGAGTGGCTGCGGTGGATGTGGTCGCGCAGGGCGGGTCTGCGTGTGCCGCTCATGGTGGTCAGCGTCGCCCTTTGCGGGCTGTCGGCTTTCCACAGCGTGCAGTACATTGGCGGTGCCATACACTGGGACTCCATGACCCGCGCGGCCTATGCCGACTCGTTCCTGCACAAGCATCCCTCGCCCCTCTTCCAGTCGCTGCTTGAGGAGCCCGACTATGAGGCAGCGCGCCAGGGGCGCCGGTAAATGATCAGAATATTGCTGTGATGGTTTGCTGCTGGCCGTTGAAGACCAGGCTGTCGCCCGCCTTCTTGCCTTTCAGGGCCATGTAAATGGGCGTCTGCGCCGAGATGGCAAACCACACCTCGTTGCCTACCATGAATTTGCCTGCGCCCACCGACAGCAGGAACCGCTGCCGGTCGGTCACCACGCAGGCTCCGTGTTCCACCATTGTGGGGGACTTCATGCGCAGAAGGTCCTGCAGGCAGCGCACGCTGGCCATGGCGTTGCTCAGCTGGCGGGCATACATGTCGCGGCTGCGCATCATTTTCGTACGGTAGCTGTCGTAGCGGTCCACATTGGCCCCGTAGTCATTGCTCTGCTGCTGCGCCGAGTCCATCTCCTGCCGCGCAATATTAGCAATCTGCTCCTGCTGTTGTATGCAGGAGCAGATTACCTTTTCCCTATGTTCTTCCGGCGTCATCAGATGCGGCCGGGATAAACCTTCAGAGCCTCTTCCAGGCACTTGATGGCGGCCTTCAGGTCGTCGATGCAGAGGCAGTAGGTGATGCGGGCCTGGTGACGTCCGCGCTCGGGGTCGACGTAGAAGCCTGTGGCCGGTGCCAGCATGACGGTGGCCCCGTTGTAGCTGAAGTCGGTGAGCAGCCACTGGCAGAAGCGGTCGCTGTCGTCGACAGGCAGGTCAATCACCGTGTAGAACGCGCCCTTGGGCATCGGGCAGAAGCATCCGGGTATCTTGTTGATGCCCTCCACCACTACATTGCGGCGCGCCACGTACTCCGCGCTCACCTTGTCGAAGTATTCCTTCGGGGTGTCGACGGCGGCCTCGGCGAAAATCTGGCCGAAGCTGGGGGGCGAGAGGCGAGCCTGCGCCAGGCGCATGGCTATGCTGTACACCTCCTCATTGCGCGTCACCATGCAGCCCACGCGTGCGCCGCAGGCCGAGTAGCGCTTCGACACCGAGTCGAACAGCACCACGTTCTGCTCCAGCCCCTCGAGCTGCATCACGCTGAAGTGCTTGTGACCGTCGTAGCAGAACTCGCGGTACACCTCGTCGGCAAACAGGTAGAGGTCGTACTTCTTCACCAACTCCGCCACCTTCATCAGTTCCTCCTTGGTGTAGAGGTAGCCTGTGGGGTTGTTGGGGTTGCATATCATGATGGCGCGGGTGCGCGGGGTGATGGCCTTCTCAAAGTCGGCGATGGGGGGCAGTGCGAAGCCGCTCTTGATGTCGCTCGGAATGGTCACTATCTTGGCGTCGCAGAGCTTGGCGAAGGTGTTGTAGTTGGTGTAATAAGGCTCGGGGATGATGATTTCGTCGCCCGGGTTGAGGCACACGGTGAAGGCCATCTGCAGGGCCTCGCTGCCGCCGGTGGTGACGATAATCTGGTTGGGGGTCACCTCGATGCCGTAGCGCGAATAGTACTCGCACAGCTTCTTGCGGTAGCTCATGATGCCGGCCGAATGGCTGTACTCCAGCACCTTTATCGGTGTCTCGGCAAGTGCCTTGAGGGCGCCCTGCGGGGTCTCGATGTCGGGCTGGCCGATATTGAGGTGGTATACGTGCGTGCCGCGTGCCTTGGCAGCGTCGGCAAAGGGCACCAGTTTGCGGATGGCCGACTGTGGAAGCTCGGCTCCTTTTTTCGAAATGGTTGGCATTTCCTTTGTGGTATGGATAGTGTGTGTTACTGTGTGTTCTTATCGGTTGTTGCCTTCAGCGGCCTGCTTGGGGGTGAGGCGGTTGCCGTGTGCGGGCTGCTGCTTGGCGGGCTGCGCCTGATTCTGCCCGGCGGGGTCTACCACCTCGCCGTGGATGCGCAGCGACACGCGCTGTTTGTTCACAGCGTTGCTCTCCACGTTGACGTACTTGGTGAAGATGCCCTTGATGCCCGTGTTGTAGTGCACGTCGATCACGCCCTTCTGTCCGGGCATGACGGGCTGCTCGGTGTGGTGGGGGGTGGTGCAGCCGCATGTGGCGGTGACCTTCGAGAGGATCAGGGGCTCGTCGCCGTCGTTCCAGAAGACGAACTGGCAGTCGCCGTTGCCGTTGCGCTCCACCGTGCCGTACTCGTGCACCTCGCTCTCGAAGCGGATCTTCGCACCGTGGGCAGGTTCGCTTTCACTCTTGCCGGTCTGTGCGCCAGCCACCATGGCCATGGCGGCAAAGAGGCAAATCATCGCAATCTTTTTCATAGCGTTATTCCTTTTCTTTGTTGTTTGTTTTTCAGTTCTTTGTATGGCATGGCGACACATGTGCGCCAACCTCTGCCAACCTGCAAAAGTACTAAATGTTTAGTACTTGGCTTCTTTTTTTTCTTGCAACAAATGTTAAATGTGTGACAACGGCGTGTGGCACAGTCTATTGTACGAACACCACGGCCATGTCAGGGTCGGCCATGCGGGCGCGTAGCCATTCCTCCAGGCGCTGCCGCTCGGCGTTTGAGGCAGGCTTGCCGCCGCCCTTCACCAGTGCCAGTCGCGAGCCTCCGGCCACGCCGAGGCCAACCTGCCACTGCTGGGGGAAGATGGCCGCAGCCTCGTTGTTGAGCTGCGCGGCGAGCGAGTCGAGGCCGTTGTAGGCCGCCAGCTGCCTCCGCAGCGAGTCGACCTGTCCCGTCAGGCGGGCGTTCTCGGCGTCGGCGGTTGTCATGCGGCGGCTGATCTGCGCCGCCACCCCGGCATAGTCGGTGCCCTGGATGACGCTCAGCTCCAGCCCGCGCAGCTTGTAGCCGCCCATGCGGCGGCGCGCCTCGTCGAGTTCCTCGTCGCTGATGGTGCGCCCCACGGCCACCACGCGCAGTGTGTCGTGCTCCACCTGCTGCGACAGTATCTGTGTGCCGCTCTGCTGCAGCTCGTGGCTCACAAACGACTGCACGTTGCGCTGGAAGATGTTGTCGCGCACTATGTTCCACGTCATCACCGCCGCAGGCAGCATAGTCACCACCAGCACCACCGTCATCACCCGGCGGCCGTAGCGCATACGCTCCGGCGAGGTCTGCCCCACGCGGTGGAAGCGCAGCAGCTTCACGCCGAGGAACGTGGCCACGGCTATGAACACCGTGTTGATGAAGAAGAGGTAGAACGCGCCGAGGAAGTAGCTCCACTGCGCCGTGGCCAGGCCGTAGCCTGCGGTGCAGAGCGGGGGCATGAGGGCCGTGGCTATGGCCACGCCGGGAATGACCTGACCCTTGCTCTTGGTGGTCAGCGCCAGCACCCCGGCCGCGCCGCCGCAGAAGGCTATCAGCACGTCGTAGAGGGTGGGCGAGGTGCGCGCCAGCAGCTCGCTCCGCGCCTCGCCCAGCGGCGAGATGAGGAAATAGACCGTGGCCGTGACGATGGAGATGAGCGTGGCCACGGCGTAGTTCTTCAGCGCGCGCCGCAGCAGGTCGAAGTCGCCTATGCCCACCGAGAGCCCCATGCCGATGATGGGCCCCATGAGCGGCGACACCAGCATGGCGCCTATGATCACCGCCGTCGAGTTCACGTTCAGACCCAGCGACGCAATGAGGATGGCGAAGATGAGAATCCACAGGTTGGTGCCGCGAAACACCACCCCCGCGCTCACCTGCTCCACCACCTCGCGCTCGTCCTCCTTGTCGGCCATGAGGTTGAAGTACTGCTTGATGTTGCGTAGAGAGTTGCGAATGTCTGCCATAAGCATGTTTGTTGTCAGACAGCAATAACGCCGCCGCCGCCCTTTTATTGTGTGGCAACCCTCGCCACAGCGCAATGTCGCATGGCGCAGGTTGTTAATTGACAGGTGGTTATGGATAGATGTGTTCTGCATGTCGCTGAAAACCAGCCGGACAGGGCGTCAAGTCCGTGTCAACACCGTCTGTTCTTCGATTGTTCTCCGATTGTTCTTCGATTGTTCTTCGATTTTGAATCGGAGAACAATCGAAGAACAATCGGAGAACAATCGCAGAACAGGCGGTCCTGGGGCGCGGAGGGGCAGGGCCTGCGGCGTGAATAGTTGTGCGAGCGCGCAATAAAAACGCCAGGGCGGCGTTGTGGGTCAAAACAAACAGCATTAACCAACATTACGGCACGATGGACATAAAGACACTCAATATCGACGAAAGCGCCAAGGCCAACGCGCAGGCGTGGCTTGACGGCGACTACGACGAGGCCACGAAGCAGGCCATTCGCGACATGGCGGAGCGCGACCCGCAGGAGCTCAACGAGAGCTTCTACCGCCACCTGGAGTTCGGCACCGGCGGCCTGCGCGGCATCATGGGCGCCGGCACCAACCGCATGAACCGCTACACGGTGGCCATGGCCACGCAGGGTTTGGCCAACTACGTGCGCCGCCAGTGCGCCGCCGAGCCCGAGCTGCGCGCCGCCGTGAGCCACGACAGCCGCAACCACAGCCGCGAGTTTGCCGAGATCACAGCCTCGGTGCTGGCGGCCAACGGCTTCACTGTCTACCTCTTCGACGGTATGCGGCCCACGCCCGAGCTGAGTTTTGCCGTGCGCCACTTCCGCTGCCACACGGGCGTGATGGTCACCGCGTCGCACAACCCCAAGGAGTACAACGGCTACAAGGCCTACTGGAGCGACGGCTGCCAGCTGACCGCGCCGCACGACACCGCCGTCATCGACGAGGTGCTGAAGATTAAGGGCATGGCCGACGTGAGGAGCCAGGGCGGCGAGGGGCGCGTGGTGACCATTGGCGAGGAGGTGGACCGCCTCTTCATGGACCGCGTGGAGCAGAACTCGCTCAACCCGGAGCTGATACGCAGGCACCACGACGTCAAGATCGTGTACACCCCGCTGCACGGCACGGGCATTACCCTCATCCCCCGTATGCTCGAGCGGCTGGGCTTCACCAATGTCAACGTGGTGAAGGAGCAGGCGGTGCCCGACGGCAACTTCCCCACCACGCCCAGCCCCAACCCCGAGGAGCAGGCCGCCATGAAGATGGCCGTGGACCTGGCGCGCGAGATTGACGCCGACATCGTCTTCGCCAGCGACCCCGACGCCGACCGCGTGGGCGTGGCCGTGAAGCGCCCCGACGGCGAGTGGATGCTGCTCAACGGCAACCAGACGATGAGCCTGCTGTACTACTACATCGTCGGCCAGTGGCAGGCGAAGGGTCTGCTGCGCGGCGACGAGTATGTGGTGAAGACCATTGTGACCAGCGAGCTTCCCGGCGACATAGCGCGCCGCGCGGGCATTCGCGTCTACGACGTGCTCACCGGCTTCAAGTTCATCGGCGGCATCATACGCGACCTTGAGCCCGCCCAGCGTTTCATCGCCGGCGGAGAGGAGAGCTACGGCTACATGATCGGCGACTTCGTGCGCGACAAGGATGCCGTGGGCGCCTGCTCGATGATTGCCGAGATTGCCGCCTGGGCGGCAAGCCAGGGCAAGACCTGCTTCGACGTGCTGGCCGACATCTACAAGCAGTTCGGCTTCTACAAGGAGGGGCTGCTCAGCATCGTGCGCAAGGGCAAGAGCGGCGCCGAGGAGATACAGGCCATGATGCGCGGCTACCGCTCCAACCCGCCGCAGGCGATTGACGGCGACGAGGTGGTGATGGTCAAGGACTACCAGCTGCACCAAAGCCGCGACCTGCGCACCGGCAGCGTCGAGCCGATTGACCTCCCGACCAGCAATGTGCTGCAGTTCTTCACGGCCTCTGGCAACAAGGTCACCGTCCGCCCCAGCGGCACCGAGCCGAAGATAAAGTTCTACTTCTCCGTGAAGGGCGAGCTCGCGGAGGACGGCATGTTCGACGCCGTCAACAGCCAGCTCGACGGCAAGATTGCCGCCATAAAGCGCAGCCTCGGCCTGGAGTAGGGTGCAGGGGCCTGGCTGTGTGCCGGAGGGGCTGCCGCGGTGACCGCCGTGGCAGCCCCTTGTCCATGTAGCCGGCAGGGGCGCGCGGCAACAAAAAATAATTCTCACCAAAAATGGTGATATTCCGTTTTTTTTGTGTATCTTTGCCGATTATTACACCTAACGGTCGAAGATAAATATTAATTCTATAACACTAATATTATGGCAATTAAAGGACAAATCATTATCGATACCGAGCATTGCAAAGGCTGCGGAGTGTGTGTACCCGTGTGCCCGATGAAGTGCATCGAGCTGTCGAAGGAAGTGAACGGCAAGGGCTATAACTTCACCCATACCGTCAACGACAAGTGCATCGGTTGCGCAAGCTGCGCCATGGTGTGCCCGGACGGCGTCATCTCCGTCTACAAGAAAAAGATTTAAGAACAAGAAAAAGAGGAAATACACTATGGCAAGAGAACTTCAACTGATGAAGGGCAATGAGGCAATTGCCCGCGCTATGATTGCCAGCGGGTGCGACGGATACTTCGGCTATCCCATCACCCCGCAGAGCGAAGTAATGGAGACCCTTATGGCCGAGAAGCCGTGGGAGACCACCGGCATGGTGGTGCTGCAGGCCGAGAGCGAGGTGGCTTCGATCAACATGGTCTACGGCGGCGCTGCAACCGGCAAGAAGGTTGCCACTTCGTCGTCGAGCCCCGGAATATCGCTCATGCAGGAAGGCTTGACCTATCTGGCTGGTGCCGAGATTCCCTGCCTCATCGTCAACGTCATGCGCGGCGGCCCCGGCCTGGGCACCATCCAGCCCTCGCAGAGCGACTACTTCCAGAGCGTGAAGGGCGGCGGTCATGGCGACTACCAGCTCTACACCCTCGCCCCCGCCTCGGTGCAGGAGATGTACGACTTCGTGTTCGACGCTTGGGACATTGCCTTCAAGTACCGCAACCCGGTGCTCATCCTCTCCGACGGTGCCATCGGCCAGTGCATGGAGAAGCTCTATACCCGCGACAACGTGGCTCGCTGGAGCGAGGAGGAGCGCCGCGCCAACGCGCCGTGGGGCACCTGGGGCAAGCCTGCCGGCCGTGGCCACAATATCATCACCAGCCTTGAGCTCGACAGCGCGCGCCAGGAGGTGTTCAACCACAAGCTGCAGGCCAAGTATGCCGAGATGAAAGAGAAAGAGGTGCGCTTCGAAGCTCTGAACTGCGAGGACGCCGACTACATCATCGTGGCCTACGGTTCGAGCAGCCGTATCGCAATGAAGGCCATGCAGATGGCACGTGAGAAGGGCATCAAGGTGGGTCTCTTCCGCCTCATCACCCTCTTCCCCTTCCCCACCAAGCAGCTTGCAGAGGTGGCCAAGCGCGTGAAAGGTATCCTCTGCGTCGAGATGAGCGCCGGTCAGATGATTGAGGACGTGAGGCTCGCCACCCAGTGCGGTGTCAAGACCGAGCACTTTGGCCGCTTCGGAGGCATCATCCCCACCCCCGGCGAGGTGCTGGAGGCTCTCGAGAACAAGATTATCAAATAAGAAAGGAACACAGCAATGAACAAAGATATAGAAGCCCGCAAACAAGAGCTGCTCAACGACGGTTACGAAGAGGTCTACACCCGCACCAAGGTGCTCACCGACGCCGTGATGCACTACTGCCCCGGCTGCGGCCACGGCACCACCCACCGTCTTGTGGCCGAGGTCATCGACGAGATGGGCATTCAGGACCAGGTGGTCGGCGTGAGCCCCGTAGGTTGCTCGGTGCTTGCCTACAACTACTTTGATGTCGACTTCCAGGAGGCCGCCCACGGCCGCGCCCCTGCAGTAGCCACTGCAATCAAGCGCCTCAACCCCGACACCTTCGTGTTCACCTACCAGGGCGACGGCGACCTGGCCGCTATCGGCACCGCCGAGACCATCCACGCCGCAAACCGTGGCGAGAACATCACCATGATTTTCGTCAACAACGGCATCTACGGCATGACCGGCGGCCAGATGGCACCCACCACGCTGGTCGGTATGCGCAGCGCCACCACCCCCTATGGCCGCCGAGTGGATCTCAACGGCTACCCCCTCCGCATGACTGAACTGCTCTCCACCCTGCCCGGCACCTACTACGTGACCCGCCAGAGCGTGCAGAACCCCGCCGCAGTGCGCAAGGCAAAAGCCGCCATTCGCAAGGCTTTCGAGAACCAGAAACAGAAGAAAGGCCTCTCCTTCGTCGAGATACTCTCCAACTGCAACAGTGGCTGGAAGATGACCCCGGTGGCTGCCAACAAGTGGATGGAGGACAACATGATGCCCAACTACCCCATAGGCGATATCAAGGTCGACGGCAAGATATGCGAAGGCATCGACGCCAACCGCCTCGTGCTCGACCACGCGCTCACCGTGATGCAATAACAACCCTCAATACAGAAATCACAATGACTGAAGAAATAATCATAGCCGGATTCGGAGGACAGGGTGTCCTCTCGATGGGCAAAATCCTGGCCTACTCCGGAGTAATGCAGGACAAAGAGGTCAGCTGGATGCCCAGCTACGGCCCCGAGATGCGCGGTGGCACGGCCAACGTCAGCGTCATCATCAGCGACGAGCGCATCAGCTCGCCCATCATCAACCAGTTCGACACGGCCATCATCCTCAACCAGCAGTCGCTGGACAAGTTTGAGGCCAGCGTGAAGCCCGGCGGCCTGCTCATATTCGACCCCAACGGCATCACCCACGAGCCAACCCGCAAGGACATCAACATCTACAAGATTGCCGCCACGGCCAAGGCCCAGGAACTCGGCATCTCGAAGGTGTTCAACATGGTGGTTCTCGGCGGCTTCCTCAAGCTGAAGCCCATTGTCGACAAGCAGTACATCCACGAAGGCCTTGAGCACTCGCTGCCCCAGCGCCACTGGAACCTCATTCCGCAAAACGAGGAAGCCATCGAGATCGGCAAGAACCTCATCGAGCCGGTGCAGGTGCTGTAAGCGCTGCAGCCAGCATCAAGCAGAAGAGCCCCCGGCAATGGGGGCTCTTTTTTTTGTTCCGCACGCGTCGCCGGCGCTTGCCGGCTTATATAAAGGCGGAGGAGCCGCCCCTTTGGGGGGAGGCTCCTGCCGCGACACTACGGATGTTTTCTTGGATAAGCCTGCGTGCTTACTTGCGGTTGAAGACAAGCTGCATGTAGACCGGCTCTTCCTCGTCGCCATAGTCGAGGCCGAGGTTGATGTTGATGGCGTCGGTGGCCTCGTTGTAGGTGAAGGGGATGGTGAGGTCGATGGTCTCGCCGGTGATGTCGTTGTCGGTAGCCGTCAGCGTGCCGCTGGTGGTGGCAGCCTCGTAGGTGTAGGCGAAGCCCATGCCCTCAAGCTCCTCGAGGGTGTAGTCTTCGTTGAGCGAGAGCATCACCATGTTCTCCGGGAAGGAAAGGTGAGCCACGTCGGTGCCGAACTCGAGGCCGAACACGAGGTCGTCCATCGGGATGGTCACCGTGTTGCCGAAGCCGTCGTCGAAGGTCATGTCGTCCATGGTGTAGGTCCACTCGGTGCCCACCAGGTCGGCCACGCTCTTGACGCGAACGCCGGCTACCACTTCGCTGCCGCCCTCAATCTCGGGGATGATGGGTTCGTCGGTGCAGGATGCAAAGCCCAGTGCAAGGGCTGCCGCGGCCAGGATAAAGGTGCTCTTTTTCATAGTGTGTTTGTTTTTGGTTGTTGTGTTGTTGTTTATTGACTTGTTACCGTAGCTTTCTTTGAAAGCGTCTTCACCCCTATAAACGGAGCCCGTCGCCGAAAAACTACAACAACCCCGAATTTTATTTTTAGGTCATGCCTTTTGTGCTGATTTATAGAAGATTATGGCAGTGTATTTTTGTAAGCGACTGTAAGCCAGTCTGAAGTGGTGCCAAGTCCATATCAACACCGTCTGTTCTTCGATTGTTCTCCGATTGTTCTTCGATTGTTCTTCGATTTTGTATCGGAGAACAATCGGAGAACAATCGAAGAACAATCGGACATCAATCGGAGAACAATCGGCCCTGATGCGGCCCGGCCGGGGACTATACAATTGATTATTGGCGCCGGAAGGCAGGCCTGCCTCACCGGTTGCGTACATCCTGCGCCGGTTGTGGCCATATAAACAGGGTGGCGGCAGCCGGGTGCTGTTCGCAACCGTGGCTGCCGCCACCGTGTAATATGCCGTCCGCCAGTGTGGCGGGCGGTCAGAGGGTCTGCTTGTAAAGTTCCACCGAGTTGTCGATGTCCTGCTCCTTGGCGGTCTTGCCGTACTGGTCGACGTCGAAGACGTTCTTCGGCGAGTGGGTGATGCAAAGGGGGCCGCCCACGCAGCCTCCGTCGCAGGCCATGCCTTCGAAGAAGTTGGCCGTCTGCTTCTTTGCGCGGAGCAGTGCCAGCTGCGTGCGGCACTGGTCAATGCCGTTCATCACGCACGGCTTCACGCCCTCGATGCCCATCTTGCCGGCCACGTAGGCCACGCCCTGCGCCACGCCGCCGCTGCGGGCAAAGATGCGCCCGTAGAACGAGGCGTTGTCGAGCTCGGTGTCCTCGCACTGCGTGGTGTCGATGCCGCGGGCATCGACGAAGGCCTGCAGCTCCTCGAAGCTCATCACGCTGTCAATCATGCCACCGGTCTTTTCAAGGGTGTATTCGCCCTTTTTGGCTGCGCAGGGGCCAATGAAGACCACCTTTGCCGTGGGGTCGTGGTGCTTGATGATCCGCGCGGCCATCACCATTGGCGACACCGACGACGATATTGCACTCTTGAGCTCGGGGAAGTTCTTCTCGACGAAGCTTACGAAGGCGGGGCAGCACGAGGTGGTCATCACCGGGTCGTCGCTGTGCTCGCTCTTCTCCTTGAACTCCAGGGCTTCGTTGTAGAGTGTGATGTCGGCGCCGAGGGCGGCCTCGACCACCTTGTGGAAGCCCAGCCTGCGTATGGCGGTGACCACCTGCGTGATGCGCCCGAAGCGGCACTGGCTGACGATGGCCGGAGCCACGACGGCGTAGACCTTGTAGCGTGTGTTGTTTTCCGACTGCTTGAGGATGTCGATGATGTCGAGCACGAAACTTTTGTCGCTGATGGCTCCGAATGGGCATCGCAGTATGCACGCGCCGCAGGCAATGCACTTGCTGTTGTCAATCTCAGCCTTGTCCTCGTCGTTGATGCTGATGGCCTTCACCTTGCAGCTAACAATGCAGGGGCGGTGCAGCGCTATGACGGCGCCGTAGGGGCAGGCCTTGGTGCAGCGCCCGCACTCGATGCACTTCTGCTTGTCGATGACGGCGCGGTGGTTGCCGGTGGTGATGGCGTCCTTGGGGCAGGCGTCCTTGCACGAGTGCATTAGGCAGCCGCGGCAGGCGTCGGTGACCATCATGCCTCCTGCCGGGCACTCGTCGCAGGCTTCGTAGAGCACCTCGATGACGTTGGGGTTGTACTTGTTGCCGCCCATGGCCACCTTGACGCGGTCCATCAGCACGGCGCGTTCTTTGTGAATGCAGCAGCGCATGTCGGGCTTGGGCCCTGGGGCAATGGTGCGGGGTATGGTGTAGGCGTTGTCCAGCCCGCCCTCATAGGCGCGGCGGATTACCTCTTTCAGTACGCGGTATTTGATCCACTGTACGTTGGTATCGAAGAGCTTTTGTTCCATTTCGATAGTGGTTGGTTCTGCTGGGTGTAGCTCAATTTGTTGTGCCACACGGCGTTGTCGCGCCGTGCGCTTGCAGTTTGCAGTTGCAAATATACGACTTTTTCCTCAATGGGACTGCATGTTGCGCAAAATGGAAAGCCGCCGCAGGCTGGTTTGCCTGCGGCGGCTTGCGGTGGGCCGGTGCGGTCACTGCACCCTTTGCAGTGCGGCCCGGACGGTGGCTATGACCGATGTTGAGGTGAGGGTGGCGCCGCTCACAGTGTCGACCTCCTTCTTGAGGGCTTTCTTGGCTTTCATGCCGTTCCAGCTGGAGTAGAGGTTGGCCTCGGCCACCCTTTGCGCGAAGCGTGGGGTCTCAAGGCTGGGCAGTGCATAGACGCCGATGATGCGCTTCTTGGTGTCGAAGGCTATCATTACCGGCGTGGGGCCGCCCCAGCCCTTGATGGTGTCGGCTGCCGGGCTGCTGTAGAGTGCGTAGCCAAGCAGTTTTCCTTTCTCGTCGAGCACGCGGTTCCATTCACCGTCGGGCTGCACCTTGGCTGCAGCCTTGAATGCGCGCGCCACGCTGGCCTCGATGCCGTTGAAGGTGTACTCCATTGGCGGCATCGCCCTCTTGTCGCGGTCGCCATGTGGATGGTGGTGGTGACCGGGATGCTCGCCAGGCTTCTGGTCGTGAGGCCTTTGCGGATGATGGCGCATGTGGTTGTTGCGCATGGTGCTGTCGCGCAGCATGGGGCGTTCAGACCTGGTGTGGCTTGGATGCTCTTTTGGCTGCTGGGCCATGGCCGTTCCCAGTGCGACGGTGGCCGCCAGGATCAGTGCGATTGCTTGCTTTGTCATATCGGCGTTGTATTTGGTTTGTTTGCTGGTTAAGTGCGCCGAGGGACTTGTTTCTTGCACCGGTGGGGGCATTTTTCTGCCGCTATATGGCAATGCAGAGCGTGGCGATGCTGATGGTTATTCCTGGAATTGTGGACAGTGCGTCGACGCAGGCTGCCAGGGTCGAGCCTGTGGTCACCACGTCGTCGACAAGCAGTACGTGCCGTCCTTCAAGCCGTCGGGCGTGGCGCACCGTGAAGGCTGCGGTCACGTTTGCCTCGCGTTGGCTGCCGCTGCGCAGGCTCTGCTGGGCTGTGGCCCTTGCGCGGCGCAGCACACTGTCCTCGATTGTACGAGGCATCACCTGCGCAATTCCCTGGCATAGCAGCAGGCTTTGGTTGTAGCCACGGCGCAAGCGGCGCGTCCAGTGCAGCGGCACTGGCACCAGTGCCTCCACCGTGTCGAAGCGTCCGCTGGCCAGCAGGGTGCCCCCCAGGTCGCGTCCCATGGCCACGCACAGTTCGGCGCTGCCGTGAAACTTCATGGCGTGCACCACGCGCTGCACTGTCGATTGTTGCGTGAAGCGCATGGCCGAGGCGGCTGCCTTGCATCCTGTGCGGCCGTACATAAGCAGTTCGGTGGGGTTGCCCCCGGCTGCGGGCATTGGGCTTCCGGCCAGTGCCAGCTGGCAGTCGAGGCAAAGCAGGCGCTCGTTGCCAACCAGGACGCTGCCGCAGGCGTGGCATGTGGCGGGCAGCAGCAGGTGTAGCAGCGATTGCGCGGCGTTCATTTTCAAGGAAGGAAGAGGCAGCTGTCGCCGTAGCTCAGGAAGCGGAAGCCGTGGTCGAGGGCATAGCGGTAGCAGTCGCGCCAACGGTCGCCCACAAGTGCGGAGACAAGCAGCAGCAGGGTGCTTTTGGGTTGGTGGAAGTTGGTGACGAGGCCTTGCGCCACACGGTAGCGGTAGCCCGGGGCAATCATGAGCCTGGTCTCTCCGTCGAGGCGGTCGCGGTCGTGTCGGCCGAGCCATTGCTCCACAAGGGTGTAAGCCTCGCTTGCTGTGGGCAGGCTGTCGTCGTGGTCTGTGTATGGCTCCCATTGCCCTATGCCCATCTTTTCCAGATTTGGGTTCGTGGCCAATTGCACGCCGAACCAGTAGACGCTCTCCAGTGTGCGCACGCTCGTTGTGCCGACTGCCACGACTGGGCCTTTGTGCGAGGCTATTCGGCGCAGGTTGTCGGCCGTGATCTGCACCTGTTCCACGTGCATGTCGTGCTCGCCGATGGTGGTTGTGCTCACGGGCTTGAATGTGCCTGCCCCCACGTGCAGGGTGACGTATTCGGTGCCGATGCCGTTGCGGTGCAGGCTTTCAATCACAGCAGGGGTGAAGTGCAGGCCTGCCGTGGGTGCGGCCACCGAGCCGTCGTGGCGGGCGTATACGGTCTGGTAGCGGGTGTTGTCGTCGTTCTCCGCCTCGCGCCCCAGGTAGGGAGGCAGGGGTATCTGTCCGGCATTTTCAATGACTTCGGCAAAGCTGAAGCCTCCTGTCCAGTCGAAGTCTATCACCCAAGTGTTTCCGTCGGCCTGGCGACGTGTGGCGGTGATGGTGCAGGACTGTCCGCACACCGTACATTGTCCGCTGATTACTCCATCGCGCCATCGCTTGTTGTTGCCGACGAGGCAGTTCCAGCGGCAGTGGCTGCGCTCCTCAAATGCTTGGCTGATGGCCGTCAGGTGAGGCTCGAGGCAGAAAATCTCAATGACCGCGCCTGTTGGTTTGCTGAATCGCAGGCGGGCGTGGATGACGCGTGTATCGTTGAATACCAGGAGGCTGTCTTTGGGCAGCAGTGCGGGCAGGTCGCTGAAGCGATGCTCGCTGATGTCAGCCCCACGCAGGCAGAGCAGTTTCGATTGGTCTCGTTGCGGGGCAGGGTAGCGGGCTATTCGTCCGTCGGGCAGGGGGTAGTCGTAATCCTCTATGCGGATGGCCTTGAGGTCGCTAAGCATTCTGCTTTGGTTGGGTGAACAGTGACAGTGCTATGTAGAACAGTATTATTGCCGAGAGGGCTATCCAGTTGCGCAACAGGGCAATAATAGCGGCGCAGCATATCAGAAAGATGTATTGCAGGCGGTTGCTTCTCCATGCCATGTCCTTGAAATTGAATTTTAGCGAGAACAACGGCAGTTCGCTGACCATAAGTATGTCGCCCATAATGCCGACCACGGCTATGACCACTGCCACCGGCACGCTTGTCACCGTCAGGCCGCTCAATGCAAAGCCCACCCATACAAGGGCGTTTGACGGCACAGGCAGGCCAAGGAATGAATGCGACTGGCGTGTGTCGATGTTGAATTTTGCCAGCCGGTAGGCTGCGAAAGCTGGCATCAGCAGGAATGGCATCATGCACAGCATCAGTGCCCACCGTGGCATTAGGCCGCTGGCAGGCAGTTCCATGATTGTGTACATCAGGAAGGCTGGTGCCACTCCTGATGTGACCACATCTGCCAGCGAGTCGAGTTGTTTGCCCAGTTCTGAAGGCACTTTGAGGAGGCGCGCCGAGAGCCCGTCGAAGAAGTCAAGGAATATGCCTGCGCATATCCACAGTGCAGCTGCCTTTGTGTTGCCAAGTGCCAGTGACGAGAACACCGACTCTACGCCGCACATCAAGTTGCCCAGCGTGATTGCATTGGGTATGAACTGCTTTATCTTAGTCATTGTAGAGTTTGACGATGTACTTGAACTGGTCGTCGTCCCAGTACTCACGGAACTCCACGTCGACAGCAGCCTTGCGCTTGTACTCGTAGTCGTCGTCTATGGATGCCTGCAGGTTCTTCAGGCAATTGGTCTTGTCGCCAAGGCGGGCGTAGCAGATGGCGCGCAGATAGTTGACATCCTTGTTCTGGTCAAGGCAGCAGTCGAGGGTGCGGATGGCGGTGCCGACCTCGTCGGCCATCAGCTGTGCGAAGGCGAGGTTGTAGGTGCAAGGGCTGTCCTTGAGGGCTTTCTGCCCTTCCTCGTAGTTGCCGCGCTTCAGGTTGAGAATTGGGATGTTGGCTGCGGCATCGGTGCTGCCTTGCCGCTGCGCCTCCTCAAAGTAGTGCTTTGCCAATGTGTAGTCCTTGCGGCCCAGCAGCAGCAGTCCGGTGTTGTTCAGCACGTCGGGGTTGTGGGGGTTGAGGTCGCGGGCCACTTTGAGGTAACGCTCGGCCTCGTCGTAATCGTCAAGGTAGAAGGCCACGGCGCCGGCGTTGTTCCATGCTGCCCACTCTTGCGGGTGGTTCTCGGTGGCCCATTTGTAGTACTTCATCTTTGTGTCGTAGTTGTAGTTGATGTAGGCGGTGTACATCAGCTCGTCGAAGCTCAGGCGCGCGGGGTTGATGGAGGCCTGTTTGGCCAACTCGGCGTCGGTTTTGCGGGCTTCGCTGTAGTAGAGCGCAATCTGGGCGCGGCGCAGGTTGGGGAATATCTCGTCGTTCAACTCGCTGTACACCTCGGCCATGTTGCGTATCATTTGCTCACGCTTGACAAGGTTTTGCTGAGTCTCCACAATGTTTACGATGGCGTGGCGGTCCTGTATGTCGCTCTGCTCCACCATGACTACGAAGTGAACCCAGTCTTCGCCCGAGGCGCGTGTGGTGATGATGAGTTGTTTGCGCTGTTCGTACTTGTAGTATTCCACATCCTTGGCTTTGGCGCGGCGTGCCATGACGGTGAGCACCTCGTCCAGTATGCGGTTAAGCTGCGCGGTGGCCACGTCGGCGCGGTTCTTCGACACGCCCACGTTGCCGCTCTCCTCGCCTTCGGGCGACGCCCACCCGGTGATGCTGATCTGTTTTGGCAGTCCCTGCTCAAGCATAACCCTTTTCAGATGCTGCAGTTGCTCTGCCGCGCCGAAGGTCTGGTTCATGGAGAAGTTCCAGTCGAGTACCGACGTGCCTCCCTCAAAGTATATGTCGGCTGTCTCCACGATGCCCTGCGTCTTGTTGTAGTTGATGGGCGATATGGAGATGTTGCCCTTGATGTCGACCCACGACGAGGTGTTGTTCACACCGTCGGAGAGCAGCACCGTGCCGAACTCCAGTCCACGGTTGTCGCGCACCACCTCGTCGGCGAAGCGGGCATCCTCGTTGGTGGCCGGCGCGCTGTAGCCCACCGGGTTGAGTGTCAACCGGCCGGTTTCCATACCAGGCTTGAAGTCGAACATGTCGCTGTACGTGAAGCGGCCGCCGTTGCTGTAGTTCACTGTAGTGCCGTCGCCGCTCACGTTCTCGCCCTTCAGGGTCAGCGGCTCAAGCGCGATGTCGCCCCCTTCCCAGTGGAAGACCGGCTGCAGGAACATGGCGCAGTTCTTGGCGAAGTACTTCTCCGGCACCGAGCCGGTGAACTTCACCACCACCTTCTCGTCCATTGTCTCAATGGGGTTGGGGTTCGCCGCATAGCGCACCTTGCCCGCGTTGGATTGCATTTTTTTCAGTCCATTGCAGCTTGTCAATGCCATGCTGGCGGCGAGCAACAGCAAAACTATTCGCTTCATAGTATACTACATTCAGTTGTTTATACACTTGCATACCACACGTTTGCAACGGCGCGTGGGCACCGGCGCGACGTGTCTGTCCGACTGCAAATATACGACTTTTTTTTGATTGCGCCGAAAAAAGGGCAACCGCTACTTCTTGTCGAGCACGTCGTACTGCGAGTTGTTCGACTTGTACTCAGGCACAATCCGCTTCATCATGCGCACGGTCTCCATGTTGTCGAATTGGCGGCTTGTGTCTATCAGTTTGTCAACCCACCATGTCACCTGTTCGAAGTCGTATTCCCTCACCTGGGCTATCCTTATCTTCTCGTGGAACGACGGCTTGGTGTTCTCCTTCTCGTTGAGAACCTCCTCGTAGAGCTTCTCACCTGCGCGGAGGCCGGTGTAGCTCACCTCCACGCCGCTTGCCCCGGCCAGCCGTATCATCCTGTGCGCCAAGTCGGCAATCTTCACCGGTTGCCCCATGTCGAAGACGAATATCTCGCCGCCGTTGCCGTTGGTGCCCGCCTCGAGCACCAGCTGGCAGGCTTCGGGTATGAGCATGAAGAAGCGCACTATGTCGGGGTGCGTCACCGTGACCGGGCCTCCATTCCTTATCTGCTCGCGGAAGAGGGGTATGACCGAGCCATTGCTGCCCAGCACATTGCCGAAGCGCGTGGTGACAAACTGGGTGGACTGGCTCTTCTTGTTGAGCGACTGCACGTAGATTTCGCAGATGCGCTTCGAGCACCCCATCACATTGGTGGGGTTCACGGCTTTGTCGGTGGAGACCATCACGAACTTGGCCACGCCGTATTTCACGCTCAGGTCGGCCAGTATCTTGGTGCCCTCCACGTTGTTCATCACGGCCTCGCTGGGGTTGTCCTCCATCATCGGCACATGCTTGTAGGCTGCCGCGTGGAACACATACTCCGGCCGGAACAGGCTGAATATCTCCTCCATGCGGTCTTTGCGGCATATTGAGGTCACCACCGTCTCGGCGGGCACGCCGGGCCAGCGCTTGGCCATCATCAGGCGTATGTCGTGCTGCGGTGTCTCGGCCTGGTCGATGAGCATCATGGCCGAGGGGCCGCACGAGGCTATCTGCCTCACCAGCTCGGAGCCTATCGAGCCTGCCGAGCCGGTCACCAGCACGCGCCTGCCTTTCAGCTTCTCGGCCACGCGCTCCATGTCGACCTTTATCTCGTCGCGCGGCAGCAGATCCTCGAGCTGCACCTCCTTCAGTCTCACTGGCGACGCCGTGTCGTCGAAGTTCCATTCCTTGGCGTTCTCCACCATGTATATCTTCACCCCTTCGCCGATGAGTAGGTCCTGCAGCTCGGTGTTGCGGCGGAAGTCGCGGTTGCGCAGCGGCGACACCAGCACCGCGTCGATGCCGTGCTTGTGCACGGCGCCTCGCACCTCGTCGAGCGTCAGGTACACGTCCACGCCCATGAGCTGGTGCTTCCCGGCAGTGGCGTCGTGGGCGATGAAACCTTTCAACTGGAAGCGCTGCGGCTTCTCGGTGCGGATGTTCTTGGCAAGCCCCACTCCGCCCCCGCCCGAGCCGTAGATGAGGGTCTTGTGGGTGCGTTTGCTGGTGTAGGTGAGCTCGTAGAGGTTCTTTACCAGCACTCTCACGCAGAACATGATGACCGTGGTCACGGCGTAGATGCCCACTATCTCGCGCCCGGTCAGGTGGGCGAAGGCGCGCTCAGGCCATCGGTAGACCCAGTAGTGCAGCAGCAGCACGACCACCATGGCCGACAGGTTGGCGGCGGCCACGCGCGAAAGGTCGACAAACGACGAGTAGCGTATTATCCCGGCATAGGTGTGGAACGTCTTGTAGAAAGCCACGCTCACAACGAGGTATATCAGCAGTATGTGCACCAGCGACCAGAAGTGCGTCAGGGTCTGCATTCCGTTGTGGAACAGGTAGTATACCATCAATCCCGACAGCATGAACACCACGCAGTCGAGTGCCAGTATGCACCAGTATGGCCACGCCGACCGTTTGAAGAACCAACGGAAGATTCTGTTCAGCATCCTTTTCATCCTAAATCCGAGTTTTTTGCGTTGGGGGGGGGTATTTGGTCTCATTGTTCTCGTGTTTTGTCGGTTGGAGGGTCATTCGATTGGTTGCACGTCCTCTGTGGGCAGCTCGGTGTAGACGTAGTGGCTGCTGCCCATCTCCACCTTGATGATGATGCACGACGACTGCCCCACCTTCTCGAACCAGCCCTCCAGGCCTGCCAGCAGCCCGCGCAGCACGCGCACCCGCTGGTTCACCTTCAACTGCTCGGCCGTGAAGTGCACAGGGTTGGGGGCGTGGCCCAGCATGTACTTCAGCTGCTCCATCTGTGGCTCGGGCACGTAGGCGAATGGCATCAGGCCGTTGGCGTCGAGGGCTGCGGCGCGGTTCTTCTGGAAGCGGTACACCCCCGAGAAGTTGAGCATGATGTCCATCAGCCGGGTCTCCTCGGTGTGGACGAACAGTTTGCCCGGCAGTATTATCCTCTCCACGACGCGGGTGTTGCGACTCTTGTAGCGGTGGGTCTCCGTCTGGCTGCACACAAACGTCTCGTAACCGAAGCGCGTCAGCGCTTGCCTCAGTGTGCGCTCGCGGGTGGGTTTGCACTCGGCAATGAACCACCTGGCGTCGCCTGTGGCGATGCCGGCCGCGCTTTTTGCGGCCTCCCCGGTGCCTGCCGGCATGATTATCTCACTCTTTTTCAACATAATTGTTTACCCCCCCCCGCCACGATATAACACTAATTCACTGGCGTTTGCAACATATCCAGACGCGACGTGCGCGCGCCCGGTATGCCGCTGCGGCAGTGAAGTAAAACATGATGCAAAGATACAAACTTTTTCTGAACTGTGCGCCCGGCCGCAAACTTTTTTTTCGAGCGCGCCTTCCGGCTGCCGCGAGGTGTGGTGCCGCGCGCGAAAAACGCTCCAAGGCCACTTGTTTTTCGATTGATGTCCGATTGTTCTTCGATTGTTCTCCGATGCTAAATCGAAGAACAATCGAAGAACAATCGGAGAACAATCGAAGAACAGACGGTGTTGATACGGTCCTGATGCTTTGCGGGGCTGGTTTTCAGTGTATTATGATGGTTGGTTGATGTAAGTTATTGTATGTCAGTGCGAATAGTTGGCTGAATGTTGCCGCTTTCGCGCCGCGTTGTCCCGCGCCGTTTTCGAGCCGGAGGAGGGTGGCGCACAATAAAAGCGGGCGGCGTGCGTTGTATGTGGCATGAAGATTAGATTTCTGAAGTTCAGACAATGGCTGCTGGTCACCCTCATGGGCGCCCTTGGGGTGTCGGGGTGCCACAGCGGAAAGAAGCTGGCCGAGCCGCAGCATGACGACACCCCGGTGGCTGTGCCCGACGACGAGCCCGCACGGCTGATGTATGGTGTGCCGACGATGCAGTTCCGTGTGAGCGGACGCGTCACCGGCGAGGGCGGGCGCCCGGTGGGCGACATCAAGGTGAACCTGCTTGAGCGCGACATGCCGCTTGACGACGCCAGCCTCGGCGACTACCCCGACGCCCTCGGGCGCTGGCTCGACGAGAACCAGGTGAGCACCGACGACGACGGGCGCTTCGAGCTGCGCGTCAGCGGCCGGCCTCAGCGCGAGGTGACCCTGCTGGTGCGCGACGCCGACGGCGAGCTCAACGGCAACTATGCCGACCAGCTGCTGCGCATGGAGGTGGCCGAGGGCGACATGGACCGCTCGCAGGCCGTCGGCATGTTCCAGGGCACGTTCCAAAAGGAGGTCAGCGTCAAGTTGAAGAAGAAGCAATGAGCCTGTCGCTCAAGCAACGGGCAGGACTCGAGCTGCAGCGGCGGCTGCGCCACACCGAGGCCCGCCTGCATCCGCTGCGCACGCTCTTTTGGGAGTGCACGCTGCGGTGCAACATGAGCTGCCGCCACTGCGGCAGCGACTGCCGTGTGCAACCCTCGGTGCCCGACATGCCTGCGGGCGACTTCCTGCGTGTGGTCGACAGCCTGTCGCCCCACGTGGATCCCCACCGCCTGTTCATCATCGTCACCGGCGGCGAGGCGCTGCTGCGCGACGACCTGGAGCAGGTGGGGCGGGAGCTCTATCGCCGCGAGTTTCCATGGGGCGTGGTGACAAACGGTTTCCTGCTCGACGAGAGGCGGCTCGACAGCCTGCTTGCCTCCGGTATGCACAGCATCACGGTGAGCCTCGACGGCATGGAGGCTGAGCACAACTGGATGCGCGGACATCCGCAGTCGTTTGCCCGCGCCGAGCGCGCCATCAGGCTGCTGGCGAGGCAGGGCGACGCGCTGTGGGACGTGGTCACCTGCGTCAACCCGCGCAACTACCCCCTGCTTCCGCAGCTGCGCGGGTGGCTCGAGGAGGCCGGAGTGCCGGCGTGGCGGCTGTTCAGCATCTTCCCCATGGGCCGCGCCGCCGCCGACCCGGGGCTGCAGCTCGACGACAGCAGCCTGCGCGGCCTGATGGACTTCATCGAGGGCTGCCGTCAGGACAGTGGCGAGGGCGGCATGGCCGTGAGCTACGCCTGCGAGGGGTTCCTCGGGCGCTACGAGGGGCGCGTGCGCAACCATCTCTTCCACTGCCGCAGCGGCGTCGACGTGGCCAGCCTGCGCTGCAACGGCGCCATCAGCGGCTGCACCTCGGTGCGCGGCAACATGGACCAGGGCAACATCTACGACGGCGACGACTTGTGGCAGGTGTGGAACACACGTTTCGGCTCGATGCGCGACCGCTCTTGGGCGCGCAAGGGCGCGTGCGCCGGTTGCGAGGTGTGGCGCTACTGCGAGGGGTCGGGTCTGCACCTCTACGACGACGGCGGCAACCTGCTGACGTGCCATTACCGGCGCATAAACGGCTGACTGTTGCCCTGTTAAATATTATGTTTGGCCGTTTGGCCTTTTTTTTGTACATTTGCGCCTCATAAAAGTACATAAAAACATCAACCTATGGATTGGAAAGACGAATACAAGCGCAGGGTCACGACGCCCGAGGTGGCAATACGCGACATTCACGACGGCGACTGCATAGTGCTGGGGCACGCGGCGGCTGTGCCCAAGGCCATCCCCCACGCGCTGGCCGAGCATTGCGAGGAATACAGCGACGTGCTCGTGTTCCACATGACCACGCTGGGCGAGAACGAGCTGCTTCAGCCGCGCTGCTACGGCCACTTCCGCCACGTGAGTAACTTCTTGAGCGGCAATTCGCGCGATGTTGTCAACCATCAGCATGGCGACTTCTTCCCGGGCTACTTCCACGATGTGCCGCAGATGCTCGGCAACGAGATACGCTGCGACGTGGCGGTGTTCCAGGCCACCCGCCCCAACGCCGAGGGCTACTGCTCGCTCGGCGTGAGCTGCGACTATGCGCCCGCGGCCATTGAGCGTGCCCGCAAGGTAATCATCGAGGTGAACGACAAGATGCCCTTCACCTACGGCGCCACCACGGTGCATGTGTCGAAGATTGACCACATTGTGGAGTGCTCCTACGACCTGCCTGAACTCCACTCCGCGGCTCCTACCGCCATCGAGGCGGCAATAGGCAAGCATTGTGCCTCACTAATCAGCGATGGCAGCACCCTTCAGCTCGGCATCGGCGGCATACCCAACGCCGTGCTGTCTGAGCTGGGTGACAAGAACGACCTCGGCGTGCACAGCGAGATGTTCTCCGACGGCGTGGCTGAGCTGATGAAGAAGGGCATAATAAACGGCCAGCGCAAGTCGATGCACAAGGGCAAGGTCGTCACCACCTTCATCATGGGCAGCCGCGAGCTTTACGACTTCTGCGACGGCAACAAGGACATAGAGCTCTACCCGGTGGACTACACCAACGACCCGGTGGTCATCGCCAAGCAGTACCGCATGGTGAGCATCAACTCGTGCCTTGAGGTCGACCTGATGGGCCAGGTGTCGAGCGAGAGCATCGGTATGCGACAGTACAGCGGCATTGGCGGACAGGTTGACTTTGTGCGCGGCGCTTCGATGTCGCCCGAAGGCAAGAGCATCATCGCCATGCCCAGCACGGCGGCCAAGGGCACCATCTCGCGCATCAAGCCGTTCCTCACCCCCGGCTCTGCCGTGAGCACCACACGCAACGACGTGAACTACCTCGTCACCGAGTACGGCATAGCGCGTCTCAAGGGCTGCACCCTCCAGCACCGCGCCGAGCAGCTGATTGGAATTGCGCACCCCGACTTCCGTCCGATGCTCATTGAGGAATACGAGAAGCGTTTCCTCTGCAAATACGAGGGCTGACGAACATTAGAATATTAAAAAACGTGTGCGCCTGGCTGCATGAGCTGGGCGCACACTTTTTTTATAGTCCGGGCAACTAACGTCTGGTGGCTGTCGAAGCGCCGGAGGTGGACACCCTCTCTGTGGGGTTGCAGTCGGGGCTTGTGGTGCTGTAGATGAGCGAGCTGGCACCGCTCACTTCGGCCTCTATGCTTTGGCAGCATGTCACGTTGGCCGAGGAGGCTCCCGACACCTCAATCTCAACCGTCGAGGCCTCGAGCATCTGCGCCTTGAGGCCGCTCGCTCCCGAAACATCGGCGTCGAGTTTCGCCACACTGCCCGCCAGCGTGGCGGTGGAAGCTCCGCTCAGGTCAACCTCGAGGGACGCAGACTCGACAGTAATGTCAATGTTCGACGCGCCGGAGCAGTCGATATCAGTGGCCGCAAGCGTGACGTCGGACGTGAACGCCGATGCGCCCGAGAGGTCGATGTCGCGGAGCGCGGTGTTGACGGGAATCGTGACGCGCGAGATGGAGTTCACATTTCGCGTGCCGGACTTGAATCCAATTGTCAGCTCGCCGTCCTTCACGGCAAAGACCAGGCGGTCGACCAGCGAGCTGTCGAGCGTGACGGTTGCCCTGGTTGCGGTGTCGCTCATTGTCACCTCGAAGGCGTGGCTCACCTCCAGCGACCGGTAGGGCGCGGTGATGGCGTACTCTCGGGTGACCGGGTGCTTGGGTTCGGCTATGTTCTCAGCGGTGCAGCCTGCCATGGCCACCACCGAGGCCAGCATGGCCAGTGTCGCTATCTTTCTTTTCATTGATTGGTGTTGTTTGGTTTGTCATTTTATTACGGCCAGCGAGGCCACTGTGTGGGGCGCGGGGCATTCCAGATCCTGCAGTTGGACCGCGCTGTCGGCAAGGGCTGTGATCAGGCTTCCGAAGCCTTGTATGCCGGTGCGTCGCAACTTCAGCACGGCCTCTTTCCATGTCCAGAGCCGCAGGAAAGCCATTGTGCGGTCGGGCGAGGCCTCAATCTCACGCAACTCGGCCTCGCTGCACACCCGGCCTGCCAGCGAAGGGTTGATGGCAGGCCGGCATTCCACGTCGATGCCCACAGCGGCTGTTCCTACGGCCACGGCCACGGCGGAGCGGCAGTGGCTGATGCTCACCCACAGGCCTGGATGAGTCGGCAGGAAAGGTGCCCCCGTGCTGTCGTGGGCCACCTCCACCGTGCAGCCGAGCATCCTCTGCAGCATGAGCAGAGCCTGGCCGTGTCCGTCGCCGCCCACAGCGGCTTCGACCATCCATCGGGCTCCCCTATGGCAGCCTCCGCTCGTCAAGCCTTGCCCAGTATGTCGTAGGGCACGGTGTCGCCCGAGGGTTGCATTTTGGGCTCCTCGATAGGGCCAAACTGCTGCTCGTACTTGCGCAGGTTGTCGGCCAGGGCGGCGGCCATGCGCTTGGCGTGCACGGGGCTCATCAGAACGCGCTCGCGCACCGCCGCGCCGTCGATGCCGGGCAGCAGCTGCGCAAAGTCAATCACTATCTCGGTCGGGCCGTGGCTCACAACGACAAAGTTGGAGTAGACTCCCTTTGACACTTCGGGGCTGATGTTGATTTTCAGGTTTTGCTGTTCGGGTTTGTTGGGCATGGGTATGTGTGTTGTTTTGTTTGGTATGGCTGGATAACTGCGAAATGGCGAGTTTTATTGTGCCGCCGCGGCGGAATAAATGCCGTGTGCCCGCCATACTTGGAGGCGGCTTGAGGCCTCCGTGTTGGCGTGGGGATGCGTCGCAGAGCGCCTCTTCGATGCTGCAGGACCGCCTGTTTTTCGATTGTTCTTCGATTGATGTCCGATTGTTCTCCGATAATAAATCGAAGAACAATCGAAGAACAATCGGAGAACAATCGAAGAACAGACGGCCTTGATATTGCCTTGGTGTTGCTACTGGCTGGTTATTAGTGTGTTATGGCGTAGGCTTGTGATAAGCTCTTGTGAACCAGGCGCTAATGGTGCCGCTGCGTGCCTGTTTTGGGCGGTTTGGGTCACCTGCCCTGCAGGCGGGCGAGAAGCGCGCGGAACATGCGCCGCCAGGTCGAGGGGTCGAGCAACGACGAGTCGGAGGTGGCCTGCACCGTGAGCAGCAATCCTATCGGCAGCAGCACCAGCGAGCTGACCCACATGCCTTCGGGACCGACCACGCCGCTGCGCACCGACTTCTCGTCAATCATGTCGACCACATAGTAGAGCACGAAGAAGAGCACCGAGGCCACCAGCGGAAGCCCCAGGCCTCCCTTGCGCACTATGCTGCCGAATGGGGCGCCGACAAGGAAGAGCAGCAGGCAGGCCAGCGACATGGTGTATTTGCGCTGCCACACCACGTGGTGGCGGCTGATGTACTCGCGGTCGGCGTGCAGCTTGTCAATGCCGAGTTTGATGTCTTTCTGCGTCGACGAGGCCATGTTGTGCACCAGGGCGCCCCGTCGTGTCTCCTGCTCGGGACTGATGGACAGCTCGGCCGGCCGGGGCACGCTGTCGGCAATGTAGAACATCCACGCGTGGAGGCTGCCCTTGATTTCGTTGCAGGTGTTTGTGCGGTGGGTGGCGTACTGCTCCTCCAGCCGCCGCACAGTGGTGTCGAGCTGGGCTATGTTCATCATCTGGTAGCTGCCGCTGAAGAGGTCTTCGGCGCTGCGGTTGAAGGCGAAGGAGCTGATGTCGAAGGTGATGGTCTGCTCGTCGAACTGTATGGAGGTGAGCGGGCGCTTGTTGAAGTCCTCCCCGGTGTTCGACTCGCTGTAGGTGTATCCGTTGTGCAGGGTGAAGAAGAGGTAGTTGTTGTCGGGCGAGCTGCGCATGAAGCCGCTGGCGGCCACGGTGACGGTGGTCTCGTCGATGCCGTTTGAGTGGTCGTAGACGACGATGTCGTTCAGCGCGCCGGTGTTGTTGTCTTTGCTGCCCACGCGTATCACGTAGCCGTCAATGTCCTTGTAGTATTCTCCCGGACGGATGTTGACGGCGGGTTTTTTGCGGGTCACGTCGTAGAGTGTCATGCGGTAGCGCAGCATGGCGGTGGGCATCACGTTGTTGGCGAAGTAGAAGGCCACGCCGGTGAGCATTAGCACTACCACGGCCATGGGCGCCATGACCCGGCCTATGGACACGCCGCCGGCCTTCATGGCCACCAGCTCGTAGCGCTCGCCGAAGTTGCCCATGGTCATTATTGACGCGAAAAGGATGGCTATGGGCAGCGCCATCGGCACGAAGGTGGCCGAGGCGTAGAGCATGAGCTCGGCGATGATGGAGAAGTCAAGCCCCTTGCCGACCAGGTCGTCGATGTACTTCCACAGGAACTGCATGAGCAGCACGAAGATGGCCACCGCGAAGGTGAGCACCAGCGGGCCGAGGAAAGAGCGCAGAATGAGTCGGTCGAGCTTCTTCATTGCAGGTGTTTAGAACTTTCCCGAGAGCCAGCGCCACAGGTCGTTGCCATTGGCCAGCACCATCAGGGCCAGCAGAAGCAACATGCCGATGCTTTGCGCCACGTCGAGGAACCTGTCGCCAGGTTTTTTGCCGGTGACAATCTCCCACAGGGTGAAGACAATGTGGCCGCCGTCGAGGCCAGGTATGGGAATGATGTTCATGAAGGCCAGAATGAGGGCAAGCATGGCCGTGATGCTCCAGAACGACTGCCAGTCGAAGTGGTTGGGGAAGATGCTGCTCATGGTGCCGAAGCCTCCGAGAGCCTGCAGGCCGCCCGGCGCGAAGACGGCGCGGAGCGAGCTTACGTATTCTACCAGTGTCTTCCAGCCAAACTTGATGCCTGCAGGCAGGGCCTGGAAGAAAGAGTAGGAGGTGTGTTCCACGGTGAACAGGCGGGCGATGTCGGTTTCCAGCATCACCCCGAGTTTGCCTGTCTGTGGCAGGTGGAGCATCACCGAGTCGAGGCGTCCCTGCCGGTAGAAGCCGATCACAATGTCGCTGTCGGCAGCGGCGGCCAGCGCGGGCGCGATGTCAGAGTAGGCTGCCATCGGCTTGCCGCCGACCGACACCACGCTGTCGCCGGGCATCATGCCGGCACGCTCGGCGGGTGAGCCTGCCGCGAGGCTTTTCACCACAAACGGCATACGGGGCGACATCAGCCTGTCGGCGCGCTTGCGGTTCACCTTCTCCAGCAGGCGGCCGCTCATGTTGAGGTCGACCAGCGCGCCGTCGCGCATGACGGTGACGGTGGAGGGATTGTCGAGTAGCAGCGACATGCCCGCGTCAGCGTAGTCGTACTGCTGGCGTCCGTCGATGGCGTAGATTATGTCGCCGTCCGCAAAGCCCTCCTCGTGCATGGGCTCGATATAGTTGTAGCCCAGAGTGGCGTTGCGCAGAGGCAGCTCGTCCTTGCCCCAGTGGCAGAAGATCATAGAGAAGATGAGCAGCGCTGAAACGAAGTTCACCACCACGCCTGCTGACACAATGCAGAGGCGTTGCCATGCTGGTTTGCTCCGGTATTCCCAGGGTTGCGGCTCGGAAGGCAGGTCGCCTGAGCTTTTCGACTCGTCAATCATTCCCGCGATGTCGCAGTAACCTCCCAGTGGCACCCAGCCCAGTCCCCAAAGGGTGTTGTTTTGGTCGGAGGGCAAGAGGTTCTCGTCCTTCCAACTGTTGGGCTCTTCGCGGTTGAAGAACAGGAAGTGCCATTTGCCGTTGAACTTGCGGGCCTTGAAGATGGAGAAGCCCCAGTTGAAGAAAATATAGAAGCGGCGTACGCGGGTGCGGAACAACTTGGCAACCAGCAGGTGGCCAAGCTCGTGGGTCATCACGAGCAGTGTGAGGCTGAGCAGCAGGAGTATCCAGCGTGTCATAGCAGGCGTGTTGTTTGGTCGGTAAGCAAAAGGTCGTCGATTGTGGGGTTTTCAATGAAGTGGGTGCGTTGCAAGGCCGACTCCACATGGTCGGCGATGCCGAGGAATCCAATCTTGCCCTCGATGAAGCGCTGTACGGCCACCTCGCCGGCCGCATTGAGGGCGCAGGGCATGTTGCCGCCGCGGGCAATGGCCTCGTAGGCCAGGCCGAGGCAGCGGAAAGTGTCGGTGTCGGGGCGCTCGAAGGTGAGGCTTGGGTGGGCGGCAAAATCGAAGCGGGGGGTGTGGCTCTCGATGCGCTCCGGGAATGTGAAGGCATATTGTATGGGGGTCTCCATAGTGGGCACACCCAGTTGGGCCTTGATGCTGCCGTCGGCAAACTGCACCATGGAGTGCACCACCGACTGCGGATGAACCAGCACCTCGATGTCGCTTGCGTCGACGCCGAACAGCCATTTTGCCTCAATCACTTCCAGCCCTTTGTTCATCAGTGTGGCGCTGTCAATAGTCACTTTGCGCCCCATGCTCCAGTTCGGGTGGTGCAGGGCCTGCTCGAGGGTGGCGTTGCGAAGCTCGTCGCGGCTGCGTCCACGGAAGGGGCCTCCGCTGGCAGTGAGCAAAATCTTGTCGACTCGACTGGCTTCACCCACCAGACACTGGAAGATGGCCGAGTGCTCGCTGTCGACCGGCAGGATGGGGGCATGGTTGCGTTCGGCAGTGGCGGTCACGATGGCTCCGCCCACGACCATAGTCTCCTTGTTGGCCAGAGCCACAGCCTTGCCGTTTTCAAGCGCACGCAGTGTCGGCAGCAGCCCGGCCACGCCGACGATGGCGGAAAGAACCATGTCGATGGTGCTCATCTCCATTACGTCGGCCACGGCCCTGTCGCCTGCGAAAACCTTGATGTCGGTGTCGGCCAGCGCGTCGCGGACTTGGGTGTATTTCGACTCGTCGGCTATAACTACCGTGTTTGGGTCGAACTCGAGAGCCTGCTCCACAAGCAGCTGGGCATTGCTTCCTGCACATAGCACCTCGGCGCAGAAGAGGTCTCGGTGGCGGCGTATGACGTTCAAGGCTTGTGTGCCGATTGACCCGGTGGAGCCCAGTATGGCTATTCGTTTCATAGAGAGTCAGAAAGAGATGTATTCTTCGGGGTTGACCGCTGTCCCGCCAACCCACAGTTCGAAGTGAAGATAGTGCCCAAGCTCTTTGCGACTACCGGAGCCGACGTAGGCCACTGGTTCGCCTGCACGCACCACGTCGCCTTGCCGTTTGAGGAGGGACGAGCAGTTGCGATAGACAGACACCACGTTGCCGGGATGCTGCACAGTGAGTACCTGTCCCGCCTCGGCAGTGAAATTGGCCGATATTACTGTGCCGCTGTAGGCCGCGCAAACTGCGCGCGAGCCGTCACCGCCGATGTCGACACCTGGATGGCTGTTGCTGTAGCCTGTCAGCACGTCGCCTTTCAGCGGTGTGAAGAAAAGGTGTGTGATGGTGGGTTTGGAATCGGACAGATTGGAGGAGGCGTCTTTTACCTGGTATCGGTTGTCTTCGCGCTCGACCTCGGCACGAAGGATGCTGTCCTCCATAGAGCGGCGGTATTCGGCTGCCTGCTGGCGAAGAGTTGTTGTTGCCGCACTGTCGTCAGCGGTTGCCTCGGACGGCAACTCGCCGCGCATCAGCGCCTGCATGGTTGCGATTAGCCACTCCTGGTTTTCAAGTTGTGTCTGTAGCGAGTCGATTCTCTTCGCATTTGCATAGGTCTGCTCCACAGCGCGGTTGTCGGTGTAGCCGGGTATCCATTCGCGCATGGGGGTGAATGCTATCAGCACCGTGGTGAGAAGAATAAGGACAATGATTGTGGCACCGACGGCAACAAACAGATTCACGCCCGACAGTTGGAAGGAGAGTTTCTCCTTGAATGTGTCGGTGTCCATCACCACAAACCGGTGCTTGTGTTTTATTACATCGGTTATTGGGCTGTTCTTCAGTTTGAACCACTTGTTCTTAATCCCCATCGGTCGAAAACAGAAAACAACGAATGATGAATGTTGCGCAGTGCCAGCTATTCACCATTCGTTGTTTTGAGTTATTAAGTCTGTTAGAAGAACTTGTTGCGTTGGTCTTTTATCTTTGCGGCGTCGCGAAGCACCTGTGCTATGGTCCAGTTCCCACGGGCATCGCGATTCGCTTTGTATTGGTACATCTGGGTCATGCGCGATATTTCGTTTCCTGCAGGAGTGGTGGCACCCTTCTGTCCGACCTGCACAACGTAGACACCATTGGCTCCCTGCACGGGGCCGACAAGGCCGGCGCTCTTGGCTGATGCTGCGGCAATGACTTTGGGCTCCATGCCGAACTTGCCAAGGTTGTAGCTGCTGAATGTCACGCTGTCAATGGTGTCGACCTGGCTGTTGAGTGCCAATGCAACGGAGGCAATGTCCTTGCCGCCCTTGACGGCTGTTTCTGCCTTCTCTGCCAGCTGGCGGCCCATCACGTCAATGCGCACCTGCTGCTCTATCATTTGTCGTGTTTGGTCGAAGGTTGCATAGCCTTTTCTGTACACGTCTTTGAGTGCCACGACCACAAACATGCCGTCACACTCGAACACTTGGTCGGCTACTGCTCCGGTTTTTGTGTCGTCATTGAACGCCCACTGCACAATGGATCGTGCATTGCTTACACCAGCCATGCGGTCGTCCATCACGAATACACTTGCGTTGCGCACTTGCATGTTCTGCTCACGGGCTGCGCTTTCCATTGCCTCGGCGGTGCGGTTGTGTCCTGCAAAAAGGTTGGCCTCATTGTATACCGCGCGGTTGGTGGCGTTGGATGGTATGATTTCACGTGTTATTGTCGCCACGCGATATTTCTTCACCATCGGGGTCTTGTCGGTCACTTTTACAACAAAGTAACCAACCCCTTGCGGGTGTTCGAAGACGAAACTTGTGCCAACCGGCGTGTTGACCAACTGCTCGTTTAGGAATCCGTAACCACCGTCAAGTTGCCACTGCATGTCACCCATGGTCTCGCCCTTTTGAGGGTCGTCGCTGTACTGCTGCACAGCATCCTCGAAACTGATTTTTTTGCTGTTTACAAGCGTCAGTACACTGTCGGCAAGGCTCTTGGCTGCATTGTTGCTGCGGGTGATTCCACCGCCGGCATTGCTGTTGAGTATATAGATGACACTGGCGCGGAGGCTGTCGGGACGCATGGCTGTGGCCATCACTTTGGCCATTACCCAGTTGTTGCCCACTCTTTCGGGTTCGATGAGTGTGCCTGCCTGTGCGTTTGCCACCTTCTCATCGATTGGCGAGCGAAATTCGCTGGCACGCCTGTAGGTTGAGTCGTAACTACGGTCACTCTCGGCGTTGACGAAGAATGCCATCTCATCGTCTGGTGTCGTCTGCATGTCGGCCCACACCTTCTGAACCTCCTCCTCAATGGCCTTGAGGTCGTCCTGTGTGGGGTTTACCGGGAAGGTAATGAATTCGAGCAGGCGGCTTTCCTCGCGAATGCGGAACTCGGCAAGGTGCTCGTCATAGTAGCGCTTGAACTCTGATTCGGAGGGCTGTTCTGCATTGTCGGCCACAGTGTTGTAGGGGAGTGCCACGACCTGCATGTTGGTGGCGACAGATGACAATTCCGTCACTTTATCAGCAATGGCCTTGGGCATGTAGAAGCCCGCAGTGAGCAGGGTGGCGTATTTCTGCTGTTCGCGGTCTGTGCGCACGGCTTTCTCAAGCTCGACCCACTGCTGGCGTCGCATAGTGTCTATGTCGTTGAAATTCTCAATCCAGTAGTTTACTTGCTGCACATCGAAGCGACCGGTCTTGGGGTCGGTGAACGACTGGCGTACAAACGGATGGATAAAGTTGCCGACATACATGTCGTTCAACTCTGCAGCTGTCACTTGGAGGCCGATTTTTTGCGTCTCCGCGTCGATGAGTGTCTGCTCTACCCACTGTTGCCATACTTGGTTGCGCAGCTGGTTCTCCACTTCGGACGGCACTTGTGCTGTCTGGTACTGCATCTTGTAGTTGTTCTCGGCTTCGGCCACCAACTCGTTGAAGCGTTGCGAGGTCATGGTGTTGCCGTTCACCTTGCCCACGTCGGGTATTCCTCCGCGGTTTTTGGTGAGGTCACCAAGGATGAATGCCAAGATGGCAATACCGACAATGGCCACCGCCCAAACGGAATTCTTTCTGATGCTGCCAATGATTCCCATGTCTGTTTTGTGTTGTTTGTTATTTTACTTGTTCTTGTTCGCGCTTTTTAAGTGTGCAAAAATACAAATAAAAACGAGTGCGTCGAAATTTTTTTTAGTCCGCAGTTATGAACGCCCTGTTAAATACCATAGAACCAGCGTATAGGTGCCGGGTAAAAATTATTGTCTGTTAGTGTGTGTCCGCCATGCAACAAGGTGATGCGGAACTGTGTCGATGCTAAAATCGAAATGCGAATGGCAGCAGGTCACCCACGCTTCCAAATTCGCGAATGCAGTTCTTGTTCACATAGCATAGCACGCGCATAGGGTGTCCTTGCGCTGCTTCGTACTCGGCAAGCACCTGGCGGCAAGCGCCGCACGGTGATGCTTCGCAAAGTTCGCCGTTCTGGTTCCTTCCTGCAATGGCAAGTGCCTTGTAATCGCGCATTTGTGGCATCTGGGCTGCTGCTGCGAATATGGCGGTACGCTCGGCACAAAGTCCTGATGGGTAGGCTGCGTTTTCTTGGTTGTTGCCAATGTGCAGACTGCCGTCTGCCAACCGGAGCGCCGCGCCGACGTGAAAGTGCGAGTATGGCGCATAGGCTCCGTCGGCAGCGTCGATTGCGGCTTCCATCAGCAGACGGTCGCTGTCATTCAATTCTTCCATGCCGCGATACTCATGGCATTTGATGGTCAGTGATTGCTCTTTCATGTTGTTTCCAAGTTGGTTATGTAGGTATTGGCCTCTGGCCCAAGGTTCATGAGCAGATCTATGGCACTCAAGTCCCAAAGGAATGGCATTCGATCTGCAAATACCTGATAGTATGGCTTTGGAGTGAATATTTGCTGCTGTTTCTTGGGAGAAAATGCTGTGCGGTAGTCGGCGGGCGTGTCCTTTGGCGGTGCAAATTCCACTGTCTGTGATGTTGATGTGTTGATTCCAAGGTGTTTGAGCAGCCACGACAGTAAGGCTTGGTTGAGATCAATCAGCAGTTTGTGGTTTGTATTGAGTATGTCGGCCAGTCCGTCAGCATAGTAGAGGTAGTATGGCGATGCGGCGTAGGCAGCCTGTATGGTGCGCAGGTGCTGCACGTTCCACCTTGTGCTGTAGTCAATGGCGACCTCATCGGTGCGACTATGGTTGTGTCGCAAAGTTGGAACAGTAAGAGTCCTCGCTCCTTCGGCGGTGGCTATTACAGTCCTGTTCCGGCAGGTCTGTTTTGGGAATGTCTCCTTGACCTCAATCATTACGGCATTGTGCCTTGCCATTGTGGCAACATATTGGATTGGTGGTAAATAGGCTGTGGAGAATATGGGGGTCATCTTGAGGAGATCATTATCGATGTCAGATTCTCTTTCTCGAAGTATAGCTCAATCCCGGCGTCGATAGAGTACATGACTTTTTCCACAGGGTCTTCCAGATACTCTAATTCTATATCGTTGAAACCCATGTTGTTCATGAGTTTTCTTGCTTGTTTCAGATTCAGGGAGAACAGTTTTGATCCATTCAATGTGCAGGCGGTGTTTGTAGTGTCTATGCAATCCAGCGCCCTCGCTTCTCCGTTGAAAAAGAGGCTGGTCTGTATCTCTTCGTATGTCAGAATAGTGAATGGATTGTCGAAGCAGTCTATCTTCTCCTCCATTTCCGTTGGTGTTCCAAGCAGAGAGGTGGCATCTGCAATGCTCATGCCGAACTCTATCGGCCCAAGCCCTTGGTGAGGCTTCACTTCAAACTTGATGTCTTTTGCGGTCATGACTACAATTCGCTTCTTCATGCGGCGTTGACTGCCGTTGCTGCTATTGCCGCCACTATCATTAGCGACGACAGTGCTATCCAGCGTTTTTGGCGTAGATTAGTGTGTTGGCGACCCATCATCGCGCCAAAGTGGCCAAGCAGTATGGTCAGCCCCAGCAGTGGCCACACCACAATGTGCAGACTGTGACGGTTCCCGTCGGCACAGCCAACACCCAAGCCGAGCAGCAGTATGTTTATTCCTGTCGCCATAGCCATCATTATCACCGGATGGTTCACTGCCGGGTCGATTGCCGTCTTGTTCTTTTTTCTCCGCAAGTACGGCCTCAACTGGCGTAGGGCGACGAATGCTCCGAGCACCGCCAGCAGCAGTGCGTTCTCTTTTGCGTACAGGTCGGCGCCATTAGCGGAGCTGAATCTTACCAGTTGCCCCACAATAACTCCCAGCAGGTACAAGCCAGTGTGTATCACCGCCACTGTCAGTGTGGCCAGCAGCGACTGGCTTGGCCGCATGTCTGCCGTCTTGTTGTGTCTGTAAAGCAGAAGCATGTCGGCAATGCCGATGGCGAGTGCCATGGCGAGCATTGATATCACTGACATTGTTCTATTGTTTGTGTGAGTGTGATGAATTGCTCTACCGACAGCTGCTCTGCCCGTTTGGCGAGTGTCTCGTCGGGAACCGTGTCGATTGGAAGCGCTGCCGCCCGCAGGGCGTTGCGCAGCGTTTTGCGGCGCAGGTTGAACCCGGCCTTTACTGTCCTGACAAACATCTTCTCGTCGCACGGCAGCTGCTCCACGCTGTTGCGGGTAAGCCTTATCACTGCCGATTTCACCTTTGGCGGCGGGTTGAACACAGTCTCGCTGACGGTGAAAAGGTACTCTATGTCGTAGAATGCCCCCAGCAGTACGCTCAAGATGCCGTAGGTTTTGCTGCCGGGGGCAGCGGCCACGCGTTCTGCCACCTCTTTCTGGAACATGCCAACCACCTCGTCCACGTTTGCCCTGTGGTCGAACACGCGGAAGAGTATCTGCGACGAAATGTTGTAGGGGAAGTTGCCGATTATTGCCAGCCTGCTGTCAGGGTGGGGCAACAGGTCCAGTTTAAGGAAGTCACCCTCGATGACGTCGAGCTGTGGGAACTCGTCGTGCAGATAGTCGACGCTTTCCCGGTCAATCTCCACCGCGTGGAAGTCGGGCAGGCCGTCGGACAGTAGATACTTGGTCAGCACGCCCATGCCCGGCCCAATCTCCAGCACACGGCAGTCCGTGCGTCGCAGGCTTGAGGCTATGCGGCGCGCAATGCTTTCATCGGTCAGAAAGTGCTGTCCCAGGTGTTTCTTTGCTTTTACTTGGTTCATCTTTTTTTGAGGGCATTGTAGCGTTGTCGCGCACGTTCGGTGTACAGGCTTGTGGGGTAGTCCAGCAGCAGCCTCTCGTAGCATTGCATGGCTGTGTCCGGGTCGCCGAGGAACTGCTCGTTTATCTCAGCCCGCATGAAAATGGCGTCGTCGGCCGTGATGTCATCCGGGTAATGGTCGGCCAGCCTGGCCAGTATCGAGTCTGCCTCCGTGTACCGCTGCTGCCTGGCTCGTATCTGCGCCTTGCGAAGCATCGTCTCGTCGTGCAGCGGATGGAACAGTGACGACCGTTCCACGGCGTCGAATTTCTCCCACGCCTGGTCGAGCATCCCCCTGTACAGCAGCAGGTCGGCGTCGGCGAAGGGTTCGAGCGTGTTGTAGGTGCTGTCGTCGTCCATGTTGTCCGAAATCAGTAACGACAGCTCCATGGCGTCGTTGGCGATGAGTTTGCTGGTCGACGAGCGCAGCACGTTGAGCTGTGATGCCGCCCAGGTGAAGTCGTGGGTGAAGTACGACAGCCTTGCGTTGCGGAATTTTGCTGCCGAGCCAAGAAGATCCTCACGGTTGCTCTTCTCCACTTGCGAGTAGAGGAGCGATGCGTCCCACGGTTCGCCTGCGAAAAGCAGCAGGTCGGCCAGCTCCAGTTTCACCGAGTCGCGCACCTTTGCTGGCAGCCGCTTCATGTCCAGCAGGTCGTCAAGCAGATCCACGGCCTGCTGTTGTTCTGTGCCGTGGTAGGCCAGCAGGTCTGCGTAGTGCCTCATCAGTGTGGCGCTCTTCTCGTTGCGCCCCAGTTCTTCGAGCGTTGACTGGTACTTCGCCTTCATCTCCTTGTAGGCCTGCGGCGTCAGCTGGTGCCCGCCCTGCAGCCTGGCGTGCTCCACCTCGAGCTCGCCCGTCCTGGCGGCAAAGTAGTGGTCGTCGCCACGCCCCTTGGCCTGCACTGTCTTGTAGGCCTCGGCGGCCACGTCGAGGCTGCCGTTTTTCAGCGCTATCGAGGCCACGCGCATCAGCTGCTCCGTGCCCTGTCCTGGATAGCGTGCGTCGATGGCGCGCGCCTGTTCCAGGGCGAACATGAAGTCGCTTTCCTGCAGCGCGAACCACAGCAGCATGTCCTGGTAGGTGCGATTTTCGGGATGGCTGCGCACGCGGTCCACCAGCGCGGCGCGCACACCGTCGGCCAGCCTCTGGTCCGGGGCTTCTTGCAGCGCGCGTCCCAGTGAGGCCTGCACGCTTTGCATCATGCCTGGCTGCCCGTCGATGAGGTCGAAGTATTGTGCCGTCATGGCGCCGTAGTCGCCTTGCTTCTGGTAGAGGCTGGTGAGCTCGTTGAAGTAGAGCGAGGGGTTCTGCGTCTTGGCGCGTGCCGCCAGGTAGGTCGCTATGGCGCGGTCGGTGTGGCCTGTCCTTACGAAGGCCTGCGCCAGGTCGGGCACAGGCTGCTGGTCGGCGGTGACTTGGCCAATGGCCTTGTCGAAGCAGGCCTCCGCTTTCTTGCGGTTGTGCTGCTGCTCGTGTATATGGCCCTGGTCCACCAGCAACGACAGGTCGGCGCGGTGCTCTTTCATTCGCCGTTCCACCAGCCGCATGGCGTCGCGGTATTCGCCCATGCGCATGTAAGTGTCAAGCAAGCGGCTGTAGTGGTACTTGTTCTGTCCGCGCGAGTAGAGGCTCTCATACAGCTGGGCGGCCTGCGCCAGCTCGCCGTTGTCGTAGTGGTATGCGGCCAGCTGCTCGTCGGTCTGTTGGCCGACGGCGGCGTTGCAGGCCAGCAGCAGCGCAAGGCACACTATGATTGGCAGGCGGGTTTCCATCACTGTAAAAAAGCCGGAAAAAACGATTTTTCTTCCGGCTTTGGTGACCCAGCTGGGGCTCGAACCCAGGACCCCAACATTAAAAGTGTTGTGCTCTACCTGCTGAGCTACTGAGTCAACGCTCACTTGTGTTTCAAAAACAGGCTGCAAAATTACAACTTTTTCCACATATGGCCAAATCTTTTTACTCCGCAATGTTGGAAATATTTTGTATCTTGCTGGTTGTTTGGAGTGTATCGGTGTGTCTGTTTGTGTGTGCGGCGTGGTGGCTTTTGCCGATAAAGTGGAGGTGCGGGCTTCGGTTGCCGAGTTTTGGAGTGTCTGTCACAGCAGTTTTATCGCTATCGCGGCACACGCCTCGGCATCGGCCAGGGCGTGGTGGTGGTTCTCCAGGCAGTAGCCGCACGCCTCGCTGACCGTGTGCAGCTGGTGGTTGGGCAGCCCTTTCAGCTTCCGTCGCGAGGCTTGCAGCGTGTCGAGGAAAGTGTAGTCAGGCCAGTCCATGCGGTATACCCCCATCACCGAGCGCAGGCACCCGGCGTCGAAGCGGGCGTTGTGCGCCACCAGCGGCAGCCCCTCTATCAGCGGCTCCACCTTGCGCCACACGTCAGGGAACAGCTCCGCCCCGTCGGTGTCGTCACGGCTCAGCCCGTGCACCCTGCGGCAGAACCAGGCGTAGTAGTTCGGCTCAGGCTGTATGAGGCTGTAGAAGCGGTCGGCCACCTCGCCGCCGCGCACCACCACCACCCCCACGCTGCACACACTGCAGCTGTGCTCGTTGGCTGTCTCGAAGTCTATTGCCGCAAAGTCGAGCATGTGTCGTGGCTTTGTGGATTATTGCATGGACGGCACGATGAACTGCGCCGTGAGCCTCGACCTCTGCTCGAGCAGTATCCGCCTTCCGGCCACTATGCGCTCCACCACGCTGGGGGTGTAGTAGCGTATGGTGACCAACTGCAGGTTCTCGTTGTAGCGCACGCGGAACATCGCCCCCAGCCGCTCTGTCAGCCTCGGCGCCAGCTGCCGGTTGTTGTCGATGCATATCGAGAAGCTCAAGGCCGAGTTCTGCATCATGTTGACCCTCACGCCCACCTCGTTCAGTATGCCGAAGATCACTTGCAGGTTGTCCTCGGCAATGAAGGAGTAGTCGCGAGGATAGATGGAAATCAGCATTTGGTTGTTGCGGAAGATGTAGAGCGGTGTCTGGGGGCTGATAGTATGATAGTTGCCGATGACGGAGCCTTCGCTTTCGGGCTTTAGGAATGATCGGATGTAGAGGGGTATGCCCATGTTCTGCAGCGGCTTGACGGTTTTGGGGTGGATGACGGAGGCTCCATAGTAGGCCAACTCGATGGCTTCGTCGTAGGGTATTTCGCTGATTTTTACCGTGTCGGGGAAGAACTTGGGGTCGGCGTTGAGGAAGCCCGGCACATCTTTCCAGATGGTTACGCTCTCGGCCCCCAG
>JAFVBB010000005.1 GCA_017480225.1 Bacteroidales bacterium
GCTGCTGCAGGGCGACGCGGAGACGGAGCGGTATGCCGAGCTCCATACGGCCACGACCAATGCCGCGGGCCTGGTCACCCTTGCCGTGGGCGGGGGGCAGCCACAGACGGACTGCACGATGGAGTGCGTGGACTGGGGCGGTGCCCCGGTGTTCCTGCGCACGGAGGTGGACCCCGCTGGGGGCAGCGACTACACGCTCACCACCACGCAGCAGCTGCTGTTGGTGCCTTACGCCCTCTTCGCCGCCAACGGGCTGATGCCCGGGGACATGGAGAGGATCGACGGCCTGGTGTCGGAGCTTGGGCAGATGTGGGCCACGGTGACGGCCGAGCTTGACGGCAAGGCCTCTGCCGGCGACCTGGGGCAGCTGCTGGAGGCGCTTGACAGCATGGCCGCCGCCATGGCCGTGCTGGAGTCGAGGGCCGACAGCCTCAGGGCGATGGTGGAGGAGCTGCACAAGGAGAGCATGGCGGGCATAGAGGCCAACGCCGAGGCGATTGAGGCGCTGGCGAAGAAAGCGGACAGCCTGCACGCTGCAAGCATGGCAGGCATAGAGGCCAACGCCGGCGGCATAGGGGAGCAGGCCGGTGCGGCAGAGGCGCTGGCGGCCAGGATGGACAGCCTGCAGGCGGCCTGCGCGGACGGCATGGAGGCGCTGCGCATGGAGAACGACAGCCTGCGCGAGGAGAACGCGATGCTCAAGGCCGGGATGACGGCCATGGAGGACAGGATGCGGCACTACGTGGACAGCGCGATAGCCGCGGCCGTGAAAAGCTGCTGCAAGGCTGACACGGTGGCTGTGGAGCCCGCCCCCGACACAACGGAGGTCGCGGTGGGGTGGGTCGACCTCGGCCTGCCCAGCGGCCTGCTCTGGGCCACGTGCAACGTGGGCGCCTCCACTCCCGGAGAATACGGAGACCGCTATGCTTGGGGTGAGACCGAACCGAAGAGCACGTATAACTGGGGCAGCTACAAGTATTGCACTGGCAGCGACAAAGAGCTGACCAAGTATTGCAACAACAGCAGCTACGGCAATGACAGCTATACCGACACCCTAACTGTGCTGGAGGCAGTGGACGATGCTGCGACGCAGACGATGGGCAATGGGGCTCGTATTCCCAGCATGGATGAGTGGCAAGAGCTGTTTGACAACACCACAATGGAATGGACTGCTGTGGATGGGGTGGACGGCTGCTTGTTCACTGCCACCAACGGTAAGTCCGTATTCTTCCCGGCCGCAGGCTTCATTTCGGGCAGTTATGTTGGCAATGACGGCTACTACTGCAACTATTGGTCGTCCAAGCTCAATGAGAACAATCCGAGAGAAGTGAGGTATTTCTACTTCTACTATGGTGGCAAGTACGAAAGCAGTGCCAACCGAAGCAGCGGATTGTCGGTGCGTGCGGTGCGCGCGAAGTAGGACAAAACAGTGAATAATAAAAGAGCATCCCGAAAAACGGGATGCTCTCTTTTTTTTCGCGTGCACTGCTCCGGGCGGCAATCAGAACTGAACCTTTGTAATTTGGCCGCTCTCGATGACGAAGCGGCGGGTTGTCACTGCAGAGTAGGCCGTAGTTCCTTGTCGGCGGAGGACGACCTCGTATTCTCCCGGTTGCAGTGACAGCCTCTCGGCGGCGGTGCTTGGATTAAGGTCGGCGACAAATTCAGACTTGCCTTCGCGCAGGCGAAAGATGGTGCCAGTAGTGATGCCGCGAGGCTTGCCCAGTGTGAGTTGTCCGGGACTTGGCACGGACAGTTCGGTGAGGTTGCCCCCGCTCACCTCGACGCCGCGCAACAGTACAGGAGGCAGTGTCTGAACCTCGACGTCGTAGCGCCCCTCGAGGTAGTTGCCAGTTTCACCCACTTGCTGCGCTGCCACCCGCTCGCAGGAGGCTGACCGTCGCACAATGGCCGTCGGGGTGGGGGAGAGGGCCTGCTGCCGGCCGCCATTGAAGACCACCCTCAATGAGCCCTGTGCGGCTGTAACGTCGAACTGGCTGCATTCGTCGGGATTGAAGCGCAGCCCATGCAAACGCAACGGTGGGTGAGTGAAGAGGGTGAGGTCGTAGGAGGTCAATGGGTCGAGCATCAGGGTGTCGGGCAGAAGGTCTGGCCCTAAGCTGTAGAGGGTGCTCATTTTGTCAACCCCGGTGCGACTGTCGCAGAACGATGCAGCCAGCTCGGTCTCGAACAGCTCGCCCTCGGCGTCGACAACACGCATTACCACGCGAGCCGTGCGCCCGGCGAGGTTGAAGATGTCGTGCAGCGTGCGCGAGAATTGCTCCTCGTTGTGTACCGGCATGTAGGCTTCGGTGCAAACACCGTCGGAGAATGCACCACCGGCAATGCCCACCACAAAGGTCTGTACCACCACACCGCTCAACTGCACCTGTCGAGCCACCTCGCACAGCTCGTTGTCGCGGTTGTCCATACCGTCTGTTACAATAAGGATGATGTTGCGGCCTGTGCCTGTGGCGGGGAAGTCGCCCACGGCATCGGTGAGGGCAGCCTCGACGGTGCATCCGCCGTTTGGCACGAGAGTCTTGATCTTGCTTTGCAGGCTGTAAATGTTGTCGTCGGCGAATGGCACTTCGAGACGCGTGCCGAAGCGGTTGCGGTTCAAGTGTCCGAATACGCGCAGTGCAATATCGACGTCGTGCTGGCGTGCCACGGAGTCGATGAATGACAGCAGCACCTGCTGCGTGACTTTTATCTTACTGGCCGACTGCCAGTGCTCCCACATAGAGGCCGAGCAGTCGAGAACCAGCAGCAGGCGGGTCTGCTCATTTGCTGCGGGCTGGGCATGGCAGGCGGCGCCAAGAGCCAGCGTGAGCAGCAGGGCAGTCATGACTTTGCGCATGGTTACTCGTTGTTTTGCCGCTGGTGCATCCTGCCACGCAGGTAGAGCACGGCGTCGATGTTGCGCGGCACTTGAAGGTCGAGAGTGCCACTGCCAATGCCGATGACGCGGCCTTCACGCACGGCACCCAGACGGCTGTATGGCTTTGTTGAGCAGAATGAGGCTGAATCCTCGCGGCGAACGATGATGTAGTCAGGGTTGGCGTCAACCAAAGCCTCCAGACTGTAGCTCCAGCCCTCTACCCCTTCGGCAATGTTGCGCCCGCCAGCCATGCGGATAATGTCGTTGATGAAGGTATTTCCGCCTGCGGTGAAGTTGCCGCCAGGGCCGAACCCAACCACGTAGTACACCGTCGGGGTATCGATTGCGAAAGCCTGGCTCTCGAGCAGCGCGGCCACTCTGGTGCGTAGCATTCTGTTGATCGAGTCGGCCTCATGCTCACAGCCCACCAGCGACCCGATGGCGCTGATGTTGACATACAGGGCGTCAAAACGCGGCTTCTCAATGACGCAGACCATTGGGGTTCCCATGCGGTCCATCTGGTCGGCTGCTTTCCGGCTCACCATGGAGCCGCTGATCACCAGGTCTGGATCGCGCCCAAGTATCTGCTCGATGTTGAGGTTGCTGATGCCGCCAATTGACGGTACGTCTGAGGCCTGCGGAGGGTAGAGGCAGAAGTCTGTCCGCCCCACCAGAAGACTGTCGGCACCCAGGGCATACATTATCTCGGTGACGGCGGGCGAGAGGCTCACCACTCGCTGTGGATTGGCTGGCACGGCCACGGTGCGGTTGTAGTCGTCGGTGAACTCGCGGCTGGCCGCGGTGCTTTCTTTCCGCCCGCCACACGCGCTGGCCAGCATGGCGGCCAGCAGCATGAGCATGACTGGGTGTGTCTTGTGGCTCATTGTTGATGGTTTTGTTTGTCAGGCGTCCTCCATGCCGCCGCATAGGGGCATCACGACGCTTGTCATGTAGCTCGACAGGTCGCTGGCCAGGAACAGGCAGGCCTTGGCCACCTCGTCGGGTGTGCCTGCGCGGCGCATGGGTATGCGGCTGCACCAGGTGCCCATCAGCTCGCGTGGCACATTGGCAGTCATCTCTGTGGCTATGAAGCCTGGGCAGAGCACGTTGACGCGTATGCCACGCGCGGCGAACTCCTTGGCGCAGCTTTTGCTGAAGCCTATTATTGCAGCCTTCGACGCGGCATAGTTGGCCTGGTTGTAGTTGCCCGCTATTCCCACCACCGAGCCGATGTTGACAATCGAGCCGTGGCCTTGGCGCCACATGTGGGGCTGCACCGCCTTGGTCATGCAGAAGACGGAGCCGAGGTTGGTGTGCATCACGCTGTCCATCTGTTGCTGCGTCATTCGCTTGACGGCGGCGTCGGCAGTGATGCCTGCGTTGTTCACAAGCACGTCCACGCGGCCGAAGTCTGCCACCACCTCTTTCACCAGTTGCTGGGCCTGTTCGTAGTCGGCTACATCCGCCGCGTAGCCTTTGGCTTTCACGCCCATCGCCCGCAGCTCCTGCTCAACGCGCTCCATCGCCTCTGAGCGGCTGCGGCCACAGAAAGCCACCTGACAGCCCTCGGCGGCAAAGCGCGTCGCAATAGAATGACCGATGCCACGTGTGGCACCGGTCACTATCGCTATCTTGTCCTTAAGAAGCATCGGTCAGAGGAGCTTTGCCAGTTTGGCCGCAAGGTCGCCTATGCGGGTGCTGTAGCCCTTCTCGTTGTCGTACCACGACACTATCTTCACGAAGTTGCCGTCCATGACCTGCGTCAACTGGCTGTCGAAGATGCTGCTGTGCGTGTTGTCGATGATGTCGATGCTCACCAGCGGATCCTCGCTGTACTGGAGTATGCCTTTCAGCTCGCCCTCGGCGGCTTCCTTGATGGCGGCGTTCACCTCCTCCTTGGTGACGTTGCGGTCGAGCTCGGCGGTGAGGTCTACCACACTGCCGTCGGGGGTGGGCACGCGCATGGCAAAGCCGTCGAGCTTGCCCTTCAGCTGCGGGATCACCAGACCCACTGCCTTGGCGGCTCCGCTGCTGGTGGGGATGATGCTCACGGCGGCGGCGCGGGCGCGGCGCAGGTCGCTGTGCGGCTGGTCGAGTATCTTCTGGTCGTTGGTGTAGCTGTGCACCGTGTTCATCAGTCCGCGGCGAATGCCGAAGCGGTCGTTGAGCACTTTGGCCACCGGAGCCAGGCAGTTGGTGGTGCAGCTGGCATTGCTCACGAGCTGCATGTCCTTGGTCAGCACGTCGTCGTTCACGCCCAGTACAACCGTTGCGTCCACATCCTCGGCCTTGCTGGCGGGCACGGTGAGGATGACCTTCTTCGCGCCGGCGTTGATGTGCTTCATCATCTGCTCGCGTTTCTTGAACAGGCCGGTGCTCTCCACCACGATGTCGATGCCCAGCTCGCCCCACGGCAGGTTCTGCGGGTCGCGCTCGGCGTAAATCTTCACCTTCTTGCCGTTCACCACGATGCAGTCGCCCTCGGCGTGAACCTCGCCGTTGAAGTTCTCGTGCACCGAGTCGTATTTGAACAGGTAGGCCAGGGTCTGGGCGTCGGTCAGGTCGTTGACCGCCACCACCTCAAGCCCGGGGTGCTCCATGATGGCGCGGAATGACATTCTTCCAATCCGGCCAAATCCGTTGATGGCTACTTTAACCATAGTTGTATGTGTTTTGTTTTTAGTTTGTTGCTTGTTTTGTTGCTCTGCGTTTGGTCTGCAAAGATATGCACATCGCGCCGATGGGCAAAATCTTTTTCATCATTTAACATTCTCCTGCCCGGCAAAGTACTTGTAGAACAGCGGTATGGTCTCTATGCCGCGGAAGAACTGCTCCAGCGGGTAATTCTCGTTGGGGGCGTGTATGTCGTCTGTGGCCAAACCAAAGCCCATGAGGATGCTTTTCAGCCCCAGTATTTTCTCGAAACCGGCCACGATGGGTATCGAGCCGCCGCTGCGGGTTGGTATCGGGCGACGTCCGTACACTTCCTGCATGGCCTGCTCGGCCGCGCGGTAGGCTTTCAGCTCAAGCGGCGCCACGTAGGCCGCGCCGCCGTGGCAGGGCGTCACCTTCACGCTGACGCACGCAGGGGCGGCCCCCTCGAAGTACTCCTTGAACATGCGGCTCACCTTCTCGAAGTCCTGGTTGGCCACCAGCCTGGTGCTTATCTTGGCATAGGCCTTCGAGGGAAGCACCGTCTTGGTCCCCTCGCCGGTGTGCCCGCCCCAGATGCCGCACACGTCGAGGCAGGGGCGTATGCCTGTGCGCTCCTTCGTGGAGTATCCGCGCTCGCCCAGCAGCTCCTTCACCCCAAGCTCGCGCTTGTAGGCCTCTTCGTCGAAGGGCGCCTGCGCCATCAGCGCGCGCTCCTCGTCGCCAAGCACCAGCACGTCGTCGTAGAAGCCGGGTATGGTGATGTGGCCGTCAGCGTCGTGCAGCCCGGCTATCATCTTGCACAGAACGTTGATGGGGTTCGCCACCGCGCCCCCGTAGATGCCGCTGTGCAGGTCATGGTCGGGACCTGTGACCTCGACCTCCCAGTAGCACAGACCACGCAGCCCGCTGGTGATGCTCGGCACGTCGGGTGCTATCATCGATGTGTCGCTGACCAGTATCACGTCGGCCTTGAGCATCTCCTTGTTGCGCTCGCAGAAGCCGTAGAGCGAGCCGCTTCCAATCTCCTCCTCACCCTCGAGCATGAACTTCACGTTGCAGGGCAGCTGGCCGGTGCGCACCATCCACTCGAAGGCCTTGGCGTGCATGAAGCTCTGCCCTTTGTCGTCGTCGGCGCCGCGAGCCCATATGCGTCCGTCCTTCACCACCGGCTCGAAAGGCTCGGTGCGCCACAGCCCGAGCGGCTCCACCGGCATCACATCGTAGTGTCCGTATACCAGCACCGTGGGCTTGGACGGGTCTGTCATCTTCTCGGCAAAGACCACTGGGTTGCCGTCGGTGGGGCACACCTCGGCGCGGTCGGCTCCGGCCTCGAGCAGCAGCTCGCGCCAGCGCTCGGCGCAGCGCACCATGTCTGGCTTGTGCTCCTGCTCGCTGCTTATTGAGGGAATGCGGATGAGCGAGAATAGCTCCTCCAGAAAGCGATCCTTGTTCTGTTCTATGTATTGCTTCATTGCTGTTGGTTTTTGTGGGGGTGTAATCAAAGTGCAAATATACAAAAAAAAACGCAAATCGCGGCCACAAAAGTGCGCCTTGCCGCTATTGTTGCTGATAACCAGTGTCTAACCTTATGCTGAAGGCCAGCATGAGGGCTGTGGCCTTGCAAATGCGTCCAACCCATGGCAGGCTGCTGAAGCCGTATAAACACCGTCTGTTCTTCGATTGTTCTCCGATTGTTCTTCGATTGTTCTTCGATATTAAATCGAAGAACAATCGAAGAACAATCGGAGAACAATCGAAGAACAGACGGTCCTGGCACGGCGGCATTGCGTCGTCGTGCATGCTGAAATGCCGTGCCGCCATGCCGTCTGCAGTCCAGTGCGCGGAGCACAGTTCCGGTATTCTGTTCTGCTTTTCAGTCAGATCAGCTGCCGGCAGTCTTCCCGCTCACGCCCTTGTGGCAGGCCGTGCCGTCGTGTGGGCAAAAAGAAAAGGGCGATCCGTCCGGGTCGCCCTTTTTCTGTGGTCAGAGTCAATGCCGCTACTTGCGTGTGCCTTTGCTGGCATTGTAGAAGATACGGAGTGCGCCCGCCTTGCGGAGCTCTTGCTTGATGTCGCTGATCATACCCATGCGCACCTGCTTGTCGGCCTTGATGGCCGTGGTGATGTCGGGGCGGTCGGCTTCGGGACGCGCGGTGCGTTCCAGCTCGACGAAGGTGATGATGTCGCTCAATTCGGCAATCTGGTCGTTCAACTGGATGCGGGGCTCGGTGCCGTACTTCTGCTGCTGGTCGGCAAAGGGTACACCGACGTTGATGTAGCTCACCAAGCTTTTCTTTTCCAGTTTGACGACCTCCGACCCTTGCGGCGGGATGATCTTCACGTAGAGCGTGCTCTCGCGCATGGTGGTGATGACCATGAAGAAGAACAGCAGCATGAAGATGATGTCGCTCATGGAACCCATGTTGAGCGCTGGGGTTTCCTTTGCTTTTTTGCCTGTAAAACGTGCCATAGCTTACTTTGCTCCTATCTTAGTGGGTTCTGCCTCGGAGATGGCCACCGGAATTGCCATCTCGATGGCCTTGTGCTGTTCCTTGTTGAGGTCGGAATAGTGCTTGCCAAAGCGTGTGGTGGCCAACTCGTCGCGCATCTCGTTGATTGCGGCGGTCAACTCGTTCTGCACTTGCAGGTACATGTCGTAGGATGTGCCGCGGTCGTTGCGGAGCGAGATGACGCCTTTGGAGACTTCATACATGCCCAGTCCGGGAATGTCGACCGGCGTCTTCTCGGGCAGGTTGGGCAGGTTGTCGGGGTTGCCGAGGAACTCCTTGACACGATCCTTCAAGTCGCTGATGCGGCCATACTCGTTGTTGTAGAGCAGGCGGTCGTCCTTGTTGACGAGCACAGTGAAGATGTTGCGGTGCTTAACATACGGCGGATCCACGTTGTCTGGCAGCGGAGGCGGCAGACGGCGCGCTATGCCCATGTCCGTGTTGATGTTGCTGACCATCAAGAAGAATGCCAGCAGCAGGAACGATATGTCGGACATTGAGCTTGTGTTTAGTCCGGGAGTTTTTCTTGCCATAGCCGTTTATTTTTTAGTCATTTTGGCTATCTCGGTGTACACAATAGCCACTGCGGCGCCAATCACGAGGATGTACACCATCCAGCAGGCGGCTCCGATGAGCTTCGATGTGCTTTCCGAGATGTTGTTCTTCTCCATGAGGGCGGGCGTGACGTCGTTGCCTTTGGAAAGCATGTAGCTGACCAGACAGACAACCACCACAATGCCTATGAGGAGGAAGAACTTGGCGGCATAACTCATGCCGTTGCGTGTGCCGTTCTGCTGGTTCAGGCGGCGCACCTCTTTGTCCTCTTTGAAACTGTTCGCTATGCGTACAAGGAGGAATATGAGCATGGCAGCCACGGAGGCCACCACCAAGCAGACCAAAATCCAATATGTGGCGTCGAACAGGCCGTTGGAGCGCACCGCTGCCAGTTCCTTCACTTTGCCGTTGCGCATGGCGAAGAAAATTGCCAGCACTGTGCAGAGCACTGCGATGCAGAGGCCAACCCACGTGATGACTTTGTCTGTCTTGAGCAGTTTTTCGTTTCTATCCATTGCTTGGTTTCTTTTGTTTTTTGTGTTGTGTGTTTACTGTTCCGGGTGCGTGCATGGCACGCCCACGGCAAAGAAACCTGATGGCTTACTTGTGGTACTTCACAAGAAGATCCATGAACTCAATCGAGCCGTTCTCCATCTGGTCGACCAGGCTCTCAATCTTGGTGAGGATGTAGTTGTAGAAAATCTGGAGAATGATGGCGACAATAAGACCGAAGATGGTCGTGAGCAGAGCCACCTTCATACCGCCGGCGACGACGGTCGGGCTGATGTCACCAGCCACCTCGATGTCGTCGAATGCTTGCACCATGCCGACCACAGTGCCGAGAAAACCGAAGGAGGGAGCCAGGGCGATGAACAGGCCGATCCAGGTGAGGTTGTTCTCCAGGCGGGCCATCTGCACGCCACCGTAGCTGGTGACGGCTTTCTCGACGTTCTCCAAGCCCTGGTCGAGGCGAATCAGGCCCTGGGTGAAGATGCTGGCCACCGGGCCGCGGGTATTCTTGCAGAGTTCCTTGGCGCCTTCCACGTTGCCTTGCGCCATATTGCTTTCAATGCCGTCAATGAGCTTGCGCACGTTGGTGGTCGACATGTTGAGGAAGAGGATGCGCTCGATGACGAGAGCCATGCCGAAGATGAGGCAGAGGAGCACCGGGGTCATCCACCCTGCGCCGCCCTGGATGTACTTCTCCTTCAGCACCTGGTGGAACGACTTGGTGTCGTCCGCGGTGGCTGCTGTGGCTTCTTCTACCGGCTCCACTGCTTGCTCGGCTACCTGATCTGCGGCTTCGGCCACTTGCTCGGTGGCTTCGGGAGCGGTGGCATCCTGCGCCATCACACCGTTGAAGTTGGCAAATGTCAACAGTCCAACCATTGACATCAAAGCAAATACTTTTTTCATAATGCTTTTAGTGTGTTGATTATTAAATTATTGTTTAGTTTCGTCACGTAGTTGTTTGGAATGCAAATATACGAATTGTTTTTTTGCCGACCAAAAAAAGTTACTTCTTGCGACAAAAAAGTGTCTGCACCAGATCGCGCAGGGGGCGCTTGCGCCCCTCTTCTGCACCTACTGAGTCCAAGCATTCCACAGCATGAGAGAACTCTTCGGCAATTGTCGTATCCACTGCCCGCCGCAGCCCTACGGTATTGTATATTGCCATGACGCGGCGCACCTTCTCCTCTTCATCCATGTTTTTTTTCGCCGAAAATAGACTATCGAGCTCATCCCTTTGCTGATTGTTGCACATGGTGCGCGCCAGCAGGGGCAGGTAGGTCTTTTTGTTGTCGCGGATGTCCTGGCCTGTCTTTTTGCCGAAAACCGCTGTGTCGCCATATCCGTCAAGCAGATCGTCCTGCAGTTGGAACGCGAGTCCAAGATGCAGTCCGAAATTGCGAATCCTCTCCACCTCTTCATCTTGTGCTCCTGCGAGCAACGCCCCGATTTCCAGTGAGGCGGCCAGCAGCACGGCGGTCTTCTGCCGTATCATTTCCATGTACATTCCAAGTCCCACTCCGTCTGCCATCGTCATACGCTCGAAGTCCATGTCTTTTTGCTGTCCTTCGCACACCTCGATTGCTGTGTCGCAGAAGCATCGCATTGCGGCGTGACTATGTGGTGAGTTGATTCTAAGAAAGCATCGCCACGCCATCGCGAACATCGTGTCGCCACTGAGCACTGCCGTGTTGTCATCCCATTTTGTGTAGACTGTGGGCTGCCCTCGGCGCAGTGGCGAGCGATCCATCAAGTCGTCGTGCAGCAGTGTGAAGTTGTGGAATAACTCAATGCCGATTGCCGCGTCGTGCAATTCTTCTGGCTCTGCACCGAACATACAGCCCGATGCCAGCAGCATCATCGGTCTTATCCTTTTCCCGCCAAGGCGTAAGGTGTAGTCGATTGGCTTGTATAGTCCGACTGGTTCTGACAGGAACTGCTCGTTGGCGAAGATTTCTTCCACCATTGCGGTGAGGTGTTTCAGGTCATGCGTCATTTGTCAGCGTGGTGTTGTGTGGTGGTGAATGGTTTCTGTTTGCTCATCGTTGCTACCGTTGGTAGTCCACTCCGTTCTTTACGCACCATCGCCTGGCTTCCTCGTCACCCAGGCGGGCTGCGCGTTTGTAGTTGGCCTGCTGCTGTTTCGGCTTGTTCTGTTTGCCGTACAGTTCGGCAATGTGGCGGTAGGTGGATCCGTCGCCGGGGTCGATTTCTGCGGCACGCTGGTAGTTGCGTATGGATTTTGCGTAGTCGCCCTGTTCGGCGAAGGTAAGCCCCAGCAGACGGTAGGCTTCTGGCTGTTGTGGAGCGGCCTGCGCAGCATGGCGGTATTGTTCGGCAGCCTTGTTGTACTCTGCCCGTTCACGGTAAATGTCGCCAAGTCGCAGGTAGGCATTGGCGTAGCCCGAGTCTATCTGCAATACATTCTCCAGGCACTCTATGGCTTTCTCCTTCTCTCCCTTGAGCAGATAGGCCCAGCCGAAGCAATAGAAGAGCTTTGCCGAGCGGCGGTTCTCCTTCAGCCCCCGACGCAGCACGCTGATTGCCATGTCGAAATTGTTGCGGTAGCAATACATCGACCCCAGGTTGAAGCAGGCGTCTACGTTGCGCGGGTCGTTTTTCAAGGCTTCTTTGAATGCGGCAATGGCCTCGTTCTCGTTGCCACGGCGGTAGTGTATCACCCCCAGTGTGTTCAGCACTCGTGCCGACTGTGGATCTTCTTTTTGCGCGCTGTGCGCCCACGAAAGGGCATTGGTGTAGTTCTCGTCATTGCAGTTCACCAGTGCCAGTGTCGACATGGCGTTGGCGCGCACTGCCTTCGCGCTGCTGTCAGCCAGTTCGATGGCTTTCTCTGCCGAGCGTTTGGCGTCACTCCATTGGCGCAGCTCTGCCTGGCACAGAGCCAGGTGCGCCAGCGCGTCGGCGCTGCTGTCTGCTTGTACAAGCCATGTCGCTGCTTCCTTGTAACGCTCCCTGCGCTCTGCCATCAACCCCAGCCTGTGGCGTGCGGCGGCGCATGTGTCGGCAGCTTGCCGGTAGTATTGCTCCGCAAGGTCGTCCAGGCCTTTGTTTTCGGCGTTGACTCCTTTGTCGAATACACCCTGTCCGGCCGCTGTGGCGGTGGCGAACAGTGTGAGCAGAAATATGCAGCCGCGTCGTGTCATCATGTGCCCACAACGCGGCTTCGGCGGTTTTATTGTATGGCTGCTATTCTTTGTCCGGAGCCGGGGCGGCTTCCTTGCGTGGTTTCCGCTCTGGCGGCACGTATCCCGGGCGGAACACCTTTCGCTGGCTGATCAAAAGCGCGGCGGCCAGCACTGCTCCCAGTACATCGCTAATCGTACCGGCTATCCACACCCCGGTCACTCCGCTGCCCCCCATCCGGATTACGAAATGTGGCACCAACAGGGCCAGCGGCACCAGGAACAGCACTTGTCGCGACAGGCTTGTAGTTATCGCTATCCAAGGTTTGTCAATGCTTTGGAAGAACTGCGAGTTGGTTATTGTGAACCCTATCAGTGGCAGCATCACGTTGAGGTAGCGCATGGCCGGCACCGCTATGTCGAGCAGCTCGTCGCTGCTGGTGAACGCCCGCAGAATGATGCGCGGCACAACCATGGCCAGCAACGCGCCAACAATGCCCGTCAGCACCGACACTTTCATCGTAAGGGTGTACACCTCGCGCAGCCGGTGGTTGTGCCCAGCACCGTAGTTGTACCCTGCTATGGGTTGCATCCCCTGGCACAGGCCGAGCATGAACATCACCATGAACGACCCGAAGGTGTTGACGATGCCTATGGCTCCCACTGCCAGGTCGCCGCCGTAGCGTATAAGCTGGCGGTTGAGCAACGCCACGACAAACGACGCCGCGAAGTTCATCAAGAACGGGCTTAGGCCTATCAGCAGCACATTGCGGAAAATATACAGCTTCGGGGCGAAGCCGTGACGGTGGAAGCGCACGAAGCTGCGCGGGTTCAGGAAGTGCATCACCGACACCACCGCTGTGCCGAACATCGAGATGGTTGTTGCCCATGCCGCGCCGCTTATGCCCCATCGCAGCAGGCTGATGAAGACGGCGTCGAGCAGTATGTTCAGTATGGCGCCGCCTGCCATGATCCACATGCTTTTTGTGGGGTAGCCGCTGGCGCGTATCTGGCCGGTGAGGTTGAAGCTCATCGTCGTGAAGAACATGCCGGGCAGCACTATCTGCATGTATTCTCGGGCGTAGGCTATTGTGTCGGCCGAGGCTCCGAATATCTCCAGTATTGGGTTCATGAAGAGGTAGCCTGCCGTGACGAACAGGAAGCCGAAGAAGAAGGTCATCAGCATACTGTTGCCCAGTATCTTTTCTGCCCAGCGCAGGTCTTTCCTGCCCAGCACTATGCTCATTCGGCTCGACGCTCCGACGCCTACCAGCGAGCCCAGCGCGTGTATGATGTTCATAATGGGCATCGTGATGGCGAGACCGGCAATGGCCAGCGCGCCCACATACTGGCCGAGGAACACGCGGTCGACTATGTTGTATACCGACGAGATTACTTGCGTTATCACCGCCGGCAGGGCAAACTGCCACAGCAGCTGGCCTATGGGTTTCTCTTCTAACTCCTTTATGTTGTCCATTTCTGTGTGGGCTTGGAAACAGTGTATACGCTCCTTCCCGCGCTTTATTGCGCGGAGGCTTGCATTTTTTTTGCTGTGGACGGGGCTGGGGCGCTATGGCAGAGCCAGGCGCACCGTCTGTCCCCGCCCTGTGGTCAGCAGGTAGATTCCGGCGGCAGGGGCGGTGCAGGAGCAGGCTCCACGGTCTACCAGCCTTCCGGCTGCGTCGTAGAGTGTCAGCGGCCCAAATGAGGGCTGGCAGCTGATGCGCCTGCCGTCGACCCCGATGCGCGGTTGCTTTACGTTGTCTATGCCTTCGGTGTCGGCGGGCTTGGCGGTGGCATGGAATGTCCATGTGCAGAAGCTCTCCATGCAGTGGCGTGAGGCCACGACGGTTATTGTGTGGTCGCCGGTGTCTGCATAGGTGTGGCTGAGCGAGATGAGTCCGCTGGCCGCGAGCGCCGTGTCGCTGCCGTCGCCCCAGTCTGCGCGCAGGCTGTCGGCGTTGGTGGCAATGACGTCGAATGATTCGCCCATGTGCCTCGCCGTGTCAATCCAGTCAACCGCCAGCTTGGGCTGTGGACGCAGTAGGTCTTCGAGTTGCAGATACACCACGTCGCTCACCGCCTCTTTGATGGCGACCTCCACGTTTGGCGCAAGCCCCGGGCTGAAGGTGGTCGTGGTGGGATCGCTGCGGAAGAGGATGGAGTAGAACGACAGTGCGGCGGCATATGTCCCTGCCGTGGTGGGGTGGCTGTCGTCCTGCTGGTAGAGGTCAATTTCGGGGTGAGTGTCGCGCAGGCGGTGCCACACGCGCCCCACGGGGCAGAGCGCGGCATCGTTGGCGGCTGCCATCTGCGTGTAGCGCAGGTCGAGCAGGCTGTCCATGCCTTCGTAGCTGCCCAGCGGCGGGAAGAAGGGGGCGTTGGCTGGGTCGCCGTTCTTCCTGCCCCAGGTCATGTAGAACATCGGCTCGGCGCATGGGTTGTTGGCATAAATACTGTCTACCAGCTGCTTGGCGTAGGGGAACACCTCGTTGGCCACCTGTGCGTCGGGGAACGATGGCATCTGGCTTTGCTCCTGCAGCACCACGGCGTCCCACGAGCCTTGCCTTATGAGCGTCACCGACTGGTTCATGCAGTGCTGTTCAAAGGTGCATCCTCCCGGCGCATTGACGTCGTAGTCAAGCTTTTCGCCGGCCGACTGGGCTATTTTCTGCACCATTTCGGGCAGATTGTTCACTGATGTGTAGCTGTTGCCGATGAACAGCACGTGCTTACCGCCGTCGTCGGGGCCTGGCTGAGCCGTGGCCGTGGCTGCGCAGAGCAGCGCCACGGCGGTGATGATTGTTCTCTTCATTTTGCGAAAAGTTTGTTTTCCAGTGCGCACAGCGCGTTGTAGGCCACCAACCCCGACGCCAGCTCGAGGCTACGCTCGTCTACCACCAGGTTGGGCCGGTGCAGGTTGCTGAACGGGGTGCCGGGCTCGTGTATGCCTATGCGGAAATAGCACGAGGGTATCTTCTGCTGGAAGAAGGCGAAGTCCTCGGCGGTCATTCGCAGGTCTATCCACTCCACCTTGTCCTCACCCAGGTAGTGGCAGGCGTTGTCGTGCACCTGCTGCGTGCAGAGGTCGTTGTTGACCACCGGAGGGTAGCCCTCGTCGACGAAGAGGTCGCACTCGGCTCCCATGGCCTCTGCCACCCCACAGCTGATGCGCCTGATGAGCTCATGGGTGCGCAGCCGCCAGTCGGCGTCGAATGAGCGGATGATGCCCTCCATCTTCACCGTGTCGGGGATTATGTTCGTGCGGCCGCCAACGGCCTCCATCTTGCCTATTGTCAGCACGGTGGGCATCATCGGCGCTGCGTTGCGGCTCACCACCTGCTGCAGCGCCACCACTATGTGCGACGCCACCAGTATGGGGTCCACGCTGAGGTGGGGCGTGGCGCCGTGGCCGCCCTTGCCCTTCACCGTCCAGTAGAGCTCGTCGGTCGAGGCCATGTACTGCCCTTTTTTCATGCCCACGCGCCCGCAGTCCATCTCGGGCAGGCAGTGGAAGGCGTAAATCTCGTCGGGCATCAGCTCGTCGAAGAGGCCGTCGTCCATCATCATCCTTGCCCCGCCGGGGTATTTCTCCTCACTTGGCTCGAAGATGAACATCAGCGTGCCGCTGAAGTTTTCGCGCAGGCTGGTGAGTATCTTGGCCGCTCCCAGCAGCGAGCTGGTGTGCATGTCGTGTCCGCAGGCGTGCATCACGCCTGGGTTCTCGCTGGCGAAGGGCAGGCCGGTGCACTCGGTGATGGGCAGCGCGTCGTAGTCGGCGCGCAGGGCCACGCAGTAGTTGCTGCCGGGCTGTGCTCCGCGCAGCGTCGCCGCCACCCCGGTGCCGCCTATGCCGGTGCGGGGTTCGAGCCCCATCTCGCGCAGCCTCGCGGCCACGAATTCCATGGTGCCGTGCTCCTCCTGGCTCAGCTCCGGGTGGCGGTGCATCCAGCGCCGCCATTCAATCACTTGGTCGCGCCCCTCGCGGGCCAGCGTCTTTATGGTGTCGGTCGTTATTGTCATGTCGTTGTTCCTGTGTGGTTTGGTGTTAGTGTTGTGTGGCAATGTAGTCGCTCACCTTGCGCTTGTCGGCGCTGAAGGTGAGCACGTCGATGGCCGTCTGGTAGTTCTCAGGGTCGAGGCATGTGTGGTAGGCATGTTTGAGCAGCTCCACCTGCGAGTTGCTGAAGTCGAGCGTGGCCACCAGCCGCGCCGTCTGCCGTGCCGTGAGGAGCGAGGCCGTGGTCAGCACCTTGCCGAGCGCCAGGCGGTCGCTTTCGTACGACTGCGCCCTCATTCTCACCACCATCGCGTCCACCTCCTCGTCGCTCGCAGGCTCGGCCTCGTTGTCGTGGTGGCGGGGCTCCGCCGTGCGGCGCCCGATGTCGGCGCGGCTGGCAAGCAGCCCGGCGCCGGGCATCGCGGGAGCCGGCCGCTCGAAGTCGGCGCGGTTCTGCGCCGCGGTGTAGAGGTAGAGCTGCTCCAGCCTCTGGTCGTAGTTCACGTTGACAATAACGGTGCGGTCCGTGGGGCGCAGCGCCAGCACCGCGCACTTGTCGGCCGGGCGCTTCATCACCACCACCACCTCGTGCGTCATGTCGCTCACGTTGTTCACCACCACGTTGCTCTGTGGAAGACGGTTCTGCAGGTCGCCGTCGACGAATACGCTGAACGTCTCGCCGTGTTGCGAGCTGAAATGCAGCGTGAACTGCTGCGGCGCGGGTTGCGTGAAAGGCTGCGCCGCGGCAAGCATCGGCAGCAGCGCGGCCAGCAGTGCTATGAAAGGCTTCCTCATGGGCGGTGTGGGTTGTGTGGATGGGTGTTGTGTATTGTATTGCAGTTGCTTGTGCGGAAAACGGCGCGTTGTGTGCGGCCTTTTTTCAAACCGCAAAGATACACCATTTTTTCCAACCGCGGGAGCCGCGCTCTCATTTTTGTCTCCCCGGCGGCTGTGGTCGCCCGCCAGGAGGGGCGTTTCCGCCAGCCGCGCACCATGCTGGCCCACAGCCCCAACAAGGCTCTGACACCGTGTAAAGACCGTCTGTTCTTCGATTGTTCTCCGATTGTTCTTCGATTGTTCTTCGATTTTGCATCGAAGAACAATCGAAGAACAATCGGACATCAGTCGAAGAACAACCGGCTTTGGTGCGGCCCGTCCGCGCATCATGTGGCCACACAGGGTTGCCGCGGCGTGTAAAGGAGGCATACACAGCACGGTGCGCTGCTGGCGTCGTGATGCCCGGATGGCCATAATGCGCGATGTTGAAAAAAAAATTTGGCCACGTCTTATAAAATACGTATCTTTGCATCAGTTTTTCGGAAGGCGAAAAGCATTGAGTGTAATCCTAAAACTCTAAAATACATATGACTAACGACATTCTGATAGCGGTGGCTGTGCTGGGTGCTTTGGGCATCCTGTTCGCCGTTGTGCTCTTCATCGTGGCCCAGAAGTTCAAGGTGGAAGAGAACCCGCTGATTGACGAGGTGGCCGACGTGCTTCCCGGTGCCAACTGCGGCGGTTGCGGAAAGGCCGGTTGCCGTGCCTTCGCCGAGGCTTGTGTGCAGCAGGGCAACATGGAGGGTCTGCGCTGCGCTCCCGGTGGCGACGCCGTGGCCGCAAAGGTGGCCGAGCTGCTCGGCTGCGCCGTGGCGCAGGGCGAGCCCCAGGTGGCTGTGGTGCGTTGCAATCCTTCGTGCAAGGGCGCTTCCCGCCGCTCGAACTACGACGGCCTCCGCTCGTGCGCTTTCCAGAACACGGTCTATACCGGCGAGAGCGGCTGCCCGTTTGGCTGCCTGGGCTGCGGCGACTGCGTGGCCGCCTGCCAGTTCGACGCCATCAAGATGGATCCCGAGACCGGCGTGCCGGTGGTCGACGCCGACCGTTGCACCGCCTGCGGCGCTTGCGCCAAGGCCTGTCCGCGCCGCATCATAGAGCTTCGCAACAAGGGTCGCAAGGATCGCAGGGTGTTCGTGAGCTGTGTGAACAAGGAGAAAGGCGCTCAGGCCCGTAAGACCTGCGACAACGCCTGCATCGGCTGCGGCAAGTGCGAGAAGGTGTGCCCGATGGGTGCCATCACCATTGCCGACAACCTGTCGTACATAGACTTCACCAAGTGCATAGCCTGCCGCAAGTGTGTGGTGGAATGCCCGACCCACGCCATCCACGACGTAGGCTTCCCCGCCCCGGCCAAGAAGCCAGAGGCCGCTCCGGCACCGGCGCCGGCCGCCCCGCAGGCCGCCAAGACAACGGCAGAGTGATTAAACAGCATTTCGTCATTCCAACACGCCATTAGCAAATGAAGACTTTTAAGATGGGTGGTGTACACCCCGAAGAGAACAAAATATCCAACGATGCCGCCATCGAGGTGATGCCTGTGGGCAAGCAGATGGTGGTGCTCATGAACCAGCACCTCGGCGCCCCGGCCACCCCGGTGGTGCAGAAAGGCGACAAGGTGAAGGTTGGTCAGCTGATTGGCGAGGCACAGGCGTTCATGTGCGCCAATGTGCATTCGCCCGTGAGCGGCACCGTGCTCAAGATTGACACCTGCAAGGATGCTTTCGGCATCAGCAAGCCTGCGGTGTATATCAACGTAGAGGGCGACGAGTGGCTGGAGACCATCGACCGCACGCCCGACATCAAGCGCGAGTGCACCCTTGAGCCGAAGGAGATTGTGGCCAAGTTGAAGGAGATGGGCATCGTCGGCCTCGGCGGCGCCACTTTCCCGGCACATATTAAATATAGCATACCCGAAGGGAAAAAGGCCGAATACCTCATCATCAACGCTGCCGAGTGCGAGCCTTACCTCACCTCCGACCTGCGCGTCATGCTTGAGCACGCAGAAGAAATATGCATCGGCATCAGCATTCTGCGCAAGGCGCTCGGTGTGCCCGCCGCCTATGTGGGCATCGAGAGCAACAAACCGCAGGCCATCAAGGTGATGACCGAGACGGCAAGCCGTTTTGAGGGCATCGTGATTGAACCCCTCAAGGTGAAGTATCCGCAGGGAGCCGAGAAGCAACTCATCAATGCCATCACCGGGCGCAAGGTGCCCAGCGGCAAGCTGCCTATCGATGTTGGTTGCGTGGTTTCCAACGTGGGCACTACATTCGCTGTCTACGAGGCCATTCAGAAGAACAAGCCCCTCATTGAGAATATCCTCACCGTGACCGGCAAGGAGCTGCCCTCGCAGCACAACTACATTGTGCGCATCGGCACTACCTATAATGAAATTATCGCCCACAGTATCGGCCAACTGCCCGAGACCACAGGCAAGGTTATCAGCGGTGGCACCATGATGGGCAAGGCTGTGGCCAACCTCGACGCGCCGACCGTGAAGGGTAACGCCAGTGTGCTCGTCATTGGTGAGAAAGAGGCGCGCCGCAATCCTGAGACGGCCTGCATCCGCTGCGGCAAGTGCATGAACGCCTGCCCGATGGGCCTTGAGCCATACCTCTTCTCCGCCCTGGTGAAGAATGGCCGCACTGACGAGAGCCGCCAGCACAATATACTCGACTGCATAGAGTGTGGCTGCTGCTACTTCAGCTGCCCGGCAAACAAGCCGCTGCTCGACGAGATACGCCTCGGCAAAAACCGCGTCCGCGCAGCCATGGCCGCAAAGAAATAACGCAATATTAACTTCAGAAAAACATCACATACCAATATGAATTTACTGAACATATCCGGTTCGCCCCACGTGCACAGCGACGAGTCGACAAAGCGCATCATGTGGCGCGTCAATCTGGCTCTTGTGCCCGCACTCATTGTCGCTACGCTCTTCTTTGGGGTCAACGCGCTGCTGGTCAGCCTCATCTCGGTGGTGAGCTGCGTTCTCTTCCAGTGGCTCATAGAGAAGTTCATCCTTAAAGTGCCCAGCACCATTGGTGACGGCTCGGCTATCGTCACCGGACTGCTGCTGGCTTTCAACGTGCCTGCCTCGTCGAGCATGTTGTGGATTGTGATTATTGGCGCCCTGGTGGCCATCGCCATTGGCAAGATGTCGTTTGGCGGACTGGGACGCAACCCGTTCAACCCTGCGCTGGTGGGCCGTGTGTTCCTGCTCATCTCGTTCCCGGTGCAGATGACCACCTGGCCGAAGGCGGCCTCGTGGTTCCCCACCCGTTTCCTCACCGACGCCGACAGTGGCGCCACTCCTCTCGGCCTGATCAAGGAGGGTGTGAAGAGTGGTCAGTCCATCAAGGATATTATGGCATCTGCCGACATGCCTTCGCTCTGCGACATCTTCCTCGGCCACATCGGAGGCTCGATGGGTGAGATTTCCGCTCTGGCCATCCTCATTGGCGCCATCTACCTGCTTTGCCGCAAAATCATTAGCTGGCACATCCCGGTGAGCTTCATCGGCACGGCATTCATCTTCAGCGGTATTCTTTGGCTGATCAGCCCCGACAAGTTCCTCGATCCAGTCACCACTATCCTTACTGGCGGTATCATGCTCGGCGCCTGCTTCATGGCGACCGATATGGTTACCTCGCCGATGGCTCGCAGTGGCCAACTTATCTTTGGCTTCGGTTGTGGCTTGCTCACTGTCATCATCCGCAACTGGGGTGCCTATCCTGAAGGCGTCAGCTTCGCTATTCTGATTATGAACAGTGTCACCCCGCTGCTCAACCGCTGGTGCAAACCTCGTCGTTTCGCTTGTTAAATCGTGTAAACTCATTGCATTATGGCAAAGAAAGCTAAATCTACATTACCTAATATGATTGTTTCGCTGACCGTCATAGCGCTGGTGGCGGCGGCGGCTCTTGCGGCGCTGAACGGTGTCACCAAGGATGCTGTGGCCGCAACCCAGAAGGCAAAGGTTGAGAACGCGGTCAAGGAGGTGCTTCCTGCATTCGACAGGCTTGATGAGCAAACTATTGACAACCACCTGTGCCGTTTGGCCTACGATGCAGAGGGGCAGTTTGTTGGTGCGGCTATCGAGGCTGGAAACGACAAGGGCTTTGGCGGGCACCTGCAGGTTATGGTGGGCTGTAAGGCCGATGGCTCGGTCTGTGGCTACCGTATCCTCGAGACCCACGAGACCCCTGGCCTCGGCGCAAAGGCCGACCAGTGGTTCCAGCAGGGAGGCAAGGGCGACATCATCGGTCAGACACCATCGCAGGGTGCTTTGGCTGTGAAAAAGGATGGCGGCAGTGTCGATGCCATCAGCGGTTCGACCATCACCTCTCGCGCTTTCTTGGCAATTATCAACGACGCCTCCGACGTTTTCGGCAAGATTAACCAGTAAACCAGCCTGTTTATGAAGACTTCTGATATTATCAAAAACGGACTTATCAAGGAAAACCCGACTTGGGTTCTTGTCTTGGGTATGTGCCCGACGCTGGCCACCACCACTTCGGCGGTCAACGGCCTCAGCATGGGTTTGGCCACGACGTTTGTGCTGATGATGTCCAACATTGTGATCTCACTGCTCAAAAGCGTCATCCCCGACAAGGTGCGCATACCTGCGTTCATCGTCATCATCGCCACTTTCGTCACCATGGTTGAGATGGTTATGAAGGCCTACCTGCCCGGTCTCTACGACAGCCTTGGCCTGTTCATCTCGCTCATTGTTGTCAACTGCATTGTGCTTGGTCGTGCCGAGGCCTTTGCGTCGAAGAATAATGTTGGTCAGTCGGCTCTCGATGGGCTCTTTATGGGTCTTGGTTTCACATGGGCTCTCACCCTGCTGGGCATTGTGCGTGAGCTTCTTGGCACGGGCTGCTTCTTCGGACATTCGCTCATCGGTGGGGCTGACGGAATGTTGATGATGATTCTTCCTCCGGGAGGTTTCCTTGCGCTTGGCCTGCTGATGGCCCTAATTAACTACATCAGGAGCAAAAGCAAAGCCTAACACGCAAAGCTGTATGAAAAAACTCGGATTGTTGCTGTTCGCTGTTGTCGCGGCATATGGGCTGAAAGCCCAAAGTTGCGACTCGATACTCATGTCGCGCTTTGGCGGCGACCGGGATTTGATTGCGAGTTATCCGCAAGAAAAAATCGACTTTTACTGTGCTTTCGCGCATTCGGCCTTTTATGTGACAGACACCATGCCCGAAAACGCAGTTGTACGCAGCTTGTCCGAGGTGAAAAGACTGTCTGACGGTGTTGCCCTGCCTCTTGATTATGTAGTGGATTTGGAGCATCTTATCTACTATGACTATAATTTCGAGGCAATCCAGTCCCAGTACACGCAGTTAAAAGATCCTATATGTTTCCCTACCCCGGCCTCTGACAAGAAGTATCTGATCTTGAGGTCGTACCTGGATATGTTGGGGCTCGCAAGCGATTTCGTTGAGAGCGATAGTAGTTATAAAGTAACAATTAAGTAGCAATGAAAAAGTCGCTGGCTGTTCTGTCGTTCATGGCCGCCATGCTCGCATTTGGAGTGGGGTGGTCGCAGACCATTGTTAGGGTCGATTCAGTGCGTAACGGCACGACCATTAACCTCGGCGGCAGCGGCGTGGAACTGCACGACGACGACTCGCAGGGAGAGGGTGCGCCAACAGCTGGCTCATACAAGAAAGGCATCGACTACTGGGTCACGTTGGCCGGTGGTTGCAGTGACCCTCTGCGTATGGTTGTCCGTGTTGACGAGTTACAGGTAAGTTGCCTTGACACGGTGTATATTTACGAGGGCAACGGGACCGGCGGCCCACTGCTGGCGAAGTTCAACAGTTTCAGTGGTGGTGTTGGTGTGGGCGACCTTATCATGGAGAGCCCGACCAACGCCACGGGCATGATTACAGTGCGCCTTGTCACCGACGACAGGACAGACTCCACACGAACCAGCCTCTCATGCTACCAGAATTACCCAAATCTCGACAAGGGCTTCAAGTTCAGCGTCTATTGCATGAGTCCATGTGAATCGGTGGTGCCGGTTATTGAGGACAAATTCTACCGCACCCGCAATGGTGTGATTTACGACTCGGCCTACATCCACGAGATTACCATTATTGACACGTTCTATGTTGTTCCCGACGACCCCACGTCCGGCATAGATTACATCAATGAGAACACCTTCATTGGCGCCAACCTTTGTATAGGTGACGGTGTGATTTTCAACGGCCGCGGCGAGTACTCCAACAAGTTCGGCTACTACATGGCGAGCGATGCGACCACCTACTTCCGTTGGGATTTGGGCAACGAGGGCGACTCGATAGTTGGCTTCGGCGCTACGCAAATCACTTATGAAGACTACCAAAGCACGGGCTGTTTCGATGTGAGGCTTGACCTTGTTGATGAGTTCGGCTGCCGCAGCACGCAAAACAGCATCATCCGCGTGCGCACCGCCATGAACCCCATCAAGTCAATTTTCACCCTCGACGACATGTGCAACCGCGACTCTATGGTGGTGAACATGGGCTACGGTGAGGGCGACGCTGTTCTCACGCTGGCGCGAATACAGAGTGACTCGTCGGTGTCGAAGACCTTCTCTGTGCGAACCTTCATTCCCGACGGTTGCGGCTGTCCTGCGGGCAACTACTTCGAGGCTCCGGTCACATTCACCGAGTTCCCCAACAGCAAGAAAGTTACCAGCGCGGCCGACATCTGCTCCATTTGTATCAATATGGAGCACTCTTACATGGCCGACATCGCAATAGCCATCGTCTGCCCCGAGGATTCTATCGCCTACCTCAAGTACGGCCGCTCCACCTCGTGCCCCAGGCCTGACAGGATGCCCGCGAAGCCTTCGGGCTCGGCTGGCAGCGCCGATTGCTATAAGGAGGGCACCGGTATTCGCCTCGGTGCGTCGTTGACCGGCAATTACGACGTCAACTCCAGTCTGTGCGACTCGCTTGCCAATCCGTATGGCATCGGAATGGACTACTGCTTCAGCCGCGACACCAACTATACGCTGGTCACCGGCGAAAGGGCTGGTGACGTGTGGGATGCGACCAACCTTCACCCCAACGGAGACTTCAATATCGGCAAGAATGCCAAGATTGACCCCACGCCAGTTGTCTTCCCCGCCGTGCCTTCTCCTTTCTATGCTGCGGGTTCAATGCCAAACGCCCTGACCCTTAACATCAAGAGACCCAGCGACCACGACAACAGGACTGACTACTACCTGCCTTATGCCACCTTCGACGAGCTGGTGGGCTGCTCGCTTAACGGAGAGTGGAAGATACGTGTGTACGACATGATGGGCAAGGACAATGGCTGGATATTCAGTTGGACGCTTGACATCTGCAACGTCAGTGCCAATGGCTGCGACTATCAGGTTGACATCGACTCAATCCTCTGGGTGCCCGACCCCGACCCCATGTACCACGACTACGACCTGGGCCATTATCGCGGCGCGGAGGTGCACGAGAAGACTCCGATTATCAGCCATGTGCTCACGCCCGACACCGCAGGCACCTTCCCCATCTTGGTGCATATCTACGACGAGTTCGGCTGCCAGTGGGACACCTCGACTGTGATTACCACCCACTGGACTCCGAAGCCCGACCTCGGCCCCGACACCGCTCTCTGCGGCATTGACCGTATGGTCCTCGACGCCAGCGACGACCATGCTGCCTCGCAGAACTACAGCTATGGTTGGCTGCCCACCGGTGAGTCAACCCCGACCATCGAGACACGCCAGGATCCAGGCGAGGACATCACCTACGTCGTCGAGGTGCAGAACAAGACCAAGCGCGTCACCTGCGTCACGCGCGACACCATCACCGTCGGCACGCGCCAGCAGCCGTTGCCCAACATCATTCCTGATCCCTTCGTATTTGAGGGGTGCGACCCGTTCACCATCCACTTCGAGAACAACACCGTGAACGGGGACATACATCGTTGGTACTTTGGCGACGGCGCCACCTCGAGCGAAGCCAGCCCGACGCACACCTACAATGTCGGCACCTTCGACCTGCGCTACTACGTCTATTCCGGCGATGGATGCGTCGACTCAATCATCAGCCCGCAGTCCATCAGCGTCTTCCCCTCGCCCAAAGCCTCCTTCTCGTGGGCTCCGACCTATCCCTCGGTGACCGACCCGATGCTCTCGCTCACAAACCTCACCTCGCCAAAGTCGGCCAACACCAACTACTTCTGGGAGGTGCAGTACAACCTCGATAACCCATTCTCGGTTGAGACAATGACCGAGGAGAGCCCCGTGTTCGACATCACGCAGTATTTCCCCGACAACCCCGCGGGCAACTATTCCATACGCCTCATCTCGCGCTCGGACAACCTCGCTCCGTCGGGCAACATGATTTACTGCGCCGACACCTCGGAGAACACCATCCTTGTTGTCAACGACTTCCTGCAATTCCCCAACGTGGTGACCCCCAATGGCGACGGCGTCAACGACCGCTTCGAGGTGAAGAACCTCATTGAGGGCTTGGCCTACCCGACCAACTCGCTGACAATCTACAACCGCTGGGGCGCAAAGATCTACCATCGCGAGAATCTGTCAAACCCGGAGGACTACTGGGATCCCTCCGGACTGCCTACAGGCACCTATTTCTTCCACTTCACCGGTCGGGGCTACAATGGCACCGTAGAGCGAAATGGAGCAATAGAGGTTATTTATTAGATTAGCAAAGCTTTTCATGATTGTGTTTTCCTCCCCTTTTCGGGGAGGTTTTTTTCATGTATTGGAAATGGTGGAACAAGTGTTGCTTTGTGTCTATTATTCTTCTGATTTACAGTGTACTACGGAGTGGTTATTCTCGTAATGTACTGTAATACAAGCCAAAAGGATTTCAGGGCAATGTCAACACCGTCTGTTCTTCGATTGTTCTCCGATTGTTCTTCGATTTAATATCGAAGAACAATCGAAGAACAATCGGAGAACAATCGAAGAACAGACGGTGTTGATATGGGGTGAGCAGTGCGGAATATGCTTTTTGGAGGGTGCTGTCGCCGGGACTTTGCCGGAGGCGGTGCCGCCGCGTGTCGGCAGAGGGTGCGATTGCGGGTGCATTGTGTAATGGTTTGACAGGCCGATGGTTTAATCTGCCGTGACGCAAGTTCGCGCCGGTGCCCGACGCTTTTATTTCGATATGGGGGTGCCCATGTCGGAAAAAATTAGTAAATTTGCACTCTCATTCTATGATTGACCAGGACACAATACAGCGCATAAAGGATACGGCCAGGATAGAGGAGGTGATTGGCGACTTCGTGAGCCTGAAGAAGCGCGGCGCCAACCACATTGGCTGCTGTCCGTTCCACAACGAGAAGACCCCCTCGTTCTACGTGTCGCCGTCGAAGGGCATCTACAAGTGCTTCGGTTGCGGCGAGGCCGGCGATGTCGTGAAGTTCCTCGAAAAGCACGAGCACTACACCTATGTCGAGTCCCTGCACTGGCTGGCGCACAAGTACAACATCGATGTGCGCGAGGAGGAACTCACCGACGAGGAGCGGCAGCGGCAGACCGAGCGCGACGGCCTCTTCCACGTGAGTGAGTTTGCGCAGAGGCATTTTGCCGACCTTCTGTGGAACAACGACCTGGGGCGTGCCGTGGGGTTGAGCTATTTTCGCAAGCGCGGCATGAGCGACGCCATCATAGAGCGTTTCGGCCTGGGCTACTGCCTCGACGAGTGGAGCGAGTTCACAGACTATGCGCTGGCCAACGGTTACAGCGAGTCGGTGCTGGCGAAGACCGGCCTTACAATTGTGAATGAGGAGAGCGGCAGGCGTCACGACCGGTTTCGCGGCCGCGTGATGTTCCCCATCTACAGCGTGAGCGGGCGCGTGCTGGGCTTCAGCGGGCGCGTGCTGTCGTCGGAAAAGCAGGCGGCCAAGTACGTCAACTCGCCCGACAGCGACATCTACAACAAGAGCCGTGTGCTCTACGGCCTCTTCCAGGCCAGGTCGGCCATCGCGAAAGCTGACAAGTGCTACCTGGTCGAGGGCAACATCGACGTGGTCAGTATGCACCAGTCGGGTGTGGAGAACACCGTGGCTTCGTGCGGCACGTCGCTCACCGTGGAGCAAATAAGGCTCATACGCCGCTACACGCCCAACGTCACGGTGCTTTACGACGGCGACAAGGCCGGCATAAAGGCCTCGATGCGCGCCGTTGACCTGCTTTTTGCCGAGGGGATGCACGTGCGCCTGGTGCTGTTCCCCGACGGCGACGACCCCGACAGCTATGCCCAGCGCCACGGCTCCACAGCCTTGCAGGAGTACCTGCGCACCCACGAGGAGAACTTCATCATGTTCAAGACGCGTGTCACGCTGGAGAGCATCGGCGGCGATCCCATCGGTCGCGCCACGCTCATTAGCGACACCGCGCGCAGCATAGCGCTGGTGAGCGACCTGCTTGAGCGCTCGGAGTATATTCGTCAGTGCTCACACCTGCTGCATGTCGACGAGGAGGCGCTGTCGGTGGCGGTGGGCAAGGCTGCCGCCGCCGCGCGTGCGAAGGCAGCCGAGAAGGCTGTGACGCAGCCTGCCCAGCCGGCGCCGCCTGCGGACGACGTCGAGCCAGCCGAGGCTGATGACCCTGTGGCGACAGCGGAGCCCGTGCACTACACGCCAGCCGCGCCACCGGCGGTGGAGCGGCGCATCGTTGCCCTGTTGCTCAACAACGGCAACGATATGTTGACCCAGGAGTTCAAGGACGACAACGGCAACGTCACTCCAGTCTCCAGCACTGTGGCCGAGGTTATAGTGGGCGAGCTGCAGAAGGATGGCCTGACGCTGTCCCATCCGCTGTGCCAGCGCATCTATGAGCAGTGTGTGCTGATGCTCGACCTCACGCAGCGTATCGACCCCTCCCGTTTTGTGGAGAGCCCCGACGAGCAGCTGCGCACCTTCGCGGTCACCTTGATGATGGACACGGTGCGGATCAGCGACACCTGGGCAGACAAGGGAGTCTACGTGCCTTCGCTCGGCGACAACCTGCTGCAGGAAGTCTCCGAGACCATCTTCACATTCCAGAGCCAGTGCCTGGCTCGCACCATGGCCAGGCTGCGCGAGCGGTTGCGCGACGCCGACCCCGACACGCAGCGCTCGCTGCTTGCCGAACTGCAGCTCTACACCAAGGCGAGCCATGAGCTGGGCGGAAAACGCAACATTATCATAGCGCCGCGCTACAGAAACATGTAATATATGGACACCAGGAACATAAAGCAACGCTACGACATAATAGGCAACGACCCGCGCCTCGACATGGCGCTGTACAAGGCCATACAGGTGGCGCCGACCGACCTTTCGGTGCTCATCGTCGGTGAGAGCGGCGTGGGCAAGGACATCTTCTCGCGCATCATCCACGAGAACAGCCGCCGCAAACATGCGCGCGGCGGCAGGGGGCTGATCTCGGTAAACTGCGGGGCAATACCCGAGGGCACCATCGAGAGCGAGCTGTTCGGCCATGTAAAGGGCGCCTTCACCGGCGCCGACCGCGCGCGCAAGGGCTACTTCGAGGAGGCCGACGGCGGCACCATATTCCTCGACGAGGTGGGCGAGCTGCCGCTGGCCATGCAGGTGAAGCTGCTGCGCACATTGGAGAACGGCGAGATAATACCCGTGGGCAGCTCCACGGCGCTGAAGGTTGATGTTCGGGTGGTGGCCGCCACCAATGTCGACCTCGAGGAGGCTGTGCGCCAGCGCCGCTTCCGCCAGGACCTCTACTATCGCCTCAACCAGTTCAGCATTGTGCTGCCGCCGCTGCGCGAGCGCAAGGACGACATACCGCTGCTTTTCCGCAAGTTCTCCTCCGATGTGGCCGAGAAGTACCACATGCCGCCGATTGTGCTCACCGACGAGGCCCGGCGCATGATGATGGACTATCCCTGGTATGGCAACGTGCGCGAACTGAAGAACATCACCGAGCAGATTGCCGTGGTCGAGACCGAACGCACCGTCACCCCGGCCATGTTGCAGAGCTACCTCCGCTTTGTACCCGCGACCGAGCGTATGCCTGCCCTGTTGGGTGAGGCGCAGCAGGGCACAGGCGGAATAACCGACCGTGAGCTGTTGCTCAAAGCATTGACCATGGGGCAGATGATTAACGAGATGCGGCAGGAGATCAACGACCTGCGCCAGATGGTGATGCAGCTGGGCAGCCGTCAGGGCGACTTCAAGACGCAAGGCTTCCTGCCAGCCCAGCCGTCGCAGCAGCACGGCCTCGTGGCCAGCGGTGGGCAGGAGGAGGAGTTCGTCACGCCCGAAATTATTGAGGACGAGGGCATCAGCCTCGAGGAACGCGAGCGCCACGCCATCGTGAAGGCGCTGGAGCGCAGCGGCGGCAACCGCAAGCAGGCCGCCTCCGAGCTGCACATATCGGAGCGCACCCTCTACCGCAAGCTAAAGGAATACGACATCGAGAAATGAACACCAACGACATACGCATCAATCTGCCAGCCTCGAAGAGCATGAGCAACCGGTGGCTGATGATAAACCACTTGATGGGCAGCCACTTCCGCATTGCGAAATTCTCCTCGTCGGGCGACACGCGCCTGCTGCGGCGCCTGTTGCAGCAGCTCGAGGAGCGCAAGTCGGACGTATATTACTGCAATAACGCGGGCTCGGTGGCGCGCTTCATGATGCCGCTGCTTGCCATCACGTCGGGTCACCACATCCTCACTGGCGACGACCGCCTGTGCCAGCGGCCCATGGCGCCGCTGATTGACGCCCTGCGGCAGATGGGGCTGCGTGTGGTGTGCAACGGCGAGGAAGGCTTCCTGCCGGTGAGCATAGAGGGCGGTGTGCCGGTGAGGCGCACTGTGCAGGTCGACCCCGTGCTCAGCAGCCAGTTCGTCAGCTCGCTGCTGCTTGTGGCGCCGCGCCTGCCCGAAGGCATATCGCTCACCATGACCCAACGCCCCACCTCGCGCCCCTACATCGAGATGACGGCCGACGTGCTCCGGCAGGCCGGCATCGAGGTGAGGCGCTCATCAAACGGACGCACCTACTATGTGTCGCCCTTCGAGGGCAAGCCGCAGTCGGCGGCCATCACCATTGAGCGCGACTGGACGGCGGCGTCGTACTTCTACACCATGGCGCTGCTGCGCCCCGACCTGCGGATACGCCTGCTCGGGCTGCAGCTCGACTCGTGTCAGGGCGACAGCGCCGCCGACCGCTTCTTCGCCATGCTCGGTGTGCGCAGCACCGAGGTGCGCTCGCCCTATCGCTCAGCTGGCCGCAGCATCACCGTGCAGGGTGGGGGAGAGCGGCAGAAGACAGTGCAGTTCAATTGCCTCGACTGCCCCGACCTGGTGCCCACCTTCGCCGTGGCGGCAGCCGCGGCCGGAGTGCGCACCGTGCTGCGCGGCGTGAGCAACATTGCCCTCAAGGAGAGCGACCGCATGGTGGCCATCACCACCGAGCTGCGCCGCATGGGGGCGTCTGTGGAGGCTGGCGGCGAGGAGATGACCATACACCCCGCCACCCTTGCGCCCACCGAGCCGGTGCACACCTACGGCGACCACCGCATAGCCATGGCCTTCGCGCCGCTTCGCCTGCTGCACCCCGACCTGGTGATTGAGAGCCCTGAGGTGGTCGACAAGTCGTTCCCGGAGTTTTGGGACGAGATGGCCAAAGTGGAGCAATGCCTACGCTGACCATCGTGGCAGGCCCCACGGCTGTGGGCAAGACGGCCTATGCCATCGGCCTGGCCCGCAGCCTGGGCACTGAGGTGGTGAGTTGCGACTCGCGCCAGTTCTACAGCGAGTTGCGCATCGGCGTGGCCCGCCCCTCCGACGACGAGCTGCTGTCGGTGCGCCACCATTTTGTGGCCTGCCGCCCGGTGACCGATCCCTACAACATCTACGACTACGAGCGCGACGCCATCCGCGTTGCCACCGGCCTGATGGAGCGCTGCGGCAGCGCTGTGGCCGTGGGCGGCAGCGGCCTTTACGTCGACGCGCTGATGCACGGCGTGTCGGTGCTGCCCTCGCCCACACCCGAGCTGCGCGCCTCGCTGCAGGCCATGCCCATAGAGGAGAAGCGCGCCCGCCTGCGCCTGCTCGACCCCGACTACTATGCCCGCGTCGACCTTCGCAACCCGGTGCGCCTGCAGCGTGCTCTCGAGGTGTGCATTGCGGCCGGGCGCCCCTATTCCGCCCTTCTGGCCGAAAGCAAGCCCGCCGCGCGTCCCTTCGACGTGAAGCTGGTGGTGCTCGGCCTGCCGCCCGCCGAGCTGCGCGAGCGCATTGACCGGCGCGTCGACGCCATGATGGCCGCCGGGCTGGCCGACGAGGTGGCCTCGCTGCTGCCATTCCGCCATCTGCCCACGCTGCGCACCGTGGGCTACACCGAGCTTTTCGCCGCCCTCGACGGGCGCTGCACCGTGGCCGAGGCCGTGGAGGCCATCAAACTCAATACCTGGCACTACGCCCGCAAGCAGATGAGCTGGCTGCGCCGCTATGGGAAGCAGCCGCAATGTGCCGGTTCGTGACCTCCGGCCGCCCCCTTGTGCGACCGTGTTGAGTCTATGCCAGGACCGTCTGTTCTTCGATTGTTCTCCGATTGTTCTTCGATTGTTCTTCGATTTAATATCGAAGAACAATCGAAGAACAATCGGAGAACAATCGAAGAACAGACGGCCTTGACACGGTCTTGATGCCCTTTTTCGGGGCGGTTTGCGGCGCGCGTGAGTCGGCTTGGCGGCTGTTGAGAAATAATTTGCGGGGTGTGGTGAAAAATGCGTATATTTGCAGTTTGAACAGGAGTGAAAGTTAACTGGCAACTGCAAGCCATTCAATATATTACAACATAATCTAAAACACAAAACGTATTATGAGCGGGTTTTTCGGCGTGGCGAGCACGCGTCCCTGTATCACAGATTTGTTCTACGGAACAGATTATCATTCGCATCTTGGCACCAAGCGTGCCGGCATGGCAACCTTTGACGGCAGCCAGCCCCACCAGAACATCCACAACATCCAGAACTCGCATTTCCGCCCCAAGTTCATGAAGGACCTGGCCGAGATGACCGGCAACGTGGGCATTGGCGTGATCAGCGACACGGAGGCGCAGCCCGTGATGGTGAACTCGCACCTGGGGCGCTTCGCGCTGTGCACGGTGAGCAAGATCAACAACCTTGCCGAGCTCGAGGGCGAGTGCCTGCGCAACCACCAGCAGTTCACCGACCTCTCCATGGGTGGCACCAACCCCACCGAGCTTGTGGCGCTGCTTATCTCGCAGGGCGATGACTTCGTGAGCGGCATCGAGAATGTGTACAAGAAGGTGAAGGGCTCGTGCTCGATGCTCATCCTCACCCCCGACGGCATCATCTGCGCGCGCGACCGCTACGGCCGCACGCCGATAGTGGTGGGCCGCCGCGGCGACGACTATGCCGTGGCCAGCGAGAGCCACTCCTATGTCAACCTCGGCTACGAGACGTGCCGCTTCGTCGGCCCAGGCGAGGTGGTGAAGGTCAGTGTGGAGGGCGGCATCAAGGTGCTGCGTCCGGCCGAGGAGCGCAACCAGATTTGTTCTTTCCTGTGGATATACTACGGCTATCCCTGCACCGAGTATGAGGGAGTGAACGCCGAGGAGGTGCGCTACAGCCTGGGCCGCATTATGGGTGAGCGCGACGATGTGCAGGCCGACTTTGTGAGTCCCATACCAGACAGCGGCATTGGCATGGCCCTCGGCTACAGCAACGGCCGCCGCATACCCTACAAGCGCGGCCTGTTGAAATACACGCCCACGTGGAGCCGCTCTTTCATGCCCGTGAACCAGGCCGACCGCTTCCTGGTGGCCAAGATGAAGCTCATTCCGAGCCGCGCTGTGCTGCAGGGCAAGGAGGTGGTGTTCTGCGACGACTCGATAGTGCGCGGCACCCAACTGCGCGACAACGTCAAGATGCTCTACGACTACGGTGCCCGCAAGGTGCATGTGCGCATCAGCTGCCCGCCGTTGGTGCACGGCTGCACATTCCTCAACTTCAGCGCCAGCAAGACTGACCGCGAGCTCATCACGCGCCGCGTGATCGAGGAGCTGGAGGGCGGCAGCGTGCGCCGCCTCGAGGCCTACCAGGACGCTACCACCCAGGAATATGCCCGTATGGTGGAGGTGATACGCCAGCATGTGGGTGTGGACACCCTCAAGTTCAACACCGTCGACGACGTTTGCCAGGCCATAGGCCTGCCGAAGCAGAGCATCTGCACGCACTGCTTCGATGCAAGCTCATACGGCGACAAGTAAAATAACACCGACCAGTTATGACAGAAAGCAAGCACGCGGCCGGGTCTGCCGAATGGAGAAGGATGCTCTGCGTCTGGCTTGTGGCATTGTCGCCCCTGTGGGCGGCTGTGGGCAGGGCGCAGGCACCCACCGTCATGAGCGTGGCCGACATACTCGGCAACTATGGCCTCGACACGGCCATCGTGGCCGACACCGCCGCCGCGCGCGCATGGCTTGACGCCCAGCCGCAGAACTTCGTGTTGCTCACCGACCTTTGTGTTAGTGTGCGCACCAAGGCGCAGCGCGCCCTGAAGAGCATAGAGAGCGACTACGACTTCCGCGACAGCCTGGTGTGGCTCGACTCGAACACCGTGCTTGCCGACTATTCCATCTACGAGTACCGCCTGCGCAGCCTGGCCGACTTCATGGGCCGCATGAGTATCAGGTACAGCCGTCTGGAGCAGAAACGTGCCGAGGACGAGCGCGAGGCTGCCCGCCAGCGTGCCATCGAGGCTCTCCGGCGCCAGCAGCAGGAGCGCAACCGTCAGGCCGCCGACCTGAAGGCCAATATCGAGCTGCACCACCGCGCCATACACTCGGCCTGCGATGCGCCGGGTGTGACCGACAAGAACAAGGTGAAGCAGCTGAAGGATCTCTTCTACTCGTACCTGATGGTCTACAACAAATACGACCTCAGCGAGGGCGATGCCACCGAAGAGAGCCTCGCCCGCCTCGACCAGCTGAACGCTTTCCAGAACGACATGATGGAGAACGTGCTGGGCGAGAACTCGCTGATCAACCAGATTGACAACTTCAAGAACATCCTCAAGGTGCGCTGCGAGAAAGACAACGCCGACATCTACCGCTCCTACTCGAAGGTTTTCAAGCACACCAATGTACCGGTGAGCTTTGCCGACGTGAAGGAGTATGAGGACTACATTGTGCGGCTCCGCACCATCGTGGCCGTACAGCAGCGCTACCTTCAGACCATCGACCTCCGCCAGGCCATCAGCCAGGGCAGCGAGGCCATAGCCTCCACCTTCGGCAAGAAGTACCGTGGAGTGGTGAGCTCCTACCGCGACGCGCTTCGCACGGTGGACCAACTGCCTGCCTTCACCTCGAATGCCGAGAGCATTGTGTTCATTCAGAACCTCGACGCATTTATTGAGGCGCAGCAGCTCTACGTCGGCTTCTACCCTGTGCTGGAGGAGATAGAGCAGCGCGGCGACAGCATCGTGGGGCAGCGCCGTTTCCCCGACGTGGCGCAGGCCTACCGCAACGTGCAGGAACAGATGCACCCGCTACCGTCGTTCAAGGACGCCGACGGCGCCGTTCTCTACGAGCAGCAGTTGGCCGACGTGCTCGATGTGCAGCAATGCTTTCTCGATGCCCTCGACATGAGGGACGAGATTGCCGCCGCCGACGACACAATCACCGCCTCGCGCAAGCTCGACCGTACGCTGGCAAACGGCTACCGCCTGCTGCGCAAGCAGACCGACCTCGCCCCCAACTTCGCCACTGTGGAGCGCGGCCGGGCCTACCTCTCCATGCTGGCAGGCTATCAGGAGATGCAACAGCTGTGCATTGATGTGATCGCCAAGCTGCGCCAGGTAAAGGAGAACGACAAGAAAATCAACGACCGCGACTTCCCCTACAGCAATCTGCGCAAGGCCTACAGCCGCATGTACAAGGTGTATCAGGGCGTGGACGAAATCACCAACAACGAGGATCTGCGCCGCTACAACCGTCAGGCCGACTATGTGCTCGACATGCAGAATGCGTTTCTTGCCACCATGCGCGGCCCTAACGCCGCCGACTGCGACAACAAGCTGAAGCGCGAAAGCAACATCGAGAATATCAAGCTGATAATTGGCCTCAAGTAAAGGCCGTCGGCTGCTGTACATCTATACTATCCACAACTATGAGGAACGCTAACTTTATTGACCGCGACAAGCTGTACTCCATGCTGCATGGAACTCCGCCGACCAAGACTCGCCTTGCCGAGATACTTGAAAAATCAAGGCAACTCAAGGGTTTGTCGCTTGCCGAGGTGGCCGAGCTGCTGCTTGTCGACGACGCCGAAGGCCGCCGTAGCATACTGGATGCTGCTGAGTATTGCAAGAATGAGATTTATGGACGCAGGCTGGTGCTCTTCGCGCCAATCTATACGGGCAATGCCTGTGTGAACAATTGCGTGTACTGCGGCTTCCGTCGCGACAATAAGAGCTTGCGCCGCAAGGTGCTCACGCTCGACGAGGTTGAGACCGAGGCTCTCCACCTGCTGCGCATGGGTCACAAGCGAGCCTTGCTCATCTGTGGCGAAAGCCCGCGCAACGGCATCGACTATATGGTCGAGGCCATCCGCCGCACCTATGCCGCCCGCGACGAGAAGGGCAGTACCATCCGCCGCATCAATGTTGAGCTGGCGCCGATGAGCGTGGAGGACTACGCGCGCCTCAAGGCCGAGAAGATTGGCACCTACGTGTGTTTCCAGGAGACCTACGACCCGGTGGAGTATGCCAAGTATCACCCGGAGGGTACGCCAAAGGCCGACTACCTGAACAGGCTCACCTGCATGGATCGCGCCATGGAGGGCGGTATAGACGATGTGGGCATAGGGGTGCTGTTCGGCTTGGCCGACCACCGCTTCGAGATACTGGCCTTGATGGAACATGCCCGCCACCTGGAGGAGGATTTTGGCTGTGGCCCCCACACCGTGAGCTTCCCGCGAATAGAGCCCGCCGAGGGCACACCATTCTCACAGCCCGAGAACCTGCCTCACCCTGTTGGCGACGACGACTTCATGAAGATTGTCGCCATCATCCGCATAGCCATGCCATACACCGGCATCATCATCAGTACCCGCGAGCGGTCTGCCATGCGCGACCAGTTGGTGCGCTACGGCGCAAGCCAGATCAGTGCAGCCAGCGAGACCAATCCTGGCGGTTACGACGAGGAGGGCGACCACACGGCGGCCAGCCCCTATGAGAAGACAGGCGACACTGGAGCCCAGTTTACCCTCGGCGACCACCGCTCGCTCGACGAGGTGGTGTCGGCCATGGTTGACGGTGGCTATATCCCGTCGTTCTGCACCGGATGCTACCGCAAGGGGCGCGTCGGTGCCGACTTCATGGACTTGGCCAAGCCAGGCTTGATTAAAGAGTATTGCAAGCCCAATGCCATGTTCACCTTCCGCGAGTACCTGGAGGACTATGCCTCGCCATCCACGCGCGAGAAGGGGCTGCGGCTGCTCAGGCAACTTGCGCAGACATTTCCGCGCGAGGAACTTCGCCAGCGTGTAGAGTCGACGCTTGAAAAGATTGGCGAGGGTCAGCGAGACCTCTATTTTTAGCCCATTGTCCCGAAATGCGTTGCGGAATGCTGGTGTGTCGTGTTCCGGCTCGGTTTATAAAAGTGGCATTTCGGGTTTGGAATTGGACGGTTTGGTAGGAATAGAAGTTGCGGCTCAGAGGAAAGAATGTATCTTTGCACTGTGTTTTGAGACACAAGAGTAGTGAATGTTTTCATGGTTTTGATACCCCATTAAGCCCACTGTCTGGTGGGCTTTTGGGGTTTATATAGGCCAGGGTTTCCCTGCAGGTATAGAAAAAAGCCGCGCATTGCAATGCGCGGCTTTTCTTGTATTGCGGCAGTGTGTCAGTCCATATACTCGGCCAAGGCAATGTAGCGGTCTATGTCATTCCACTCGGAGCTTTCCGGGTAGTCGGTCTTGATCTGCTTGAAACAGTTGAGGGCGTTCTTTTTGTCGTTCAGCATGATGTAGGCCATGCCGGCTTTGAAGAGTGCGGTCGGCGACACAATGAAGTTGGGGTGGTCGGCAGCTGCCTTGCGGTAGTTCTCGGCGGCCTCCTTGACGTTGCCCTGCTCAATCTGTGCGTCGGCAAGCATCATTTTGCCAAGTGCACCGGTGAAGGTGTCTTTGCCGCTGTATTTCTTCAGCCATTTGGCCGCTTCCTCATAGTTGCCGATGCGCAGATATGTGGCTCCGGCATAGTAGCGTGCAAGTTTGCCGGCCTTGGTGCTTCCGTACTTCTCGGCCACATCGACAAATCCACGGTAGGTGTCGTCGCCTTCAAGGGCTTTCTCAAACTCGCCCTGGTTGAACCACTGCTCGGCGGCATACATCTCCTCTGCGGCGCGTGTCTCTCTCGGTTGGAAGACCCACTTGCGCAGGCCGAAGATGGCTATCAGCACAACCAGTACCGCCACCAGCACAATCGTCAGCGTCTTTTGGTTCTTTTTGATGAACTCCTCCGAGCGGCTGATGACGTTGCCCATCTCGGTGTTTTTTTCTTCAATCTTTTTTTCCATATCTGTACTGTTGTTTTGTCGAGTGCAAAATCGCGTGCAAAGATACGACATTTTTGTGAATTGCGCGCGCGAAAAAGGGAATGCTGGCCACGCAGGCACAGGATTGGTCGTTTTCGATAAAAATTTTTGATTTGATAATCAGTGCTATGTAGGAGAAAAGACCCCCTGTGGGAAGAAAAATTTTTTTCGTAAATACTTTTTACATATTTTTGCACGGAATATTGAATGCACGAAAAAGAGCGGCAGTATGGATACAAATACCAAGTATTTGGGGCTTGAGCTCCGCAGCCCTGTCGTAGTGGGCAGCTGCGGTTTGACGGCGGATGTTGACAAGATGGTGCTTATGGAGCGGGCCGGTGCCGGTGCGGTGGTGGTGAAGTCGGTGTTTGAGGAGCAGATTATCTACGACATCAAACGCAACACCCACATGTATGCGCCCACGGACAACTACGGCGACAGCTACGAGTATATAGCGCGTCATGTCGCGGACGGCTCACTTGAGCGCCATTTCTCCATGATTGCCGACGCCAAGCGCAGGCTGACCATACCGGTCATCGGTTCGGTGAACTGCTTCTCTTACGAGAACTGGCTCACCTATGCCTTGAGGTTCCAGGAGGCAGGTTGCGACGCGCTTGAGCTGAACATGGCCATACTTCCCTACGAGACTTCTCTCTCGTCCGACGATGTGGAGCGGACATTCTCGCAGGTGATCAACACGCTCCGCAAGAGTGTCACCATTCCCATCAGCATCAAGGTGGGTCCCTATTTCACCGACATGGCCAAGCAGATGCAGCAACTGTCGTGGATGGGCATACAGGGCGTCACCATGTTCAACAAAAGTGTGCAGATAGACATCGATGTGGAGAAGGAGGAGCTTACGTCAGCCTCATGGCTGTCCTCGCCCACCGACCTGCACAACACCCTGCGCTGGGTGGCCATCCTGAGCAAGAAGATGCGTTGCGACATCAGCGCGTCGACCGGCGTCTACCATGCCGACGACGTGGTCAAGCTGCTGCTTGCCGGAGCGACTACGGTGCAGGTCGTCAGCTGTCTGTATAAAAATGGTATCGAAACGTTGCGCGAACTAAACGAGGGTCTCGTCGAGTGGATGGGACGAAAGGGCTACAATAACTTGGCCGACTTCCGTGGCCGACTGGCAGTGCTTCCCGCCGAGAAAGCGTCGGTTGCCATGCGAACACAATTCATGAAGTACTTCGCCGAGATAATGTAAACCAACATCAACATACCTATTTATGGAACAAGAAGAGCAAGAAGAGAAAGTTGTAAGTTTCTTCCGCTTTGAGGATCTTCGCGTTTACGGCAAGGCTGTCGATTACGCCGGTTGGGTGGTGGCGCAGATGGGCTCCACGCAGTGCGAGTCGCAGAGCACCCTTGTAAGGTCGTTCTGCCGTTCAGCCCACGACATTGCCCTCAACATCGCCGAAGGGTCGAGCCGCAGCAAGGCACAGTTCGACCACTACCTCAAGATTTCCAAGACCGCTATCCGCGAGTGTGTGGTCTTTACCGAGGTGGCTCACCGCCAAGGCATGATGGACAGCGCGCAGTACACCCAGTCGCGCGAGTATCTCATGGAGCTCACCCGCATGATTGGGGCTCTCATCATCAGCCTTCAGCGCTCCACCGAGCGCCGTGCCACGGCGGAGTCTGACGACGACATGGTCGACGACGGGCCTGCCGACGGCTACTCCTACTAAAGGCCTGGCCGCAAGCCGCGGCGCGCTCCAGGCAGGGCGCCGCTGCCAGTCTTCTTGTCCCAGTAACTGAATCCTGTAACCACATTGCAATAACAATGGAGCTAAAACTTACTAAACCGATAATCTTCTTCGACCTCGAAACAACTGGTGTTCAAGTAGGGCACGACCACATTGTCGAGATATGCCTGCACCGTGTCATGCCCGACGGCACCGAAACGACGCGCATTGAGCGTGTGCGCCCAGTCGATGCCGACGGGCATACAGTGCACATTCCCGAATTCACCACCGAACTGCACGGCATCTGCGACGACGACGTGAAGGACAAGCCTACCTTCAAGGAACTGGCTCCAAGCCTGCTCGACTTCATCGGCGACGCCGACCTGGCTGGCTACAACAGCAACCGCTTCGACGTGCCCATGCTCTACGAGGAGTTCGCGCGCGCGGGCTTTGAGCTCGACCTCTCGGTGCGCCGTCTGGTCGACGTGCAGAACATATTCCACCTAATGGAGCAGCGCACGCTGGTGGCCGCCTACAGGTTCTATTGCGGAAAGAACCTCGACAATGCCCACAGCGCGGCTGCCGACACCCTGGCCACCTACGAGGTGCTCAAGGCGCAGCTCGACCGCTACCAGGGAGTCGACTACAAGGACCGCCATGGCCGCGTCAGCCAGCCTGTGGTGAACGATGTGGCCGCCTTGAGCGACTTCACTGCCAACTCGCAGTGGGCCGACCTCGTGGGGCACATAGGCTACGACGCGCAGCACCGCGAGGTGTTCAACTTCGGCAAGCACAAGGGCAAGCCTGTGGAAGAGGTGTTCGAGAGGGAGCCTTCCTACCACGACTGGATGATGAAGGGCGACTTCCCCCTCAGCACCAAGCGCGTGGTCGACGACATATGGAAGCGCTACAGGCAGCGCCGCAAGCTCGACGCTTTGAAGGCTCACTTCCAGGGTTGAGGCCGGGGCTTCAGAATTTCTCGCACGATATTATGACGATGCGGCGCGCGCGTGCCGCCGCCAGCCCGTAGACGGGGTGCCCCTCTATGTGCCGGTCGTTGCGCGCGTCGGCATAGTCCGCGCCCTGCGGGCGCTGCACCACCTGCAGCCTGCCGTCGTCAAGCGCCTTGCCAAGAGCGCAGCTGTGCCAAGAGCGCAGCAGGTTCATGAAGGCCACGATGCGCCTCTGCGACAGCGCCTGGTTGTATTCGTCGGTGTACACCGGGCTGGCATGGCCGGTGATGGTCAGGCGCACGCCGCGCCCGGCCGCCAGCTGCTCCGCCACGTAGTCGAGCAGCGTTGTGAGCCTGTCGAAGTTTCCCACCACGCAACTGTCAAAGAACCGCTCCATCGAGGCCGAGTCGGCTGCCGAAGGCTGGTGCGCCATGTACTCTGAGCGCATCAGCGCGTAGCGCAGCTGGCAGTCAGCATAGTCGGCCGTGGTCGTGGTGTCGTGGCTGCGTGGGTCGGGGTCGTCGTTGTGGAAGTAGAGGAAGAGCGGGAAGAAGCGGTCTATCTCCGGCTGCCGGGGCTGCCTGCGTGCCGAGTCGGCGGCGGCGCGGCGGGCCTGCTCCTCCTGCATGGCCAGCAGGTAGGCCGTGTCCACACACCAGCGGTAGATGTCGTTGCAGCACATCGAGTCAGACAGGAAGAAGCTGTCTCGGCGGTTGCTGGCCAGGTAGCCGCCGGTGGGCATACCGGTGGCCGAGTCGTGCGAGCTCACGTTGAAGTAGAGGTCGTTGGCCTCGCTGTTGAGGCAGCCGCACACCGGCTCGGCGGCCTGCCACGTGTTGCGCTGCCCCACGGCGCAGTACACGTCGAACCCACCCTTGCCGCCCGGCCGGTCGCTGCTGAAGTAGAGCGTGCCGTTGGGCTGGTCGTAGAAGGGGGTGTACTCGTCGTGGCTGCTGTTCACCTGCGGCCCCAGGTTCACCGGCTCGGAGGCCACGCCGTCCTTCACGGTGCATTGCCAAATGTCCATGCCGCCCATGCCGCCCGGACGGTCGCTGGCGAAGTAGAGCACCGTGGTGCCGTCGGCCAGCAGCCCCACGGCGGGGTGGGTGGCGGTGTACTGGCTGCTGTTCACCGACCCGCGCAGTTTCTGCGGCTTCTCCCATCCGCGGCGGCGCTTTGCGCGCGCCACCCATATCTCGCTGTGCAGCGTCTCCACGTCGGCACGCGTGAAGTAGGCGTCGCGTGTGGCAGGGTCGAAGGCCAGGTTGCCCGTGTGGTCCTTGTCGTTGCAGAAGCCCCAGCGGTCGTGCTTCGGCCGCGCCATGCGCCCCCCCGGCCGCAGCCGGGCCTGGTACACGTGCGTCATCGGGTGTTTTATGCCGAAGGCGCCCGATCCGCCCACAGCCGCAGGCATCGAGGTGTAGACCATCACGCTGTCGCCCAGCCTCACGGCCGACACCTCGCTGCCCGGCGTGTTGTAGGGGGCTGGCAGGTGCTCCACGCGGTATTGTGCCGTCGCGGCCAGCGGCAGCAGCAACGCCGCCGCCAGTATTTTTGTCAGATGATGGGGCATGGCAGCGAGCGGCGTTTCTTTTCTTCACGGTCGAGCAGGTAGACCACGCCCAGCTCGAAGGCGCCCAGCGTGTGGCTGGCCGACGACAGGCGCGAGAAGTTGGCGTCGTAGCTGAAGGCGAATGTCCACCGCTTCCACAGCACGCCCAGGTTGATGCTGGCCGCGTCGGCGTGGCGTGCCACCACACCCGCGCTCAGCACCAGGTAGGTCGAGGGGTGCTCGTCGAGGTACCACCGCACGTCGGCGCCGTACACCAGCTCGCTGTAGCCGCCCTGCCGCTGGAAGCCCACCACGGGCAGCAGCCCCAGCTGGCGCCACTTGCGCCACTCGGCGCGGGCGTAGACGTTCCACCTCCGCGCCAGCCGCTCGTCGCTGCCTTCGAGCAGCCCTATGGCCGGCTGGTTGAGGTTGCGCGCCGAGAAGCCCAGTTTGGTGTAGAGGCGCGTGTCCCACTCGCGGAACCAGGCCGCCCCCGCGCCCAGGGTGGGGTAGAGCGCGTGGGTGGTGGCGAAGGGCTCCGAGGGGTCGCCCACCACTATGCCGCCGGGGTTGTAGCCCACCTGCCCGCCGCCGCCCTCCACGGCCACCGACACCAGGTCGTCGCCGTCGCCAAGGGCCTGGTAGTAGCTCACCACCAGGTTGGCCGTCGTCGTGCCGTAGGACAGCGAGCCCGCGCGGTCGGCGCTCACCCACAGGCCCAGGCTCATGCCGTTGCGGTTGCGCGCCGAGCGGAAGAGGCTCTGCTCGGCGCTGACGGTCAGCGTCTGGAACGGCGCAGCCACGCTGGCCCACTGGTTGCGGTACACCGCGCCGTAGCGCCCCTTGCCGTCGAAGAAGCCGCTGTAGGCCGGGTTGAAGAGCATCGGGTCGAGGTCGAGCATGGAGAAGTGCTGGTCCTGCCCGCGCGCAGTGGCCGGTGCCAGCGCCAGCATGGCCGCCGCGGCCATGCTGGCAAGTGTGCCCTTTATGTTGGCTGCCAGGCTCATGGCTGTGCTATCTTGTTCCCCGGGTGTAGGGCGGCAGCGCCAGGTCGGCCAGCTCGCCTTTCATATACTTGAAGTGTGCCGCTATGCCCACCATGGCGGCGTTGTCGGTGCAGTACTCGAAGGGGGGTATGAAGGCCTGCCAGCGGTGCTTCGCGCACACGCGCTGCAGCTCGGAGCGCAGCAGCGAGTTGGCGCTCACCCCGCCCGCTATGGCCAGCTGGCGCACGCCGAGGTCGAGCGCCGCGCGCTCGGTCTTCTTGATGAGGAAGCCCACTATGGTGCGCTGTATCGAGGCGCAGAGGTCGGCCTTGTTCTTCTCGATGAACTGCGGGTCCTCGGCCAGCCGGTCGCGCAGGAAGTAGAGGAACGACGTCTTGATGCCGCTGAACGAGAAGTCGTAGCCCGCGATGTGGGGCGTGGCGAAGCGGAAGGCGTCGGGGTTGCCCTCGCGCGCCAGGCGGTCGATCACCGGGCCGCCCGGGTAGCCCAGGTCCATGATCTTGGCGGCCTTGTCAATGGCCTCGCCCGCGGCGTCGTCGATGGTGGTGCCGAGCTGCACTATGTCGAAGTAATCGCGCAGCAGCAGTATTTGCGTGTGCCCGCCGCTCACCAGCAGGCATATGAAAGGGAACTGCGGACGGGGGCCGCCGTTGTCGATGAAGTGGCTCAGCACGTGCGCCTGCAGGTGGTTCACCTCCACCAGCGGAATGCCCAGCGCGGTGGCGAAGCTCTTGGCGAAGCTCACGCCCACCAGCAGCGAGCCCAGCAGGCCGGGGCCGCGTGTGAAGCCCACTGCGTCGAGCCCGTCGCGCTCCACCCCGGCACGCCGCAGCGCGGCGTCGACCACGGGGATGATGTTCTGCTGGTGCGCGCGGCTGGCCAGCTCGGGCACCACGCCGCCATACTGCTCGTGAACCTTCTGGCTGGCAATGACATTGCTCAACACGTGGTCGTCCCTCAACACAGCCGCCGACGTGTCGTCGCAGCTCGATTCTATGGCAAGGATAGTGGTCATAACAGGCTGCAAAGATACACAAAAAAAACGAATGCTTCGCGCGCGGGCTGAAAAAAGAGCCTCGCGCCGCCGCCATGGCCTGTAAACCAGCGCTCTGCGCCGCGCGGCGCCCAGCCTGCGTCAGCCTTGCGCGCAACCGCCTCACTCTCAGCGACGACACCGTGCTGCCTCCGTGTCAACACCGTCTGTTCTTCGATTGTTCTCCGATTGTTCTTCGATTGTTCTTCGATTTAATATCGAAGAACAATCGAAGAACAATCGAAGAACAGACGGCCCTGGGGCGGCCTTGGTCCGGCGGTCGGCAAATGTTAAAAATTGGTTTTCTTGCCTCCATTTCGAAAAATTAACCTATCTTTGCACTGCGAAAAGAAAGGTCGCAAACGAGCAAACAACAGTATAACACATTAAAAAACAACACAAAATGAAGAAAATCATCATCGCACTCGTGGCTGTGTTCGCAATTGGCGGCGTGGCCAACGCACAGCTTTCCGGCATTGGTGTCCGCCTGGGCGGCGGCCAGGGCTTCGGCGCCGAGCTCTCCACCATGTGGAACTTCGGCAACCGCACCGAGATCGACCTCGGCTGGAGCAGTGGCGACCACCACACCAACTTCACCCTCACCGGTGTCTACCAGTGGCAGGGCGAGATCGGCAGCGGCTTCGGCTGGTTCGCCGGCGTCGGCGCCCGCGTGGCCTACTGGAGCTGGGAGAGCGGCTACAACAACAGCGACAGCGACATCGCCCTCGCCATTGCAGGCCAGGCCGGCATCGAGTACCAGTTCAGCGCCATCCCCATCCAGCTGAGCCTCGACATCCGTCCCTGCTTCTGGCTCATCCCCGAGACCAATTTCCACTGGGGCGACATCGCCCTCGGCATCCGCTACATGTTCTAAACCTTCGCGTTGTAGCGCAAAGCAATGGAGGGTGCCCCCATGCGGGGGCGCCCTTTTTTTTGCCCGCGGTGCAACAATGCGGCGGCGTGAGGTATCATTATTTTTAGCGATAGGCTTGCGGAATTGGCGAAAATGTTGTAACTTTGCACAGTTGACCGCATGGGTGAGAATGATTGTAACACAAAGAAACACACTGCAGTATGAAGATAACAGCTTTGCATAGGGTGCTTTTGGCCGCGCTTTTGGCCGCTTTTGCCGCCTGCGGCGGCGCCATGGCGCAGGGCGAGTGGTCGCAGAGCACGGCCTGCCCGGGGTGGAACAACCCGGCGTCGTTCACCTCCACGGGGTCGAGCGGCGACTACAAATACGAGGGCTTCCTGGGCTACACCGACTGCAGCAAGGCTCCAAACGTGAAGACCGCCGAGACGGGCATCAATTGGACCGGCGGCACGGTGGTGGCAGGGCAGATGGCCACCAAGACGGTCTCCACCGGAGGCGACTGCGCCACGGTGAAAAGCAACACGAGCAACAAGCCCTACGTGATCTACAACGCCACCGACAAGATTGGCTCGCATCCTGTGAACCGCGACCCAATGACCGAGGACGAGCTGCCTTTCGTGCCGACCGATTTCAACACCAGCGAGGACGACGGGCAGGTGCCCACGGCGCTTACCCGAAGCGTGCGCATCGGCGACGCGTGCGGGCGCCCTGGCGACGATGTTAATGCCAACGGCCTGCGCTACAGCATGTACGTCACCGAGCAGAACGCCATGCTTTTCATCTACTACGCGGCCGTGATTGAGTCGCCGGGCTTCAGCTACTCGCACGGCTTGAAGGAGGATCCCGCCGTCATCATACGCGTGATGAAGCAGAACAGTGCCGGCAAGTGGGTGCAGGCAAGCCCCAACAACCCCAACTCGCAGACGGACAGCGACACGCTGGCCTACATGGTGTCGTCGACGAGCAAGAGCATGGGCGGCACGGTGGAGGACGGCAAGGGCGGCTGGCACGCCTGCTCGGTGTCGCCCGATGACGGCGGCTGGTGGGGCGACTACTCCATCTACTGGAAAGAATGGACAAAGGTGGCCATCAACCTGAGCGGCCTGCTCTACGAGAATGTGCGCATCGAGGTGATGATCAGCGACTGTTGTTGGACGCAACATTTCTCCTATGCCTATGTTTGCGGCGAGTGCCGGCCGATGACCATCCGCAACAACGGCTGCCCGGCGGGCATGGCCACCGACGTGGCCACGCTGGCGGCGCCGCGCGGCCTCGACAACTATGTGTGGTTCGCGTCGGAATACGGCGTGTCCGAGCCCGCCAACAACTGCGAGCCCGGCAAGGACAATGCCTACTTCACCTTCAGGCAGCTCACCCCCGACGAGGGCAAGGAGGCCGACTCGGCCTACATTTACAAAGTGCAGGCGTCGGACTTCAAGGTGACGAAGAGCGGCATGTCGGCAGGCAGCACGGTAACGGTCGACTCGGTGGGACCCACGCAGACCTTCCGCTGCACCATGACCTCGGCCCTCGACCCCGCCAAGCCCTTCAAGACCAACCTCTACGTCAACGTCACCAACACCAAGCCCACGATGAGGATTGACACCCTGAGCCTCTGCGGCGGCGACGTGGAGCTGAAGAACCTGAGCTTTGTGCCGGGCAACGAGGCCGACGGCGTAGACCTGTCGTCGACCACATGGACGTTCTACAACAACCCCGAGTGCCTGGGCGTGTCAGACAGCGTCTTCACCGGCCAGCAGCTCACCGCCCACTACACCGACGGCGAGCTCAAGGGCATCAAGGTGCGCACCAACGCCGTGGTCGACGACGACAGCGAGTGCTACTCCGAGGCCATCTACCCCATAAGGCCGCTGCCCAACCCGGTGGCGGGCATGACGCTGAGCAAGCAGGTGCTGTGCGACGACGACGAGGTGACGCTGACCGACGCCTGCCCTACCTCGACCGAGCGCTTCTGGGTGTTCCTCGACCAGGACGACGAGGATGCCACAGCTCCCACCGACACCCTGCGCCAGAGCGGCGACGAGCGCCAGGTGACGCGCCCGTTCACACACTCCATCGAGCCGATAGACCTGATTGTGCGCAACGGCCTGTACTACATGGCCGAGGCTGACACCGTGTGGTGCGCCGACACCGTGCGCGACAGCGTGTTCGTCTTCCTGCACCCCGAGCTCGAGGTGCTGGGCGACACGATAGTGTGCAACGGCACGCTTACCGACGCCACCGTGAACGCCATAGGGGTCGATGGCTGCTCGTATGAGTGGTCCACCTCTAACGGCAGCATCACCGGTGGCCTGCCCAGCGGCACGCACCTAGCCGTGACTCCCTATGCCGACACGGCCACCTACTATGTGCGAGTCACCAGTCCGCAGGGATGCGTGGCGTGGGACAGCATACATGCCTACCTTGTGGTGCCGAGGCTGCAGATGCTGCCCGCCGACGGCAAGATATGCCCGGGCGACTCGGTGGTGCTCATCGGCAGCCACGCCCAGTCGTACACCTGGACGGCCGCGCCCACCGACCTCTCGCTGGCCGGGCAGGAGGAGGAGGAGCGCATTGTGGTCTACCCCGACCGCAACACCACCTACACCCTCACCGGCCACGGCGGCACCGGCGAGAACCGCTGCGACGCCACGCCCCTCAAGGCGCAGGTGAGGGTCTATCCCTACCCCGAGAGCAATGTGCTGCTCGACCCCGGCATTGTCGACTCTGACGACCCGACCGTCACCCTGACCGACGCGTCGGCCTATGCGGTGAGCTCGTCGTGGCTCTTCAACGGCGGCCTTGCCGAGGAAGGGCGCGTCGTGACGCACACCTTCGACGAGGCCACCGGCACCGACTCGGTCTACGTCACCCTCACCTCGACCAACGAGCTGGGCTGCGTCACGGTGTATCCCTTCGCCATTCCTGTGAACATGTTCACGGCGTGGTTCCCCAACAGCTTCACGCCCGGCAGTGAGGATGAGAACGCCGTCTTCCGCCTCTACACCATCAACGACTACGAGTACTTCCACATTTACATCTACAACCGTGGCGGGCAGCTGGTCTACGAGAGCAACGACCCCGCGTTTGAGTGGGACGGCACCCGCGACGGCCGCGCCCTGCCGCAGGGTGGCTACGTGTACATGTGCCGCTACCGCAAGCCGGGCACGTACAATGTGAACAGCCTCACCGGGTCGGTCAGCCTCATAAGATAGGCCGATGCCCGACAAATACAGCCTGCTCAAGCGCTATTGGGGCTACAGCGGTTTCAGGCCGTTGCAGGAGCAGATTGTTGACGCGGTGGCCTCAGGCCGCGACACGCTGGTGCTGCTGCCGACAGGCGGCGGCAAAAGCCTCTGCTACCAGCTTCCGGCGTTGATGAGAGAGGGTCTGTGTCTTGTGGTGTCGCCGCTCATTGCCTTGATGAAAGACCAGGTGCAGAGCCTCAACGACAGGAAGCTGCGCGCCGCCTGCCTGGTGTCGGGCATGGCTGCCGACGAGGCCACGTCGGTGCTCTACAATGCCATCTCAGGCGGCATTAAGTTCCTATTTGTCTCGCCCGAAAGGCTGCTCAACCGCCGCTTTGTGGAGCACCTGCGCCAGATGCGGCTGTGCTTGATAGCGGTCGACGAGGCTCACTGCATATCGCAGTGGGGCTACGATTTCCGTCCGCCATACCTGCGTGTTGCCGAGGTGAGGGCTCTCCACCCCGGGGTTCCGCTGGTGGCGCTGACTGCAACGGCCACTCCTGCGGTGGCTGAGGATGTTCGCCAGAAGTTGCAGATGCGCGACGGCCTCACCTTCCAGTCGTCGTTCTACCGCAACAACCTGGCCTACCGCGTGGAGCGCTGTTCAGACAAGGTGCCACGGCTGGCGCAGCTGATACAGACGGCCGGAGGCAGCGCCATAGTGTATGTGCGCAGCCGCAAACTCACCAAGATGGTGGCCGACGCGCTGACCTCGCGTGGCATTGGGGCCTTGAGCTATCATGCCGGGCTGGACACCTCCGAGCGTGACGCGCGGCAGCGCATGTGGACGGAGAACCAGTGCCGGGTAATTGTGGCCACAAATGCTTTCGGCATGGGTATTGACAAGCCCGACGTGAGACTGGTGGCGCACATCGATGTGCCAGACTCGCTTGAGGCCTACTTCCAGGAAGCCGGACGTGCGGGGCGCGACGGCAAGCCCGCACAGGCTGTGCTGCTCTGCGACGAGGCCGACCTGGAGCGCTGCCGCCGCAATCTCGACGACGATTTCCCCCCGTTGCGTTTTGTGCAGAACATCTACCGTGCCCTGTGCAACTACTACAAAATACCGATGGGCAGCGGCGCCGACACGGCCTACGACTTCGACCTTGCTGCGGTGTGCAGTGAGTACAACCTCGACCCGAGGCGCTTTTACAGCGCCTGTCGCTTCCTTGAGCGCGAGGGCTTGATTGCCCTGCCCGACCGTGAGGACACGTCGTCGCAGCTGCTGGTGGTCATGCGCCGTGACGAGCTTTACCGCCTGCAGGTCGACCACCAGCGCATGGGCATGGTGATGCTGGCAGTGGTGCGTATGTATGGCAGCGTGTTCACCGAGTCAACCCCCATCGACGAGGAGAAGATAGCACGGCGTGCAATGATGAGCGCATCCGATGTGCGCGCCCTGCTGAAGCAGATGCACGAGATGCACGTAGTGACCTACCGCCAGCGACCCACGAAGCCGCAGATACTCTTCACCTGCGAGCGCGTCGATGAGAAGAGCATCGCTTTCAGGGAGAGCAGCTTCGCGCAGCTGAAGGAAGCTGCAGGCCGTCGTCTTGACGCCATGCTTGACTATGTGGCCGATGGCGACCTCTGCCGAAGCCAGCGACTGCTGGCCTATTTTGGTGAGGCTGGCAGTTGCCGTTGCGGAGTGTGCGATGTCTGCCTGAAGGCATCGCAGAACGGCGGCGAACTGCGCAAGGCCATAGTAGGCACACTGCAGGGCGGCCCCATGCCGGCCGCCGACCTGGTGCGCCTGCTGAAAAGCGAGGGCTACGTCGGCGTGGGTGAGTGCCTGCGCGACCTGCTTGACGAAAGCGTCCTCCTGATAAATGCCGACCGCGTGCTGACCCTCTGCCGTTAGGCCGGGTCCGATGCCGCCTTGTCGTCGAAAAGCGAGATATTGATATTTTGTGTGGCCTGAGATTTAGCAGCCTGATACCATGCATTATAGTTGCCCAGTTTGGCGTGCAGGGTAGGGGATTGCCTCAGTCGTCGTAGACGGCAATGCGTAAATCGTTGACGCGACACACTTTCAACGGGCATTCTGTTTTTGGCAGGGAATGAGGGCGGCTTCCTGGCTTTTTAGCTCGGCGAAAAGGCGCGAGGTCGGCAGCCCCATCACGTTGTAGTAGCAGCCCTCGATGCCACTGATTCCCACCATGCCTATCCATTCCTGTATGCCATAGGCGCCAGCCTTGTCTGCCGGGTGGAAGGTGTCCACATAGTGGCTGATGGTCGACTCGTCGAGATGGCGGAAGTGCACCCGCGTTGCCTCGGTGAACGACCGCTCGGCGGCCGCGGTTCGCAGGCACACTCCGGTGTACACTGTGTGCGTCTTGCCCGAGAGCGAGCGCAGCATGGCCACCGCCTCGTCGCGTCCGGCTGGTTTGCCCAATGCCATTCCCTCCAGTGCCACCACGGTGTCGGCAGTCACCAGCACCTCGTCTTGCTGAAGCCGGGCCGTGTCGAATGCTGCCGCCTTGCGCCTTGCCAGGTGCTCGGCCACGTCGCTTGCGGCCATTGCCGCTGGCGTGTGCTCGTCGACGTCGACATCGACGCATCGCACCTCGAAGCCCAGACGTGCCGCCAGCTCGCGCCGACGCGGCGATTTGGATGCCAGCACAATCTTCATGGCCGACTACTTCACGCGCTCGCCGTGCTTGAACTTGGCCGTATAGGCTTCCTTGCCGCCGTCATACCACGTCCACTTGCCGTCTTTCTCGCCGTCGACAAACGAGCCCTTCTCCACCGGTGCGCCGTTCTCCTCGAAACGCTCGTAGCTGCCGTCGAGCACGCCATCGCTGTAGTGCTGGCGTATCTCAACCTGCCCGTTGGGGTAGTAGCGCACCTCCTCGCCCTCCTTCTCGTCGAGCGAATAGTGTATCTCGTAGCGTGTCGAGCCGTCGTCGTAGAGGCCGCGCCATGTGCCGTCCTTCTTGCCGTGTGCGAAGAATCCCTCGTAGTCTACCGCCCCGTCTTCATACCAGGCCACCCACTTGCCCTCTTCCAGACCGTTGGAGTAATTGCCCTCGTGCAGCTTGGCGCCGCTCTCGTAGTAGGTGGTCCACTTCAGCTGCCGTTTGCCGAAGCGGCACATGCCCTCGCGCCACAGCTCGCCGGTCTCGTAGTAGTAGGTCCACTTGCCGCTTTCCGTGCCGTTGTACCAGTTGCCCACGATGCCCAGCTTGCCTGTGGTACGCCAAAAGTAGCGCCACTCGCCGTTCTGGAGACCCTGGTTGAAGTCGCCCTCCATGTCGGTGCCCCCGTTGGCGAACCACCACTGCGCGTGGCCGTGCAGCGAGTCGTCCTTGTACGAGCCCTCGAAGCGCAGCTGTCCGTTGCGGTGCCACTGGCGTGTGGCGCCCTGGCGCTTGCCGTCCACGTAGGTGGCCTCTTCCTCCAGTCTGCCGTTGCTATGCCACGAGCGGTAGAGTCCGTTGCGCTGCCCGTCCTCCACGTTGACCTCGCTCTTGAGGTCGCCGTTGCGGAACCACGTGCGGCTCACGCCGGTGCCGTGGCACTCCTCGCCCATGCGGCTGCCGTCCTCGTAGTAGAGTGTCCACGTGCCGGTCTTGCGGCCTGCGGTGTACGAGCCCTGCTGCGACATGGTGCCGTCTGGATACCACCACGTCCACTGCCCGGTGCGTTTGCCCTCGGCGTTGAGTGTGCCCTCCACCTGCAGCTGCTTGCTGTCGGTGTAGGTCTTGCGGTAGCTCGTTTGTGCGCTTGCTAATGAGGGCAGCACGAAGGCTACGAGGGCTGCCACTAAAAGTCGTTTCATAATGGTTGCTATTCGCTGTAGACTAATTCGATGCGTACAGGTGACGCCGCCTCTGCGCCGGCGGCCACCACGCGGCGTGCCGAGCTGCGGCGTGCGTCGAGCAGCAGCAGTGTGCCGGGGTCGTAGCCCTGGCGGATGATGTTCTGCACATGCTGCGTCACCCTCATGCGGTAGCAGCCGCGCGCCTCGTCGAAGCTGCCGTCGTAGCCGCCCAGGGTGTAGAGGTCGAGCAGGTCGCTGATGTAGGAGTCGTTGCGCCCTGGGTTCTTCTTCATGGCCATCACGCGCTCGGGCAGCGAGGAGTGGTCGGGCGTAAGCACCGGCAGCAGCAGCTCGGCGTGGTGTACCGTGGCGGTGGGGTGGGCGGCGGCGAAGGCGCGTATGGCCGTGTCAAAGCTGAGCAGCGTGTTGTAGCCTGCCAGGGGCTCGAGGTAGAGCTGCTGCGAGCCGTCGAGGCTGTCGGAGCCGTCAACGGCCGCGCCGCTGTAGTCGTGGCTGAAGTGCAGGAAGTGCGACGCCGTGCCCAGCAGGAAGGTGTAGAGGCTGCTGGCGGTGTCGTCGTCGTAGGTGTGGTAGTACACCTCTATGCGCGAGTCGTTGGTGCGGGTGAAGTCGAGGTCGGCCATGCCCAGGTCGGCGTCGTCGACGATGCGTATGCGCAGGCCGCGCGTCAGCTGCACGAACTCCTCGGCGCTGGCGTTGCTGCGCAGTGCCGACGCCAGCCCGTCGCTCAGCTTCATGCGCACCAGCGTGTCGCCGGGCGCCAGGGTCAGCGTGTTGTCGAAGAGCGGGGCGCCGCCCTCGACGGCCAGCGTGCTCGAGGCGTAGTAACTGGTGTCGCCCAGCAGCGGCTCGGCCAGCTGGCGCACCTCGAAGTGGAAGTTGTAGGTGGCTGTCGAGTCGGGGTAGCGGCTGCGGCTGCTCAAGCTGAGCACCACCGAGTCGATGGTCTGCGAGGCGAAGTTGATGCTGCCCATCTTGTCGTTGAGGGCAATCTGGGTGAAGAGCTCCGCGCTCACGAAGCCGTAGGTGGCGTCGCGGTGGTTGCCCACGATGCCGTAGGCGTAGTCGGAGGTCAGCAGCGAGTCGTCGCGCACACTCAGGGCGCGGTCGGCGTAGAGGGTGTGGCGGTGCCCCTCGAAGAGGGTGCTCTCGTCGACGAGGTCGAGCCCCAGCCCCGACTCCTCGTCGATGCAGGCTGCGGGCAGCAGCGCCGCCGCGGCCAGCAGCAGCGGCATGGCGGCGCGAAGCAGGCGGTGTGTCATTGCGTCAGTTTTCAATTTTGCCGATTAATGAGTCGAAGAATTTGCCTATCTGGGCGTAGAAGAGGTCGCGGTCGGGCTCGTAGGGCAGCACGTGGTGCTTGTTCTTCATGGCGAAGTCGACCAGCTCGGGGTTGGCGTCGGGCGAGCCCACGATGACGCCGTGCGAGTAGGTGATGGCGGCCTTCATCAGCCCCAGGTAGGTCGTGTCGCCATACAGGCGCAGGTCTTTCGCCGTGGCGTTGTCGGCCTTCATCTTGCGCTCCAGGTCGCCCCCGATGCGCCCCTCGAAGCCCCCGGCGGTGAGCGTGATGACCATCTTCGTGCCCGAGAAGAAGGCGTTCTCCTTGTTGATGCGGCGCATGTAGAAGGGTATCATCGACGTGAACCACCCGCCGAAGTTCACCAGGTGGGGCTGCCAGGCCAGCTTGCGCACGGCCTCGAGCGAGCCGCGCCCGAAGAAGAGCAGCTGCTCGTCGCAGTCTGGCCGCGTCGTGCCGTCGGCTTCGAGCGGCGACTCGACACCGGCGAAGTACTCGTCGTTGTCGATGAAGTACACCTGCATCCTGGCCGAGGGTATGGAGCCAACTTTGATTATGAGCTGGTGGTCGCAGTTGTTCAGAATCAAGTTCATGCCGCTGAGCCTGATTACCTCGTGCAGCTGGTGCTTGCGCTCGGCCACGCCGGCGAATTTGGGCATGAAAACCCTGATCTCGCGCCCGGTCTCCTGCATCTTGGCAGGCAGATAGCGCCCCATCGCGGCCAGCTCGCTCTCGCTGCTGAACGGCATAATCTCTTGGTTTACAAACAGTATTCGTCCTTTACCCATAACCGTGAGTATATTTTTTCCGTGCTGCAAAATTACAAATTTTTTCTCAATTGGCAAAAACGAATTTCAGCATCACAGGCTGTGGCGGGCGGCGGTGTGCGTCAACGGCTTGGAGTGCTGGCGGTTGCACGTGCCGTAAGCCCTGCCGCCGCCCTGCGCCGGGATGCCTCCAAGTCCGTGCCAGGACCGTCTGTTCTTCGATTGTTCTCCGATTGTTCTTCGATTGTTCTTCGATATTAAATCGAAGAACAATCGAAGAACAATCGGAGAACAATCGAAGAACAGACGGTGTTGATATGGTGTTGATGCCTTGCGGGGCTGGTTTTCAGTGTGTTGTGATTGGTGGTCACTGTAAGTGTTTGTCGGAGTGGAGTTTGCATGGCCGGGAAGGGCGGTGCTGCGGGGTGCGCACAATAATTCGGCGTGGCTGCCGTTTGCGGTCTGTGCGCCGCGCCTGCAACGGGCGCGGCCAACCTGTTAACCGCAATGACTACGATGAACCCCTTTGTGATATGCAAGGCCGCCGCAGGCAGCGGCAAGACCTTCACCCTGGTGCGCGAATACCTGAAGCTGGCCATGCTGCCGCCGCGCGGCGAGGGCGAGGGCTGGCGCGAGCACTGGGAGCGGTGGCTGCCGTTCCGCTTTGCAGGCATCCTGGCCATAACCTTCACCAACAAGGCGGCTGGCGAGATGAAGAGCCGCGTGATGGACAGCCTGCTGGCCATAGCCGCCAGCGAGCCGGGCGGCGGGCTCGACGGCATGGGAGGCTCGCTGCTCGACGCCCTCAACTCGACGCCCGAGTACAGCCGCCGACCGCTGCAGGCCGACGAGCTGCGCCGCATGGCCGCCGTGCTTTACTCGGCGGTGCTGCACCGCTACACCGACCTCTCGGTGTGCACCATAGACAGCTTCATGCACCGCGTGGTGCGCACCTTTGCCCACGAGCTCGACAAGCCGGTTGACTTCGAGGTGATGATCGACCACGACGAGCTGGTGGAGCAGGCAGTGGAGGGCTTGATGGCGCAGGTGGGCAAGGCCGGCAACGAGGAGCTGACGCGCGTGGTGGAGGCCTTCTCGCGCAGCCGCATGGAGGAGGACAAGGGCTACCGCATAGAGGGGGCGCTGGTGTCGCTGGCGGCGCAGCTCTTCCGCGAGGACGCCTCGCACTACCTCGACGCGCTGTCGCAGCTGCGCATGGGCGACTTCATCGACATGCAGCGCGAGCTCAGCGAGGAGAACCGCCGCTTCGAGCGGCAGGTGGCCGACTGCGGCGCGCGCATGATGGAGGCCTTGTCGTCAATCGGCGTGGCCGACATCGACTGCGCGGGCGGCGCCAAGGGCTTCTACGGCTACTTCCGCTCGGTGGCCGAGGGGTCGGTGCGCCCGCTGACCAAGACCGCCGCCAAGGCTTTCGAGGAGGGCAGGCTCTGCAGCGCAAAATGCGGCGACGCGGCGCGCGAGGCCCTCGACGAGGCTGCCCCCGACCTCACCGACATCTACCTCGACCTGCGCTCGCTGGTGGGTGTGGCCGAGGGTGGCGAGGACGACGAGGGCGGGCCGCTGCGCGACTACAGCACGCGCCTCATCCTGCTGCGCAACATCTACAGCATGGCCCTGCTGGGCGAGCTCAACAGTCGCCTGCGCCAGTATGCAGCCGAGAACGGCGTGGTGCACCTGTCGGAGTTCAACCAGATGATTGGAGGCATAGTGGCCGAGCAGCCGGCACCTTTCATCTACGAGCGCCTGGGCAACCGCTACCGCCACTTCCTCATCGACGAATTTCAGGACACGTCGGTGCTGCAGTGGCACAACCTGGTGCCGCTGCTCGAGAACGGAGTGTCGCAGCGACACGAGAGCCTGGTGGTGGGCGACGGCAAGCAGGCCATCTACCGCTTCCGCCAGGGCGACGTGCGCCAGTTTGTGGCACTGCCGCGCGTGGAGGGTCTGCCCCTGCACGGGCAGACGCTGGCGGCTGAGGGCAACTACAGCCAGGTGCAGCTCACCGAGAACTACCGCACGGCCGAGCGCATCGTGGCGTTCAACAACGGCTTCTTCGAGTGGCTGCTGGCCCACAGTCCCTACAGCGGCAACGAGCTGGCGCAGCAGATATACATAGGCCGCCGCGACGGCGAGGGGCGCCCGGAGCTCTTCCAGCACCTGCCGGAGGGCGGCAGGCCGGGCGGCAGGGTGGACCTTCGCCTGGTGGAGGGCGACGCGAAGGAGGGTGTGTGCGAGCACATTCGCGCCACCATTGAGCGGCTGGTGACCGAGGAGGGCTACCGCCAAAGTGACATCATGGTGCTGGCACGCTACAACCGCGAACTCGACGTCATCAGCACCTACCTGCAAAGCCACCACGAGGGTATGCGCATAGAGGTGACCTCGAGCGAGTCGTTCTTCCTCTGCCGCAGCCATGCCGTCATGGCGCTGGTGTCGGCGCTGCGGCTCGTCGACGACCCGTCCGACCGTGTGGCCGCCGCTTCGCTCATGCAGTGCCTCTTCGCGCTGGGGCTCGTGGCCTCGCCCCACGACGATGACTTCCTGGGCGGCGGTGTGTCCGACGTGCGCTCAATGCTGCTGGCCGAGGGTCGCGGCTTCGACCTGCGGCTCGACTACCTGGCCTCGCTCGACCTCTACGACTGCTGCGAGGAGGCGGTGCGCCAGCTGCACCTCGACGGCTTCGACACGGCCTATGTGGCCTCGCTGCTGGGGAGGGTGAACGACTACAGTGTGCGCCACCACGACGGGGTGGGGGGCTTCTTGAGCTGGTTCGACGAGCACGCCTCGGCCGACTTCACGCTGGCCACGCGCCGGCAGCTGTCGGCCGCCAGCCCGGAGGGGGTCGACGCCGTGCGCCTGCTCACCATACACAAGGCCAAGGGACTGGAAGCGCCGGTGGTGATAGTGCCCGTCTTCGCGTCGTCGGCCAAAGGCTACAGCCTGTGGGTCGACCTGGGCGAGGGGCTGCCCATCGCCGGGCACCGCCTGCCTGCGGCCTACGTGGAGCTTGGGCAGAAGAGCTCCACCCGCTTCGACCCCACGCGCGACGCCGAGCGGCGGCTGCACGAGGTGGACATGCTCAATGTGCTCTACGTGGCGCTGACGCGCCCGCGCGAGCAACTGTATGTGGTCGGCGTGAAGCAGCGTGAGGACAGCAAGGCCGAGCCGGGCTTCGCCCAGCTGATGGCGGAGTACATAGAGCAGTGCAACCCCGACCTGGGCGGTGGCCCGACGCGCGGCGAGGCGCCCCGGGGGGCTGCGCAGGCGACTGCCGAGGCCGTGCCCCTGCGGCACGTGTCGTTTGCCGACTGGACGTCGAAGGTGCAGGTGGCCTCGCCCGCCGAGAACGCGCTCACGCCGCTGCTGGAGCGCAGCATCAGGCTTGGCAACTGGCTGCACGCCGCGATGGCGCTGGTGGGCGACGCCCAGTCGGTGGATAAGGCTTTGTCCGACTTTGCCGACAGGGAGGCTCTGCCCGACGGCGACATGGAAGAGGTGGCACGGATGGTGCGCGCGGTGGTGAGCCACCCCGAGGCAGGCCGCTTCTTCGGGCATGGCTGCGTGGTGAAGACCGAGTGCGACATGGTTGACGCGCAGGGGGTGATCCGTCCCGACCGCATAGTGCTCGCCCAGGGTGAGACATGGGTGGTAGACTTCAAGACAGGCCGCGACATGGGCGCTGACCACGACAGGCAGCTTGCACGCTACTGCGCCGCGCTGCGCGAGATGGGCTATCCGCGCGTCAGCGGCTGGCTGGTCTATGCGGGCGACGAGGTCAGGGTGCGCCAAGCGGCCGTGTGAGCGGGCAGAAAAAAATGTTAAAAAAGCAGTTTTTTTAGGCACCGGTGTTGCCGGTTGAGTTTTTTTTAGTAATTTAGCGGTGGAATAAATGGGGCGCTTTTGTCCCCCTGTAGTGGAATAAAAAACTAACAGTCAAAAATATGGAGCTGAAGAAAAATCCGAAGGCCGACCTTGAAAAACGCCGCGGGCTCTACCTTGAGATAGGACTTGTGGTGACGATGGTGGCCGCATTGGTGGCTTTCAACGTGAAGCGCTACGACAAGGCAGAGAAGGTGCAGTTCGAGCGCCATGCCAGCGAGGAGCAGGAGGAGATTATCATCCAGACGCAGCAGGACGAGCTGCCGCCGCCACCGCCACCCGAGCAGCCCGAGGTGACAACCCAGTTTGAGGAGGTGGAAGACGACGCCGAGATTGAGAACGAGCTTTCCGTCAACGCTGAGGTGACCGATGATACCAAGAACACCGAGATTGTCCCCGTCAGCATAGAGGAGGAGGTGGAGGAAGAGGACCAGACCATCTTCACTGTGGTTGAGAACGAGCCGGAGTTCCCCGGCGGCTATGACGCTCTGATGAAGTATCTTGGTGAGAACATCAAGTATCCGCAACTTGCGCGCGACAACAACATCGTTGGCAAGGTGTACATCACCTTCGTGGTGGAGCGTGACGGCTCGATTGCCGACGCCAGGGTGGTGAAAGACATCGGCGGCGGCTGCGGCCAGGAGGCTCTGCGTGTTGTGAAGTCGATGCCCAAGTGGAAGCCTGGCAAGCAGCAGGGTCGCTCGGTGCGCGTGCAGTACAACCTGCCCGTGAGCTTCAGGCTGCGTTAAACAGACAGTTGACAACCCGATGCACAAAGGTTTAGTGCGAGCGGCAGTGCCCGGTGGGCAGCTGTCGGCACTAAACCTTTGGCCGTGTAAAGAAACAGTGAGCCAAAATTGATTAGTGTCAACAATCTATCGGTGCAATTCACCGGCACCGACCTCTTCAGCGGTGTTACGTTCAACATTGGTGACCGCGACAGGGTCGGACTTGTAGGGAAGAACGGCGCAGGCAAGAGCACGCTGCTGAAGATACTCTGCGGATGGCAGGAGCCGGAGGCAGGCAGTGTAGTGGTGGCCAGCGGCCAGACGGTGGGATACCTTCCGCAGGAGATGGTTCCCGAGGCGCATGGCACGGTGCTTGAAGATGCCATGACGGCCTTTGCCCGGCTCGACGAGATGGAACGCGAGCTGGAGCGGCTCTCAATACAGATAGCCGAGCGCACCGACTATGAGAGCGAGGATTACTCGCGCCTGCTGGTGCGCCACACTGAGCTGTCGGAGCACATGGCTGTGCTCGGTGGCGGGCGTCGGCGCGAGGCGGCGGAGAAGGTGCTGCTGGGCTTGGGCTTCAGGCACGACGACTTCGATAAGCCGGTGGCGGTGTTCAGCGGCGGCTGGCAGATGCGCGTGGAGCTGGCCAAACTGCTGCTGCAGCATCCCGACTTCATTCTGCTCGATGAGCCGACGAACCACCTTGACATCGGTTCGATACAGTGGCTTGAGGGCTATCTGGCCGACTATTCGGGGGCGGTGGTGCTTGTGAGTCACGACCGCGCGTTCCTCGACAATATCACAAAACGCACGGTGGAGATCACCGCCGGGCGGATATACGACTACAAGTGCCCGTACAGCGAGTATGTGGTGCAGATGCAGCAGCGCAGGGCAAGCCAGATGGCGCAGCTCACCAACCAGCAGCGACAGGTGGCGCAGATAGAGGCGTTCATAGAGCGCTTCCGCTACAAGGCTACAAAGAGCCGCCAGGTGCAGAGCCGCATAAAGATGCTGGAACGCATGGAGGAGGTGAAGGTTGACGAGGTGAGCACAGAGAGCATACACTTCCAGTTTCCGCCTGCCCCGCACAGCGGGAAGATAGTGGTGGAGGCGCAGCATCTTGGCAAGGCATACGGCAGCAACCAGGTGTTCGACGGGGTAGACCTTCTGCTCACGGCGGGACGCAAGGTGGCATTCGTCGGTCGCAACGGCGAAGGCAAGAGCACCATGGCAAAGATAATAGTGGGCGACCTTAACGACTACACAGGCACGCTGCGGCTTGGCGCCAATGTCGTGATAGGCTACTATGCGCAAAATCAGGCTGCGATGCTCAATCTGGACCGCACGGTTTACGAGACGATTGACGACGTGGCACAAGGCGACATACGTCCGAAGATACGCAGTATACTGGGTAGCTTCCTGTTTGCTGACGACGACATGGACAAGAAGGTGCGTGTGCTCAGTGGTGGAGAGAAGGCAAGGCTGGCATTGGCCAAGCTGTTGCTGACACCGTGCAACCTGCTTGTGCTTGACGAGCCCACCAATCACCTTGACATGGACAGCAAGGATGTGCTGAAGAATGCCTTGCTGCAATTCAACGGTACGCTCATTGTGGTGAGCCATGACCGTGACTTTCTGGCAGGGCTCACCGAAGAGCTGTATGAGTTCCGCGACGGCGGGGTGCATGAGTTCCGTGGTGATGTGATGGAATGGCTTGAGGCTTCGGAGCAGAGCAGGCAGGCAGTGTCTGTTGCGTCGCACCAGCAGCAACGTTCACAGGGACGTGAAGCATATGAGAAGAGCCGTGAGGCGGAGCGTGAAAAGCGCAAGTTGCAGAATGTTGTGAGGCAGAAGGAGGCGGAGGTTGAAGAGATTGAGAGAAAGATTGCGGAGCGCGACGCCATGCTGGCGGCAGGTGAGCAGCCCGATGCAGAATTTTATGAGGAATACCAGCGGCTTAAGCAGCAGTTGGATGCCAAGATTGAAGAATGGGAGGAGGCTGTGATTGCCGCGGAAAACGATTAACAAATAGAATACATATGATGACAGTAATAGTGGTTTTGGTGGTGGCGGTGGCCGTGATAGGGCTGATGATGCTGGTGCTTGGCAGCAAGATGCTTATGCACAAGGAGAAAGAGTACAAGAGGCCATGCGCAAACGCCGACCCGACTACCGGACGTTGCTCCCATTGCACATGTGACTTGAAGAAAACCAGCGATGGAAGAGCCGGGCATTGAAAGGTTGTTCTCGCTCGACGAGATTGACTACCAGCGTTTCTGGGGCGCAAATGGCAGAATGCTCGATTTTGTGAGACTCTTGTTCCCCAAAATCAAGATAGTGGTTCGGGGTGAGATGCTTAAAGCCATTGGCTCGGAAGATGATATTGACTGGTTCGATGAAAAGCTCGCAGCCATGCTGTCGCATTTTGAACGTCACGGTTCGCTGGGCGAAGAGGCTGTGATGCGAATAATGGAAAGCGGCAGCACCGAACCGGGCAAGGAAAACAGCGACGAGGTGTTGGTGCACGGACGCAACGGACTGCTCGTTAAGGCTCGCACAGCCAACCAGTCGCGCCTTGTGGAGATGGTGGCGGCCAACGACCTGGTGTTTGCAGTTGGGCCTGCCGGTACGGGCAAGACCTACACGGCTGTGGCGCTGGCGGTAAGGGCATTGAAGAACAAGGAGGTGCGCCGCATCGTGCTGACCCGTCCTGCGGTCGAGGCAGGAGAGAACTTGGGCTACCTGCCGGGCGACCTGCGCGACAAGCTCGACCCCTACCTTCAGCCTCTCTATGATGCCCTGCGCGACATGCTGCCACCGCAGAAGATTGACAGTTACCGTGATGACGGCACCATAGAGATTGCACCGCTGGCATTTATGCGTGGGCGCACACTCGACAATGCTTTTGTAATTCTCGACGAAGCCCAGAATGCCACTGCGGCACAGCTGAAAATGTTTCTCACCAGAATGGGGCGCAACGCCAGGTTTGTGGTGACCGGCGACCTGACGCAGATCGACCTGCCACACCGCCAGCAGAGCGGGTTGCCGCAGGCGCTGTCGATACTGCGCGACGTGAAGGGTGTCGGCATTGTCGAGCTTGACCGCTCCGATGTGGTGAGGCACAGACTGGTGGCCGAAATAATACGTGCCTATGAACGGCAGGCCGCAAACGACAGTACAAGGCCATGACAACTCACCCCAATTGCAAGATTAATATCGGGCTGCAGATTGTTGGCAGGCGTGCTGACGGATACCACGAGTTGCGCACCATATTTATGCCGGTGCATTCTATGCACGACACCCTCACCATAGAGCCCCAGCCTGATGGTGAAGACGTGGTGATGACGCAGCAGGGCATCGCCCTTGACAATGCTGCCGCCGACAACTTGTGCGTGGCGGCGTGGCGGTTGATGCACAGCGAATATGGCATCCCCCCGGTGGCAATTACCCTGCACAAGGGCATTCCTTTCGGTGCAGGCCTTGGTGGTGGCAGCAGCGATGCCGCGTTCACCCTCAAGATGCTCAACGCGATGTTTGCCCTCGGACTTGACGACGCCACGCTCTCTCGCCATGCTGCCATGATTGGTGCCGACTGCCCATTCTTCATATACAACCGTCCGGCCTATGCCACGGGAACTGGCGATGTGCTCGAACCTATCGGGCTGAGCCTGGACGGCTACCGTGTGGAGGTGTCAATACCGGAAGGCGAGCATGTAAGCACAAGGGAGGCCTATGCTGGAGTGGACTGCATCAATATCGACCACCGGCCCGATTTGCGCCAGGCGGCGCTGCTCCCGGTAGAGTCATGGCGTGGCGTGATAGAGAATGAGTTCGAGCGCACTGTGCTGCCAGCCCACCCTGCCATCGCCTCGTTGAAACAATCATTCTATGATCGGGGCGCGGTCTATGCGAGCATGACCGGCAGCGGCGCTGCGGTTTTTGCGTTTTTTGCCTCGTTTTAGTTTATTTAAGAATAAAAAACGATGCCAAACATTGGAAACATTGTATCTTTGCAAATGTTTCTGTGAAAGAAAAGTAAGTATAACATATTAAAAAACAACAAAATGAAGAAAGTATTATCGTTCATCGGAGCTGCCGCAATCGTGGCCGCTATGACTGTTGCCTGCAACCACAAGGCTGCCGAGACCGCTGACACCACCGCTTGCTGCGAGAAGACCGAGCAGTGCTGCGAGCAGAAGGACGCCGTTGAGAGCGCCGCCACCAGCGAGAGCGACAACGACGCTTCCGCCATGCTTGCCGCCGCCAAAGAGGCCGGCCAGGCTATCTGCAACTGCACCAATGGCGACGCCGCCAGCATTGAGAACTGCATGAACAGCGTTCTCGCCGCCAGCTATGCCCAGTACGAGGGCAACACCGAGTTCAGCGCCGCTGTGAAAGCTGAAATCGAGAACTGCGTCAAGGCCAAGGCCACCGAGGCTGCCAAGGATGCCGTCAGCGAAGGTGTGAAGGCTGGTGCCAACGCCCTTGCCAAGGAGATTGCCAAGAAGAAATAAGCTCCTTTGACCGATTGTGACAAACATCGACCAAAGCCCGCTTTGCCGCAAGGCCAGGCGGGCTTCTTTTGTATGGAGATGAAACGTTTGGTTATTGTTGCCGCAGCTTTGCTGCTGGTGTCGTGCCATGGGGGAGAGCGACGTCCGTCCGATGTGCTCTCGCCGGAGGAAATGACGCGGTTCATGGAGGGGGCATACGACGTGGAAAGCGCGTTTTCAATGCAGACGCAGTACCGCTACAGCCATCTGACCGAGGAGGCCGCCGCAGGCTACGACAGTCTGCTGGCTGCCATCGGCGTCACCAGGGAGCAGGTCGAGGCAAGCTTCGACTACTATTCGAGGCATCTTGACGAGTTCCTGGCCATACAGGACTCCGTGGTGGCACACTCAAAGCAGTAGCCACGCCTGCCGACAAAAACAAGCGGCTGCCGTTGCATGAAGGGTGACGGCAGCCGCTTGCTTTTTCCGGCGCAGAGCCGTCAGTAGCAGAACTTGATGTCTTTCACGTTCAACTGTATCTCTGTGCGCCCATGCCAATAGTTCTCCTCAAGCTGGTAGCACAGGTCGAAGTGCTCGCCACTCTGCATCTTGCCCAGCGCCTCGCCCTGCTGGAAGGCTATCGAAGGGTAGGGAGGTGTACTTTCGGCGATGGGTATTGAGGTGAACTTCAGGTGATTTGTGCCCACTATGCGCACGTTGCCGGTGTCTACAAGCTCGCGGCTGATGAACACCGGCACATTGTTTTCCGGCCCGAATGGCGCGAACTGTTTCAGTATGCGCAGGAATTTTGGCGTGATTTGCGAGAACAGTATCTCGGCGTCGGCCTCAATCTCCGGCACCACCTCCTCGTTTCCGAGGCTTTCGCGCACCAGTTGCTCGAAGCGAAGGACGAAGGCTTTCATGTTCTCTTTGCGCAGGCTGACTCCTGCCGCGCTCTTGTGGCCGCCGAAATGCTCCAGCAGGTCGGCGCACTTCTCCAGCGCCTCGTGCATGTCGAACTCCTTGAGCGACCGCGCCGAGCCTGTGACCAGCCCGTCGCTTCCTTCGGTGAAGACGATGGTCGGCTTGTTGTAGGCCTCCACTATTCGGCTGGCTACGATGCCCACCACGCCACGGTGCCAGTGCGGGTCGTAGAGCACCAGCGACTGGCGGTTTTTGTAAAAGTCGTCGTTCTCTATGCGGCGCTTGGCCTCAATGGTGGCGCTGGTGTCGAGGTCCTTGCGCTCCAGGTTGTAGGCGTTGATGTCTTCGGCCAGCTGGCGCGCCACAGCCGGGTCCTCGGTGAGCATGAGGCGTACCGAGTCGAAGGCCGACCGTATGCGTCCAGCGGCGTTGATGCGCGGCCCCACAAGGAATACCAGGTCGCTGATTGTCAACTCCTTCTCAAAATAGCCGGTCTTTGCCCGCTCGCCGTGCTCGGTGCCGTCGGGCTGATCGGTCTTTCGACGGTCTACATGGCCGTACTTCAGAATGGCCTCGAGCCCGGCGCGGGGCTTGGTGTTGAGCACACGCAAGCCGAAGAAGGCCAGCACCCTGTTCTCGCCCATGATGGGCACGATGTCGCTCGCGATGCTCACTGCCACCAGGTCGAGGTACTTCAACAGGCGCAGTTTCAGCTCCTCCTGCCGTTGCTTGCGGCTCTCGTCGAGCTGTTCGGGCAGGTCGCACAGCCTCACTCCGAGCCGCTGCTCCAAGTGAGCCTCCACAATCTTGAACCCTATGCCGCATCCGCTGAGCTCCTTGTAGGGGTAGGGGCAGTCGGCCTGCTTCGGGTCGAGCACAGCCACGGCTCGCGGCACCTCGTCGCCCGGCAGGTGGTGGTCGCCTATTATGAAGTCGATGCCGCGCTGCGCGGCGTAGTCCACCTGCTCCATTGCCTTGATACCGCAGTCGAGCGCAATGACAAGTTTCACTCCAGTTTCGCTGGCGTAGTCTATGCCCTTGTATGAGATGCCGTAGCCCTCACGCTCGCGGTCGGGAATGTAGAAGTCGATGTTGTGGTCGAGCTCCTTCAGGTAGGAGTAGACCAGGGCCACTGCCGACGTGCCGTCGACGTCGTAGTCGCCGTAGACCATGATGCGTTGTTGTTCTGCAATTGCCTTGTCGATGCGGTCTATGGCCTGCCTCATGCCTTTCATCAGGAACGGATCGTGTATCTGATCCAGTCCCGGACGGAAGAAACGGCGGGCTTCTTCAAATGTGGTAACACCGCGTTCTACAAGCAGTGTGGCGATGATACGGTCAACGCCAAGCGATGCAGCAAGCTTTTCAACAATCTCTAAATCATAGTCTTTTCTGATTATCCAATGTTTATTCCTCATATTTTTTCTGGGTGTAAAATTACTAAATTTCCCAGACATGGCGAAATTTTTTTTTCAGTCACGCAATCAGGCCTTCACTCCATAGCTGTCTGCCGGACAGTCCAAGCCCCAAAAACAGCCCTGAAATGGAAGATTGCAAACTGCTGTAAATCAATATTAAGGATAGACCAACTCCTACTCATCTCCTACTCAACACCTACCCAACTCCTTATTATCAATTACTTAAGTAGGTGTTGAGTAGTTGTTGACAAGGTGCTGTCAACTGGTTGTCAGTGTGTTGGTGTAATGTTAAAATTCGGCGAAGGTTTCGACTACGGGCAAAGAAAAAGCCCGCGACTTGATTGGGTCGCGGGCTGTGGTGTGGCTTTGTGGCAGTATTGGGCGGCTATCGTAGCAGGTTGCGCCTGTAGGCGCGTGCCGCCAGCAGGGCTGCTGCGGCTATGCAGGCTGCCATGAGCAGCGCGGCCACGGCAGCCTGCCACAGCGGCAGGCCGAAGGGCAGGCGCGCTGGCACGGCGGCGGCGGCGGTGAGCGGGCACAGGGTGAGCCACGTGGCCAGTGCCCCGCCAGGATTGGCCTGTAAGGCTGGCAGAAGCACGGCCACGGCCAGCAGTGGCGAGGATGCCAGAAGGGTCCACAGCAGCGCGTCGGCGTCGCTGTCGAGCCTCGAGGCTATGGCAGCCAGCACAGTGCCCAGCAGCAGGTAGCCCAGCAGGAAGAACAGGGCGAATGTGGCGGCCACCATGGGCAGGCGTATGGCCGTCAGCCCGCGCACAGCCTCGTCGACCAGTTGCACAGTCGAGCCGTAGGCCGCTGTTGCCTCGCTGCCTTTGGTGGCCAGGCTCTGCACGGCCTGCTGCTGGCGGGCTTCGGCGAACAGTTGTGGATTGGCCAGTTCGATGCCCTTGACAATCAGTGCGGTGAGCGCTGACCACAGCAGCAGTTGCGTGAGGGCGGCCAGAGCGGTCGCCGCCAGCTTGCCCAGCAGCAGCGCCATGGGGTCAATGCTGGTGGCCAGCACCTCGGCTGTGCGGTTCTGCCGCTCCTCCTGCACGGCCTGCACGGTCTGCACGCCGAAGAGCAGCAGTGTCAGCGCCATGAGCAGCGTCAGCACCAGCGAGAGGGTGCTTTTCACTCCGGCGAAACTTTCGTGGCCTGTGGCGCTGTCCTGTGTGTGCAGGGCTATGTGCGTGGCCTCGATGGTGTGGTAGTCCGAGGGCGCGAGGTCGTAGACGTCCTCAAGTATGGCGTTGCGCAGCAGCGTCTGCAGTTGCCCGGCCACGGCGTTCTGCACCTGTGACGACGGCTCGTGGCGGCGGTAGTAGAGGAATGCGTCGTGGGGTATGGTGGTCTGCCTCAATGGAATGAAGAGTATGGCGTCGGCTTTTTCCTGCTTGCTCTGCCGCTCGGCGTAGTCGAGGCTTGGCATGGCCTTGAAGTGCACGGCATCGGTGCTCTGAAGCCGACCCTCGAAGAGTCCGGTCTGGTCCACCACCAGCACGGTGGCTGGTTTCGAGTGGCGGTGCGCGGCAGCCACCGGCAGGGCATAGAGGGCGGCCAGCACCAGCGGCACCAGCAGGGTGGTGAGCCAGAAGGCCGGCTTGCGCAGGCGCAGGGTGTATTCGCGCTGCAGCACTACAATCAGACGGCTCATAGGCGGGTTGTTTTGCCGCACAGGTCGAGGGCGGCCTGTGTGTTGTGGGTTGACAGTAGTATGGCTGTGCCTTCGTTGCGCAGCTCGCCGATCAGCGTTTTCAGCATGTCGGCATTCTGCTCGTCGAAGCCGGAGAAAGGCTCGTCGAGTATCAGCAGCGAGGGGTTGTGCGCCACGGCCACGGCCAGTTGCAGCCGCTGCTGCATTCCTTTGCTCAGGCTTGCCGCCTGCCGCCGCTCCCAGCCCTCCATGCCCAGACGGGCAAACCACGAGTGGAGGCTTCTTTCAGCATCGGCGCGGCTCATTCCTTTGAGGCGGCACAGGTAGACGGCCTGCTCCATGGCGCGCATGTGGCGGTAGAGGCCGCGCTCTTCGGGCAGGTAGCCCACCCGCGACAAGTCGGCCTGCACCATTGGGTGGCCGTCGAAGAGCACGCTGCCGCTGTCGGGCGCGATCAGCAGGGTGACGATGCGCAGCAGCGTGGTCTTTCCGGCGCCGTTGGCTCCCAGCAGCGCCATGGCCTCGCCGCCGCCGAGGCTGAACGACAGGTCGCGCAGCACCTGCCTGCCGCCGAAGGCTTTGTTGATGTGGGCCACTTCGAGTGTCATCTTATCGGCGTGTTGTCCTGATTATTATTGTTTCCGCCAGCAGCATGGCCAGCGCCAGCGCCAGGCACCAGCGCCACAGCGGCCTGCCTCCCTGCCGCTCGCGCAGCTGGTCGGTGAGCGAGCCTTTGCTGGGCGCCAGCAGCGACAGGTTGTCGCGGTCGGCCACGGCGCGCTCAATCTCGGCCTGCGTCATGAACTCCATGCGCGACTCGCGCCGCGGGTAGTTGAAGGCCAGCCGCTCGTCGCCCAGGGTGTAGATGCCGTCGGCCGTCAGCTCGCCGTGCTGCACCATGACCTGCCGTCCTCCCACGGTGCGCAGGTCGGGCAGCAGGCTGAAGCCGTCGGCTCCTTCCAACTGGTCGGGCTTGGTGTCGGTGGGATGCCGGTGTGCCAGTGCTATCGGGTCGTGGCTGCCTATGGTGTGCGCCGCCGGTGGCAGCGGCCTGGCAAAGAGTGCCATGTTGTAGAATGTCGGCACAAACATCGCTTGCCCGACGAGGGTGTTCAGTTCGGCTCGCAGCGGTGTCGCCAGCAGGTACACGGAGCCGTCGCCCACGGTGGTGTGGGTCAGTAGCGGTGTGTTGCCCGCCAGGGTGATGATGCTGCGGGCGGTGTGGCCGGTGCCCGTCAGGGTGTAGTGGCCTTCGGTGAGGGGCATCTCCATGTCGTCGGTCTTCGCGCTGAACACTCCACGGTAGAGAGGTGCGTCGCCGTCCACCGATGTGGCCTTGGCCGGTGTGGCCACCCATTGTCCCAGCTGCGGCGCGCCGAGCGAGGCCAGCAGGCCGTTCAGCGCGTCGGTGGCGTGCCCTTCGGGGGCTATGACCAGCAGGCTGCCGCCGTCGGTCACCCAACGTTGCAGCTGCTGCGAGGCACCGCTGCTGATGGTTGTCAACTCGTTCAGTACCACCATGTCGCAGTCTTCTATGTCGTGCCGCGGGGTGCCTGTATGACTGAATCTCACCAGGCTGTCGTTGGCGAAGAGGCGTGCCAGGCTTGGGTTGGCCTGCGCGGCGTCGATTTCCAGCACCGTTATCGGGTCGCCGGAGCTGATGACGAAGTGGTAGCGGTTGTCGAAGGTCACAGGGTAGTCCTCTATCGTGACCATGCCTTCGGTGGTGCCTCCATGGGCAAGGGAAAACCTCATGGTGCACTTTGCCTTGCCTGCGGCTGGCACATCGACTGTGGCCAGCGCCCGCTCGCGACCGTCGGCCATCAGCCTCACTGGCACGTCGTGTGCGTCGGCCTGGCCGCTGTTGGCCACCGTGACCGTGGCCTCCACGCTGCCGCCAGCGTGGTAGGCAGGGGCATCGAGTGCCACGCTGTCCACGTAGAGGTTGGCCGCCTCCACGCCCTGCAGCGGCACCAGGGTGAAACTCACCGTACTGTCGGCTGGCATTGCTGCCAGGTCGGCCACGCTGCGCTGGAAGTCGGAGATGATGTAGGCGTGGCGCGACCGCGCCTGAGCCTGGCGCAGGAACGAGGCCTGGCGTGACGCCGCCTCGGCCAGTGTCGGCGCTGCCGCTGATGAGGTCAGCTGGTCGATGGCGTCTACGGCCTCATCGCTGCCCAGCAGGTGCATCTGCGTGCCTGTCATGTCGCCGCTGAGCACCTGGAAGCGTGTGTCTACAGGGTAGGCAGCCACCAGCTCCTTTGCGCGGCGGCACGCCTCGTCGAGCATGCTGCCGTCGGCCGAAGCCAGGCTCATGCTGAATGAGTTGTCTATGAAAATGCTCACGGCGGCCTGCGTGTTGTCGGCTGTGGCCTGGCGCCTGCGCAGCGACGGGCCTGCGAAGGCCAGTGCCAGCAGGGCTATGGCCAGCACCCTGGCAGCCAGCACGAGCCATTGCCTGATGGTGTCGTGGCGGCGTTGCGCGCTCGACGTTGCTTCAAGGCGCTCGACGTTGCTGAAGTACACCGTGCGGTAGCGCCGCAGCCGCAGCAGGTGTATTATTACGGGTATGGCCACTGCCGCCAGCCCCCACAGCATTGCCGGATGGCTGAAGGTCATGGCTTGCCTCCCTTCTCAAGCCTGCGCCTGTGGCGGCAGAGGTCGGCCAGGCAGCATTCGTCGCAGTGCGGGCGGCGTGCCTGGCAGGTGTAGCGTCCGTGCAGCAGCAGCCAGTGGTGCGCGCGCGCAAGCTTTTCTGGCGGTATGTGCCTCACCAGCTCGCGCTCGGTGTGCAGTGGCGAGCGGCTGCCGGTGGTGAGGCCAATGCGCTCGGCCACACGGAACACGTGTGTGTCCACCGGCATGGCCGGTTGGTCGAAGTACACGGCGGCCACCACGTTGGCGGTCTTCCGCCCTACGCCCGGCAGGCGCTGCATCTGGTCGATGTCATTGGGTACCTCGCCACCGAACTCCGTGTCGAGCATCCGGGCCAGCCCCAGCAGGTGGCGGCTCTTGTTGTGGGGGTAGGAGACGCTGTGTATGAGGCCGAAGATATCCTCCTCGGTGGCTGCGGCCATGGCCGCGGGGGTGGGGTAGGCCTCGAATAGGGCGGGGGTGACCATGTTCACGCGCCGGTCGGTGCACTGCGCCGACAGCACCACAGCCACTATCAGCTGAAAGGCTGAGCCGTAGTGCAGCTCGCTTTGCGCGTCGGGCATGGCCTGCTCCAGCCTTGCCGTCACCTCGGCATACAGTTCGCTCTTCTTCATTGTGCAATCTCCATCTTGGTGATTACCGGGTAGTGGTCGCTCAACTGCGCGCGCGGCCTGCGGTATTCCAGCACGCGCAGGCCGTCGTTGTGGAACACCATGTCTATCCTGAACTGCGGGAAGCCCCCGGCGTAGGTTACGCCCAGCCCCATTCCGCGCTCGCGGAAGCTGTCGCGCAGGCTGCGCATGATCTGGCGGTAGAGCCACGACGAGGGTATCTCGTTGAGGTCGCCAGCCATCACCAGCGGTATGCTGCACTCTGTGGCCACCGGGCGCAGGCGCTCGTCCCACTCGCGCTCGTGGTCGGCCAGCGTCGAGCCCACCTTGCCCACCGTGGCGCGCAACCCCTGGTCCACCTCGCCGTGGCGCGCGCGTTCTATCTCGGCGTGGTCGTCGTCGCTGAACTTGTAGCTTGTCATGTGTATACAGCACACTCTCACCCGGCGGTCGTCAACCAGCAGGTCGGCCAGCAGCTTCTCGTTGTCGATGCGGCTCACGTAGGTTATCGGGTAGCGGCTGTAAACGGCCGTGCCCGTGGGCTGGCCGCCGCGCGTGGTGCCGGTGCCGTAGTAGTGGTTGAAGCCCATCAGGGCCAGGCTGTCGGCCATGTTCACACCCGACACCGGCATGACCTCTTGCAGGCACAGCACGTCGGGTGCCTCGCCACGCACCAGCTCAAGGAAGGCGCGCGCCAGGCTGTCGGTCGACCGGCCGTGGCGCTCCTGGCCCTGGAAGCAGTGCACGTTGTAGCTCATCAGCGTGAACACCGGCTGTTGCCCTTCAGCCTGAGATCTGGGCAGCGACACCTGCAGGTAGCACGCCACCATGCCCCAGCGCAGGGCTATGGCGGCCACGCCCAGCAGGGCCTCCCACCGGCGCATGAATGCCCACAGCACCACCATCAGCGCGTTGGCCGCCAGCAAGGGCAGGAAGCCGAAGGCCGCCAGGCTGGGCAGCACCGACGTCGAGGGCGCCACGCCCCCGGCCAGGCTCGAAAGCAGCAGCCCCGCTATGAGCAGCAGGTTGATGACCAACAGTATGGCGCGCACTATCTTCATTCCCCTCCCAGGCGTGTGTCTGTCAAGGCCTGCAGGGCCAGCTCGTAGCCCTTCATGCCCAGCCCGCTGATGCAGCCCCGGCAGGCGCTGCCGGTGAGCGAGCGGTGGCGGTAGTCCTCGCGGGCGAAGATGTTGCTCAGGTGCACCTCCACCGCCGGCGCGGGCACCGCCAGCAGGGCGTCGTGCAGCGCCACGCTGGTGTGGCTGTAGCCCCCGGGGTTCACTATCAGGCCGTCGCAGCCGAAGCCCATGCGCTGCACTGCGTCGATGAGCTCGCCCTCGATGTTGCTCTGGAAGTAGTCTATCTCCACCCCGGCGAAGCGCGCGCGCAGGCGCTCCAACATCAGCTCCATCGTCTCGCTGCCGTAGAGCTCCGGCTCGCGCGTGCCGGTGAGGTTGAGGTTGGGGCCGTTGATTATGGCTATCCGCGCGCACGGCGCGGTTGTGTGTCCTTCGGTGACCATTGGCTTTTGTCTATGCGCTACGTGAACGCCGCGCGCCGCCTTTTATTGCTTGCTGCGGCAAAAAAGAAAGCCGCCGCGGGGCTTCCGCGGCGGCTTGTTGCCAAATCCGTTCAGGATTTAGATGATGCCCTGGGCCATCATGGCGTTGGCCACGCGCATGAAGCCGGCGATGTTGGCACCCTTGACGTAGTTGATGCTGCCGTCGGCCTGCTTGCCGTACTGCACGCACATGTCGTAGATGTCGTTCATAATCTTGTGCAGCTTCTGGTCGACCTCTTCGGCAGTCCAGTTGTAGTGGGCTGCGTTCTGGGCGATCTCGAGGCCACTGGTGGCGACGCCACCGGCGTTGACGGCCTTGCCGGGACCGAAGGGGATGCCTGCGGCCTGGATGGCGTGGATAGCCTCGGCCTGGCAGCCCATGTTCGAAATCTCAGCCACATACTGCACGCCGTTGGCGATGAGCTCCTTGGCGTCGGCCTCGCTCAGCTCGTTCTGGAAGGCGCTCGGGCAGGCGATGTCGCACTTCACGCTCCAGCTCTTCTTGCCGGCGGTGAACTTGCAGAGGGTCGGGAACTTGGTGGCCATGTCCTCAACCTTGTTGCGGTTGCTGGCGCGCATGTCGAGCATGTAGTTGATCATCTCCATGTTGATGCCGCCGGGAATCTCGCACACACCGTCGGGGCCGCTGATGGCCACAACCTTGGCGCCGAGCTCAACAGCCTTGGTGGCAGCGCCCCAGGCCACGTTGCCGAAGCCGGAGAGGGCGATGGTCTTGCCCTTGATGTCCTCGCCTTTTTCCTTCAGCATACGGACCACATAGTAGATGGCGCCGAAGCCGGTGGCCTCCGGGCGCATCAGGCTGCCGCCCCAGCCGTAGCTCTTGCCGGTGAGGGCACCGGTCGAGTGCTCGCGGGCAATCTTCTTGTAGGCACCGTAGAGGTAGCCGATCTCACGGCCGCCCACGCCCACATCGCCGGCAGGGCTGTCCTGGTCCGGGCCGATGTTGCGCCACAGCTCATACATGAAGGCCTGGCAGAAGCGCATGATCTCCTCGTCGCTCTTTCCGACCGGGTCGAAGTCCGAGCCGCCCTTGCCGCCGCCGAGGGGCAGGTTGGTGAGGCTGTTCTTGAAAATCTGCTCGAAGCCGAGGAACTTGAGCATACTCTCGTTCACTTTCGGGTGGAAGCGCAGGCCGCCCTTGTATGCGCCGAGGGCAGCGTTGTACTGCACGCGGTAGCCCAGGTTCACCTGCACCTGGCCCTGGTCGTCGACCCACACCACGCGGAACTTGAAGATGCGGTCGGGCTCCACAAGGCGCTCGACGATCTTGGCCTTCTCGAACTCGGGATGCTGGTTGTAGACCTCTTCGATCGACTCCAGAACCTCGCGGACTGCCTGCAAGTATTCTTTTTCACCCGGATGTTTGGCCTCCAGGTTGGTCATGATTGTTTGTACGTTCATGATATTTAGTTGTTTGTGTTAAACGTTTTGTTTTATTCAACGCCGCAAAGTTACAACTTTTTTTAGAACTGGCGAAAAACATTTTTTTTTCGCGACGGCTTGTTTTGGTTGCCTGTAGGCGTTCATTTACAGGTGTTTATGGATTTATGATTTTGTAACATGCTGGCTTCCAGATTGAAAAGGCATCAAGGCCGTGTCAACGCCGTCTGTTCTTCGATTGTTCTCCGATTGTTCTTCGATTGTTCTTCGATTTTGTATCGGAGAACAATCGAAGAACAATCGGAGAACAATCGAAGAACAGGCGGCCCTGGCCTTGCCCTGGCGCGCGGGTCGGGGGCTGCCGCGCGTGGCTGAGGCCTGCAGCGAGAGGCACGCGGCGTGGAAAAAGGCCGCGCAGGAGGCGGGCGGGGCGCGGTTTTGTTTTTTTTCGTATTTTTGCAAAACCGCCCGGCTGCCTGTGGTGTGGCCGAATGAACTGACACTCATGATGATATGAACTGGATTACTGCGCTTTTTACAGAGCATGGCGTGGCAAACGCGCTTGTTGTCATAACGCTTATTGTGGCCGTGGGGCTCACGTTGAGCAAGATTAAGCTTGGCAAGGTGAACCTCGGCGTCACGTGGATTATCTTCGCCGGCATCGCCGCCGGGCAGCTGGGCTTGAGCATCGACCCCATGATTGCGGGCTTCGTCAAGGAGTTCGGCCTCATACTGTTCATCTACAGCATCGGCATCGAGGTGGGGCCTAAGTTCTTCTCGGCCTTCAAGAGCGGCGGCTTGCTGCTCAACGGGCTGGCCGCGCTCATAGTGGTGCTGGGCTGCGCCACGATGCTGGCCATCGGCGCCCTCACCGGCACCAGGCCGGAGGCCATGGTGGGTGTGCTCTACGGGGCTGTGACCAACACGCCCGGCCTCGGCGCGGCGCAGCAGGCCTATGCCGACCTGGGCCTCACCGGGGGCAGCGAACTCTTCGCGCAGGGCTACGCGCTGGCCTACCCGCTGGGCGTGGTGGGCATCATCCTGAGCATCATGCTGCTCAAGGCCTTGTTCCGTATAGACATCGAGAAGGAAAACGCCCTCTACCTCCAGAACGCCGCGCGCAACGGCATCGAGCTTCAGCGCGCCATAGCCGCGCGGCAGAAGCCGGTGAGCCACCAGCCCAACCTTTTCTTCATCTTCATCGGCATCGCGCTGGGCGTGGTGGTGGGCGTGGCCCCGATGAAGCTGCCGGGCATATCGGTGCCGGTGAAGATAGGCCTGGCCGGCGGCCCGCTGATAGTGAGCATACTGCTCACCTATTTCGGCCCGCGCCTGCACATCAACACCCACACCACCGAGAGCGCCAACCTCATGCTGCGCCAGGTGGGCATCAGCCTTTTCATGGCCGTGGTGGGGCTTGGCGCCGGGCAGGGCTTCGTGCAGACGGTCATCGGCGGCGGCTGGGTGTGGGTGTTGCTGGGAGTGGTGATCACCATGGTGCCGCTGCTGGTTGTGGGCGCCATTGCCCGCTGGCTCTGCCATCTGAGCTACTTCACCATAGCGGGACTCATCAGCGGGGCCACCACCGACCCGCCCGCCCTGGCCTACGCGGCCGACCTCTTCGGCGGCAGCCAGGCCAACATCGCATACACCACGGTCTATCCGTTGAGCATGTTCCTGCGCGTGCTGGCGGCGCAGCTGCTGGTGATACTCACCTGCGTGTGATCATCACGGCTATCGTCGCGCGCACTCGTGTCACTATTGTATTCTTTTTTTTTTTGTTATTACAATATGCTGATAACGTGTAGTTTGTGAAATATTTTGTCTTTTTCTAATCTTTTTTTATTGCGATTTGAAAAAAAGTTGTATCTTTGCACTTGGTTTAAGTTGAACAAAAAATGGTTAATCAATGAAAACACGTTTTCTCTTTTTGGGGGCATTGATGCTAATGCTGGTTGGTTGCAACCGGCCGAAGGTGGCCGACGGCGAGGCGAGCGCAGATCCTGCCGCTGCGGTGACGGCCCAGGCCGAACCTTCCCCCGACGGAAGCTACAGCGCCAGGCATGAACTGGGCGATGGCGGAGTGCTTACATTCTGCTACACAGTCAAGAATGGTCGGGTTGTGGACTATTCCGCCACAGACGACAAGGGCAACACTGTGTCGATTGCTGATTTGGAGATTTATTCGTTCATCCGCGATGCCGATGCCGTCAGTGTTTTTGCCTCATTTGTGCAGGAGAACCAATATCACTGCGTCGAGATGATGGAGACAGACCCATACGTGTCGTCCGTCACTGGCGAGAAGGAGGTTGGTTACGTTGTTGTCGTTTCTGACAAAGGCGATGAGAACGGCTGCTGGTATGACCGGTAAGGCGCCGCAGGCAGCGTAGGAGCGCCTGAGGTACGGCCACGAGTTTGCTGACTGCCGGTGACGAGCCGCTAAAATCCAGGTTCCTTGTCAGGAACGGGGTTGTTGTGGAGTGGTACCTCAACGGGCGTTTGAAATACAAGAAAGAGTGACAACAAAAGAGGACGGCCATCGGGATGATGGCCGTCCTCTTTGTTTCTCGCCGTTTATTGCATGGCGGGGCTTCTCCTACCTTCTGTCTGTCCTCTCGCTCACTGCGTAGAAACTGTAGCCCGGATCTTCATGCCAGTAGCCTACGTAAATATTCAAGACATCTAACATAAACATGATCATGTAGGTTGCATCCTCCCTGCCTCCGGCGTCACCGAATGCGTCGCCGTATATTGTTCCGGATCCACCGTATGCACCGTCATACACGGACGCTTTCTTGATTTCGTAGACGAAGTCGGTCTCTTCTTGGGTGTCAATCTCGCCTTCGACCCAGGAGATTGTGGTCAAGTGACCCTCATTGGCGGAATTGAAGACCATCAGCCACTCAAGGTATGTGCCGTTTTCACGGTCGGCAGACGTTCCGAAGGTACTTCTCCATAAGTATTTCTCAAAAATACCCACGCAATAATCAATGGCCTCGGAATTGGCCGAGCCAGTGCCGGGGTTCTCTCCGCCGAGGTCGTCATCGCACGCTGTGAGTGTTACCGACAGCATGGCGACAATGGCCAGCGCCAAAAATCTAATGTTTTTCATTGCAAGTTGTGTTAACGTGTTCTTGAGCCGGAAGGCCATGACGTGTATTCCTCAAGCCTGTGAAATACAATCACTGCTTTCCGACAGTATCTTCACTAATTGGGGTGAACTCGTATGGGTGTGCGTAATAGGGATCCCTGGTGGCAATCTTGAGCAGCATCCTTTCGGGGTATAACGTCATTTTGTATGGGTCAAATGGGTTGTCGTTGAGTGGGTTGTCGTACATGAGCCCAGTTCCGCTTGCCTCATCGAATTCGTAGGTGAAGTCGTACTCATATTGGGAAGAAATAATGTCGTCACACCAGGAGATTTCGGTCAGATGGCCTTTTTTGATTGAATTGAAGACCATGATAAACTCAAGGTATGAATCGACCTCCATGTTGGTGTCCCTGCCATATTCCCCCCTCCATGCATATTTCATCAAAATGTTCTCGGCGTTTATGTCAGGATTCTCTGTGCCGTTACTGTCACCGCACGCTGTGAGTGTCACGGACAGCAAGGCGAGGAGAACCATTGCTAATAATCCAATGTTTTTCATTCTCTGTCTTTATTGTTTGTTAAGTTTTACCTGTTCGGGGGGATTTGTTTTCCCTCCTTTTTTCGGCGGCAAAATTACTACTTATTTTTGGCAATGGTAGTACCCGAAAGGGTACTTTTTCATTTGTATGATAATTTTTTTGTATCTTTGCGCTGTCGAGGATGTTGTATCGATTCTTAAATGTCTACATTATGAATGAGTTGGAAAGAGGAATGGTGATGGCTGCACAGGCCTTCCACAGGTTGAGAAGACAGACGGTGTACCTGCTGAATGTGAGTGAGAGTCGCTTCCTGTATATATCGGATATGGATATTTTCCCGGGGGGATGCACGGAGGAAGAGATGATGGAGCTTGGATTCGAGGCCTATATGCGCTATGTTGACGAGGAGGACAAGGCTGTGCTGCGCAAGTTGTTCTCGGCGATAGACAGTCTGTATTTCAACACGCCAGCCGAGTGGCGCAGCCGCTTCATGATATATATCAACTACCACCACATGACGAAAAGGAAGCAGGACATGGTGGGACATATCCTCACGGTGGTTGGCGACGGACTGGTGATGGGCACGGTGGCACCGTCGATTTTCAGCACGCAGAAGTCGCTGCTGGCCGGGGTGTATGGCGAGGACTATGTATACGAATACAATGTGGCTGCCGAGAAGTGGTGCCAGGTGCCGTCGGTGCTGCTTGATGGGAATATGCGCGAGGTGCTCCGCCTGTCGGCACAGGGTTGCGACGTGGGTGAAATTGCGCGGAATATGAACCGCTCGAAGGACACTGTGAAGAAATACCGCAAGCAGCTGTTCGACATACTGGGGGTGGAGAGCATTGAGGCGGCCGTGGCCATGGTGAACTACTACGGCATGTTGTAGCTTGGCCTATCGGATGCCCAGTCGGTTGAGCGCGGCGTGGAAGAGGGAGGCATTGCGCTGGTGCGCGGAAAGGGTTGTGGCGAAACGATGCGTCCCGTCGAGGGCATCGGAGGCGCAGAAGTATAGGTAGCCGGTTGACGGTGCGCGCAGCACGGCGTCGACGCTGGCCGCAGAGGGCAGGCATATGGGTGCCGGCGGCAGCCCGGCGTGCAGGTAGGTGTTGAACGGGCTTTCGGTTTGCAGGTGCTTGTTGAGTATGCGCCGCAGGGTGAAGTCGCCCACGGCGTATTTCACCGTGGGATCGGCCTGCAGCGGAATGCCTTGCCGCAGGCGGTTCAGGTAGACGCTTGCCACGAGCGGCTTCTCGGCGGCGTTGTTGGTCTCCTCCTCTACTATCGACGCCAGCACAATGATGTCGCGCCGCGTGAGGACGACCCCACAGCAGGTGGCCGTACTGTCAACGCCGCGCCGTTGCCAGAAACGGTCGTATTCGCGCAGCAGGCGCCCGTGGAGTTGGGCGGGTGAGGTGGTCCAGTAGACCTCGTAGGTGTCGGGTCGGACAATGTGGAAACTGTCGAGGCTTGTCGCGAAGTCGTCGTGCATCAGCTTTGTGCCGAGGTAAGCGTCGAGCTGCTCCGGGGTGCGGAATTTGCCTATGGTGAGCATTATAGGGTCCTGCTGGCGGTTGCGCAGTTTGCGAACGAGGCTCCATGTGGTGGTGGCAGGCTGCACAAGGTAGCTGCCCTCGGTCGTGGAACCTACCATGCGGCAGAGGGTGGCTGTGGTGCGGAAAGTGGCAGTGCCGTCGAGTATGCCTGCCGAGCGCAAACTGTCGCACATTGCGTCGAGGCTTGTGCCCGGCGGCAGGAAGAGTCGTGCCGGCGCGGTGTTCGCGGTGCGGTGCCCGGCCAGGAGCACGGCGGCGGTTGCCAGCGCGCCCGCAACGGCGAGCAGGGTGGCTAGGGTGATGAGTGTCTTCTTCATAACAACAGTTGCATTCTGATACAGTCCTCGTAGCCGCCGTCGGTGCGCAGCCACTGGCGGAAGAAGCCGCAACGGCTGTAGCCCGCCTTTTCGAACAAGGCCAGCGATGCGGTGTTTGTGGCGGCAATGTCGGCATATAGCGTGTGGAGTGTGCCCCCGAACTGTGCGGCCAGCGCGCGCAGCATGGCCAGTGCGTGGCCGTGGCGACGATGCGCTGTGGCGACAGCAATGCCCACTGCCGCGCGGCGGTTGATGGGGTCGTAGGCATAGAGGTCGACGCAACCGTAGGGCAGCGCGTAGAGTCGCAACGAGCCCGACGAGAGCGAGGTGCCCGGCTCAGCGGCAAGCGTGACTGTCAGCTTATCTTGCTCCACAGGAACTTGTTTTTGGACTGTTGCAGGTAGCGTTGCAGGGTGGGGTACGAGGCCAGCGAGGGGTCGGCGTCGAGCAGGCGGCGCACCTCGTCGCGGGTGGCGGCAACCATCGGCTCGTCGTCAACCACCGAGGCCAGCTTCAAGTCGAGCACGCCGCTTTGCTGCAGTCCCTGCACGTCGCCCGGGCCTCGCAGGCGCAGGTCGGCCTCGGCAATCTTGAAGCCGTCGGTGGTCTCGCACATGGTGCGTATGCGCTCGCGTGCTGTGGAGCTGAGGCGGTCTTTGGTCATGAGTATGCAGAAGCTCTGCTCCCCTCCGCGCCCCACGCGGCCCCGCAACTGGTGCAGCTGGCTTAGGCCGAAGCGCTCGGCGTTCTCAATCACCATCACCGTGGCGTTTGGCACGTCGACCCCCACCTCTATCACTGTGGTGGCAACCATTATTTGAGTCTTGCCCTCCTTGAAGCGCCGCATCTCGCTCTCTTTCTCGTCGGCGCTCAACCCACCGTGCACCATCGACGTCTGGTACTGCGGGCGGGGGAAGTAGCCCTGCACCATTTCCAGCCCGTCTTCCAGGTCGCGCAGGTCGAGCTTCTCGCTTTCGTGTATCAGTGGGTATACGAAGTAGACCTGCCTTCCGAGGTCGATTTGCTGCTTCAGGAAGCCGAACACGCGCAGGCGGTTTGGCTCCATGCGGTGCACGGTTGCCACTGGGCGTCGGCCAGGCGGCAGCTCGTCGATCACCGAGCAGTCGAGGTCGCCATAGAGCGTCATGGCCAGTGTGCGTGGTATGGGGGTGGCGGTCATTACCAGGATATGGGGTTGCCCCTTGGCCCACAGTTTGGCGCGTTGCTCCACTCCGAAGCGATGTTGCTCGTCGATTACTACCAGACCGAGGTTGGCGAAGATCACGTCGTCCTCTATCAGCGCGTGGGTGCCAACCAGTAGGTCTATCTCTCCTGCTGCCAGCTGCCTTTTTATGAGCCTCTTTTCTGCCGGACGCAAACTGCCGGTGAGCAGTGCCACGCGTGTAGGCAGTCCTTCCAGCATGTGGCGGAAGTTGGCGAAGTGCTGTGCCGCCAGTATCTCGGTCGGTGCCATGAGGCAGGCCTGGAATCCGTTGTCGGGTGCAAGGAGCATGGCCAGCAGGGCTACAAGAGTCTTTCCGCTGCCCACGTCGCCCTGCAGCAGGCGGTTCATCTGCCGTCCGGAGTGCATGTCATCGCGTATCTCCCTCACCACGCGCTTTTGCGCGCCGGTGAGCGGAAAGGGTATCTTCTCGCTGTAAAAGCGGTTGAAGTGCTGGCCCACGTGGGCGAAGACGTGGCCTTCCGAGCTTTGTCTGCGCGAGAGGTGGGCATACTGGTAGTCGAGTTGCAGGAAGAACAGCTCGTCGAACTTTAACCTGTTGCGCGCGGCTTCCAGTTGCTGGCGCGATGCGGGGTAGTGTATTGCTTTCAGGGCGTCGAAGTAGGGCATCAGCCCGTGGCGCGCCACCACATCGTGGGGCAGCGTGTCTTCAATGCCTCCGATACACCCCACAAGAACCTCCGTGAGGCGCGCCAGGGCGCGCGTGCCCAGTCCGCCGCGTTTCATCTTGTCGGTGGTGTTGTACACTGGCAGCAGGGGCGCGGTGTCGGCGGCGCTGTCGGCAGTGAGCGGCTCCAGTTCGGGGTGCACCATCTGCCATTGTCCGTTCCATAGCGTCGGCTTGCCAATCAGGGTGTAGCGCACGCTGGGCTTCACCCTCTCACGCACCCACCGTGTGCCGGCGAACCATGCCAGCTGTACACTGCCCGTGCCGTCGGTGAAGGTGGCGTTGAGCCGCTCACGGTTTTTGCCGGTAGGGGTCGCTGTCAGGCCGTTGATGAAACCGTGTAGCACCACATATCCACTCTCCTCGTTGAGCGATGCCACTGTGCATTGCGCCGTACGGTCTATGTGCCTGAACGGAAAGCATCGCAGCAGGTCGGCTGCGGTGTGCACTCCCAACTCGGAGGCCAGGAGCTTGGCTTTGGCCGGCCCAACACCCTTCAGGTAGACTATGTCGTCACCGGGCAGCATGGCGCAGGCGTTCTCGTTCCAATGTGCTGCTGATGGCCTGGTGGTCGGCGTCGGCCATCACCAGCAGCGTTTCTATAGATGGGTCTTGCTCACGGTTCACGCTGGCCACAAGCTGCTCATATTCGAAGTCGGCTGCGGTCCGTATGCCACGCACAATGCATTGAGCCCCCACGCGGTGGCAGAAGTCGATGGTCATGCCGGTGTATGAGGTTGCCTCCACGTTTGGCAGTCCCTTAATCATCTCCGCAATGCGGCTCACGCGCTCCTCGGCGGTGAACATACAGGTTTTATTGCTGTTGACGCCCACAGCCACCACCAGCCGGTCGAACAACGGCGCCACCCGGCGAGCCACTGCGAGATGGCCCTCGGTGAAGGGATCAAATGACCCTGGAAAGATTGCGGTTGCCATGTCTCGGTCAGAATTGCCAAATCAGCCTCAAGGCTATGCTCTGGTTGTAGGCGTTGCGATAGATGTGCCGCTCCTGCTGGCCCAGCTTGTCGATGAAGTGCCAGTCGCGTTTCACAGGAATCAGCGAGTGCTGGAAGCGGAAGTTGAACTGCAGCCCCCGCCACACCGTGAAGCGGAAGTCGAGGGCGGCCGAGAGGTCGTGCTTGGCGAACTCCATGTCGGTGGTGTCGGGTATGAATATGTTGGGGTTGTATTTCAATGTGCCGTGAGGCTGCTGCACCAGCCTGCCGTAGACCAGTCCTGCGCCCACCAGCATCCCTCCCCGGCGGTCCTGGAAGTGCAGCAGCAACGGTATGTCGACATAGTTGAGTGTTATTCGCCCCACGTAAGGCTCGCCGTAGCTGTTGTAAGCCCCGCGTTGCGAGAACAGAGCCTCTATGCTCAACCCCAGGGTGCGGCTGTTGTTGAGGGCGGCCAGCGCGCCCACGCCGCTGGTGTTGCCAGTCTGGCGGAAGCCTTTCAACTCGTCGCCCTCTATCTGCGACAGGGTCAGTCCCGAGGTGACAAAAGCGTGTATGCGTTGCGCCTGCGCCATCGGCACAAGCGCCAGCATCAGTATCGGCAGCAGTGTGTGTGTCAGAGCTTTCATTGCAGTGTGTGGTTTTTCGTTTATTCTTGTATTCCGCGCCAGCAGCGAGTCAGTATCCTCCAGTCGGCCGCAGGGGTGTAGTGGCGCATGTAGTTCAGCATCATCCGCTCGCGCTGGCTGTCGTCCACTCCTGGTGTGGCCGATGCCGGCTCGAACACGCCGCGATGGCCAGTGTAGCCCACCCACGTGAGCCTGCCTGCCAGCACGCGCAGGGTCTGCCTCAGGTAGACTTTTCTGCTCGTGGCAAACCACACCAGCACGGGCGACAGCAGCAGCATGGCCGCGGCCGTGCCGATGTCGAAGAGGCGTTTCTGACGGCGCGAGGTGTCGCTGCTGATAGTGTTCAGGTCGTAGAGGCACATCTCGTCGGGTGAGAGTATGCATTCGCTGCCGATGATGTAGTCGGCGCCCTGTGGCGCTATGCGGTAGTCCACGCCCGTGGTGCGCAGCTCGGCCATGAGGGTGATGATGTTCGACAGAGGAATGTCGCGGCTGCTGAAAATCACCTCCTCGGCATGGTTGATGCGGATAAGGTCGCGCAGGTGGCCTGGCGACGTGTCGGCGGTGGCTGTGGTTGAGGCTCCGGGGCGCATGGCGGCCATCATGCGGGCAATGCGCCCGGTCTCGTCGGCCTGCCCCACCAGCAGGGTGCTGCCGCGCTTGCGGTCGCGCAGTGCATAGCCCTTCACGCCTGCCACCGAGAGCAGCAGCCTCACCAGCAGTGTGGCCGCCAGCGTCCAGCCCGAGCCCAGCAGCAGCAGCATCCGAGAGTAGCGCCTGCTTTCGTCGAGCAGCGAATAGAATGCCAGCAGCAGCAGCACGCCTATGCCCATGCCGCGCACTATGCGGTGCAGGCGTATGGGCTTGTCATAGCCTCCGTGCAGCCAGCTCGAGGCCATGAGCACCAGTATGTATACCGGCACCGCCACGGCCAGGTAGTGAGGCGGGTAGTAGCCGTGGGGCACGCCCTTGAGGCTCTCCCACATCGGCAGCATCAGCGCAAACCCGGCGTAGGCCAGCAGGAAGTCGGCCAGCGGCACCGCCACGCGCCGGGCTATGCGGCTGGCCCATGCCAGCCCCGCCCGCATCCATATGGCGCCCTTGAGCAGCCCCCGGTAGAACCGGGCCCCGCTGCCATCGAAGTAGCGGCTCACGAAGATCGACATCGCGTTGTAGAACGTGTACACGTAGTTCATCGAGCCTTTGCGCGTGCTTTCGCCCTTGTAGTGTATTATTCGTGTGGTGGGCACGTAGTAGTTCTTCCAGCCTGCCAGCTTGATGCGCCACGAGTAGTCTATGTCCTCGCCGTACATGAAGTAACTCTCGTCAAGCCCGCCAATCTCTTCGTAAACGCTGCGGCGCACCATGAGGAAGGCTCCGCACATGATGTCTATCTCGCCCACCTCGTCGTCGGGCAGGTGCCCCATGTAGTAGGCTGCTATGCGCCTGTCGTGCGGGAAGAGGCGCACCAGACCCGAAATCTTGTAGAACGCAGCCTGCGGGGTGGGGAAGCCGCGCTTGCTCTCGCGCAGGAAGCGGCCGTGCCCGTCGACCATCTTCACCGTGAGGCCGCCGCAGTCGGCATGGCTGCGCATGAAGAGGGCACACTGCGCCAGGGTGTCGCGCCCCACCACCGTGTCGGGGTTGAGCAGCAGCAGGCAGTCGCCGGCGGCCTGTGCCAGCGCCTGGTTGTTGGCGCGTGCGAAGCCCACGTTCTCGTGGTTGGCCACCACCTTCACCTGCGGGAACTCCTCGCGCACCATGGCCACGCTGCCGTCGACCGAGTCGTTGTCAACCACCCACACGTCGAGCCGCAGCTCCTCGCCGCCGCCCAGATCGAGGTCGCTCGAAAAGACCGACGCCAGGCACTGGCGCAGGAAGTACTTGACGTTGTAGTTTACTATGACGACCGACAGTGTCACGCCCTACTTCTTGCGGCTTTTCTTCTTCGAAGAGTTGTTGATGATTTGCATCGCCTCCTCCACGCTGAGCTTTAGTGGATCCACCCCCTTGCCCAGGCGGAAGTTCTCGCCCTGGAAGGTGAGGTAGGGGCCGTAGCGGCCTATGTTGGCCTTCAGCGTCTCGCCGTCGACCACGCCGATCTCGTGCGGATAAATCTTCTTCAGCTCCTCTTTCTTTTGGTCGGCCTCGCGCTTGGCGCGGATAATCTCCACGGCGCGCTCAAACCCTATCTCGTAGGGGTCGTCGTTCTTGCCCAGCGAGTAGAACTGGTTGCCCAGCCTCACGTAGGGTCCGAAGCGGCCTATGCTCACTATGACGTCGGTGTCCTCGAAGCGCCCTATGGTGCGCGGCAGGTCGAAGAGGCTCATCGCCTCGTCGAGGGTGATGGTCTCTATGCTCTGCCCCTTCTTCATGCTGGCAAAGCGGGGCTTCTCGTCGGAGTTTGTCTCGCCTATCTGCACCAGCGTGCCGTAGCGCCCTATCTTGGCGTACACATTCTTGCCGCTCTTGGGGTCGACGCCCAGCAGGCGGCTGCCGGTGGTGCGCTGGCTGTTCTGCTGCGTGAGCTTGATGTTCTTGTGGAACGGCACGTAGAAGTGGTTGATTACGGAGTGCCACTCCTTGCGCCCCTCGGCGATGTCGTCGAAGTCGCGCTCTACGGTGGCCGTGAAGTTGTAGTCCATGATGTTGGCGAAGTGCTCCATGAGGAAGTTGTTCACCACGCAGCCTATGTCGGTCGGGAAGAGCTTGTTTTTCTCGGCGTGGCTCTTCTCGGTCGATTCGGCGCGCTCCACCGTGTCGCCGCGCAGGGTCACGGTGGTCACCGGGCGCTCCACAGCCTCGCGGTCCTCCTTGATGACATACTCGCGCTTGAGTATGGTGCTGACGGTGGGCGCGTAGGTCGAGGGTCGGCCTATGCCGAGGTCTTCCAGCTTCTTCACCAGCGAGGCCTCGGTGTAGCGCGGCGGGTGCTGCGTGTAGTGCTCGGTGGCGGTGCAGCACTCCAGGCTGAGGCGCGTGCCCTCGGGCAGGCGGGGCAGCAGGCGCCCCTCCTCGGCGTTCTCGTCGTCGTCGCTGCTCTCCATGTACACCTTGAGGAAGCCGTCGAACTTGATCTGCTCGCCCGAGCAGCCGAAGGTGGCCGCGGCGGGCTCGCCGGGGCGGTCCACCACAATCTCCATCTCGGTCTTCTCCACCTCGGCGTCGGCCATCTGGCTTGCCACGGCGCGCTTCCATATCAGCTCGTAGAGGCGGCGCTGCGCGGGCTCGGCGTTGATGGTCTGCGCCTCGAACAGGGTGGGGCGTATGGCCTCGTGCGCCTCCTGCGCCCCCTTGGTCTTGGTGTGGTAGCGGCGGGCCTTGTGGTAGTCGGCGCCGTAGATGTCGTTAATCTCCTTCTTCGCCATGCCCAGCGCCAGGTCGCTCAGGTTCACGCTGTCGGTACGCATGTAGGTGATGTAGCCGCTCTCGTAGAGCTGCTGCGCCACCTGCATGGTGCGCGCCACGCTGAAGCCCAGCTTGCGGCTGGCCTCCTGCTGCAGGGTGCTCGTGGTGAAGGGCGGCGCGGGCGAGCGGCGCAGCGGCTTGGTCTCGATGCGCCCTATCTTGAACGTGGCGCCCACCAGCCCGCGCAGGAAGGCCTCGGCCTCGTCGGCGGTGTCGAAGTGGCGCCCCAGCTCGGCCTGGAGCGTCTTGGCCGAGTCAACCGGGCGCAGCTGCGCCACCACCCGGAAGTAGGGCTTGCTCTTGAAGCGCTTTATCTCCTCCTCGCGCTCCACAATGAGGCGCACGGCCACGCTCTGCACGCGCCCCGCGCTCAGTGCGGGCTTGATTTTGCTCCACAGTATGGGGCTGATCTCGTAGCCCACCAGCCTGTCGAGCACGCGCCGCGCCTGCTGCGCGTCGACCAGGTTCATGTCTATTTTGCGCGGGTTCTCTATGGCGTGCAGTATGGCGGTCTTGGTGATCTCGTTGAACACGATGCGCTGCGTCGTCTCCGGGTCGAGACGCAGCGTCTCCTGCAGGTGCCAGGCTATGGCCTCTCCCTCGCGGTCCTCATCGGATGCCAGCCACACCTTGTCGGCCTTGGCCACCTCGCGCCTGAGCTCGCCCACCAGCTGGCGCTTCTCGTCGCTTACCTGGTATTGCGGCACGTAGCCACCCTCCACGTCGATGCTCATGTCTTTCTTCGCAAGGTCGCGTATGTGCCCGTAGCTTGAGCGCACCGTGTAGTCCTTGCCGAGAAACTTCTCGATGGTCTTCGCCTTGGCGGGCGACTCAACTATGACTAGGTTCTTCATTGTAGCTTGTTGTTGTGTTTTTCGCGCTGCCTTAACGTAAATATATTTTTCTTATTGCGGCCTGCCGAAAAAAAAGCTGCCGCCATGCCAGTGGCTCATTGTCAGGTATTTGTATTGTTGTGTTTTTGTATATGCCTGAGAACCAAGCTGTCAAGGCGTCAAGTCCGCGTCAGGGCCGTCTGTTCTTCGATTGTTCTCCGATTGTTCTTCGATTGTTCTTCGATTTAGCATCGGAGAACAATCGAAGAACAATCGGACATCAGTCGAAGAACAGGCGTTCCTGGCGTGGCGCGCGTGGCGCGCTGCGGGCGTCTGCGCGGACGAGAAAAATATTTGTGCCGTGTCGCGGAAATTTAGTATCTTTGCACCGCGAATAGCAGTGTTGCCAACAATGGAAAACAACGAAAGCAAGAACAGTGCGGTGCCAATAGTAAGGCTTGAGGATGTGACGATTAACCACGACGACGGTGCCTTGCTGACCGGTGTGGGCATGGAGCTGGCCGAGGGCGAGTTCGCCTACCTCATCGGCAAAAGCGGCACCGGCAAGACGTCGCTTCTGCGTGCCCTCTACGCCGAGCACCCCATCGAGTCGGGCCGTGCCGAGGTGTGCGGCTTCGACCTCCGCCGCCTGCCGCGCAGGCGTGTGCCCATGCTACGGAGGCAGGTGGGCGTGGTGTTCCAGAACTTCCGCCTGCTCGACGACCGCAGCGTGAGCCAGAACCTGCGCTTCGTGCTCCGCGCCACGGGCTGGAAGAACCGCCGCGAGATGGACGAGCGCATAGCACAGATGCTCGAGCTGGTGGGCGTGGCCCACAAGGCCGACGCCATGCCCGGACGCCTGAGCGAGGGCGAGCAGCAGCGCGTGGGCATCGCCCGTGCGCTGGTGAACAGCCCCAAGCTGGTGCTGGCCGACGAGCCCACGGGCAACCTCGACCCGGTGACCTCGGCCGAGATAATGCAGCTGCTGCGCGAGGTGTGCAGCAAAACCGGCGCCACGATGCTGGTGTCCACCCACGACTTCATGATGATCGACCGCTTCCCTGCGAGGGTGCTCCTCTGCGAGGGGGGCACGTTGGTCGACACCTCGGCCGTGCAAGAAACCGCGTCCCAAAGCCACTAAAAGACAATAACAGCAAACCACTCCACGCTATGAAGAGACTCCTCACCCTGGCCCTGGCGGCCGCAATGATACTGGCTGCCGCCGGCGCGTCGGCCCAAAGCAGGCCCCGCAGCGGCAAGAAGACCGTCTCGCCCTTCATCGAGGGGCGGCAGAAGGTGCGCCAGGCCGACTACGACACCGTGTGGAAGTTCACCAACTTCTCCACCAAGGACACAAAAATCTACTTCCTGCCCTTCGACTACTCGAAGATGCCCTCAATGGCGGCGTCCAAGAAGCCCGATTGGCAGAACTTCACCCCGGTGGTGAACTACCTGCGCAAGGGCACCCGCTCGGTGGCCACCATCTGCGCCGTCTTCGCCGTCAACCCCTCGATAGAGGACGCCGGGCTCCGTGCCGAGCTGGCCGAGCAGGGGCGGCAGCAGGCGCTGGCCTCGCTTGAAAGCTTCGAGGCCTGGAAGACCAAGCAGGAGATGCGCAACAAGCTCACCTACCAGGTGGCCGAGGTTGACTACAAGTACTGGCTCGGGCGCGCCTACGACGACGGCCACAGCGACGAGCCGCTTGTGCAAGTGGGTCTTCTGATGTACTTCGGCAGCAAGAAAAAGGCTATCTTCAGCCCCGACACCGAAAGCCGCGTCTTCGAGTCGGTACGCTTCTTCCCCAACGACGCCACGATAGTCGACTCGTGGATGCCGCTGGTCGACACGCTGGCCTCCTACCTGCGCGAGAATGAGCGCAAAAGCGTCCTGCTCACCGGCTATTCCGACAACCAGGGCACCGAGGCCTACCTCATCGGGGTTTCGCGCCAGCGTGCCACCGAGGTGAAGAAAGCCCTGCTGCAGCGTGGCATCGACAAGGACCGCATCGAAGTGGAGGCCAAGGGCGACGCCGACCCCGTGGGCGACAACAGCACCCGCGAGGGGCGCATACAGAACAACCGCGTGGCCATCAAGATTCTATAGTGAGCGCCCAGCCGACAGCCGAGGCCGACAAGCAGGCCTACCGTGCGCTCTGCGACGACACGGAGTGCGCCGTACCCCTCTTCCAGCAGGCTTGGTGGATGGATGTGGTGAGCGAGGGCAAAGAGTGGAATGCCCTCGTCGTGCGGCGTGCCGACGGCCGGGTGGAGGCTGCCTTGCCCTACCTCGTGGCGCGCAAGCTCGGCCAGCGCTACGTACTGCAACCCCGGCTGACGCAATTCTGCGGCCCCTGGTTCCTCCCAGCGCTCGATTTCGCCCAGCGGCGCCGCGCCGCCGAGGCGCTGGTGCAGGGACTTGAGGCTATGAGGCTCACCCTCTTCCAGCAGTGTTTCGCCCCAGAGGCCTCCGATTGGCTGCCGTTCTACTGGGCGGGCTATCGTCAGACCACGCGCTATACCTACCGCATCGCCCCCCTCGCCCCCGTCGGTGAGCTGATGCGCCGCGCTGACCCCGAGCGCCGCAAGCGGATGTCACTTCTGCGCAGCCAGTGCCAGCTCGACCGCGAGGTGCCCGTCGACGAGTTTGTCGACTTCCACCACGACTACTACATGCGCCGTTCAGGTACTGACTGGGTGCCCGTAGAGCTGGTGAGGCGCGTATGCACTGCTGCCCTGGGGCGCCGGCAGGCGTTGCTATATGGGCTGCGCGATGCCGACGGCCACCTGCTGACGGCTGATTTTGTGGTCTACGACGCCCATTGCGCCCACTCGCTACTTTCGGGTTTGGCGGCCGACGCACCCCGCAACTGCACCACTCTCCTCTTTTGGAATTTGATTGACGACCTGCAGCCGCTCACCGGGGCTTTTGACTTCGAGGGCAGCATGGACAGGGGCATAGAGCATTTCTTCCGCTCGTTTGGGGCGCAACAGACGCCATACCACTGCGTCTGCCGCTCGCGTCCGCGCTGGTTGGCACTGCTTCTTGGCCTATGAACATCAAACTCATTGTCATCGCCCGCACCGATATTCCCTACCTGCAGCAAGGCATAGACGACTACACGGCCCGGCTGCGCCACTATTGCGACTTCGAGCTTGTCGTCATTCCCGCGCTAAAAAACACAGGCCACCTCGCCCCGGACGAGGTGAAGCTACGTGAGGGACGCCTGCTGCTGAAGCCGATGAGCCAGGCCGACCGCTGCGTGTTGCTCGACGAGGGGGGCAAGGAACTCACGTCGGTGGCCTTTGCCGATTATCTGCAGCGGCGCATGAACGCTGGCACGCGCACGTTGGCCTTCGTGGTGGGTGGGGCATTCGGCTTCTCGCCCGAAGTCTATGCCACTGCCCACGAGCGCATCAGCCTCTCGCAGATGACCTTCACCCACCAGATGGTGCGCCTGTTCTTTGTGGAGCAGCTTTACCGTGCCCACACCATTTTGCGCCACGAGAAATACCACAACGCCTAACGCGTCGCTACTCTCTACTCGTCCTTGTAGCCTGCGGCAATGCGGGCGCGCTTGCGCTCGGTCTCGTCGAGTATTATCTTGCGTATGCGCAGGTGGCTGGGTGTGATTTCCAGATATTCGTCCTCGCGTATGTACTCCATCGCCTCCTCAAGCGAGAACTTGATGGCGGGCGTGGTGGTGCTTTTGTCGTCGGCGCTCTTGGAGCGCATGTTGGTGAGGTTTTTGGCCGTCACCACATTGATGACGATGTCGTTGCCCGGACGTAGGCTTTCGCCAATCACCTCGCCTGCGTACACGTGGTCGCCAGGCTCGATGAAGAAAGGCCCGCGGTCTTGCAGTTTGCTGATGCTGTATGCTGTTGCCTCGCCGGTCTCCTTGGCTATGAGCGCGCCCATTTTGTGCGTGTCCATATCGCCTTTCCAGGGCTGGAATTCGAGGAAGCGGTGGGCAATGATGGCCTCGCCGTTGGTGGCGGTGAGGAGGGTGTTGCGCAGGCCGATTATGCCGCGGCTGGGTATGGTGAAGTCGAGCTGCACACGGTCGCCCTTGGTGTCGATGGTGCCCACTTCGCCCTTGCGGCGCGTCACCACGTCAATCACCTTGCTCGAGAATTCTTCTGGCACCAGCACTGTGAGCTGCTCTATTGGCTCGCAGCGCTGACCATCAATCTCGCGAATGATGACCTTCGGCTGGCCAACCTGCAGCTCATAGCCTTCGCGGCGCATAGTCTCTATCAGCACAGAGAGGTGCATGATGCCGCGTCCGAAGACGAGCAATTGGTCGGGCGAGCCGGTCTCCTCAATGCGCATGGCAAGGTTCTTCTCAAGCTCGGCGAAGAGGCGGTCGCGCAGATGGCGGCTTGTGACGTACTTTCCCTCCTTGCCGAAGAAAGGGGAGTTGTTGATGGTGAAGAGCATACTCATCGTCGGCTCGTCCACCTTGATCGGAGGAAGCGGCTCGGGTGCCTCGCTGTCGCACACTGTGTCGCCAATCTCGAATGCCACGTTGCGCTCCAGTTCAAGCAGCACAGCGCATATCTCACCCGCCTCCACCACGTTTTTGGTGCGTTCCTTGCCAAGACCCTCGAATGTGTAGAGTTCCTTGATTTTACTGCTCACGTGCGAGCTGTCGCGCTTCACCAGGCAGATGCTTTGCCCCGCTTGTAGGGTGCCGCGGTGAAGGCGCCCCACTGCAATGCGTCCAAGATATGAACTGTAGTCGAGGCTCGATATCATCATCTGTGTGTTGCCTTCGGGCACACGCGGCGCGGGTATATGCTCGATAATCAAGTCCATCAAGTATGATATGTCCTCGGTCGGTGTCTGCCAGTCCTCACCCATCCAGCCCTGTTTGGCCGAGCCGTAAGCGGTTGGGAACTCAAGCTGGTCGTTGTTTGCTCCGAGGTTGAACATGAGGTCAAACACAGCCTCTTGCGTGGCCTCGGGGTCGCAGTTGGGTTTGTCCACCTTGTTGACGACCACGATGGGCTTCAGCCCCAGCTCGATGGCCTTCTGCAGCACGAAGCGTGTCTGCGGCATTGGACCCTCGAAGGCATCGACCACCAGCAGCACTCCGTCGGCCATGTTGAGCACTCGCTCCACCTCGCCACCGAAGTCACTGTGGCCGGGGGTATCGATGATGTTGATCTTGTAATCTTTGTAGCGGACGCTGACGTTTTTCGAAAGAATGGTGATGCCGCGCTCGCGCTCGAGGTCGTTGTTGTCGAGAATGAGCTCGCCGGTTTCCTGGTTGTCGCGGAAAAGTTTGGCCTGATGCAGCATACGGTCGACCAAGGTGGTCTTGCCGTGGTCGACGTGAGCTATAATTGCAATGTTACGAATGTTTTGCATCGATATGTGATGTTGTAGTCGGGATGCAAAGATATGATTTTTTGCGCAAACAGCGATGCAAAAGATGACTTATGCCTCAATTTTTTGCATCCATGTCTCGTCTGCCGCTTGTCTGCAATGCCTTGGACACAAGCACTAAACGAGGCCGTGAAATTATAGCGGGCCGTACTGTTGGGTGGCGATGCCAAGACGGAACCAGGCTTTTTTTCTTTATCAGTGCAGGAATCTATTTTTTTTGTATCTTTGCACGTGTTGCCACCGTGGTGTTGCATGGTGCAATGCTTTGAAATAATGTTTACTATAGAAAATCAGCATAACGCAGGATAACGATGAAAAAGATTCTGATTGTTGGTGCAGGCGGACAGATTGGATCCGAACTGACACGTAATTTGAGAGACATATACGGCGATTCCAATGTCGTCTGCAGCGACCTTCGCCCGTTGAAGGGTGACCCTTATGAGCGTGGGCCGGTCGAGCGTATCGACAGCACGCAGATAATGCAGATTGCTGCCGCCGTGAAGCAGTACAACATTGACACCATCTACAACCTGGCGGCCATCCTCAGCGCCACAGCCGAACTCAACCCCATGCTGGGCTGGAATGTTGGCATAGGATCTTTGGTCAACTGCCTTGAGGTGGCGCGCCTGTTCGGTTGCGCAGTGTTCACGCCCAGCAGCATCGGGGCTTTCGGCCCAGGCACTCCACACGACGACACCCCGCAGGATACCATACAGCGCCCTAATACCATCTATGGTGTCACGAAGGTGACCGGCGAGCTGCTTTCCGACTACTACTACACCCGCTTTGGTGTGGACACCCGCTCGGTGCGTTTCCCTGGTCTTATCAGTTGGCGGACACTCCCCGGTGGTGGCACAACTGACTATGCTGTCGAAATCTACTACGCAGCCGTCAAGGGAGAGCGCTTCGTCTGCCCCCTCAAGAAAGGCACATATATGGACATGATGTACATGCCCGATGCACAGAAGGCCATGATTGACATAATGGAGGCAGACCCTACTAAGCTGGTGCACCGCAACTCGTTTAACGTGACATCGATGAGCTTCGACCCGGAGATTATCTACGCTGCAATCAAAAAGCACTATCCGCAGTTTGAGATGGTGTACGAGCCGGAGCCTATCAAGCAAGCCATTGCCGACAGCTGGCCAAACAGGATGGATGACAGCTGCGCACGCAACGAATGGGGATGGTCGCCTCAATACGACCTTGACAGCATGACGGAAGACATGATTGTCAACCTCAAGAAGAAACTGCTATGACGCGGTGCCACAGCTTGGATGAGGGTGATTCGCCTCACCGCTGACCAAGGTACCATCCATTAACCTTTTTGCCCGGCATTCTCAAGTGTATGAGAGTGCCGGGCTTGGTATTTTCCACTGTGACCAGTGCTGTGTCTTTTCAAAATGGATCATTCTGCAAAGATCTTTGAGCCGAACAGAACTGCCCATGTCGCAGACTGGTTGTAACTTTGCAGCACGAAAAGACAAAATAACAATTCATTAAAACACATCAAAATGAAACAGATAGAAGCTATCTCAGGTGTGCTCGATGCCATCGAGCTTTATGCAGAAGCGGGTCGTAAGGCCAGCCGCACCATCGGACAGCAGGCCTTCAGCGAGGGTGCCACCATGTCGTGGGTGGAGAACGGCAAGATAAACACCGTGCCCATCAACACGCTCTTCGACGTGCTGGAACAGACGGGCGAAGAGGAGGTCTCCTACACCGTCGAGGATGTTACCGTGGCTGGCAACGTGGCCTTCGTGCGCATCTCGTCGTCGTTTAGCAAGCTGACCACCTTCAACGACATGTTCACCCTGGCCGAACAGGACGGCAAGTGGAAGATAGTAAGCAAAATCTATTCCGTAAAGCAATGAGAGCCAAGATTGAAGAATACGATGCCGTCGTAGAGGCTGCATCGAAGTTTGCCCGCAGCGTGGCCGAGGGCGACAGCAAATATGCCAAAGAGCTTTTCACCACCGATGCCTGCCTGTTTGGCTACCTGAACGGAAAGCTGGAACGCGGCAGCATAGAACAGTTCTACCACAACGTCGACACCGTGGGTGCTGGCGACAGCTTCAAGACCCGCATCGACGTGCTGGCGCTGGAGGAAACCCTTGCCGTGGTGCGCGTGCTGGAAGAAGGCTGGGGTGGCTCGATAGACTTTACCGATGTACTCCTGCTCTTGAAAATCGAAGGCGAGTGGAAGTGTGTGGCCAAGGCCTACAACCAGAATTCCAACACTATCAAGCAGTGAAACGTGTTTTCACTATCAACGGAAGTCCGCGCAAGGACTACAATACAGCCCAGTTGCTACGCGCCTTTGCCGATGGAGCGGGCGAGGCAGGCGACGAGGTGGAGGTTGAGGAGGTAAATCTCTACGACCTCCACTTCACCGGCTGTCGCGAGTGCTACGCCTGCAAACTGCGCGGTGGGCGCAGTTATGGCCATTGTGGCTTCCGCGACGACATCACCGACATCCTCGACCGCGTGGCTCATGCCGACGTGGTGGCTTTCGGCTCACCCATCTATTTTTCCGAAATCACCGCTCAATTGCGTGCCTTCCTCGAGAGGTTGTGGTATCCTTTCGTGCAATTCAAGCGCGGCGAGGAGCAAATCATCGCCCCACAGCCCGTGCGCACTGCCTTCCTGATACCGATGAACCTCACCGAGCAGGCGATGCTCCGCAGTGGCTACGACGCGCTCCTTGCACCCGTGTTGCAATGGACGCAGTACATCTTCGGACACGAACCACAGGTGCAGTACTGCTATGACACGCTACAATACCGCGACTACGACCGCTACTGGGCCGACGCGTGGAATGTCGCCGCCAAGCAACTGCGCCACGAGCGCCACTTCCCCACCGACCTTGCGCAGGCTCGCCAGTTGGGACGCGCAATGGTGGAGGCATCATTAACAGATTAAAACAGTAATACAAGATGAAAAAGATAGTGATACTCAACGGCAGCCCCCGGCTGGAGGGCAACACCGTGCAAATGATACGCGAGTTCCGTCGCGGTGCCGAAGAGACTGGTGCAGAGGTGACGGTGTTCGACCTTAAGCGGATGGACATCAAGACCTGCCTCGGTTGCTGCCGTGGTGGCAAGAACCACGACAGCCCCTGCGTGCAGAAGGACGATATGGAAAGCATCTACCCCGCCTACGAGCAGGCCGACGTGCTGGTGTTGGCCTCGCCGATGTACTACTGGAGCGTTACAGCCATCCTCAAGGCTGCTTTCGATCGCCTCTTCGCCGTGGCCGAGAAAGACCCCAATTTGCGCAACCCCATCAAAGACGCTGTGTTACTTATGGCCTCGGAGGGCGACACGGAGGCCAACTTCAAGCCTGTGAGCGACTATTATCACGCCCTACTGAATCACCTGCGCTGGAACAACCTGGGAGAGGTGAACTGTGGCGGCGTGTTCAACGTGGGCGACATCAGCGGTCATCCGAAGCTGGCCGACTGCTACCGACTCGGCCTCTCCGTCGGGCAGCAACGCTAATGAGAAATAACAGAACAGCGAGACCTCGCGTGAGTGCGGGGCCTCGCTGCTTGTTTCCTAAAATCTGGCTGCTGCAGCAGGACTATTTTGTTTTTTCTTGTAGCTTGTATCCAAATATCAAAACCGTTATGGCAGGATATGCGATTGCGGTCTTGTGGTCGGATTATCTGGTTGTGATTTTTAGTTTATAATACACGGGAGTTCCCGCTGGGGCGAGGTCAGCCGTGGTGTAGCCACCTACCCATTCCCCACCATTACCGTTGGAAACTGCCGCCACCAGCAGCTCATCTTCGCTAATCCAACAGATGTCGAACCCTTGCTCAACCCCGTCATTACTCCAGCGGTAATCCACATAGCGGCACAGCGGAACCATGTGATGACTCTGTTCGTCGTACCAGTGGAACCACAAGTTGCCATAAAAGTCGCAGTCGCCGCCTTCCTGACCGACAAATATCCTGTTAGTCCCGTAAGTTCGTGTTTCGGATTGCATAAAGGTCGTGTCTACTACGCCGTCCTCGGTCATCATAAACGACTCGTTAGTCAGCGGTGCCAGCATAACATATTCGTATTGTCTTGTTTCGGGATAGTGATAAATTGGGATATTGGAGGTGTATTCCTCCACTTCTTCCCATTCAGAGAGCCCTCTAATAGAGTCGTACCGCAAAGAGTTCTGCAACCCCAATTTATATAATTCCGCATAGCGTGGTGTGTTTGTATCTATTGCGATTGGGTGCAAGGTATATTTATTAGTGAGTAGCTTGTGGTATTGTTCCTTGGTGATTTCCTCGGGGATAATGACAATGTTGTTTTCTGCCGAGAATGTCGCATATCCATCAATGGAGTCGGCATAGTATTCCATACTATCATTAGGAATGAACTCTTTAATATGTAGAAAATCCGATTTTGCTACAGCCTTCGCCACGCTTTTGCAGGCGGTCATCATTCCGAGGGCGCACACCATCGCGCCGAGTAAAAGCAATTTCTTCATATTGTTATTTATTTGTTCGAAGCTAATACTACTATAATAACGCTTGATTTTGTTTTTATTGCCCTCGGAGACGAGATTTCCCTTCGAGGTGTTGGAAATCAAATCTTGTATCGACATTCTAAAACAGCAACGGCTGCGTCCGTGAGGACGGCAGCCGTTTAGCTTGTTGCAATCCTTTTTCTCAATTCCTTTTGCCAAATGGCTAACTCAACCGCAATGCACACAATGATGAAGGCTACTCCAACAGGAAGCCCCCATTGGGATTCTGTTTCCAAGTACTCATAATAAGCATCTAATGGAATACTATAGTCTGCCGTTTCATAGGCGTAAACTGTTGATCTGCGTGAACTGTTAAGGTCTTCGTCCTTTTTGACGCAAAGCCTGATTGTTGATTGCTCATGGATTGCCTCGTCACTATAGGGAATGATAAAGTGATGCAATGGATATTCGTTAAGTTCTACGCGTGTCCAGTGGGCATTATTCTTACCCGGAGCATCATTTACAAAAACGGATGAAACCGTTCCGTCCACATACTTAAGGTCGCTTGAGTTAATTGGAGAAGTGTTGAAGTGTTGGTACAATGCATTACCACCCACCACCAGCGAAAATATTCCCCATAGTATGGATACCACTATCTTTGTTACGAGTGTTACGTGCGATTGTGTTTCCATTTTGCTTATTGTTTCTGTTCAATCTGGCGTTTCATTTCTGCATTTTCACCGCGCATACCTGCAATTTGGCGTTGCATGGCTGCAAGGTACTCATAGTGTGCCGCGTTGGCCGCGCGGGCGATGCTGATGGCTTCCATCGGTTGTGGGATTTTATTCTTTCACACTTTATTATATTAACGGCTGATGTCCGTTTTTTTGCCCTCGCCGACTGCATGTTCTTTAGTGGTAGATTATCAGCAAATCAATATAGATGGCAATATCAAGAAGCAAACATGCCAGCAATCGGCCCCAAACAGGTTTGCAATTCTGTTTTGCTGCATTAAAAACCGCGCCGCACATAAGAACGATAGATGCAGTCCAAAGTGCCGGAGAAATAATCTTGTAATGCGGGAGGGCTGTGCTTCCTTCATGGCACATAAAAAGGGTGGAGGTGATAACAATCCATCGCCATACGGATATCAGTCCTTGCGGTTTCGTGTTCTTTGGCAGTTTCCATGCAATAAGCATGATAATGGAAACCAAAAACAATACCAAAAGAAATACGTAAATGCTAATCATGGCTGACTATGGAACGAGTTTTGCATGATTGAGATTGGTGTGAAAACGGCTGCCGTCCGCAAGGATGGCAACAGTTTGGGTGCCATTATTCGCATGAAATTACACAATACCTATACATTTTGTGCGAAAATCAATATTGGTGATTGCAGCATTCTCAATGGCTTCTTTAACCTCCTTGGTGCAGATATTCATAAACGTTCCTTTCAGGTGAAATACATCATAGTCTTTCCATGTGTCCAGGTCGAACCATACAATGTGTGCGTTTCTGTCTTCTTTTATTATTGGCCCCGCTTCATTGATGTTTAACCAACCATAATATTCTTCTGTGACACCTTCAATCTCTGCCGGAAAACATTTGAAGCCATTGAACCGCCCTTCTTCAAGAACCCTCTTAAGCCTCTCAGAAACGAGGAACTACGACCAATTGAGATATGAAACAATGTCGTATAGTTTTGTTCCCTTTTTTATCTTATATCTCGAATTGGAGACAATCGGGTCACTTTCTTCCAATAGTTTGAATGAATAATAGTGCACAACTGGCTCTATCTGCAATTCTCGCCATTGGTGTTTCGGGTAGAATCCATAAAATGTCTGTTGCATGATATGATTGTTTTTTTCAATCTGATGTTTCATTTCTGCAATTTCACCGCGCACCTGTGCGGAGGCCGTTTCACGCTTCGGCGGCCACCATTCCGAGGTTGCACACCATCGCGCCGAGCAAAAATACTCTCTTCATTTTCTGTTTATGTTCAATGCTTTTCTCTGCTTTGTTGTCTCCTTCGCAAAAACAAGGTGGTTACAAAAATGACTAAAGCATAGATGACAGCAGGTGTCACAGACATAAGCCATACGTTATCCCAAATTTCATTGTTATACACAGAGAAACAATTGAACAACGGAAAGCCCAACGGGATAACCAACGTAATAATCAGGAACAAAGCAATAAATTGTATAAGAGGTAGGTCGAAAATGACTACGGTAAAACTTACGAGCATCACCGCCAAGGGGAAAATGTAGAGTAATTTGACGTTGCCACTGCGCTTGAACACTATGGCTGGCCCGATGCCTTGGATAAGTGCGGCGGCGATGCCAAAGACCATAACCCAAAATACGTCACCCTCCTTGTAGTTGACAAACACGCTCCATTCTGTCGTAAGCAGCTTAATGAAGACTGCGGCAATGTTTAGAACTGCATAGATAATCGCATATGTTCCATAGAACGCCCACCCCTTGCTATCAGATTTTTCTTCGTCCATTGTCTGTTTGAGTTAATTGTTTCTGTTCAATTTGTTGTTTCATTTCTGCAATTTCACCGCGCACCTGTGCGGAGGCCGTTTCACGCTTCGGCGGCCACCACTCCGAGGTTGCACACCATCGCGCCGAGCAAAAATACTTTTTTCATATTGTTATCCTTTTTGAAGCCAATTCACACTCCTGTAAACGCCATGCTTCCCGCTTTTATTGCCCTCGACGCCAACGTTTTCATCGGGTTTGGTTTTTTTTCGTACCTTTGCAGCCCGATTTTGAATATTGATATGACTACTCAGAAACGCTTCCCCACGGCGCTGGTGTCGGGCGACTATCGGGCCTCGTCGCTCACCCTCGACGGAGGCAGCATCATCGACCAGTGCATCGTCACCGCCGGTGAGCACGGCACCTTCTTCCTCGAGCAGCACCTGCTCTATGTGGTCCTGGGCGGCAAGGTTCGCCTCAGTCACGGGCAGCAACAATGGACTGTGGGCAAGAACGAGATGATCCTGCTGCGCAAATGCCAAAGCGTCGACTACGAGAAGAGCAGCGACCCTGCCACAGGCCTTTTCGAAAGCCTTCTGTTCGGCATCAGCAGCGAGCTGCTCAAGGAGTTCCTCGCCAGCCAGAACGTCGGTCCTGTGGCCACTACCGAGGAGCAGGGCGCCCGGGTGTGTCCGATGAGTGAGCGGCTTGTGGCCTATTGCCGCTCACTGCAGCCTTATTTCGACCAGCCCGGGCGCGCCGAGCCCGCCCTGCTGCGGCTGAAGATGATGGAACTTCTCTTCGACGTGATGGACTGCTCGAAGATCACCTTCCGCCAGATGCTGCAGTTGCGCACACCCATGCGGAGCGATCTGCGTCGAGTGGTGGAGGCGAACATCACCACTCCGATAGGTATTGACGAGCTGGCTTACCTCAGCGGACGCTCGCGCTCAAGCTTCAAGCGCGAGTTCCAGGCCACCTACGGCGAGCCGCCCGCCAGATGGATGCGCGAGCAGCGCCTGCTGCGTGCCTACGCCATGTTGAGCGGCTCGTCGCTGCCGGTGTCGGAGGTGGCCTACAGCCTCGGGTTCGAGAACGCCTCCCACTTCAGCCGCCTCTTCAAGCGGCGCTTCGGTGTGCCTCCATCAAGCTTGCCATAGCCCTATTGACACCGCGTCAACACCGTCTGTTCTTCGATTGTTCTCCGATTGTTCTTCGATCTAATATCGAAGAACAATCGGAGAACAATCGAAGAACAGACGGCCTTTATACGGTTTTTATACCCTGTCCGCCCTCTTTTTCAGTAAGGCAAGTTTTTTTGCTGCTGTATGGAAATAATTATGTATTTTTGCACCCGCATTGTTCCGAGCGGAATGGAACAAGAATGAAACATTAACAGCATTACTATTATTCACATTCGAATCAAAAGCGTCGGAAACTGGAGATTTCTTTTTGGATAATAGTTCACAGGAGTGTGACCTATTGCTGTTGTACCAATATTTTAGAATGCGCACGCCACTAGGTGTGGGCTTCTCTAATTGGTACAGCGGGGTTCATCCGACGCTCCTCGTGAATGTGATGGAAAGGTCTGCACCTTTCTTTTGTCCATAGGTGATTGGTAGCAATGCACAAAGCTATCAATCCATATGCCGAATGCAAACAGTGCGCTGACCAACGCACGAGAGGCGAAGCAGGACGAGTTCTACACTCAGTACTACGACATAGAGCGCGAGGTGGAGGCCTACCTCGACTACGACCCCGACGTGTTTCGGGGTAAGACTGTATTGCTGCCTTGCGACGACCCCGAGTGGAGCAACTTCACCAAGTATTTCGCTCAGAACTTCGAGCGGCTGGGCTTGCGCAAACTGATCTCCACCAGCTATGCCATCGAGCGCAAGCAGGAGCGGTATGGGCAGCAACTCTCGCTCTTCGAGACCGAGTTCGAGACCCGCTCGCCACACTACGACCGCAAGAAGACGCGCTCTCACGGCAAGATATTCGTCCTCGAGCAGGATGAGAACGGCGACCGTCGCATCGATATTGACGACCTAAGGTGGCAGTATCTGAAAGGCGACGGCGACTTCCGCAGCGCCGAGGTTACGCGCCTGCGCGACGAAGCCGACATTATTGTTACAAATCCACCGTTCTCGCTATTCCGCGAGTTTGTGGCGTGGATAATATCGGCTTCGAAGGAGTTTCTAATTATTGGTAATATGAACGCCATTACATTCAAGGAGGTGTTCCCTCTGATTAAGGACAATCGGTTGTGGCTTGGCGAGAGTATCCATAGTGGCGACCGCGAATTTGGTATTCCCGATAATTACCCAATAACGGCGGTTGGGTGGCGTATCGACGAAAAGGGGCGCAAATTTGTCAGGGTAAAGGGTGTGCGATGGTTCACCAACCTCGACCATGGTCGCCGACACCAACCCTTGGAGCTGATGACTATGGCCGATAACCTTAAATACAGCAAGCATAAAGACCTCAAAGAGAAGCACGCCTACGAGCGCTACGACGAGTACAATGCAATAGAAGTCCCATATTCAGATGCAATCCCGTCTGATTACACCGATGTTATGGGTGTACCGATTTCGTTTCTTGATAAACACTGCGTGGGACAATATGAGATAATAGGTCTGGACAGATATGTAGACGACAATCCGCACTATGGACACCGCTTCCATCTATGCGGAAAAGAAACCTATGCCCGTATCCTCATCCGCAAGAGGCAGTGACAATAGAAATCCTTCGGAAAATTGTTAATAAAAGTACATATATGAAGACTGAACTGAAGCAATACACCGTGCGCGAACTCTGCGAGGGGTTTGTGTACAACGAGCTGGAGGAGAAAGGACTGTATGGGTTGGCTGGTCGGCTCACTATACAGCCTGAGTATCAGCGCAACTACCTCTATGCCGAAGACAATGGACGCAAGGAGGTGGCTGTGGTCGAATCGGTGCTCAAGCAATACCCACTGGGGTTGCTCTACTTCAACCGCCTGCCCGATGGGAGGCTCGAAGTGCTCGATGGGCAGCAACGCATCACCTCGCTGGGGCGCTTCTTGACCGACAAGTTCTCGGTGATGAGCAATGACTTGCCTTTCCGCTTTCACGCCCTGCCGAAAGAGCAGCAGACCCTCATCGAGGAGACCACGCTGCTGGTCTACGAATGCGAAGGCACGGAGGGAGAGATAAAGCAATGGTTCCAGACCATCAACATAGCTGGCATACCACTCAATCCGCAAGAGGAGCTGAACGCCGTGTATAGCGGCCCATTTGTCACGCTGGCGCGGTCGGTGTTCTGCAACAGTCGCAACGCCAATGTGCAGAAGTGGAGCGCCTATGTGCGTGGCTCGGTGAAGCGGCAGGACTTCCTACACACCGCCCTCGACTGGGTGAGCCACGGCCAGGTGGAAGAATATATGCAAGCCCATAGGCACGATAGGCAGGTGGACGAGTTGCAGGCGCACTTCGAGGATGTGATAGCGTGGGTGGAAAGCCTCTTTGCCGAGCGCTACAACGAGATGTGTGGCCTGCCTTGGGGGCGCTACTACGACGTCTATCACCATCAGCCCTACGACCCAAAGGCGATGACTGCGCAGGCCGCTGCACTGATGGACGACCCCTGTGTGAAGAACCGCAAGGGCGTGTTCGAATACCTGCTGGGCGGTGCAACCGACACGCGTCTGCTGGATGTGCGCGTATTCGACGAAGCCACCAAGCGGCGCGTCTACCGTCGACAGACCGAAGAGGCACGCCATGCGGGGGTGAGCAACTGTCCCCTTTGCGCTATGGGGCACGAGGCACATCGCACCAAGATATACAAGGAGAGCGAGATGGATGCCGACCACGTGGCGGCTTGGAGCCGTGGCGGACAGACATCCGAGGAGAACTGTCAGATGCTATGCCGCACACACAACCGCGCCAAGGGCAACCGTTGATGGCCTTCATGCAATGAAAAAAGCGACGAAAGTGTGAACCTTCGTCGCTTTTACTTGTACCGCATATCAGAGTCGAACTGATGATCTTCTGCGTGAGAGGCAGATGTCCTGGACCACTAGACGAATGCGGCTTGTTGTGGTGATTTCCCTTTCGAAATCGAGTGCAAAAGTACGCACTTTTTCAATACTGGCCAAATTTTTATGCAAAATTTTTTATAATGGTCTGGTTTATAGATTGAAAAATATGTTTGATACTTGTGAAACATCTCAAAAAAAGGGAGTGCGGTGAGACTGAAACATCAAATTATTGATAATCTCCGCGCATTGACAGGATGTATGCCTACCGGTGCGTGGTGTGTTAATTGTTGTTAAATTGCGAAATGTGTTTTGTCGGTTTCAAAATTAATATTACTTTTGCAGTGTACTATTTGACTATGCAACTAATAACAGGTATATGAAGTACAGCTATTTGAAGAAAAGAATGATTGCGGCAGCGGCCTTGATTATTGCATCTGCCGGCTTTGTTGAGGCACAAAATGTGCATGGACGTGTTGTGGATGCTGGAGACGGTGAGGCGATGCCGTTTGTCAACGTGGCGTTGATGAGACAAGCCGACACAGTGTTTGTGCGTGGTGCCACAACCGGGCCGGACGGCAGCTTCGACATCACAGCAACCGACAGTGGCGTTTTTCTGCTTCGCGCCACTTGCATAGGCTACCAGCCGTTTATTGAAAGCATAGACGTGCGTGGAAAAAGCGTGCTTCACGATATCACCATGCATCGCACTGCTTCACGACTCGACGAGGTGCAGGTGGTGTCGGACCGCCCCCTCTACGCCATGGATGGAGAGAAGAACCTCTACAACACGCACGACGACCCCTCGGTGCAGACGGGCACCGCCAGCGACGCGCTGCAGAATGCGCCTGGGGTGGAGGTGGATGCCGAGGGCAACATCACCCTGCGCGGCGTCAGTAGCGTCGAGATATGGATCAACGACCGCCCATCGCATATGCAGGCCGAAGCCTTGAAGCAATACATCAAGCAGTTGCCAGCCAACGCTATCGAGCGCATCGAGGTGATCACCAATCCTTCGGCCAGGTATTCCACCTCGGGGGGCGTGATCAATATCGTTACCAATCAGTCGATCGCGCGCAACGAGTTGCTCTGCTTCGGGGTGCGTGGGCGGACGATGCCCAGCGTCTCGCCTTGGCTGTCTTACGTCTATGCCAACGAGAAGTTTGACATCAACCTCTATCTCAATGCCGACTACACGCACCATCGGTCGGAGCGCAGCGGCACCAACACCCTGCTGACCAGCAGCCTCGACACCTCGCGCCACCAGCGCTACGAAAGCCAGTCGCTCACCAACACCGCGGGAGGCTACGCAGGGCTCAACCTCAACTGGCGCCTCGACAGCATGACCACCCTGGCCGCCTGGATGGGCTTCTACCCCTTCTGGAGCCACGACGACAACACGGGCCACTACCTCTACCGCGAATATCAGCCCACGCTGACCGACCTCAGCTATGACGAAAGTATCGCGACCCGAGGTTTCGTCTGGGGAGGCTATATGGGCGCTTGGTTCGAGCACCGATATGACGAGGCTGGGCGCAAGCTGACCCTCTCGCTCAACGGCAACGTGTGGGGCAGCCGCAACAGCAACGACCAAACGCGTCGCTACACCACCCTCGTGGGTGCCGACCTCGTGCGCCGCAGTGGCGACCGCGGCCTCATCCCGTCGGGCGACCTCGCGCTGGGCTACACCCTGCCGCTGCGCCACGGCATGGAGCTGGAGGTAGGCGCCGAGGCCGAGCTCTCGGGCGATGCTAGCCACGAGCTGCTCGAGCTGCTCGACGCCGCAGGCCACTACGTGGCCGACACCCTCCGCTCGGTCGACGCGGTGGTGAATGGGCAGGGTGCCAACCTCTACGCCACGCTCCTCAAACGGTGGGGCGCCTTCACCGCCAAGGTGGGGCTGCGCGCTGAGCAGGAGTGGCAGCAGGGACGGTGGCACCGCATCGGTGGCGTAGACCCCTGCGAGGTGGACACAGCCCTTTTTGGCTTGGTGCCTAGCCTGCACCTGAGCTACGTCACCAAAGACTTCCAGAGCTACAGCCTCTCCTATACGCGCCGCTTCTCCAACCCCGATGCCGGGAGCCTCACCACCTATCGCGAATATGCCGACTACTCGTTCAGCACGGGCAATCCCGCCCTGCTGCGCTCCTATACCCACAACCTCGATGCCGCGTGGAGCAAATACTTCGCGGGCTTCGGCAATGTGGGCGTCAGTGCCTACCTGCACGCCAACACCAACGAGGTGGGCACGACCACCCTGGCGGGCTACGACCCCTACTTTGGCACGCAGCTGGTCAATTACACCCAGCCCGTCAATATCGGCTCGAGCCACACCGAAGGCATCGAAGCCAACATCACCTATCGCCCCACGGCGATGCTCAACGTGCGCCTCAACGCCTCCGTCTTTAACTATGGCTACCGTTATGGCGACTTCGCCGACAGCAAACTCTCGTGGAGTGCACGCCTCAACGTGTGGGCCAAGCTGTGGGGATGGCTCGAGGTATTTGCCAATGCCCACTACACCTCGCCGCGCATCGGCCTCTATAGCCTGAGCGTGGCCAACAAGGGTATCGACCTTGGGCTGAGCAGCGACCTGCTCGACCGCAGGCTGAGCATCTTCCTGAATGTGAACGATATCTTCGGCATGGCGGAGTGGGGTCAGAACACCACCGCCCCACAGTACCAGACCACGGGGAGCAGCCGCTACGACTCGCGCTACGTGAGCCTGGGCCTCACTTGGCGCATAGGCAAGATGGAGCTCGAGAGCAAGGCTCGGCAAGGAGCCGGTGACAGCAACGCACCACAGATGTAACCAATCAACAAACAGCATAAGCATTATGAAAATCGTAACAGTTGACACCCTGCAAGGGGAGAAGTACGAAGAAATCGGCGTGGTGACTGGCAGCACCATCCAGAGCAAGAACTTCATCAGCGATTTTGGACAAGGGCTGAAGAACATCGTGGGTGGCGAGCTGAAGAGTTACACCGCCATGATGGAGAAGGCGCGCAAACAGGCCACGCAGCGCATGATCGACGAGGCTGTGCGCCTCGGCGCCGACGCCATCATCGGCGTGCGCTACACCACCAGCGCCATCATCGCGCAGGCGGCCGAGGTGCTGGTCTACGGCACGGCAATAAAATACAAGTATTAACGCACCGTTGAACCCTGACTTTCGCAAGCCTTATGATAGAGATTCGCAACCTGGATTTCTCCTACAAGAAGAGCCCGGTCTTCTCCAACATCAACATTTCGTTTCCCAATGGTGCCGTCTATGGCCTGCTGGGTGAGAATGGTGTGGGCAAGACTACGCTGCTAAAGCTTATTTGCGGCCTGCAACGGCCTACGGCTGGCACCTGTATGGTCGACGGCATGACGAGCCACGACCGCCTGCCTGCGATGCTGCAGAGCATTGTGTTCATGCCCGACGAGGTGCAACTGCCCGACAACGCCACGCCGCAGCTTTTTGTCGACGACCTGGCTCCGTTCTATCCAACCTTCTCGTATGGACTTTTCCTGCACCTTATGCAGGAACTCGAGGTGGATCCTCGTCGCAAGTTCCGCGAGATGAGCTTCGGCCAGCAGAAAAAGAGCCTCATCGCAGTCAGCTTGTCACTTGGCACGGAGTATGTGTTGCTCGACGAGCCCACCAACGGCCTCGACATACCAAGCAAGGCGCAGCTGCGCTCCATCCTGAGCAAGCGTGCCGAGGAGCGCTGCACCATCATTATCAGCACCCACCAGGTGAAGGATGTTGAGAACCTGATAGACCCCATCGTGATTCTTAACCACAACGAGGTGTTGCTCAACGCCTCGGTGCAGCGCATCACGGAGAAGCTATGCTTCGAATATGGCGCCGAGCAGCGCGCCGACGCCCTCTACAGTGAGCTGATGCCGCAGGGCTACATGAATGTGGTGCCCAACACGACCGGCGAGGAGAGCCAACTGAACATAGAGGCACTTTTCAATGCCGTGTTGCGCAACAAGAACACTATAAAGATGCTTTTCCAGTGAGCTGTCACCGAACAAAAGAAAGGAGTGCAAGATGAAAAACAACACTTTTGAATGGAACCGTTTCTGCAAGGTGGTGTACAAGGACTTCCGCAACCTTTGGCCTGCCTTCGGCACCACCATGCTGATCATCACCCTGCTGCCATTGGCCTTGTGGCTGCTGGTGTTGGTGACCGACCCGCATCGCACGGTAAACTTCGAACCGTCCATACGCCTCTCCATTGTGGTGATTCTCCCCGCGCTGGCATCTATCATGACCCCCTCGCGCCTCTACCGGACAGTCAACCTGCGCGGTGAGGGCATTCATTTCGCCATGCTTCCGGCCTCGAAGCTTGAGAAGTTCCTGAGCATACTGCTCTACACTCTCATTGTCTGTCCGCTGCTGGTGCTGGTGGCTGGCGTGGTGCTCGACATGCTCCTGTATCTGCTCCCATTCGGAAGTTACAGGGAGTCGATATTCTCCTGTGAATTCGCGGGCTGGTTCGACTATGTCGTTGGCGACCTTACCGGCGGTGCCATAACCATGCTGCTGATTGCCTCGGTGTTCAGCCATATCGCCACTGCGCTGCTCTTCCTCTTCACCGCCACCATCTTCCGCCGCCACAAGGTGCTGCAGACCTTCCTGTGGCTTTGGCTCATAAGCTTCGTGCTTTCGTTGGTGCTGATGCCGCTGGCCATCCACTTCGTCAGCTCTGGCGACATCCAGCACTGGGTAGAATACATTGTTGACAACAACATCGACGAGACGGCCTTCACAACCTGGTACAGCGCCATCATCATGGTGGTCAGCATCGTCCTTGCCGTGCTCTTCGGCTGGTTGAGTTGGAACCGCATCAAGAAGATGCCCTATTAATACATGCCATTATGGACTTCAAGAAGCAGAAACCAATATATCTGCAGATAGCCGAGAGGCTGATGGAGCAGGTGGTGCAGGGAGAGTTCGCTGCCGACGGCCGGATGCCCTCGGTGCGTGAGGTGGCGGCCAGCATGGGTGTGAACCCCAATACAGTGGCGCGCTCATTCGATTATCTTCAGAAGGAAGAGATTGCCTACCAGCGTCGCGGCATGGGCTTTTTTGTGGCTCCTGAGGCCAAGGAGCGCATACTGTCACTGCAGCGGCGCGAGTTCATGGAGGAGGATTTGCCGGTAATCCTGCAGAAGATGAGGTTGCTCGGCATTAGCCTCGACCAACTGAAGGAGCAGCAGTCGCTGTGAGAAGCTGGCGGCATCCTGCGCCGAAGAGGCAGGGGCACCCATGCGGGTGCCCCTGTATCATTTTGCCTGTTCGGCTGTCTTCTTCTTTGGTTTGGGCATGAGAATGTCGTTCAGCGTGCGCCCCCGCGCCAGTCGGCTGAAGTCCACGTATCCGCTAATGCCTGCGCAGTGTCCGCGTTCTGTGTACTGCCACAGCGTGAATCGCGTGGTGGGATAGCTGCGGTAGTTGGCTATGAATATGTGGTAGCGCTGGTACTTCTTTGTGGCGAAGTGCGTCTTGTAGAGCTTCTCCGAGGTGTAGATTATTGGCTTCACACCGTATTCTTTCTCCATCAGCTCCAGCAGTTTGTCCACTCTCTCCATGTTGAGCCTGCCCGAATGGTGCCCCTCAATGTCGAGCACGGGCACCAGGTCCTGCTCTTTTTTCAGTATCACCTTGCGTATGTTGCCCATTTGCTGGTAGGCCGTGGTGCGGCTGCTGTACAGGTGGTAGCTGCCCACCAGCAGGCCGGCCTTCTTGGCACCCTTGAGGTTGGTGCGGTACATCGGGTCCTGTATCGACGTGCCCTCGGTGGCCTTGATGTAGACGAAGCGTATGGTCGAGTCTTTCGCCACCTTGCTCCAGTTGATGGTGCCCTGGTACTTCGACACGTCGATGCCGCGTGTACGCACCTGCGCCGCCGCCTGGGCGGCGCAGAGCAACGCCAGCAGCAGGGCCAGGGCTGGCAGCAGTCTACATCTGTATCTCGTCGCCATTGGTGTGCGAGAACTTGAACTCCAGCAGCCCCATCTGCTCCGACTCGTGCACCGCCAGCCTTACGCGGTATTGTTTCATCCAGCGGTGGCGCAGGCTGTGAATCCAGCCCCTGGTTATGTAGGCGGCGATGTAGGGATGGGTGGTGAGCACCAGGCTCTTCTCGCCCTGCGCGGTGGCCAGGTGGCGCAGCGAGGCCTCAATCTCGTCCACTATCACTATGCTTTGCTTTATGTGGCCGGTGCCGTCGCACATGGGGCACTTCTCCTGCACGTCGAACTCCATTGCCGGGCGCACGCGCTGGCGCGTGATTTGCATCAGCCCGAACTTGCTCAGCGGCAGAATGGTGTGGCGGGCTTTGTCGCGCTTCATCTCCTCGGTCATCACGTCGAACAGCTTCTTTCTGTTCTCGGCCTTCTCCATGTCGATGAAGTCGATGATCACAATGCCCCCCATGTCGCGCAGGCGCAGCTGGCGGGCTATCTCGATGCCGCTCTCGATGTTCACTTGCAGGGCTGTGTCCTCCTGCCCGGTGCCGGCCTTCATGTGGTTGCCGCTGTTCACGTCGATTACGTGCATGGCCTCGGTGTGCTCTATGTAGAGGTACACTCCGGAGCGTATGGTCACAATGCGGCCGAATGCGCGGCGTATGTCGCGCTGCACACCGAACTGTTCGAAGATGGGGGTGTCCATCTTGTAGTGCTTCACTATCTCCTCTGTGCCGGGCTGCATACGCTTGATGGCGCCGCGCACCTCTTCGTAGAGCTTGGCGTCGTCAACATAGATGCTCGAGAAGTCGTCGGTCAGCACGTCGCGTATCACCGCCGTGGTGGTGTCGAGCTCGGCGTGCACTTTGGCCGGTGCCGACACTTTCTTCAGTTGGTCGGTCATCCGCTCCCAGCAGTCGAGCAGGTGGCGCAGGTCGGCGTCGAGCTCGGCCACGCTGCGCCCCTCGGCCACAGTACGCACTATCACGCCGAAGTTCTGTGGCTTGATGCTCTGCACCAGCCTCTTCAGCCTGTTGCGCTCCTCGTTGCCACGTATCTTTTGCGATATTGATATTTTGTTCGAGAAGGGCTCCAGCACCAGATAGTGCCCGGCCAGCGAAATGTCGCCCGTCACCTTCGGCCCTTTGGTCGATATTGGTTCCTTGGTCACCTGCACCAGTATCGGCTGGCCCACCTTCAGCACGTCGTCGAAGTTGCCCACCTTTTCCAGCATCGGCTCCACCTTGAAGTTGGCCAGCGTGCGCGCGCCCTTGTCGCCGTTCATGGCCAGTTTGAGGTATTTCGCGACCGACAGGTAGCTGCGTCCCAGGTCGAGGTAGTGCATGAAGCCCTCCTTGTCGCTGCCCAGGTCGATGAAGGCGGCGTTGAGGCCCTGCATTATCTTCTTCACCCGGCCGAAGTAGATGTCGCCCACGGCATACTGGCCACCGGGCTGCTCCTTGTGCAGCTCGGCCAGCCGCTTGTCTTCCAGCAGCGCAATCTGCACTCCGTCGTCCTGCCGCGATATTATCAGTTCTTTTTCCACTTGGATTGCGTGTGTGTATATGTAGGGATTGTGTTGTAAAAACAAAACAAATTACATACCAGTCCGGTGCGGACGGTGTGTAATTTGTTTTAGTCTTGTGTGTGGTAGGGAAGAAATGCTTGCTTCCGCATTGGTGGGGAAGCGCCTATTTCTTCTTGTGACGATTCTTGCGCAGACGTTTTTTGCGCTTGTGCGTCGACATCTTGTGGCGCTTGTGTTTTTTCCCGTTAGGCATAGTACTGAATGTTGTTTAGTTGTTTATTTCACTTTCTTCTTCACTTCCTGCATGAAGGTCTTGGCGGGCTTGAAGGCCGGGATGTTGTGGGCAGGAATGATGATGGTGGTGTTGCGGCTGATGTTGCGGCCGGTCTTCTCGGCGCGTTTCTTCACTATGAAGCTGCCAAAGCCGCGCAGGTACACGTTCTCGCCCTCCGACAGGCTCTCTTTGATTACGGACATGAACTCCTCGACGGTGGCCTGGATGGCTACCTTCTCGATGCCGGTTTTTTGAGCTATTTCAGCTACGATTTCTGCCTTTGTCATTGTGTATGTGCTTTTATTATTGTTTGTTGTCGTTTGCGGTGCAAATCGGGCTGCAAAATTACACCTTTTTTTTCATTCGGCGAATATTTTTTTTGCAAATCGGCCTGCATGTCGCCGCGCGTTGTGCTTATTGCGTTGGTTGACAGCGGTATGCGCGCCGTGATTATTTTGTTATGCCCCGGTGGCGCGCCATTGGGCGCGCTGTTTTTGGGGCGCGTGTTAGGCGTTGGCTTTACGTCTTTTAACGAATGTCACGGCGAAGAGCAGCAGCGCGGCCAGCGTGCAGCTTGCTGTGAGCAGCCAGCCCGTGGCAAACGGATGATCGATGTCGATGTCGAGCCCCATGCGCGCCACCAGCCAGCACGCCAGCACCACGACGGCGTTGTTGACGAAGTGGGCCAGCATGTTGGGCAGCACCGAGCCGCCGTAGACGTAGAAATAGCCCAGCATTGCCCCCATCAGCAGGCGCGGCATGAAGGAGAAAATCTCGGCGTGGGCCAGGCTGAAGATGGCGGCCGTGATCCAGATGGCTATGTGATGGTTCTTGGTCCACCGGGCCAGAAGGTTCTGTATGCCGCAGCGGAAGAAGAGCTCCTCGGTCACGGCGGGTATGAGCGCAATGACCACGAGGTTGGCCAGCAGGCCGCCCACGGTGCGGGTCTCGGTGATTGTATCGAGTACCCCCTCGGTGGTGTCTTGCAGGCTGCGCAGCGACTCGCCCAGTGCGCCGAGGTTCCAGTGGTCGTTCCATTCGCTCAGCCATTCGATGAAGGGGGTCATGAGCAACATGACCACCACCGCGGCGAGCCCCGCCAGCCAGTGGCTGCCGCCGAAGTAAGGCTTGTAGTAGTCGCGCTGACGGCCGCGATAGTATATGGCGGTGGTGATCAGCACGGGCATCGCGAAGGTGAGCAGGGGCGTGATGGCCTGCGTCCACATCAGGAATTCGCGTGTCATTGTGAGGCTGCCATCGCCGCCCGAGAGTAAGGCCAGGAAGGCCGCTACGCCGGTGAGCAGCGAGGTGACGAGCATCATCCCCATCGAGATGGCCACCATCACCAGCAGCTGCATCAGTGGATGTGTGCTTTTGCTCATGGGTGCAGTGTGTTGGTTGGTTGGTTAGTAATGAAACGCGCAATGCCGCTCTGGCATTGCGCGCTTCGGCGATTGGTGACCCCGGAGGGATTCAAACCCACGACTTTCGGAACCGGAATCCGACGTTCTATTCAGCTGAACTACGGGGCCAGTGTCGGCATTGTAAACTTGTGCCGACGAGTTTTATTGTGCCGTCGCGAAAAAAAAACTGAATTTTTTTCCCTTTGCGGCTCTCCGTGGCGGCGCATCGGCGGCCATGTTGGCGCCGTGTCAGGGCCGTCTGTTCTTCGATTGTTCTCCGATTGTTCTTCGATTGTTCTTCGATATTAAATCGAAGAACAATCGAAGAACAATCGGAGAACAATCGAAGAACAGACGGTGTTGGTACGGCTTTTGCACCGACGTGGGGCGGGGTGGGGGCAGGCTATTCGGGGTTGTCCATGGCGCGCTGTATGAAGAGGTTAAGCTTCACGCTTGCCCTCCATGCGCGCAGCACCTCGTCGCTCAGCTGTCCGCCAGCCAGCCTGGAGGCGGGCAGGGTGTGGCTGGTGCAGTAGTCTTTGTACTTCAGCAGCCAGGCGTGCTCCCAGTCGTTGGGGAAGCCCTTCGGGGCGCGGGTGAGCACCTTTTGAGTGAAGAAGGTGTCGCCGAAGTAGCGCCTGTATTCGGGCTCGGCCATGATGGCCAGGAACTCGTCGGTGTTGTAGAAGATCTCCTGCCTGATGGCGTGTAGCGTGGCGGGGTCGGGCATGAAGATGCCGCCGCCGAGGTTGCATGTGCCTTTGAGGCCGTAGGCTTCGTCGACCCCCACCTGGAAGTAGTAGCCCGGCACGCCCATGTTCTTGCGCCCCCACGAGGGCAGGAAGCACGCGAGGTGGGTCTTGTAGGGGGTCTTGTCGGGCGAGAAGCGCGTGTCGCGGTAGATGCGGTATACGCATTGCTTCGCCGTGAGCCCCTCGAGCGAGGGGTCGAGGGCGGTCATGCCGTCGATGAGCGTCTGCGTGAAGTCGAGGAACTGCAGCCTGATGGCCTCGTAGCGCGGCTTGCGCTCGTTGAACCAGGGGCGGTTGTTGTTGGCGGCCAGTTCGGTGAGGAACGGCAGCGTGTCGGGATGTATGGTCATTGCCTGTTGCTGTTTTTTTTGCAAAGATATGAAAAAAAGCCGTCGCGGCAAAATAAATGGCCTGCGGCGGCGTTAAGCAGGCCGTGCGACACGGTGTCGCGCGCAGAGTAACCGAAAAGGATTAAAGAACATGCTCCTGCTCGACGAAACAAGCAACGCGCTTCTGGCCGCCGCGGCGGCCCAGACCGACGGCACGACGCCGCCGGCCGACGAATTCTCGCAACAGCTGCAGGCCTCCGACAGCATCACCCGTGCCATGACCGACAGCCTGAAGAACATGAACCTCGACGACCTCAAGGCGGTGGTCACCGGCGAGAACACCATCATCAAGGACGGCCTGCGCTCGCTCACGCAGATGACAGTGAGCTTTGTGCCCAAGCTCCTCATCGCCATCCTCATCCTGTGGGTGGGCATGAAGCTGGCGCGGATGCTCAAGAAGGTGATTGTCAAGGGGCTCGACCGCCGTGGCGCCGAGGCCTCGCTGAAGACCTTCCTGGCCTCGCTGGTCGACCTCCTGCTCAAGGCCATGATCATCATCATGGCAATGGATGTAATCGGCATCAAGGCCACGTCGTTCATCGCGCTGCTGGGCGCCATGGGCCTGGCTGTGGGCATGGCCCTGCAGGGCACGCTGCAGAACTTCGCCGGCGGCGTAATCATACTGCTGATGAAGCCCTTCAAGGTGGACGACTACATAGAGTGCGGCAACTACAAGGGCTACATCAAGGAAATCCGTATCTTCCACACCATTATGCGCCCCTTCAACGGTCGCACCATCATCATCCCCAACAGCGAGCTGGCCACCAAGAGCCTCATCAACCACACCAAGGAGCCCCTGATAAGGCTCGACGTGGTGGCGTCGGTGGCCTACGGCACCGACATCAAGAAGGCGCGCGAGGTGCTGATGGAGGTGATACGCTCGGAGAAGGAGGTGGCTTGGGAGCCCAAGGCGCCGAAGGTGGCTGTGAGCAACCTGGGCGACAGCTCGGTTGACTTCAGCCTGTGGCTCTGGACCCGGGTGGAGGCCTACTGGACGCTGTGGGAGCACATACGCGAGGACATTTACATCGCCTTCAACAACGCGGGGGTGGAGATACCCTTCCCGCAGGTTACGGTGCACAACGCCACCGAGCACGAGCCGCGCCGCATGGATCCGCGCGCCGAGGCCGAGGCGGCTGCCGCCGTCGAGGGTGAACGCATAGGCACCGGGGCATGAGGCGCGGCCTGTTGCACGCGTTGACGCTGGCTGCCGTGCTGGCGCTGGCGCCGGCGGTTGTGATGGCGGAGCCCCTCGAACTGGGCGACTCGGCCTTCGCCAGCGTGCTCACATGCGGCCCTGGCGACGACTTCTACCTCGCTTTCGGCCACTCGGCGCTGCGTGTGTGCGACCCGGGGCACGGCCTCGACGTGGTGTTCAACTACGGCTGTTTCGACTTCAACACGCCCCATTTCTACCTGCGCTTCGCCGGTGGGCGGCTCGACTACTTCCTTGACCGTGTGCCGTATGTGTTCTTCATGGACGAATACGCTGCCGAGGGGCGCGCCGTGTGGGAACAGCGGCTCAACCTCGAGCCGCGCCAGGTGGCCAACCTGCTGCTCATGCTGGAGTACAACCGCCAGCCCGACTACCGCTACTACCGCTACGACTTCTTCCGCGACAACTGCGCCACAAGGGTGGTTGACATGGTGGAGGCGGCCTGCGGCCATTCGAGCCTCAACCTGCTCGCCGGGTCTGACGGTGGCACCACCTACCGCCGCTATGTGCACCGCGCCGCCGCCGGGGGCTGGCAGTGGTGGCTGCTGGGGGTAGACATGCTGCTTGGCTTGCCTGCTGACCACCGCTGCACGCCGAAGGAGGCCTGTTTCTATCCGCTCGAGCTCAAGGAGTGCCTCGCTGGAGCCAGCATGGACGGGCAGCGGTTTGCGCGCCGGGAGCGACAGCTGCTGCCCGATGTGCGCGGTGAGTGGCGCCGCGGTGTGCCGCCGCTGGCGGTGACGGGGCTGCTGCTGGCCGTGCTGGCCGCGCTGACGCTGCTGGAGCGGCGCCAGGGCTGGGTCGGGCGTGTGCTGGCTGTGGCTGACAGGGTTCTCTTTGCGCTGGCCGGGCTGGCTGGGGTGGTGCTGTTGCTCATGTGGTTCGCCACCGACCACTCGTGCACCGCGTGGAACCCCAACCTGCTGTGGGCTTCGCCGCTGCTGGCGCTGGTGGCGATAAGGATGGACAAGAGCCCGCTGTGGGCGCTGTGGCTCATAGCGGGCGGCATGGCCGTGGCGGCCGTGTGGGTAGTGGTGTGCGGGGCGAGCGTGGCCTTGTTGCCGCTGATTGCGGCGCTGGCGTTGCGCGTCAGCGTGCTAATACGTAGAAAGCCACGGCGGCAGCGGCTGCCACGTTGAGCGAGTCGACACCCCGCCGCATGGGTATGCGCGCTGTGTGGTCGCAGAGGCGGAGGGTGGCCTCGTCAAGGCCGTCGCCCTCGTTGCCCATCACTATTGCCATTCTCTCAATCATGCCCAGCGAGGGGTCGCCTATCGGCACCGAGCGGTCGGTCAAGGCCATGGCCACGGTCTCGAAGCCTGCCTGCCGCAGCTGGTGGTAGCCGTCGAGCCACGTCCAGGGCAGCTGGAACACCGTGCCCATGCTCACCCGGCAGGCGCGCCTGTTCAGCGGGTCGCAGCAGTTGCGCAGCGGCAGCACGGCGTCTATGCCCAGTGCCGCCGCCGCGCGGAAGAGGGCTCCCGTGTTCTCGGAGTTCACCACGCCGTCCATCACGGCCACGCGCCGCCGTCCGTCGAGCCCGCACAGCAGCTCGTCGGCCGGTGGCAGCTGCGGGCGGTGCATGGCACATAGCACGCCCCGGCTGAGCTCGTAGCCCGTCAGCCCGCGCAGCACCTCGCGCCGCCCGGTGTAGACGGTGGCCCCGGTGGGAGGCAGGGTGGGGAGGAACTTCTCCTCGCAAAGGAAACTGGCGGGGCGGAGGCCGTGGGCAAGGGCGATGTCAATCACCTTCATGCTCTCGCAGATGAATAGGCCGTCGGCCGGGTGCAGGCGGTTGCGCAGCTGCGCCTCGGTGAGCCTGGCGTAGGGCTCCAGCCCCGGCATGTCAAGGTCGTGTACTTCCACAATGTTCATAGCGGCAGCCTTAACGCCGCCCCCGCCGCCGATATTGTGCCGCCGTGGGCGGAAGAAGGCCCGGATGGCCTATAATTTGGGCTGCGGCGCAATATTCACGGGCGGTTGCCGTTACCATGGCGTCGGCTGGCATGACGGCCAATCAAACGGCATGTGTTGATAACTTTGTGACGGCGGCTGACGGCGGCTGACGGAAAATTAGTAATTTTGCACCTCGAAACAAGTGCAGAAACACGTTTATGCAAATGGAAAACAACGAGCAAAGGAAAGAGGAGCTCTACAGCCAGGCCATACCGGCGGGCAAGCGCAGGTACTTCTTTGACGTCAAGGAAACACGCGGCGGCGACAAGTTCATCGCCATCACCGAAAGCCGCAGAATCTTCGACGACCGGTCGGGCAAGTTCTACTTCGAGAAAAACAAGATGTTCCTTTACAAGGAGGACTTTGAGAAGTTCCGCCAGGGGCTTGAGAACGCCTTCTCGTTCATAGAGACGGGCGTGGTGCCGCCGCCAGTGGTGGTGGAGGAGAGCGAGTGGGGCGGCGACGAAGCCGGACGCAAGCTCGACGAGATTGACTTCAAGTACTGATAACCACATGTCGAAAATAATTGCAATAGCCAACCAGAAAGGCGGGGTGGGGAAGACCACCACGGCGGTGAACCTCTCGGCCTCGCTGGCTGTGCTGGAGAAGAAGGTGCTGCTGGTCGACTGCGACCCGCAGGCCAACGCCACGTCGGGCCTTGGGGTGAACCCCGACGAGCTGGAGCGCAGCGTGTACGACTGCATACTGGGGCAGGCCTCGCCGCGCGACGTCATTATTGAGACCGACACCCCCAACCTCTCGCTGCTGCCCACGCGCATCGACCTGGTGGGAGCCGAGGTGGAGCTGGTGAACGAGAAAGGCCGCGAGCAGTTTCTCGGCGGCGTGCTGAAGCAGGTGCGCGACGACTACGACTTCGTGATCATCGACTGCTCGCCCTCGCTCGGCCTCATCACCATCAACGCCCTCACGGCAAGTGACTCGGTGATTATCCCCATACAAAGCGAATACTTCGCCCTCGAGGGGCTGGGCAAACTTCTCAACACCATACGCATAGTGCAGACCCGCCTCAACCCCAGGCTGGCCATAGAGGGGCTGCTCATCACCATGTACGACAACCGGCTGCGCCTGGCGCGGCAGGTGGTGGAGGATGTGCGCGGCCACTTCAAGCAGATGGTGTTCAACACACTCATCTACCGCAACACCAAGCTGGCCGAGGCGCCCAGCTATGGCAAGAGCATCATCATGCACGACGCCTCGTCAACCGGCGCCGTCAACTACCTCAACCTGGCGCAGGAGATACTCACCCGAAACAACATGATTTGACTATGGCTAAGCAGAAACCTGGTGGCCTGGGGCGCGGGCTCGGCAGCATACTGCCCGACATCGACACCGGCTTGAACGGCGCCGAGGCCGACGCGGTGTGTATGCTGCCCCTCGGCAGCATCGCACCCAACCCGTTCCAGCCCCGCAGGGAGTTTGACGAGGCCGCCCTCGACGAGTTGGCGCAGAGCATACGCGCGCAGGGGGTGATCACCCCGGTCACGGTGCGCCGTATGCCCGACGGCACCTACCAGCTGGTTAGCGGCGAGCGGCGCCTGCGTGCCGCCGGGCGCGCGGGGCTGGGCGAGATACCGGCCTATGTGCGCACGGCTACTGACGCGCAGATGATGGAGATGGCCCTGGTGGAGAACATACAGCGCGCCGACCTCGGCGCCATAGAGGTGGCCGAGGCCTACAGGCTGCTGCTGGAAGAGTGCCGCCTCACCCACGAGCAGCTGAGCGAGCGCGTGGGCAAGGACCGCTCCACCATCACCAACTACCTGCGCCTGCTCACCCTGCCTGAGGCCACGCAGCAGGCCTTGCAGCGCGGCGACATCAGCATGGCTCACGCACGCGCGCTGGCCGGCATCGACGACGAGCGGCTCCACCTCGACACGCTGCGCCAGGTGCTGGAGCGCCACCTCTCGGTGCACGACACCGAGCTGATGGTCAAGGAGGCCAAGCTGCCGCCCAAGGCCGCTCGCGCCAACAGGCGCGCCGAGCTGCCGCAGGGGCACACCGAGGCCCGCACATGGCTCAAGGAGCGCCTGCAGTCGGCCGTGGACATCAAGCGGTCGCAGCGCGGCAAGGGCACGGTGACCATAGCGTTCAACAACGACGCCGACTTCAACCGCATCATGGCGCTGCTCGGCAAGTAACACAATGGAGGAGGCTTATGGCGGGCGGTGATAGAGGAAGGCTGGCGGCCATGGCGGCCGTGCTGGCGCTCTGCCTGGCCGCGCCCCTGCGCCCGGCGGCGCAGGAACACTCCGCCACCAAGGCCATGCTCCTCTCGCTGGCACCCGGCGGCGGCCAGATCTACAACCGCCAGGCCTGGAAGCTGCCCATCATCTACGGCGCCTTCGCGGGCATGGGCTACCTTGTCTACGACAATTACAAAAGCATGAGGATGTTCCGCGACGAATACCTCTACCGCGTGCAGCACCAGGGCGCCACCAGCCTTGAGGGCTACGACAGCTACAGCACGCAGAACATCTATTCTCTTTACAACAGTTACAACCAGCAGTTCCAGCTGATGATCATCATCACGGCCGGCATCTACGCGCTGAACCTCGTCGACGCCTACGTCTTCGGGCACCTGTTCGACTTCCAGATAGGCGACGACATAGCCCTGATGCCCTCGGCCATGCCCACCGTGGGCGGCCCGGCGGCGGGGCTGGGCATCTTGTTCAACTTCTGATTGGATTGGAAAGCAAACACAATATATTTAATAACACAACATCAAGCAAACTATGATTGACAAACTTCTAATGGTGCAGGCCGACGCGGCGCAGACGGTTGCCGACACGCTCGTGCAGGAGGCCGCGCAGGCAGCCCCCCAGCGCATCACCCTCTGGGACATGGCCCTCAACGGCGGATGGATTATGCTGGTGCTGGTGCTGCTGCTGGTGCTGGCCATCTATATCTTCATCGAGCGCTTCCTCACGCTCAACGGCGCCCTCAAGGGCCAGGCCGACGAGGAGTTCATGAGCCGCATACGGCAGTATGTGCACGAGGGCAACGTCGACGGCGCGCGCCAGCTCGCCAAGGCCACCGACACCCCCCTGGGTCGCATGATCAGCAAGGGCTTCTCGCGCCTCGGCCGCCCGCTGCCCGACATTCAGGCCGCCATCGAGAACGAGGGCCAGCTTGAGGTGGCTCGCCTTGAGAAGCGCGTGAGCTACGTGGCCACCGTGGCCTCGCTCGGCCCCATGATAGGCTTCCTCGGCACCGTCACCGGCATGATCACCGCCTTCCAGGACATGGCCCATGCGGGCAACAACATCGACATCAGCCTCCTCTCCACCGGCATCTACGAGGCCATGGTCACCACCGTGGGCGGCCTCATCGTGGGCATCGTCTGCTACTTCCTCAACAACCTCCTCGTCTCGCGCATCAACAAGGTGGTGTTCGAGCTCGAGGTGAGGGCCAACGAGTTCATGGACCTCCTGCACGAGCCCGCCTGACCCCACCACCCCCTCCCCATTAACACCCTTCAGCAATGATTAGGAGTCAGAACCAGATCAAGATTGAGAGCAACTCGTCGTCGATGAGCGACCTGGTGTTCCTGCTGCTCATCTTCTTCATGATCACCTCCACGCTCATCAGCCCCAACGCCGTCAAGCTGCTGCTGCCCGAGAGCAGCAGCAAGACCATGGCCAAGCAGAACGTGACGGTCTACATCGACGAGCGGCACAACTTCTACGTGGGCGAGGCCATGGTCGAGCCCGCGGCGCTGCAGCCCCTCATTGAGCAGGGCATAGAGCCCGGCGTCGACGACGCCTGCGTGGTGCTGCGCGCCGACAAGAGCGTGCCCGTGCAGGACGTGGTGCAGGTGATCGACGCCGTGAACGCCATCAACGCCGCCCGCGGCGCCAGGCACAAGGTCATACTGGCAACAAGCCCCAAGAAATGAACAACAAGATTGTCTCCGCCGCGGGCACCGCCGTGGTCATGGCGCTGGTGGCAGTGGTGCTGCTGGCCTTCGGCTACGACCCGCCCGACCCGCCCATACCCGAGGAGGGCGTCGAGGTGAACCTGGGCGACAGCGACTACGGCCTCGGCAGCGACCCCAGCCCGGCCAGCCAGGCCGCCGACTACAACCCGCCGTCGGCACAGAACCAGGTGGCCACCCAGCAGGCCGAGCCCTCCGTGCCCATGCCCAGCACCCCCAACCAGGGCAACGTCACCAACCCCTCGGCTCAGGAGCAGCCGCGCGCCGAGAACAAGGAGCCCGAGATCAACCGCAACGCCCTCTTCCCCGGCAGGCGCAACAGCCAGGGCGGGGGCAGCGAGGGCACCTCGGGCGGCCCGGGCAACCAGGGCAGCCCCGACGGCAGCCCCGACGCCCAGGCCTACACCGGCGACGGCGGCTCGGGCAGCAGCTTCTCGCTCAAGGGGCGCAACGCCGTGTCGCTGCCCAAGCCCGGCTACAACTCCAACCAGCAGGGCAAGGTGGTGGTGAAGATCGTGGTTGACCGCCAGGGGCGCGTCACCCGCGCCGAGGCCCCGGAGAAGGGCTCCACCATCACCGCCGGCGCCCTCGTAGAGCAGGCCAGGCAGGCCGCCCTCAAGGCGCGCTTCAACGCCTCCGCCGATGCCCCCGACGAGCAGAGCGGCACCATCACCTACATCTTCAAAATCTAAGGCCCGCCCGCGTATGCGACTCGACAAGTACCTTTGGGCCGTGCGCCTCTACAAGACCCGCCCGCTGGCCGCCGAGGCCTGCCAGAACGGGCGCGTGCGCATGGCCTCCGACGGGCGCGGGCTCAAGCCCTCGCACGACGTCAAGCCCGGCGAGCGCTTCCTGCTCAACATCGACCAGCTGCACAAGGAGGTCGAGGCGCTGGCGCTGCCGCCCGGCCGCGTGGGCGCCGCACTGGTGCCCGCCTTCATGGCCGACCTCACCCCGCGCGAGGAGTACGAGCGCATCGACATGGCGCGCCGCTACGCCTACGAGCGCCGCGACCGCGGCGAGGGGCGCCCCACCAAGCGCGACCGCCGCGACCTCGAGCGCTTCAAGGAGAGCCGGTAGCAAAAAAAAATCGGCGCCCCGCGTGCAATAAACAACCGCCTCATCGTACCAACTCATCAGATTCGGGCTTAAAGTGGAAGACAGGCAGATAGTGCAGGCCGTGCTCGGCGGCGACAAGCAGAAGTACGCCCTCATCGTGGGCCGCTACCAGCAGATTGTCGCCAACCTCGTCTACAAGCTCTGCGGCACACGCCTCGACGTCGAGGAGGTGACCCAGCAGGTCTTCGTCGAGCTCTACACCGCCCTGCCGCGCTTCCGCTTCGACTCGAAGCTGAGCTCCTACATCTACCGCATCACGGTCAACGTGGTCAGCAAGCAGCTGGGCAAGGCGCGCCGCTTCGTGAGCGCCGACGCCATGGAGGGCCTGCCCGAGCAGCGCGCCGACGACCCCGACCCCCACCAGGCCATCGCCCGCCGCGAGCAGCTCGACGAGCTGCGCGCCGCCATTGGCCGCCTCAAGGACGAGCAGCGCACAGCACTCGTGCTCTCTGCCTTCGAGGACTTCAGCTACCAGCAGGTGGCCGAGGTGATGCAGTGCTCCATGAGCAAGGTGGAGAGCCTCATCTTCCGCGCGAAGAAGAACCTGGCAAAAGAACTGAAACGATGAATATGGACATAGAACACACACTGAACGAGCTTGCCTCGCAGCGCTGCCCGCGCGAGGTCGACGTGACGGCCGCCGTCATGCGGCGCGTCGAGGCGCTGCCGCCCCTGGGCCGCCAGCAAAGCCCCTGGCGCCGCCCGGCCATGGCGGCCGCCGCGGCCATGGCCGCCATGCTCGTGGCCGCCGTGGCGGTGCCCTACCTGCGCTCCTACGACGAGGCCGCCATGGCCGACGACCTGGCCCTGCTGGGCGACTACGCCAGCTGGAACACCGTCGAGTCTGCCGCCGCCAACCCCTACTTCCACCTCTATGAGTGAGGCCCGCCTTTCCACACCACACCCCAGCGACACACCATGCCAACAATGAACACAC
>JAFVBB010000006.1 GCA_017480225.1 Bacteroidales bacterium
CAGGCGCACATGCACCGAGTTGCTCACACTTATGGCCGCGTCGGCTATCATGCGGCTGCGCGGGGTTGTGATGCGTACCCGCTCCACAGTGAAGTTGCTCACGTGCGAGAGCGACAGCAGGTAGGTCTTGTATGTGCTGCCTTCGGTGCGGTGCATGGTGACGTTGCGGAACACCTTTGCCGCCGTGTCTGCCTCGGCCACGGTGGCCGCCACCGACGTGGACTCCGTGCCCCAGGGGGCTATTGTGCGGTTGAGTCCATGACCATCGGCCACCTCCACAATGTCACTGCGGTAGTGCTTGTAGCCGAAGCCTCGGCGCTCGGTCCATGGGGTGAGGTCGCGCAGTACGAGCAGTTTGCGACCCACGGCCAACTGCGGCACACCGCTGAAGTCAAGCCGGTCGATGTCGGCGCCGTCAACCGCCACGCTGTCGGTGCTGTGGCTCATTGTGAAGAGTGCGCCGTGGCGGGCATTGTTCGTCACGTAGAGCACCAGCCCGCCGAAGTCGGTGCGCGGCCCTATGGGTATGCTCTTGAAGTCGGGCGGCAGCTCTATGCGCAGCGTGTCGATGCCGGTGTAGTCCACCTCCTCGCCCATCTCCAGCGCGGCACGGTGCGCGTTGAGCAGGGCGAAGTAGCGTCCCATGCCCCCCTGCGCCTCACGCAGGCCATAGTCGAGCGGCGACACCTGCGCTGCTGCCACACAGGCCGCCAGCGCGGCCAGAAGAAACAATGTCTTCTTCATCTTTCAAACAATCATGCCGGTGGCCACCACCAGGTGCGCGTCGTTGTCGTAGACGGTGGCGTACTGCCCGGCGGCGATGCCCTGCAGCGGGTCGTCGCTGTGCAGCAGCACCTCGCCGTCCGGCGCAGGCTCCAGGTGCCCCTGGTGGAACTCGGGCGTGTGGCGTATCTTGAACTTCACGTCGCTCAAACCCAAGTCGGCGCTGAGCCAATGGAAACCCGCCAGCCTCACCTCTCGGCCGTAGGCTGCCGCAGGCTCATAGCCGTGCGACACGTAGAGCGTGTTGGCCTCGATGTCTTTCCTCACCACAAACCACGGCCCGCCGCCCAGCAGCAGCCCCTTGCGCTGCCCGATGGTGTGGAACCAGTAGCCACGGTGGCTTCCCAGCACGCGTCCGCTCTCAAGCTCGACTATCGGTCCCTCGCGCTCGCCCAGATAACGGCGCAGGAAACTGTTGTAGTCTATCTTGCCCAGGAAGCAGATGCCCTGGCTGTCCTTGCGTGTGGCCGAGGGCAGACCAGCATCGGCGGCCACGCGGCGCACCTCGCTCTTCATCATGCCCCCTATTGGGAAGCGCAGGCGCGAGATCTGGCGGTAGTCGAGCTGCGACAGGAAGTCGGTCTGGTCCTTCACCGGGTCGGCCGCCGAGGCCAGGAAGGCCACCTCGCGCCCGCCCGCCTCGACCGTGGCCGTACGGGCATAGTGGCCGGTGGCTATGGCATCGTAGGCCGCGCCGCAACGGTCGTCGAAAGCGCCGAACTTGATGAGTTTGTTGCACATCACGTCGGGGTTGGGGGTGAGACCCCGGCGCACGGTGTCGATGGTGTAGCTCACCACACGGTCCCAATACTCGCGGTGCAGGTCGACCACCTCCATGCGGCAGCCATAGTGCCTGGCCAGCCAGCTCGTGATCTCTATGTCCTCCTCGGCCGGGCAGCCAATGTAGCCATCCTCGTCCTCCATGCCGATGCGTATGTAGAAGATATCGGGCGTGACCCCGCCCTCCTTGAGCAGGTGGACAACCACAGAGCTGTCAACCCCGCCCGAAACCAATGCTGCAATATTCATAACCGCCCAACCAACGCAGCCGCGGCAAAAATATTGTGCCGCCGCCAGGCACAGCCTCACCAATAAGCAGGTGCAAGGAGTGCAGCAACTTCAGGCAACACCTTGTGGCAAACATGGTGCACCACGCATCAGCGCCGTGCCAGGGCCGTCTGTTCTTCGATTGTTCTCCGATTGTTCTTCGATATTAAATCGAAGAACAATCGAAGAACAATCGGAGAACAATCGAAGAACAGACGGTGTTGACATTGCCTTTGCACTTCGACAGGCTGGTTTTCAACGGTTTACAAAGACAACAAACGGCAACATCCTGTAAACCAAAACCATACACAGGGTATTACCGATGTTAGAAGGTCACTTTCGGGCCACCACCAGCGTGACGGCGACCAGGATGAGCACTATGCCCACCAGCAGGCGAGGGGTGAACGGCTCGCCGAAGACGAAAACGCCGATGACCACCGCCGTGGTGGGCTCGAGGGCTCCGAGAATGGCCGTAGGGGTGCCGCCCAGGTATTTGGCGGCATAGACCATCATCACCAACGCCATGATGGCGGGGACCACGGCCAGCCACGACACCCAAAGCCACGCCCTCGGAGTGGGCGGCATCATGAGCGGCTGGCCGAAGAGCAGGGCAAATGCCACCATGCCCAAAGCGCAGCAGAAGAGCACGTAGAAGTTGATCTTGAAAGGCGACATGGGCAGCGGCGACTTGTCGACCAGCACGATGTAGAGCGCATAGGTCAAGGCCGAGACCAGCACCAAAGCCACGCCCACAGCGCTCAAGGCTCCATCGGCGTCGCCCCAATACAGCATTAGCACGCCAGCCAGCGACAACGCTATCGACCCGACGGTGGACCACCGCAGCTTTTCACGAAAGAAGAGAGCCATGATGGCGGCCGTCATGACCGGGTAGGTGAACAGGATGGTCGACGCCACACCGGCAGGCATGTGGTGGAAGCTGGCATAGAGCGTCGCCGACGAGAGTATGAAGAGCAGCCCCAGGGAGAGCAGGGTGAGCAGCTGGCGCCGCCCGGCGCGCAGGCTCTCGCGGCCGGTGGTGGCCTTGAAGGCACAGACGCAGGCAATGATCACCCACGCCATGCCAAACCGCCAAAAGAGCACTGACGGGGTGTTCATGCCCTCGGCATAGAGGTTGAGCGCGCCAAGCGGGTTGGTGCCGTAGCACACGGCGGCACCCACGGCGCAGACTGTTCCGATTAGTTTTTTACGGTTCACAGCATGTACATCACTGAACAACAAAGCGGGGCAACAGGCCTTTGCTGCGCCTGTTGCCCCGCCTCAAAGTATAAGTCACGGCTTCAATCCGTGTTTTTGTGGACGAAAGGGTTCTCCACCATGCGGCCGACGGCGTTGACGCTCACCGACGACGACTCCACGGCCGACGAGTGCACACCGGAGTAGATGGGCTCACTGCTGAACGAGGAGGTGCGCATACCCTGCACAATCTCGGCTCCATTGGGGTTGTTGCGCAGAATGTCGTGCAGGTGGGCTATGCGCGAGGCGGCGGTGCTCATGTCGACATCGGTGTAGGCCTGGGCGGGACCGGCCGCCAAGCGGCGCTGTACCTCCAGCTCGGCCAGACGGTGAGCCTCGGCCTCGATGCGCTGGCGGGTGAGCTCGTCGGCCTGGCGGCGAGCCTCCTCCTCGGCCTGGCGCATGGCTTCGGCCTCGGCTCTCTTGCGCTCTGCCTCCGCTTCGCCGGCATGGTGAAGCTCTATCCTTTCGTCGTCGGCACTGTCATGGGCAGCCTTTCTGCCAGACGATGCCTCCTCCTCGTCGGCGATGATGTCCTCAAAAGGAATGATGTGCTTCTCCTCACGTGCCGTTTTCTCCTCTTCAGGCGCGGCGGTGGACACCTCGTCAGCAGGCGTGCGGTGGATGATCTCCATGCCGTCGGCGTCGGGCTTGGCAGGCGCCGGTTTGGCAGGCGCGGGGTCATCGGCGACAAGCTCTGTAACCCTCGGCTCGGCTTTTTTCATCTTCTCGAAGCCGGTGGCAATGAGTATCACCTTGAGTTCCTCGCCGAGCGAGTCGTCGTAGCCGTCGCCCCAAAGCATCTTGGCCTTGTTGCCGGTCTCCCGCTTGACGTAGTCGGTCACCTCGGTCATCTCGTCGATGGTCATCTCGAACTCGTGCGAATAGGAGAAATAGATCAGCACGTTCTTGGCACCGGTGATGTCACTGTCGGCCAGCAACACGCTGGTGGTGGCGGCCTCGATGGCGTCGTGGGCACGGTTCTCGCCGCTGCCGCAGCCGGTGCTCATCAAAGCCGTGCCGCTGTTCTCCATGACAGTCTTCACGTCCTGGAAGTCACGGTTGACGTAGCCGTCCTTGGTGATAATCTCGGCAATGCCCTTGGCGGCGGTGAGCAGGATGTCGTCGGCCATGGCGAAAGCCTTGCTGCGGGTGAGGGTGCCGAATGAGCGCAGTTTGTCATTGTCGATGACGATAATGGAATCGACATACTTGCTCAGTTCCTCTATTCCAGCCTCGGCCTGCATACAGCGCTCCTCGCCCTCGAAATCAAACGGGCGGGTAACAATGGCGACAACAAGGATGCTGTCGTTCTCCTCGTTCTGAAGATCAATCTGTTTGGCTATCTGCGCAATGACCGGAGCGGCGCCAGTGCCCGTGCCGCCACCCATACCGGCAGTGATGAAAAGCATCTGCGTGTTGTGGGATATGGCCTCGCGGATGTCGTCGGCCTTGTCCTCGGCAGCCTTGCGAGCCTTCTCAGGCTTGCCCCCGGCACCGAGGCCAAGGTTGCCAAGAGGTATCTTATTGGGCACCGGCGAGGCGTTGAGCGCCTTCATGTCGGTGTTGCAGACAATGAAGTCCACACCCTCGATACCCATCTTGTACATGTGGTTCACAGCATTGCCGCCGCCACCGCCGACACCGATCACTTTGATGTAGGCCGACTGTCCTTTGGGCGAATCAAAGGCGAAAAAAGTGGAATTTGAGCTATCTTCCATCGTGCTTATATATTTCTATCGTTTTATACTCCAAGTTGTTACACAGTTCCGCAACAGTATGTACGGCAACGTAAAATTACTACTATTTTCACAAAGCCCCAACCACAATCTGCACTATTTTTCAACAACCTGCGGTGAATAGCGCCATGCGGAGAGGAAATCAACCGAGCCCCTTTACCCTCGAGGCGACGAGAGCGACACGGACTTTGCCGCCGAGCGAGTTGTCATTGTCAACAGTCCACTGTATCACCACCTCCTCGCCGAAACGTTTCTTCACGTGCTCGGAAACGATGTAGAACTCGTCCAAAGTCAGCTCATGCCGCTCAGAGCAGCACAGACGCAGCAAAATCGCGCTTGCGCCAAGCGAGGCATCGCGAAACGTGTGCAGGGCATCATCAATGGCATCACGCACACGGTTCTCACCGTCACCCTCGCCAACGACAAACAACGCACGACCTCCGGACGCAAACATGAGTTGCAACGAGTGGAAAGCATCGTCGGGGCTGGCCAAACAATAGACCGACAACACACGGACAGCCGAGCAAAGCTTATTGACCTGTGAGGACATGGCATCGTTGAGGGTGAGGTGAGCGTCTTGCCCAACGTCGCCACCACCAACGGTCATCACCCCATCGGCGCTGAGCAACAGGTCGTCCACCACACCGGCAGCGCGGCTGACACGCTCCATTCCCTCGATTGAGAGGGGGAGGGCGGCCACAACAAGCACAACGCAATCGTCACTAACCGACTTTGCCAGCCGCGACACAACAGGCATCGCACCGGCGCCCACACAGCCACCCAGGCCTCCAACAACGACCACAAGGCGAGTGCCGGCCGGGATGGCCGACTTGACATCCTCAGCCGAGGCCAGCGCTGCATTACGGCAAAGGTCGACACCCCTGCGGTTGCCCTTGGCGTGCAAGAGCACTCTCGCCCCTGCCGAAAAAGCGGAAAGCGCAGCCTCGTCGTCATCGCACGCAATGCAAGCGACGCCTTGCATACCCTCGTCGCAAAGGGAGCGCAGAACGGTCAGTCCGCAGCCCCCCACACCTACCACAGCAATGCCCGAGGCAGGCGACACAGTTTCTACTCTATTCATGGCAAATCCTCCTTCTCACTAATCAACAGGTTCGGTAAAGATATTGCCGAGAAACTTGTTCACAACCGCGACAAAGCGATCGAAACCCTTCTTGCCTTTCTCTTCCCCTTCTTTTTCTTCTACATCAACCTTGGGGCCGGCGGGCTCTTTTTTCTCGGTTGCGTCAAGCCCCTCAAAGATGTCAAACTTTTTGGCATCGTCCTTTTTCTCATCCTTTTCGGCGACCTTGGCCGAGGCCAGTTCAGACTGCTCAAGACCATAAAGCACCAGTCCTATTCCGGTGGAATACATTGGATGAAGAAGATCGTCGTAGTTGACACTTTCCGGGTCGAGATAGCCATCAGGCACACCAATACGGGTCGGGGTGGCTGTGACGAGCTCACAGAGCTGCTTGAGGTCCTTCAACCTGGAGCCGCCACCAGTGAGCACAACTCCGGCAATGAGCTTCTTGCTGTAGCCGGACAGCTTGATTTCATAGTCGACCTGCTCCATTATCATCTTCGCGCGGGCATTGATGATGCCTGCCAACGACTTCACATAAATCTCGCGTGGGGGCTGGCTGCGAATGCCAGGAATGGTAATCACGTCGTTCTCCGGCACAGCCTGAACAAGACATGAGCCATACTTCACCTTGAGGGTCTCGGCCTGCTTCGGCAGTATGTTGCACCCTTCACGAATGTCGCCAGTCACTGCATTGCCAGCCAACGGCAGAACTGAAGTGTGGCGGATTATGCCGTCGTGGAAAATAGCAATGTCGGTGGTGCCGCCGCCGATGTCGACCATGGCCACGCCGGCGTCGCGGTCGCAATCATCGAGCACCGCCTTTGCCGAGGCCACAGGCTCGAGAACCACGCCCTTGATTTTCAGGCCAGCCCTTTCAACAGCCATTTTGATATACTGAAGGTTCTGCACATTGCCAGTGACCATGTGGAAATCGGCAGCAAGCGTCTTTCCCGCCACACCGACAGGGTCAATGTCACGGCTCAGGGCCACCGTGTCGACATAGTATTGCTGCGGGAAGATATGAATAATCTCCTCACCGGGCTCAAGCATTATATTGTATTGCGACTGCACAAGGTTGTCGAGGTCGCTCTGCTCGATAAGCATATGCTCGGGCGGTATCATCACACTGCCTTGCTGCGGACGCGACTTGATATGCTGGCCAGCAATGCCAACCCACACCTCATCAATGTCGACCCCTGCCTGGTCGGAGGCCTCCTGCACAGCCAGCTTGATTGACTCAGTGGCCTGGATAATTCCTTTCACCACACCATGCTCAACACCTTTAGAGTCAGTGCGGCCAAAACCCAAGATTTTTATGCACCCATTGTCGCCGCGCACACCAACGAAGCACGCAATTTTCGTTGTTCCGATGTCGAGACCGACTATTATTTCGTTACTTTCCATAGGTTGTTATTTTATTGTTACTGTTTCTCCTTACCATTGCCTGGCATTGCGTTTTGTCGCCACCACCTGACCTTTGTACTTGAGACTGATGCGAGAATAGCTGTCCCACCCGGCACGTGGCATACCTTTGAGATAGAAAGCCAGCAAAGCCGAGAACTTGTCGTCCAGTCCATCAACAGAGCCAAGTTCGACAACATGATTTCCCAGTTTTGGCACAATCATGAGGTTGCCCCCACGCTCGGAATAGATTTGGTCAATCAGATCGCCATACTTGCGTTGGGAGTCCAGAAAAGATGCAAGTTTCCACAAGTCGGCCACCTGGATGTCAAGCGAATCAATATGCAGAGGCTGGCCAAAGTCGCCGCCAGCCACAAGCAGGTTCAAGCTATCGGCAGAGACTGCCGGCATCAACACACCAGCGTCATCAAAATAGTACTGCTTTCCGGAATGAAAAAGGCGAGCAATGGGACGACGCTGCGTGGCACGAATCACCACCCGACCACTCATTGAGGTCGAGGCTGATATCGCTTTCAAATACGGCACACGTGAAGCCGCCTCAACCACACCCTGGCGGTCGACCTGGCCAACACGGCACTGCAGCAAGCCAGGCATGGCAGCGACAACACTGTCGCGCACAGTCTGCGCGTCGACCACAGGAGGCGTGCCGCCATAGCGTATCTTGACCTCGATGCCGCTGACCGTGGAACGCGACAGGCCGACGTTGGCCACAACCACAAGTATCAGCACCACCAAGGCACCGAGCGAAATGAGCAGTATGCGAAGCGAGCGTTTCATAGCAGCTGTTCCCTTAATGTTTGTTCCATTGGAGCGACCAGACGGTCGATGTCGCCTGCTCCGAGTGTCAGCACCACATCCGGATCCATTGCAGGCACCAGTCGCAAAGCCTCTTCGGCGGTGCAAAGGCGGGCATGACCGGAAGACATTAGGTCAACAATCATTGCTGACGACACACCAGGCAACGGCTCCTCTCGCGCCGGATAGATTGGCAGCAGAACGGCCTCATCCAATTCGTCCAACGCGTTGGCAAACTGCGCGGCGAGGTCGCGTGTGCGGCTGAACAGATGGGGCTGGAAAACACCCACGACACGCTTGCCGGGATAGAGGAAACGCACACTCGAGATAGCGGCGCGAAGCTCGGCTGGATGGTGGGCATAATCATCGATATAGACCATACGGGGCTCACGAATCCGGTAATCGAAGCGGCGACATACCCCCTCGAATGTGAGCAGTCCACGACGCAACAAATCCTCATCAAGCCCAAGCCACAAAGCCACAGCCGAGGCCGCCACTGCATTCTCCACGTTGTACAGAGCGGTTCCGCAAAGTTCAAGGTCGTGCAGAACCTTGACTGGAGTTACTAAATCGAAGAGGATATTTCCATCGTGGGCACGAACATTCTCCGCATGATAATCGGTATTGGCATCTGACGCGCTATAGCTTGCCAACTTTCTCACCTCAACCATCGCCGAGGCCGAGTCGTCATGGTAGGAATGGCCATCGGCAGTACGGAACGCTCCCTGCTTGACAAGCAACATACCGTCGCCATCAACCTTTCCGGCAAACTGCCAGAAAGCATCCATCATACATTCATGAGTGCCGTAAATGTCGAGGTGGTCGGGGTCGGTGGCTGTAATTACCGCCACATGCGGATGCAGACGAAGGAAAGAGCGGTCATACTCATCGGCCTCAACAACAACCATATCGCTTTTAGTATCGACACGCAGATTAGCTCCAAAGTTTTTGCTTATTCCTCCCAGAAAGGCCGAGCAGCCTGATGGAGACAAGCTCATCAAGTGCGCTATAAGTGTGCTGATTGTTGTCTTGCCATGGCTGCCGGCCACAGCAATGCAACACTTACCAGTAGTAATCTCGCCAAGCACCTGCGACCTCTTTTCCATACGGACACCACGCTGACGCATCTCGCGCATCTCGCCAAGTGCTTCAGGCACTGCCGGAGTATAGACAACCAAGTCGATACGTTGAGGCAACCGGTCAGGTGCATCGTCATAATGCACAGCAATACCTTCAGACTCGAGAGCCAAAGTAATCGGACTTGGAGTGCGGTCATAGCCTTCCACGTGATCACCTCTACGATGGAAGAACCGTGCCAACGCACTCATACCAATACCCCCTATGCCAAGAAAATAATAGTTCATCGGGCGATAATCCTCTCTATCTGATCAACAATCTTGTCTGCAGCCCCACGCACAGCCATCTTGCCGATAGCCTCGCTCATGGCCGCCTGTCTTTCAAGGTTAGCAATTAAATCCTGTACAACTTCAAGACCTTTTTCCTTGCACTCGTCGTCCCTCACCATCAGGGCAGCTCCCCTTTCAACCAAAGACATGGCATTCTTTGTCTGGTGATCCTCTGCAACGTTTGGAGACGGGATAAGGATGAGTGGTTTGCCAACCAGACACAGCTCCGATATTGCAATGGCACCAGCACGCGACACCACCACATCGGCGGCAGAATAAGCCAAATCCATCCGTTGTATGAATTTGTGAACCTTCACGCACTCCCCTGCCCCACTCTGCTTTACTGCGTCTACCGCCAAGTCGTACATCCACTGTCCGGTCTGCCAAATGAACTGCATGGGCGTATTATTAACAATCGACAGCGCGTTCATCATCATGTTGTTAATACTACGGGCCCCCAAACTTCCACCAACCACAAGAACCACAGGAAGTTTGCCATTCAACCCGAAATGGGCAAGACCCTCTTCTTTTGAACAGGACATACTCTCAATGTCGGCACGCACAGGATTGCCGGTGAAGACAATCTTATCTTTGGGAAAGAAACGATCCATGCCTTCGTATGCCACACAGATACACTCAGCGCCACGAGCCAGCATTTTGTTGGTCAATCCCGCATAGGAATTCTGCTCTTGCAACACCGTCTTGTAGCCCATGGAGGCAGCAGCCTTCAACGTTGGTTCACTTGCAAATCCTCCAACACCCACCACGACATCGGGGTCGAAATCACGAATGATTCGACGCACCTTCGCATTGCTTCGTACAAGTTTGAACGGCAACTGCAGGTTTTTCCATAGGTTGGGAAGCGTGAACCTGCGCTGTAGACCCGCTATCGGGAGCCCCTCGATGCGATAGCCTGCAGCTGGCACTTTTTCCATCTCCATCTTGCCCTCAGCACCTATGAACAGAATGTCTGCATCGGGCCAACGGTTTCTGATTGCACCCGCTATAGCTACCGCAGGAAAGATGTGGCCTCCACTTCCTCCACCACTAATTATTACTTTCATTGTTTGCCGTTTTATCTGTGGCAGCAGCAGCCGCCACTGCCTGTTGTTGTTCTCTCTCTTTTGCGTTTACATCATTTGCAATTGACTGTATGACCCCAAGGCCACAGCCCATAAGGAGATAGGCGGTGCCACCGAACGACACAAATGGAAGCGTTTGCCCTGTCACTGGAAGTACACCCACAGCCACACACATATTCAGAATAGCCTGCAAATATATGACCGTGCCGATACCGGTAACAGTGAGTGCCCCGAACCTTCCCTTGCACCTCCACGTCAATTTCACACATCTAAAATAGAGCACACTGTAAATAATGAACACAACCAGACCTCCAAGCAGGCCAGTCTCCTCTATTATTATTGCGTAGATGAAGTCATTATGCGCTTGTGTCATCAATCGTGCATGCACGGTGTTGCCCACGCCTGCGCCAACCAAGCCGCCTCGCGCTATTGCCATTCTGGCCATATTTTCCTGCGTCAACTCGTCGGGTTGCGGATTTACCCACGCATAAAGACGGTGACCCCAAGTCGGCTCACGCCCTATGCCATACTCCACCGCAGCCTGTCCGGTGTTTATTGACTTCTCATACCTTTTATATGTAGTGGTCAAATAAACCCCAACCAACAACAGCCCCACCAGCATCACACGCCACCAATACTTGCGGTTCACACCCCCTAATAGCATCATCAGAAAGCAGACCAAAAAGATAAGTGCAGCCATGGAGAAGTTGCCCGGCAGGACCAAAGCCACAGGCAGGGCTATCACAAATAAGAGTTGAATGAACGTTCCAAGTTCGTTCAATTGGTCTTTTTTCAACGACAACAACCTGGCCACAAATATTATGAGAACTATCTTTGCGACCTCCGACGGCTGGAACTGTCCAATCAATGGCACATGTAGCCATCTTTTGCGCAGCACAAACATCACACCAAGCAGCACCAGCGTGACCCAGTATGCCAACAACGCGAACCTTGAAAAGGTGCGGTAGTTGATGTGAGAAATCACAATCATGGCAACATAGGTGGCGCATACAATAATCAGATGGCGCAGGAAAAGGGCAGTCGGAGTCTTTGACGAGAAATTTGAATATGCATATAGGCCGATGGAAGTGTACACTCCCACCAGGGAAATAACGCTCAAGAGGATGAACATGGCCCAAATGCCACGGTCGCCCCTCAACAACCTTACACGTTTCATAGTTCTCCCACTTCTGTACGGAACAGCTCGCCCTGCTCGTTTGTAGGCTTGCCGTTATGACAGGCCGGGGAATAAATAACCTTCACTTCGTTGTCGCTTTCATAGCGGTAGGCAAGATGCAAGGCCTGTGCCATCGTGTCAACATGTTCTATGCACGGTATTATCCCCTCGAAAGTACTGTGCATCACATCGCCTTTCCCCACCACAATAAGCATCCTAACCTTGCGCAATGCTGGCGGTACCAACCGTGAATAGTCGCCAGGCATGGGACACGCATCCACAATCCATACCAGCCCGCCCTGCAGTGATTCCAGCGTGTACCAAGTGGAGTTGATTGTACGTGAAGCGGCATCGTTTATATACTCACGGCCTCGCACCCGGGCAACAAACTCCATGCGGTAACGTGTGTCGTCCAGATGGTTGAAGCACGAGCGCAAACCCTCGTTGCGCATCTCCTTCAATTTCTGCACATCAATGCCCGCCAGCCCAGTCGAGCTCTTCTGAAAACCATTGTGTACCAATGTTTCTATAGTCATTTTGGTCGTTATTTTTTATTCCTGTTATCTAAGTTTCAAAGTCGACAGCGTGAAAATGGCCAGCAAAATGGCTATTATCACAAAGCGCATAACCACCTTCTCCTCAGCCACGCCCTTCTTCTGGTAATGGTGATGCAGCGGCGACATCAAGAACGGTCTTTTCTCCACCGGCACCTGAACACCGGCCGGTAGTTTGTGGCGGCGGCGGTAACGCTTGCAGGCCGAAGTCTGAATGATGACCGACAGGTCTTCAACCAGATAGATGCCACACAGCAGCGGCAACAGCAGTTCCTTGCGTATCAAAATAGCGAAAACAGCAATGATGCCTCCAATGGCAAGCGATCCAGTGTCACCCATGAAAATCTCGGCCGGATGGGCATTGAACCATAGGAATCCAAGTGTAGAGCCTACAAAAGCCGAACTGAATACTGCAAGCTCTCCTATGTTGGGCAAATACACAATGTTGAGGTAGCCAGCCATAATTACATTGCCGCTCACCCAAGCCAACAACGCCAAAGCACCACCATTGACAGCAGCCACGCCTGTGGCAATGCCATCTATGCCATCGGTCAAATTCGACGCATTGCTCACCGCTGTCACAACCAGCACCACCACTGCCACATACACCACCCATGCATACTGAGCAGCCCATGGACCGAGCCACGACACCAACCACGAATAATCGAACTCATTGTTTTTGACAAACGGGATGGTGGTCTTCAGGGGTGAAGGTATGCCAGGATGGAAAACAACAAGCAATCCTACAGCCAACCCAAGCAGCACCTGCCCTGCCACCTTGTATTTTCCAGGAAGGCCAGCCTTGCCACGAGTCTTCTTCAGGTAATCGTCAAGGAAACCCACCGCACCCATCCACAGTGTTGTCCCAACCATTATGAGCACATATATGTTGTCCAGTTTTGCGAAGAGCAATGTCGGCACAACAATCGCCAACAAAATCAGCAGTCCGCCCATGGTTGGGGTTTGTGCCTTTCTCGACGCGCCTTCAAGTCCCAACTCGGTGCGAACCTCGTCCATCACGCCAAGTTTGTTCTTCATGTATCGGATAAAAGGTTTCCCAAGTACCAACATGATAAGCAGCGAGCTCACCATGCTGGCGGCAGCGCGGAACGATATGTACTGGAAAACACCCGCCCCCGGGAAATCGAAGGATCTGTCGAGCCAATCAAAAAGGTAGTACAGCATATCCTTATTTGTCGTTGTTTTCTTTCAGCCAGCCCTCCAACTCCTCAACGTCGTCAAAGTGATGGCGCACTCCGTTAACCTCCTGGTAATTCTCGTGGCCCTTGCCTGCCACCAGCACAATGTCGCCCTCTCGAGCCATCATGACAGCCGTGCGGATTGCCTGCCTGCGGTCAGTTATCCGAACCACGCGGCATAACTGCTCTGCAGTCAGCCCACGTTCCATGTCGTCGAGTATGTCTTCCGGCTTCTCCATGCGCGGATTGTCACTGGTAAGAACCACCTTGTCACTGCATTCGGCGGCTATCTTTGCCATTTCAGGCCTCTTTGTGCGGTCACGGTCTCCTCCGCAGCCAACAACAGTAATAATCTGCTGCCGCGTGCGACGTATGGCCGCGATGGTGTCGAGCACATTCTGCAAGGCGTCGGGGGTGTGGGCATAGTCCACAATACCTGTAATTCCACGTCCAGCCACATACTGGAAGCGTCCTGGAGCCGGCAAAAGTGCCGACAACCGCAGCAGCGCATCCTCCTTGCCAACTCCGCACAGCCGCGCGGCAGCATAGATGGCTGTGAGGTTGTAGGCGTTGAAGCGACCCACAAGCCTGCACCACACCTCGCTTCCGTCAATATCAAGATGCATCCCCTCAAATGTGTCCTCAATAACCCGGCAATGGTAATCGGCCACTCTCTGCAGCGCATAGGTGTGCACCTCGGCCTTCGTGTTTTGCACCATCACCATGCCGTTGCGGTCGTCAATGTTGGTCAGGGCCCAGGCACCGCGCGGCAACATGGTGAAGAACGCCTGCTTGGCCGCAATGTAGTTGGCCATTGTGCCATGGAAGTCGAGGTGGTCGTGAGTAATGTTGCTGAATATGCCACCCGCGAATCGCAACCCAGCAATGCGACGCTGCACCACGGCGTGCGAGCTGACCTCCATGAACACATATCGGCACCCCGCATCGGCCATACGGCACAGCAATGCGTTCAATTCAAGAGCGTCGGGCGTGGTGTGACTGGCCGGAATCTCTTCGTCGTCAATCTTGTTTACTATTGTCGAGAGCAGGCCTGCATGGAAACCCAGGCTGCGGAACATACGGTGCAGCAGGGTTACGGTTGTCGTCTTGCCATTGGTGCCGGTGATTCCAACGAGCGCCAGGCGCTCCGAGGGGTGGCCGTAGTAATTGGCGGCAGCAAGGCCAAGAGCCTCACTGCTGTCCTTCACAATAATGTAGGCGACGCCGTCCTCAACATTGGCAGGCATGGTCTCGCAGATGACCGCCACTGCGCCCTGGGACACAGCCTTGCCAATGTAGTTGTGTCCGTCGGTCTTCGTGCCTCGCTGCGCCACGAAAAGCGACCCTTGTCCCACTTTGCGCGAATCGAACTGCACGTCGGCGACATCCACATCGACGCTGCCCACGACCTCGCAACCTATTCCTTTTATTATTTCGTTAAGTCTCATTCGCTGTCTCTAATGTTTCAGTGTCACCACCACCGTGGCGCCGCGCCTTGCCTTGGCACCGGCCACAGGCAGTTGCGACGCCACCTTGCCGTAGCCCTGCATACGCACCTGGTAGCCTTGCCGCTGCAGCAGTTCCACGGCGTCGCGGGCTGTCATTCCCAAACAGTTGGGCACCACTCCGGGCTGCGGCGTGAAGGGCTGGTATTGCGCAGGAGTGCTGTCGGTCGCCGCGCTGTACACCACCCAGTGTGCCGACGAGTCTGCCGAGAGGAACGGCTGGTGCAGCAACTTGTAGAGTCTGCGCATCTCGCTCTGGTCGCCACGTGCCACCACCGGACGCTGCATTGCCTTCACGCTGTCGTCTTCCAGACGAGGCCATACCGACTTGACACCTCCGTTGCTCAGACTCTTGTCCATCGCCACAACACAGTCGCTTATCGATTTGAACACCTCGGCAGCCTGACGTCCGTAGGAAGGCACTTTCTCCATTACGACAAGACACGTATAGCGCGGTTTCTCAGCCGGGAAGAATCCGGCAAACGACGCGTTGTAGAGATTGCGGCTATGGTAGTTGGTTACGGCGGTACCGGTCTTGCCAGCTATGCCATAGGTGTTGTTCTTTATGTTGCTGCCCGTGCCGCGTTCCACAACGCCTTCCAGCATCGCGCGCATCATCAGGGCGCTCTCCTTGCTGCACATGCGTGGGTTGAGCACCACCGGCTTTTGTTCCACGTAGCGGCCGCCTCTCATAACCCCGCGGCAAAATAGCGGCTTCACCATTCGCCCTCCGGCGGCCAGGCCGTTGTAGAATGTTATGACCTGCAGCGGCGACACCATGGTGGAGTAACCGTAACAGAAGTTAAGAAAGTCGCGCTTCGAGGCATAGAGGTTGTTGATGCGCGAGTTGTATTGGCGCGACACCACGTCGGGGTTGAGGTTCTGGTAGGGGAACATGCCTTCCACAAGCATACGCAGTGTGTCGCGGCGGTTGCTGTAATAATGCCAGCCCAGGTCGCACATGCCCACATTCGACGACTGTTCTATTATCTCGCGCACGTTCAATGAATCGCGCAGCCGTCCCTCCTTGTCCTTTATTTGGTGGTCATCCTTGATTACGCCATACTTGCCGCCGAAGTCTTTTGTGCCGGCACTGAACATAAGCGAGGTGTCTATCTTGACGCCGGGGTCGTTGAGCATGGCGGTGAGGATGACCGTCTTGAAGGTGGAGCCAGGCTCATACATGTCGCTCACTGCCACATTGCGGTCGCGCACCTCAAGATACTCATGGCGATGGGTGTCGACAGCCAGATTGGCGCAGGCCAGCACATAGCCTGTCTCAATCTCCATCAGCACGGCGCAGCCTGCCGAGCCGCCGTAGCGGTGCAAGGCGGAGCGGAGCGAGTTCTCGGCGATGTCTTGATAGCGTGTGTCGATGGTGCTTACAATGCTTAGGCCATCCACCTTGGGCTGTATCACCACCGTGTCTATCCGTCCCAGGTCTGTGCGGTGGTGCACCTCGTGGGGCTCGCGCGGCTCGTCGGGCAGCCATATGCCGCGCGTCAGCCTGCGGCACTGCAGCCTGCCGTCCTGACCGCGCAGCAGGCTGTCGTACGCTCCCTCAAGCCCGGTGAAACCCTGGGTGCTTCCACGGCGGTTGGGGAAACCTATGGTGTTGCGCGCCATGTTGCCGTAGATATGGGCGCGGGTTTGGCGTACAACGCTCTCGCCGTCGACCTGCTTCACCACACCGTGGCGCCAGCCGGGCAGGTTGCATATCTCGGTCCATACCGAATAGGGTACACTGTTCTCCACCAGGAAGCAGCGGCGCGCCCTCAAGGGGCGTCCGTTGTTGTCGATGGCTCCATTCTTCGCGCGCTCGCGGTCGATTCGATCGTGGTAGTACTCCGCGCTGTGTCCGGGCATGGCCGCCGCCAGCATGACGCACAGGGTGTCTATGTAGCGCTCATAGTTCGAGTCGACAATGGGGCCGCTCTCAACCTTGCGGCCTTTCTTGTCGTACACCGGGTTGCCGTACTCGTTGAGCACCACGGTGTCCATCAGGTCGAGGTACAGGTTGCACTCGGTGACCGTCGTGGCCAGTATTTTGCCGTCGCTCGAGTAGATATTGCCTCGCCGCGCGGGGTCGGCGCTGACGTTGTCGGTGCGGGCCTCGCTTCGCTGGCGCCATTCCTCGCCATGCACCCACTGCGTATTGATGATGCCCCACATAATGGCTGCCCCCACCACCAGCGTGAAGAGCAGGTAGAGCAGCATCGTGCCGCGATGCATGTGTTCACTGTCGTTGTTGTCGTCCTTTTTCATCGGGTCGTCATTTCTCTATTTCGTAGGGCGGACCGCTGGTGATGCCCACCCCGCGCTCGCGCAGGTCGTCGGCTATCTGCGATATCTTTATGCTCTGCTGGTACTGCTTCTGCATTTGTATGCGGTGCTCGCGTAGGTACACGATGCGCTTCTCCGAGGCAGCCTTCTCCAGCGAGAGCGTCTCTATGCGGTAGCGCACACGCACCATCACCAGCAGGTACAGCACGCACAGCAGCACCAGCGGCAGGTATTTTGCCAGCAGTCGGTTGACCACGGCGTCGGCACCCAGCACACGGCCAATGCCGCGTGCGGTGCGGTCGGCCCGGCTGTCGCCGGCCTGGCCTGCAGCACCGGCACCATCACCCGGCGCACCGGCTGCCGCGGGGGCATCGGCCTCGGGCTGGCGCGGCTCCTCAAGGTCATCCTCGACTACCTTCTCTCTGAAGCGGTTTCCCATATCGTGACGTTCATTGTTCGGTTGCAAGTTTCTCTGCCACACGCAGGCGGGCGCTACGGGCGCGTGGGTTGGCGGCCACCTCGGCCGCGCTGGCGGCGCACTTCACGCACTGGCGCATGGGTACGAGGGGGTTGCCGTAGAAGTCCTTTTCCACCTCGCCGTCGAAATTGCCAGAGCGCATGTAGTTCTTCACCAGCCTGTCCTCAAGCGAGTGGTAGCTTATCACTGCCAGCCTGCCGCCCGGCACCAGCAGTTGTCCGGCCTGCAGCAGCAGCTGGCGCAAGGCCTCAAGCTCGCCGCCCACCTCGATGCGCAGCGCCTGGAAGAGCATGGCCAGGTACTTGTTCTCCATGCCCCGGGGCAGGTGGCGCCGCACAGCCTCGCGGAGGTCGGCGGTGGTGACTATCTCGGACTGCTGGCGGGCGGCGACAATGGCGCGAGCCATCTGCCGCGCGTTGGGCAGCTCGCCGTAGAGGCGCAGCAGGCGGAAGAGGTCTTCCTCATCGTAGGTGGCCACAATTTGCCTGGCCGTCACCGGGTTGCGGCGATCCATACGCATGTCGAGCTCGCCGTCGAGGCGCGTTGAGAAGCCGCGCTCGGCGGTGTCGAACTGGTGGCTGCTGACGCCCAGGTCGGCCAGAATGCCGTTCACCTGCCTCACCCCATGCAGCCGCAGGAACGACTTCAAGTGGCTGAAGTTCTCCACTATCAGCGTGAAGCGGGGGTCGTCGGGCACGTTGGCCGCGGCATCCTCGTCCTGGTCGAAGGCAAGAAGACGGCCACTGTCGCCAAGCAACGACAGTATGGCCCGCGAGTGGCCACCGCCGCCGAAAGTGACGTCGACATAGACACCCGAAGGGTCGACACGCAACCCTTCCAGCACCTCGCGCAACATCACCGGCACATGGTAAGTCTGGTCAGAGTTCAAAGTCATCGTCGGCCTGCATATTGCCGAGCAGTTCCTCCGCGCGCTTGGCGAAGTCGCCGCCCTGGCTGTTCATACGGTCGTAGACCTCGCGGTCCCAGAGCTCGATGAACTTGCCAGTAGCCTGCAGCACCAACTCCTTCGCCTTGGCGACCAAGGCCTTCTGCTCGGCGGGCACCAAGAGGCGGTCATTCGAGTCGAGCTCAATGATGTTGCCCTCGGTGAGCTTGCGCAGCAGGTCGCGATGCTCGCGGCGATAGGGTCTGAGCACTTTTTGGAGCGATTGCACTTCCTCCTTGAAACTGGCGTAGGTCCACAACTCGAGGCACTCGGCATAGATGCTTTGGCGTATCACGAAACGACCGTCGTCGCCCTCCAACTGCCTCTTCAGGGCAATCGGGAACTTGAAACGGCCGTTTGAGTCGACCTTACAGTATTCTTTTCCGAGTATTAAAGCCACTTTAGCCTACTTTTTTTCAAGGTGCAAAGTTACAAAGATTTTTCCAATATGTGCCAAAAAAAGTTTTTAATTTCCTTTTTATTCCATTTTTTGTTGTTCATAACCCATAACGCAGCCTGACGGAAAAAGTTACAACAGGAATGTGATTTTTCCGCCACTCAACACATATAGCACTCATCCACAACAATATGCAACGCGCATTTTTCTTACCTCACGCAACCATAAACGACCTTGCGCGCGCATGTTGAAAACTTTGCGGCAAACCTGCCCTCCTGCCTGCCACCGGCACAGCGAGCCTTCCATTTCCTGCCCCCCGCCGACAAGACAGACCCTTTTTTCTCCCCTCCATGCATCGGCACGGCACCCGCCCGCCGGCCCGGCTGCGTCCAAAAACCTCCAAAACAGCCCCAAGCCAGCACCAACCACTTGTCAACCAGTTATCTTGCACTACCCAACACCTACTCATCGCCTACTTTGATAGGCGATGAGTAGGTGTTGGGTAGTAGATGAGTAGGAGTTGAGTAGGAGTTGGTATGGCTTTATACCTGATTTTCAGTTATTTTGCTGCGCACCCCTTACCATCCCTCTCCATTTGCCAATATTATGCACATTATCAATACATTACAGAAACAACGGAGATTTGCGGTGCGGGGAGTAGTTTACTCTGTAGCGGCAACCGTCGGCAACCAGCCCGGAGGCAGGCGCGCGAAGCCGCGGAAACCGCCGACAGGGTTGTGATTTTAGGGCGGAAAAGCATTTTTTTGCTTGCGGTTGCGGAAAAAAGCGTATCTTTGCACCTTACTAACAACAGGCGAACAATAATCAAAAATACAAATAAAGTGATGAAAATACGCACACTAACAATCGCGATGCTGCTTTTGGCGCTCACGCCCAGCGTGGCGCGCGCCGACGAGGGCATGTGGCTTCTCTCCTTGATAGGAAAGAACTACGACGACATGAAGCGCGCCGGCTTCCAGCTGACGCCGGAAGACATCTACAGCGTGAACCAGAGCTGCCTGAAGGACGCCATAGTGGGCCTGGGCCGGGCTGGCAGCCCTTTCTGGCACTTCTGCACCGGCGAGATTATCAGCGACCAGGGCCTGGTCTCGACCAACCACCACTGTGGCTATAGCTACATACAGAGCCACTCAACCGTTGACCACGACTACCTGCGCGACGGCTTCTGGGCCTACACCAGGGAGCAGGAGCTGGTCAACCCAGGCCTCACGGCATCGATACTGGTGCGCATGGAGGATGTGACGGCCCGCGTCACCGAGAACCTCAGCGACGACATGAGCGAGGGCGACCGCGCGCGCGCCGTGGCCAAGATTTGCCGCATTATCGAGGACGAGGCCACCGACGGCACGCAGTATGCCGCCCAGGTGAAGCCTATGTTCAGCGGCAACCAGTACTTCCTGTTTGTGCACATCATCTACCGCGATGTGCGCCTGGTGGGCGCGCCGCCGTCGTCGATGGGCAAGTTCGGCGGCGACACCGACAACTGGTCGTGGCCCCGCCACACATGCGACTTCTCGATGTTCCGCATCTACACCGCGCCCGACGGCAGCCCGGCCGACTACGACCGCGACAACATTCCACTGCACCCCAAGCGCCACCTGAAAGTGAACGCAGGCGAGCTCAACGACGGCGACTTCGCCATGGTGATGGGATTCCCCGGCACGACCGACCGCTTCCTCACCAGCTTCGGCCTCGAGGAGACGATGGACATCACCAACCGCCTGCGCCACGACATCCGCGACGTGAAAATCAACATACTGCGCGAAGAGATGGCCGCCGACCAGGCCACCCGCATCAAGTATGCCTCGAAGTATGCCTCGTGCTCCAACTACTGGAAGTACAGCTCAGAGCAGAACAAAGCCCTGCGCGCGCTGAACACCATGGCCGTGAAGCGCCAGATTGAGGAGCAGTACATGCAGTGGGCCCGCTTCCAGAAACCTACAAAATACATGGACGCCCTCGACCAGATACGCCGCGGCTATGCCGACCGCCGCAGCGTGCGCGAGGCGCAGATGTACGTCAGCGAAGGCCTCATCAGCGGCAGCGAGGCCATGCAGTTGGCGGTGGCGATTATGCGTGGCGTGGAGAAAAACCCGGAGCGCGACTTCTCAGCCTACACCTCCTACATCATGAACTTCTACAAGGACTACGACCAGGCAGTGGACCAGCGCGTGGCGGCCGCCATGTTCGGCCACGTCTATGCCAACATAGCCCCCGAACGCTGCCCCGACTTCCTCGTCAAGGCACAAAAGAAATATAAAGGCAACTGGGAGAAATACATCGCCCAGCTCTACAAAGGCTCCATCTTCGCCAGCAAGGAGACCATGCAGAAGTTCATGGAGAAGCCCAACATGAAGACCATTGCCAAAGACCCGCTTGCCAAGCTTGGCGCCGAGGTCTACGCCTACGCCGAAGCCCTGCGCGACGAGGTACCTGCCGAAAGCCGCGACAACCTGCAGCGCGGCATCCGCAACTTCACCGACGGCATTCTGCAAATCAACAACAACCGCCCGATGGCACCCGACGCCAACTCGACCATACGCCTCACCTACGGCAACGTGATGAGCTACGACCCCCAGGACGGCGTCTCCTACCACTACTACACCACCATGGACGGCATCATCAAGAAGGAGGATCCCGACAACAGCGAGTTCAACGTACCGGCACGACTCAAAGAGCTCTATCAGGAGAAGCAGTTCGGCCCCTACGCCAACCGCAAGGGACAGATGCCCGCCTGCTTTATCACCAACAACGACATCACCGGCGGCAACAGCGGCTCGCCCGTGATCAACGCCAAGGGTGTGCTCATCGGACTGGCCTTCGACGGCAACGGCGAGGCCATGAGCGGCGACATCGACTTCGAGGAGAACCTGCAGCGCTGCATCTGCCTCGACACCCGCTACATGCTGTGGGTCATCGACATCTTCGCCGGGGCGAAGAACCTCATTGCCGAGATGGACATAGTTCGCTGACGGCATGAAACAGGTACAGCGACAGCAACTGCAGCAGAAGCTTTCGCCTCAGCAAATACAGCTGATGCGGCTGCTGCAGTTGCCTGTCACCGACCTGGAACGCGCAATAAAAGAAGAGCTGGAGAAAAACCCGCTCCTCGAAGCCGAGCAACGCGACGAGCAGCCGCTGCCGCAGCAGGCCGACGAGGGGTCGGACTGGGACAGCGACGACGAGGAGGACTTCGACTACGACTACCGCGAGCGCCTGGAGTCGGACCCGAACACAACACGCCGCGAGTTTGTGGTGACCGACGCACCATCGGCATCGGAAAGGCTACTGCAGCAGCTTCAGCTCAAACCACTCTCACCACGCCAGATGGACATCGCCACCGAACTCGTCGGCAGCATCGACAACTCCGGCTATGTGGTCCGCGACCTCGACCTCATCGCCAACGACCTGGCCTTCCGCCAGAACATCGAGGCTGGCACCGACGAGGTGGAGCAGGCACTGCGCGTGGTGCAATCGCTCGACCCGCCGGGCATCGGCGCACGCAACCTGCGCGAGTGCCTGCTGCTTCAGCTGTACCGCCAGCAGCCCTTCACCGACGAGGCGCACGCCACAGCCACAACCATACTGGAACACCACTTCGACGACTTCGCCCAGCACCGCTACCAGGCAATCACCTCGGCACTGGGGATAGATGAGAGACAGTTCGACGAGGCCACGGCAGTAATCAGAAGCCTCAACCCCAAGCCAGGTGGCTCGGAAAGCGAGGCCGAGCCCACCGCCGCGGCAGTGATACCGGACATCGTGCTGACCCAGCACGACGGGCAGTTGCAATTCTACATCAACGACTCGCACCTTCCACAATTGAGTCTCAACGAGTTCTACACCGAGATGCTGCAAGGCATGGAGAATTCGAAAGGCGACCGGAAGACCATACAGTTCCTACGCACAAAACAGGCTGACGCAACCCAGTTTATTGACCTGCTGCGCCAGCGGCACAACACGATGGTGCGCGTAATGCGCTACATCGCCGCCCACCAACGCCAGTTCCTGCTCACAGGCGACCCTGACCTGATGGTGCCGATGCGCCAACGCGAGGTGGCCGAGGCCACAGGGCTGGATGTGAGCACTGTGAGCCGCATGGCCAATAGCAAGTACCTGCAAACAGACTTCGGTACCATTCCGCTAAAAGACTGCTTCTCAAAAGGCATGGCCACCGACCAGGGCGACGAGATGGCCGTGGAGACAATAAAGCAGCGCCTGGCGCAGGCAATCGAGGAGGAAGACAAGCACGCGCCGCTGTCTGACGACGCGCTGGCGCGTATGCTTAACAAACAGGGCATACCGCTGGCACGGCGCACCGTGGCAAAATATCGCGAGCAGCTGGGTATACCCATGGCACGCCTTCGCAAAACACTCGTGTTGCTGCTCCTGCTGTTGCCGCCGTTAGCATCGAAGGCACAGATGAGCTACTACGACTCGGTAATAGCAGCACGGCTGGAACGAGCGGCAAAGCCACCAGTACAGCAACTTGGCAAGGCTGCGGAGAAGCCCTCGGCAAAGCCGACAAAACCCGAAGCAAAACGCACCACGCCACCCGCCCCGACGGCAAAGAGAGCCACCACCGAGGCCGAAGCATATATGGTGCCGATGTGGTACGACGCTTTTCCAAGCAACCGCGTAAACCCTCATGGGAAGACCAGCCTGGAGCAGTTGCCCGACGAGATAAACCTGATGCTGGTGCACGACAGCGCCGACTTCTGCTTTCCGGTGGCAGGGATAAAAAGCAGCCCCTATGGCTGGCGCTGGCAACGTGGGCATCACGGCGTCGACATCGCCCTGCGCACAGGCGACGAGGTGCACGCCGCGTTTGCAGGCACTGTGAGGGTAGCCTCGCGCATGGGTGGCTACGGCAACTGCATCGTGGTGCGACACGCCAACGGACTGGAAACCCTATACGGACATCTGTCAAAAATAAATGTAAAGACAGGGCAGCCTGTGGCCGCAGGCGAGGTGATAGGGCTGGGCGGCTCGACCGGCAACAGCACAGGGCCTCACCTGCACTTCGAGTGCCGCTTCCTTTATCAGACCTTCGACCCCGAATGGATACTGGACTTCAACACACACACACTGCGCACCAGGCGACTGCACCTTGACAAGAGTTACTTCGGCATCCGCCAACCGCGCAAAGGCGAGCAACTCGACTACAAAGCCGACCAAAGCATCATTCACGAGGGCAAGAAACGACCCAAGAACCAACAGGCCGGCATTAACCAAAAAGACTTCTAAAACGATGAAGAAAACCAATCTTTCAGAAAACGGATCGTCGGCACTACCCGACGGCCGTCTGTTCAAAATAGGAATAATAGCCGCAGAGTGGAACCCCGAGGTGACTGACGCGATGCTCGAAGGCGCACACAAGACGCTTCTGCAATGCGGGGTGCAGGAAGACAATGTCACAACGGTACGTGTGCCGGGAACATTTGAGCTGACGACCGCCGCCGACATGATGCTCGCCTCGACACCAAACTTGGATGCGGTCATCTGCATAGGCTGCGTGATACAGGGGGAGACGCGCCACTTCGAGTTCATTTGCCAGGCCGTGTCGCAGGGACTGACCAATGTGGCCTTGAGGCATGGCCGTCCCGTGATCTTCAGTGTGTTGACCACAGACAATATGGACCAGGCACTGGCACGGTCAGGTGGTGAGCACGGCAACAAAGGGGTTGAGGGCGCACACACCGCTCTTAAGATGTGTGCGCTGCAACACTCGCTGCAAGCCCCCAAAAAATAATTTACTTCTCGCTCTCCAAATATATGAGAATTGTATTCTTCGGCACCCCCGACTTTGCAGTAGAGAGCCTTGACGCAATCATGCACAGCAGCCACAAAGTGGTTGCCGTTGTGACTGTACCCGACAGACCTGCAGGACGAGGACAGAAGACTGCATCCAGCGCTGTGAAGGAATATGCTGTGGCACACAACCTCCCCCTGCTCCAACCAGAGAGGCTGCGCAGCGAGGAGTTCATTGAAGCCCTGCGGAAATTGCAGGCTGACTGCTTCGTTGTGGTGGCCTTCCGTATGCTGCCCGAATGCGTCTGGGCAATGCCACCGCTCGGCACGTTCAACCTTCACGCCTCACTTCTGCCTCGCTATCGTGGTGCCGCCCCTATCAACTGGGCCATCATCAATGGCGAGCAGAAAACTGGAGTGACAACATTCATGCTCAATCACCGCATCGACGAGGGCGGCATCCTGCTGCAAGAAAGCACCCCGATAGCCACCGACGAGACAGCAGGCTCATTGCACGACAGGCTAGCCTTGATGGGACGCAGCCTGGTGGTGCGTACACTCGACGGACTTGAGTCTGGCCTGCTTAATTCCCACCCACAGGAAGGCTGCCCCTGCCCTGCTCCAAAGATATTCAAGGACGACACAAGGATCGACCTCACACGCACTGCCTCCGAGGTTGAACACCTTGTGAGGGGGCTCTCTCCATACCCCTCCGCAACATTAACCCTGCGAAACAAAAGAAGCGAGACCGTGGCATTCAAGATACACTCATGCCGCGCCACAAACGAACCCACAAACACTGCGCAACGGCTTCTATGCGATGGGAAAAACTCACTCAAAATCGCTGCAAGCGACTATTTTGTCGAGATTTTAGAGCTGCAAATGGCTGGCAAAAAGAAAAATACAACAGCAGACTTTTTACGCGGCACAGATATAACAAACTGGAAACTAACACAATAACAACGCACAACAAAAACAGGCTGAAAATAATTGAAGAAAAATTTGGTGCGTATCGAAAAAAAACATTACATTTGCAGCGTAAAATCAAAGAGTTAGTTATTAACCCAACAAACATACCCATCAATGAACAGAACCGACCTTATCAACGCCATCGCCGAGAAAGCCGGCGTGAGCAAAGTAGCCGCCAAAGAGGCTCTGACTGCCTGCATTGAGAGCATCCGAGAGGAGCTGAACAAGGGCGAGAAGGTTAGTCTTGTAGGCTTCGGCACATTCAGCGTCGTCGAGCGCAAGGCCCGCACTGCCCGCAACCCGCAGACTGGCAAAAGCGTGAAGGTAGCCGCCAAGAAAGTGGCAAAGTTCAAACCGAGCGCAGCCCTAATCGCACAGAAAAAAGGCAAAAAGAAATAAATTGCAGCCTTTGGGAAAAGAAAAGCCTCCATGCGGAGGCTTTTTTCTTTCGTCGGTAAATCAGTCGCGCCGTACAAGTTCGGCCACATTCTCCACATGGTGCGTATGTGGAAACATGTCGACAGGCTGTATGCGCTTGACATCGTAACGCTCTGCCAAAAGCTTCAAATCACGCGCCTGGGTCGCAGGATTGCAACTGACATAGACTATCTTTCTCGGAGCTGTGTCAAGCAGTTGCCGTACCACAGCCTCATGCATCCCGGCACGTGGCGGGTCGGTGACAACAACATCGGGCCGACCATTCTCCTCAACAAACTGGCGAGTAAGCACCTTGGCCATATCACCTGCAAAGAAGGCAGTGTTTGTGAATCCATTGCGCTCGGCATTGTGATGAGCATCAGCGATTGCCTCTTCCACATACTCAATACCAACCACTCGCTTCACCTGCGACGCGAGAAACAGCGCGATTGTTCCTGTACCTGTGTATAAGTCATATAGTATGTCGTCAGGGCGCAGTTCGGCAAGTTCTGCCACAAATCCATATAGTTTGCGAGCCTGCGGCGAGTTGGTTTGATAGAACGATTTGGGGTTGATAATGAAGCGGAGCGGTCCCTCATGCTCACACCACGCCTCCATCTGCTCCTCAATGAATGGTGTGCCCCAGTAAGTATGTACCTCCAAATCGGAGTATGAATCGTTGAACTTTGTGTTGATAATATATTGCAGCGAGGTAATCTGCGGGAAATTGGCATGTAGCATTTCCAGAAGAGGAAAGAAAAGCTCGCGATCGTCACTCGCAACAATCAAGATTACCATCCAGTCGCCTAACGATGAGCATCGGAGCACAAGATTCCGGAGCAGGCCTGTGTGGTTGCGGATGTCATAGAATGGCAGATTATGCTCCATCGCATATCGTCCCACTGCCATACGAATATCATTGCTGGGGTCGGCCTGTAAGACACACTTCTCTATTGGGAGCACCTTGTCGAAAAACTGAGGCACATGAAATCCCAAAGCTCCCGTATGACCGTTCGCCTCTGTTTCCAGCAGTTGGCTCTTGGGAAGCCACGCCCTTGTAGAGAAGGTAAACTCCAACTTGTTACGATAAAAATAGATATTATCCGAACCGCAGATAGGCCGCATCATTGTGCAGTCCACCTGCCCAAGCCTTTCGAGCGCGTCACGCACCTGCCTCTGCTTTGCATCCAGTTGCGCTTCGTATTTCATGGTCTGCCATTTGCAGCCGCCACACTCTCCAAAATGAGGGCAACATGCATCGACCCTCAACTGACTGAACCTATGGAAGTGCACCGCACGGCCTTCGGCGTAATTCTTCTTTTTCTTGTATAGTTGAATGTCGACCACGTCACCCGGCACAACAAATGGTACAAACACCACCAGGCCATCTACTTTAGCCACAGCCTTACCCTCGGCACCAGCATCTTCCACCACCACCTCGCGCAACAGCGGCAGTTCCTTGTTTCTTCGGCTCATTTCACGCTACTTAATAAAAGAAAAAAGAAGTATCCCTACGGTACTTCTTTCGTTCATCGATGCCACACAATCTTATCGCTCGTCAGAGACGGTCAGTCTTTTGCGGCCTTTGCGACGGCGGGCGGAAAGCACCTTTCTGCCATTGGCAGTGGACATTCTCTTGCGGAAACCGTGCTTGTTCACTCTCTTCCTGGTCGAAGGTTGGAATGTTCTCTTCATCTTGTTCTGTCTTTATTGTTTGTCTTATTTTTACTCTCTGCATGGAGCCCATCCTGCCCCAAAATTGAAGTGCAAAATTACACATTTTTTTTCAGACAGCAACAAAAAAATTGCACCTGCCAGGATCACGCTGACATATTCCCCTTATTTACAAGCGGTTCGAAATATCCAAAAAATAAAAATCACTCCAATCGAAAAAAATATTGTACCTTTGCAAAACGAATTTCAGAGCCATTGGCAATGCAATTCAGGGTAAACCGCTATTGATTAATGAACAAGAACGAATTCAACCAGAAGTTGACCCATCCCGACAGCTTCACGTCGCAGGACAGGGGTTGGCTGCGCGCCATGGTGGCTCGCTACCCGCACTCGGCAGCGGTGGCCGTAATGGCGCTCTTGGCCGACCACGCATTTGGCTTCGACACACCACAGCAGAACCGCGCCACAGCCCTTTCAATGTGCAACCCGGCAGAACTTGCCTCAATGCTCGGAGCCGTTCAGCAGACAGCCACCGAGCAGCCACCAATCGACATACTTGGCGAAATCAACAACTACCAGGAGGTGTCATTCAAAACTGCCCCAAAAAGCGTAATCTTGTCAAATTTCCTGAGTATCGCAACCTCCGACGGCCAGCATGTTGGCGATGAGGAGCCCATGCCGGCAGAGGAGCGCGACAAAAAAAGCCTCAAGGCCGACTCATCGCTTGGCACTGAAACCTTGGCAGTTATACTGGAGAAACAGAGCAAGTTCGACAAAGCGCTCGAAATCTACGAAAATCTTTTGGCACGCAATCCCGAAAAAAGTAGTATCTTTGCACCCCGAATCGAGCGCCTTAAACAGGCGATTGCCAACAAGTAATAAACAACAACACAACATACAACATGTACACCTTCATCGTAATCCTAATCTTGATAGTTTGCGTATTGCTGGCATTGGTGGTGCTTGTGCAGAACAGCAAGGGCGGTGGATTGGCCGCAAACTTTTCCGCACCGACCCAGGTGCTGGGTGCCCGCCAGTCGGCCGACTTCATAGAGAAGGCCACCTGGTGGCTTGCCGCCATACTGGTGGTGCTGTGCCTTGCCGCCACCGTCGCAATCCCCAAACACCACGCCAACGACGCAATCAACACCGAGGTGACCTCGACTGGCAACCCGGTGCAGGCCGCCAGCCCGATAGCCCCCACCGCCGACCAGCAGTGACGCTGTGGCCGCACCTGGCGTAGAGCAGGCTGTCACCAAGCTCATACTGTCACACTTCCCCCACTCCCCTACCCAGGGGCAGAGGGAGGTGTGTGTTGGTATGGCTTCCTTTATGTTTGACCCCGACCAACGCTCCGCTTTCCTTCTGAAAGGTTACGCCGGCACAGGCAAGACAAGCTTGGTGTCGGCACTCATTCGCACCCTGCCCTCATTGAGGGTGAGCTGTGTACTTCTGGCTCCTACGGGGCGCGCAGCAAAGGTGCTGGGAAACTATTCCGGGCACACAGCATTCACAATCCATAAGAAAATTTACATGACCGGCGTCGACGCAACGGGTCGCCGCCGCACCGTACGTGCCGTCAACAAGCACAGCCACACTCTTTTCATAGTCGACGAGGCCTCAATGATAGGCCTCGAGCCAACAGGCACCGGACAAAGCCTGCTGGAAGACCTTGTTGACTACGTGTACGAGGGCACACACTGTCGGCTTATGCTCATCGGCGACACCGCACAGCTGCCGCCCATTGGGCAGAATGACAGTCCGGCACTGAGCGTGGACCACCTGCGCTCGTTCTGCCGTCTGAACGCCACCACATGTGAACTGACCGAGGTGGTGCGCCAGCAACAACTGTCTGGCATACTGGCCAACGCCACCGGAATACGAACACAGATTGCCTCAATGCGTGGCCCCGACGAGGCCAGGATGCCGATGCTCTCGGTGTCTGACGACGTGGTGCGGCTCGACGGGCAGGACCTTATGGATACCCTCTTCCGCGAATATGGCGACAACGACCCCGACGAGGTGGTAATCATAACACGCTCAAACAAACGTGCCAACATGTTCAACCAGGGCATTCGCAACAGCATCCTCTACCGCGACGGCGAGGTGAACGCGGGAGACCATCTGATGGTGGTGAAGAACAACTACTTTTGGCTCGACGACTCGTCAAACATCGGCTTTATCGCAAACGGCGACATCGTGGAGGTGATGAGCGTGCGCAACGTGCAGGAGCTATACGGTTTCCGCTTTGCCGACGCCACACTGCGCTTCGTAGACTATCCCGACGAGCCAGCCTGCGACTGCAAACTGCTGCTCTCCACGCTCTACAGCGAAGCGCCGTCGCTCACCGCCGACGAGCAGGAGCGGCTCTTTCAAACTGTAATCGAGGACTACGCCGACCTCCCCAGCAAGGCCGACCGCCTGCGCGAGGTGCGCATGAACCCCTACTTCAACGCCCTGCAGGTGAAGTTTGCCTATTCGCTGACATGCCACAAGACACAGGGCGGACAGTGGCGCACCGCCATAGTCGACGCTGGCTTCATGCCTCCTGACATGCAGCTTGACCGCGAATACCTGCGATGGCTCTACACCGCGGTGACCCGCGCCACAGAACGCCTTTATCTGCTGGGGTTCGACGACCGCTTTTGGTCAAAGGGCTGACAGCCTCTCCTTGCTCTCCACCGGGGCAGCATAGGCCTCAAGCATCAGCCTGCGCACCTTCGGGTCGGGCTGATCGTCCACACGCTGAAGCAACTTTGCCTCGGTTCGCTCGGTGTACCGGCCTGGCAGCTGGCGTCCATGCAACAGGCTGTAGGCCGCATAGTTGCTTGGCATCAGGTGATAGCCGGCCTGTATGCGGCTGTCGAGCAGGCCAGCCACATGCCGGCACACGTCCATGCCCTCGCCGGGCGCCATCTCGTCGGGCTGAAGCGGCACTCCAATGTGCAGGTGCACATGCCCCTTCTCGCCAATAATCCCCGCCACCACCGAGCGGAAGTCCTCGTCGGGCGCTTTCTCGTACGCGCCCAGCGACCGCCTGTGCAGCTCAAGCGCCTTCATGGCGTCGCAGGGGTCCCACTCGTAGCTGACGCTCACCGGCACCAGATTGAGCGACACCAGCGTTGACAGGCTGTCGCCGCCGCCACCCAGGCAGAGCATTTTCAGCATGGCCTCGGCCGTGGTGTCAACCCCATCCTTAGAGCGGCCGTTCTTCTGCGCAATCCAAACCGAATGCCTGCCCTCGCGCACAAGGTGGTTGATGTAGTCTGACAGGTGGTGCAGGCTGTCGTAGAAAGCCCTGGGCGACCCTCCGCGGGGCATCCGCACAAGCTTGTTGGCACGGAAGAGGTCGTACATCACCGGGGCCGACAACAGGTTCTGGCCAAAGACAATATACGACGTGTCGAAACCGCGCTCAATCAGCAGGTGCTGAAGCAGGAAGGCATCGAGGGTTATGTCGCGGTGGTTGCTGACGAAGAGGTAGGGCGTGCCCCGCCTCAGGCGGCTAATTCCGCTGCACGTGAGGCCCTCGGTGGTGGCGTGGACTATCCGCTTTATTGCGTCGTTCATCACCGTTGACTGCAACTGCTTGATGGTCTGCACCGACCCTATTTTGCGGCGCGTCTCCTCGATGTCGGCGTCGGGATAGATGAACCTTATGGCCTGCGGCAGGTCGGGCCACTCGGCCACCCGTGCCATGGCCTCCGGAATCTCGCTGTCGTAGAAAGGGCGAATGTCGTCGAAGCTATCCATTCAGAAAACATTGTCAATAAGGCCATTCATCTCGCGCTCGGCACTGGCTCCGCAGTGCAGCACCCTGTACACAGCCTCGGCCACGGGCATTCCAGCCCCGGCAGCAAGCCCATGCAGCACAAGCGAGGCATAGTAGCCCTCGGCCACCATGCCGCCCTCGGCGGAGAAGCCACCAGCCGCCCTCCCGCAGGCCACAGCCTCGCCCAGCCTGCGGTTGCGGCTGTGGCGCGAGAAACAGGTCACGGCGAGGTCGCCCAGCGTGGCAAACGAAGACATGGCATCGCCATGCAGGCCGCACATCTCCTTGGCGGCGGCCGCCACAAGCACAGCCGTCAGATTGTCGCCATGCCCAAGCCCGGCAAGCATACCGGCCGCCACGGCATAGACATTTTTGGCAAGGCCGCAAAGCTCGAGGGTGGAGACACGGTCGCTCACCTCGACGTGTATGTAGCCGCAACGCAGCGCGTCGGCCACCTTGAGGGCAGTGGCACGGCTCGGCGAGGCCACCTCGAGGAACGTGCATTGGCCGCAGGCCACCTCCTCGGCATGGCTCGGTCCGCTCACAACGCACACATTGCCAGCCTCGACCCCCATGCAGTCGACAAAGAAGCTCGTCACGCTCCGCCCAGTCTCGGGCAGGTAGCCCTTCACGGCCGACGCCACCACGCTGCCCTTCATGCAGCCCTGCGGCAAGCCGGAGAAAACTTCATGCACACACACCGATGGCACAGCCACCAGCAACACCTCGCAACGCGACACGACACTGGCGAGGTCGGTCGTGGCGACAACGCGCCCCCTGTCAAGCACCACATCGCGAAGGTGGCGCGGATTGCGCCCGCTGGCATTGATTGCGTCAGCCGCCTCGCTGCTCCTCACCCACCACATCACCTGCACACCGGCCTTTTCCAGCAGCACTTTCACCAGCGCTGTGGCCCAGCTTCCGCCGCCTACAACTCCTATCATACTGGATATCATTTTAATCTTCATGGCGACCCGTCGCCTGTTGGGCTGCAAAGATACACCTTTTATTTAAGGCAAACAGCCCAAATTTGGTTAATAATAGTTAAACAAAGGTTTGCAACCTTCCCCAAAAATGCACTGCCCCCACCACTGGACACCCCGCCAAAACGACGTGCTGACTACGTGTCAACACCGTCTGTTCTTCGATTGTTCTCCGATTGTTCTTCGATTGTTCTTCGATTCAAAATCGAAGAACAATCGAAGAACAATCGGAGAACAATCGAAGAACAGACGGTCCTGGCATTGCGTCATGACGCATTCGCAAGCGGGCGAAACTGCCCACGCCGCGACGCTTACAGGCTACTGCCGTGGTTAAAAAATCACAAAAGAACATATTTTTTTCCGCAATGCGACCACCATGTGAAAAAAAAGTGCTATCTTTGCATATTCACGACACAACGCCCACATGACGCGTTGCGCGTGCAGCAAATTAATACACAACAAGATAAAAATAAAACAAAGATAGACGAAATGATGAAAAAAGTACTTGTTAGTCTGCTTATGGCCGTGGTGAGCCTGCCGGCTCTGTTCGCACAAGCCAACGACGGCCAAGTGATCAAGATTGACACTGTCACCACTTGCGGCCAGTACACCTGGCCCCGCAACAACACGGTGTACAGCAACGACACCGTGACGACGCTCACCACCGGCGACACGACATTCATCCTCTACTTCACCAAGCTGCTCTCCTACGTGGACACCGCCGAGGCGCAGCAGGTGACCGGCAACTGCTCGGCCACTTGGAACGACGTGACTTTCACCTCGTCCAGAACGTTCTTCGACACCCTTACCTCGACAATGGGCTGCGACAGCGTGGTCAAAATCGAGGTCAAGATTGCGCTCGACGACAGCGTCATCGTCGCGTCGGCCTGCGGCAGCTACACCGCCCCATGGGGCACGGTCTACACCGAGAGCACCGATGTGGAGGAGACGATAGTTGAGGGCGACTGCGAGATGAACAAGCACCTCACCCTCACCGTCAACCCCACCTACAGCGACATCAATGTCGAGGTCGAGGCCGGCTGCAACTACACCTGGGGCGACATGGTGATTACCGACAACGAGCCGCACACCCTCACCCTCACCACCGCCGCTGGCTGCGACAGCGTGGTCACGCTCACGGTCACAGCCTTCACAGGAATGCAGGTTGACACTGTGCACCAGGTGGCCTGCGACTTCTTCAAACCCGACTGGCGCGACACCATCTTTGAGACCGGTGTCTACACCAACAGCTACAACGAGGGCGACTGCGAGGTGCAGAACACGCTTGACCTCGTCATCGTCAAAAGCAACAACGACACCCTCAACACCGAGCCCGAACAGATTACGGCCGGCTGCTTCTACATGTGGGGCACCGACACCATCACCAACACCGACGTGCACTACAAACTCTTCAAGAGCACCGTCGGCGGTTGCGACAGCCTTGCCGCCATACAGCTGGCCTTCACCGGCGTGCAGAACGACACGAGTTTCGTCAGCTACTGCGGCGCGACCTACCGTTGGAGCAACTACAACAAAGCCCTGCCCAACCCCGGCAACACCTACGACTACACCACCGACACCACCGTCTCGGTGCTCGTTGAGGGCGAGGACGGCGGCTGCTCCACGCGCTACACGCTCGTGCTGACCATGGTTAACGAGTACGACACCATCAACAAGTACTACTGTGGCGAGGAGTGGGTCTACGGCACCGGTTCGGGCAACGACAAGTTCAAAGTGGAGAACCCCACCACCCACGCCCTTGTCGACGGCTACGACACGCTCCGCGCCTCCGGCTACTACAGCCAGACCGCCGACGGCCGCCCCTACATCTACGTCAAGAGCACTAGCACTCAGTGCCGCACAATGCGCACCGTGCACCTCACCCTGCGCAATCCTGAGAAGCGCAACCGTCCGACCGACGCCGTCGTGACCGCCTGCGACGAATACAGTTTCAAGGCCGACTCCAAGCGCGGTGACAAGCACACATTCACCAACAAGGGCACCGAGCCCATCGTCATCGACACCGTTCTCATCCACTACGAGCATTCGCAGAACCAGAGCGGCACCGGCTCGTGCTACGACAGCATCGCCCACCTTGTGCTGACACTCAACACGAAGACCATCACCGACACGGTGGTCAGCGAGTGCGACAGCTTCAAATGGATGGCTGGCGACGAGGTTATCGGCATCTTCACCACCAGCGGTGAGTACCGCGACACCCTCGACGCGCGCAACGAATACAACTGCTTGAAGATAGCCAACCTCAAGCTCACAATCAACTACACTCCCACCGTCGACATCGAGGGCGACTGGATGCTTCAGCCGGGCGAGAGCACTGTGCTGCACGCCGTCCCCACTGCCGAGAGCGCTCCGATCAGAAACTACGCCTGGTATATGGGCAACAGTAACAATGTGGTGTCGACCAGCGACTCGCTTGTTCTCACCAACGTCACCGCCAACACCGACGTGCGCCTGCAGAGCACCAGCACCACCAACTGCACTGCCACCAACTGGATTACCGTCACCTCCAACCTCGGCATTGGCGAGGTCGAGAGCCTCAACGTCAATGTCTACCCCAACCCCGCCAGCCGCTTTGTCACCATCGAGTGCACCGAGGCTCTGCGTGGCGTAGAGGTATACAATGAGGTGGGTCAGCAGCTTGTGTCCCGTCAGGCCGCAGGCAACTCGGTCACCATCGACCTGGCCGGTCTTGCATCGGGTCACTACACGCTGCGCGTCAACAGCGCCGACGGCAAGAACATCACCCGCAAGATTATTGTCAACAAGTAAATGAAGCGTCTATCACGACAATCGCAAAGCGTTCAGCACCGCCGTGCCGGACGCTTTTTCTTTTTGGTGGCCTCGGCACTGGCCGTGGCGGGCTGCCAACAGGCGCAGAGGCATGTGCTCTATGGGGTGGCGCAAGGGACATACTATAATATCCAGTACTACGACAGGCTAAACCGCGACCTGCAGCCTTCAATCGACTCGCTGCTTGAGGCCTTCGACCAGTCGGCATCGTTGTGGGTGGACAGCTCGCTGCTGCGTCAGATCAATGCCGGGCTCACCGACTCGCTCGACGACATCCTCCTTGCGCTCACCCACCATTCCATCGACATCATGGACTACACCAACGGGGCTTTCGACCCTCGAGTGGGCAAACTGGTTCAAGCCTGGGGCTTCAGCTTCAAAGAACGCACCGAGCCCGACAGCGCAAGGCTGGCAACACTGCTTGACGAGGCACACTCGCCCATAGCTGTCGTCGGCAACCGTCTGGTTCGTGACAATGCAGCAACCGAGTTGGACTTCAACGCCATCGCGCAGGGCTACAGCTCAGACCTGGTAGCCAAGATGCTCGAAAGCCGGGGAATAAGCGACTATTTGGTCGACATCGGCGGCGAGGTGGTGGCACATGGCCGGAAAAACGGCAAAGGACTTTGGCGCGTGGGTATTGAGAAACCCGCCGCCAGCGCGGAGAGTGCCCCTACTGTACAGCTCGCGATAGGGCTGGACAACGCCTCGGTCGTCACGTCGGGCAGTTACCGCAAGTTCTACGAGCGCGACGGAGTGCGCTATTCCCACACCATCGACCCCTCGACAGGACGCCCTGTGCAGCACACCCTTCTCAGCGCATCGGTCGTGGAGGAAAGCAGCTGGCTGGCCGACGCCATGGCAACGGCATACATGGTAATGGGGCTCGACAGTGCCTTGAGTTTCATCTCTCACCACCCAGGAGAGCGCGGCACAGACGCCGTGTTCTTCATTTACGACGACAACGGACAGATGGCAACCCACGCCACACCCGGCTTCAACAAACTGATACTTCAACAATAACACAATACAACCAAGATGAAGTCAATGACAGGCTATGCCAAAGTTCAATGCAACTGCGGCACGAAAAAGTACAACATAGAGATAAAAACGCTCAACAGCAAGCAGCTTGACCTGATAGTGAAGATGCCCCCATCGCTGCGCCAGCACGAGCTGCAGGTGAGGGCCATGCTGGGAATGCTGGAGAGAGGCAAGGTGGAATGCATTGTCAGCGAGGAAGGAGGCGCCGCAACAGCCAACATGAACACCCGGTTGCTCGCCGCGCGCTACAATGCATTGAAGGCTCTGGCTGACAGCCTGGGCGCCAATGACGGCAACCTGCTGGCAAGCATAGCCACGATGAACGACGTGTGGGAGGCCACAGAGGGCGCCGACACCGCCGACACCGACTGGGAGGCATTCGAGGCGTCGCTCAAGCAAGCAATAGACCAATGCGACGAATTCCGCAGCCATGAGGGCGGCGTGCTGGAGGCCGATTTCGCACTCCATGTGGACCGCATCGAGCAAATGCTGGCAGAGATACCGCAACACGAGCAGGAGCGCATTACAACGGCAAAAGAACGCATCCGCAAGTGGATGGCGGATGCCGAAATAAAAGAGGTGGACAGGAACCGCTTCGAGCAGGAGCTGATTTACTACCTGGAGAAACTGGACATAACCGAAGAGAAGGTGCGGCTGCAGAAGCACATAGACTACTTCCGGCAGACCATGGCCAACGAGCCGGTGTGCGGCAAGAAACTGGGCTTTGTGGCGCAGGAGATGGGGCGCGAGATTAACACCACAGGGTCGAAAGCCAACCACGTGGAGATACAGCGCCTGGTGGTGGTGATGAAGGACGAGCTGGAGAAAATCAAGGAACAGCTCGGCAACGTGCTATAGCGCATAGCGGCACTAAAAAACAGAAGCCCCCGGCCTTGCAGCCGGGGGCTTCTGTTGTATTTAGCCCAGTTGGAATCCGCTTAGCGGACGATGAGCTTCTCAACCTTGCTGAAGGTGGAGTTGGTGATGCGCACGAAGTAGGCGCCAGCGGGGATGTTGGAGAGGTCGATGACCTGCTCGTTGGAGGCGTTGAACTTCGAGCTGTAGACCTCGCGGCCGCTCATGTCGATGATGCTGCAGTCAACCATGCCGTTGACACCGGCCACGTCGACGCGCACCTGCTGGGTGGCGGGGTTCGGGGCAAGGGCAACCTTGACGTAGTTCTCAACATCGTTGATGGAGAGCTCGCGCTCCTCGGTCTCGACGGTGATGATGTAGTTGTCGCTGATGTTGCGGACAGACATCTCGTAGTAGCTGCGCTCGAGCATCACGTCCCAATCCTGATGGTCGCTGTTGACGACGTCGTAGTTGCGCGGGATGAACATGGTGGTGTCCTTGAGGTTCTGCGAAACACCGTTGATCTTGATGTCGGTGATGACGCGGTTGCCGTAGACGCCCTCCTCGTCCTCATTGTCGGCGCCGGGGAACACGTTGAAGCTGTAGGAGCTGCCCTCATAGAACTCGCCCACCTCGCCGCAGATGTTCTCATTGTAGTTCAGCGTACCGAACCAGTACTCACCCTCGGTGTTGCCGCAATCGAAGGAAATCTCGAATGTGGGAATCTCGACTGCCGGGCCGACGATGGCACGGATCATGGGATAGACATCGATGTTCCAACCGCTGATGGTGTGCGTCTGGGCATTACCGTTGACGGGGTCGTAGCAGTAGACATCATACACCTTGAGCAGCGGGTTGAGCTGGAAGGAATAGTCGGCCAGCTCCTCGTTGTCGCGGTAGTAGCTGCTGCTGTCGGCATTGACGCGGAAGTAGGAACGAATCTCAGCCACCGAGAAGGGGCCGCCGCTCTGGTTCTCGTAGCCGAAGAGGTAGGCCGTCGAGGGCTGCAGGGCAGGCTGGTTGGGGAAGGTGACGTTCAGGGCACGGTACTTGGCATCGGGCATGGTGTAGCCATACTCCTCCTCGGGCTTGGCCGAGATGGGCACGGAGACCACGTCGCTGCTGGAAAGACCAGTGTTCATGTAGTAGATGTTGTAGTCGGTGTCGCCCTCGAGAATTGCGAACTGCAGGGCGAGCGGGGTAATCAGCGTGCCGCCGAAGTTGCTGATCGAGGCCAGCGTGGTGGCAGTGACATACTCAACACCGCGGATGACCCAAGGATTGCCACTGCCATCGAGCGGGATGGCGGCGGGGCTGGTGTAGCGGGTGAACAGCTCGTAGCCGGGGGCATACTGGTCCTCACCCTGGTAGGTGACGTAGCCGTCGGCGGTGAACTGATAGGAGAACTCGGAGTTGGAGGGGATGACACCGTTGTCGTGCGACCAACGGTAGCCGGCGATGAGGCCACGGTTTGCATCCTCGTCCATGTAGGTCGAAACGGTGTAGGCCATGGTGTCGGCAACAACAGTGCTCAAGCCGTTCTCGCCACCGTCGGCCTCGCCCACGATGGAGAAGAAGTTCTTGCCCTCAACCTCGGTGGGCAGACTGGCAAGACCCCAGCCCTGCGCCTTCAGGACGTCGGCGCTGTCGCCGTAAGTCTCCCAATAGAGGGGCCACGTCTGGGCATAGGGGATACCGACACCGGTGTTGCCATAAGTGTTGCCGTTGAGGCCGACACCGGGAACCATGGTGCCGCGCTCGTTGATTTCAAGGATATAGTCCTTGCTGACATCGCCGCTGGGCATGTTGGCCTGGCTGGCCGAGACGACGTTGGTGGTGGTGAACTCACCGGTAGCCTCGTCCTTGAGGTGGTGCTTCACGCTGAGCTTGACGTTGGTCAGGTCGGCCACGCCGCGGTTGCGGGCGCTGGTGGTGAAGCCCATAGGAATCTCGAAGCCCTGGGGGAGCATACCGTAGAAACCATCGAGGTAGCCGTTCTGGCTGAAGCTCCAGCGAGCCTCGGAGCCGGGAACAACGATGCTCACCTCATCGACAGCCCACATGTAGCCATGAGGCTGGAGCTGGTTGCCGGTGTTGCCGAAAGCGCGGAAGCGCAGCTCGGCGTTGCCACTCTCGCCCACAGCGGCCGGAAGGGTGCAGACGTAGGCGGCCGAACCAGTGCCGTTCACGTCAACGTCGACGTTGACGACGTTCACCTCGACGCTGTGCCAGCCATCGGCCAGCTTGTAGTCGATGTAGGTGTGGTCGTAGAACTTGCGGTAGAACTGGCGGAACTGCACGTCGACAACCTTCGCGCCGGCAGGCAGGGCCTGGCTGGGCAGCGTGAAGTAGGCGTTGATGGGCTGGCTCATGAAGTGCTCGATGAGGCTGATGAACATGAAGCCGTTGTCCTCGGTGATGTTGTTGGGCTCACCCATGTAGGTGCGAAGGCTGTTGGCACCATAGTTGTAGGCATTGGGGTAGGTGGCCACGAAGTTCTTGCCGACGGTGGTGTCGGTCGCGCTGGGGCAGTCCTCGATGCTGTTGATGCGCGCCCAGTAGGAGTTGGCATAGCCCATGCCGTGGGCATCGGCGGCGGCTACAGCCGAGCCGTCGAGCATGTCACCGGCGTTGACCGCGGCGGTCTCACCGTAGGTGATGCCGGTCATCTCGGTCTGCGCAAAGGTGAAGGTCTTGACGACGACGTCGTCAGCCTTGGTGAAGATGGAAGCCTTGTAGTCCACCGGGGCGGTGGCAATCTTGATGTCGGCACGCTCACCGACAAGGGGCTTCTGCACCTTCTTCGCGGTCTGGGCCATCACGAGCGAGCCGCACATGACCAAACCAAGAGCTAATAGTGCTTTTTTCATTGCGTTTGTTGTTTGATGATTAATATTTTCTTTCGTTCAAATTCTTGCCTAAATCGTTTATTACCAACTGGAGGCGGCATTCCGCGCACACTCCGCGACGGTATATTTCACGCTGCAAATATAGACATTTTTTTTCTAACCGCGACATTTTTTTGATTTTTTATGAAAGAGCAATCCCCCCGCGCCCCCTCTCCCTCCCAGCCCCTCCTCACCACAGCGCGCCCCATTCACCGTGGACGGAACGCCTGTTCTCCGATTGATGTGCGATTGTTCTTCGATTGTTCTCCGATACTAAATCGAAGAACAATCGAAGAACAATCGGAGAACAATCGAAGAACAGACGGCCCTGACATTGCCTTGACGCCGTACTACATTATGACACAAGCACTTGGCAACATAGCCTACACGCAACACGCAGCAAACCAACCGTTTGCAAGACAGGCGGGCGGCTTCGGCCCATCCACCGGCAGGCAAAAAAAAAGAGCCCCGCAACGGCGGGGCCCCATGGTTCAAGCCTTTGAAAGGCTGGTTGTTCTCACTCTGCTTTCGGGGCTTCCTCGGCCACAGGCGCAGCCTCGGCCTTCTTGCCGCGCGAGCGGCGGGTGGTCTTGGACTTCTTGGTGGCAGCCTCCTTCAGCATGTTCTCGTTGTAGTCGACCAGCTCGATGATGCACATCTCGCTGTTGTCGCCGTGGCGTATGCCGGTCTTGAGGATGCGGGTGTAGCCGCCGGGGCGCTGGGCCACCTTCTGCGACACCTCGCGGAAGAGCTCGTTGACGGCCTCCTTGCTGTGCAGGTAGCTGAAGACGATGCGGCGATTGTGGGTGCTGTCCTCTTTCGAGCGGTTGATGAGCGGCTCCACATAGACGCGCAGCGCCTTGGCCTTGGCAACGGTGGTCTCGATGCGCTTATGCATGATGAGCGACGTGGCCATGTTGGAAAGCATAGCAACGCGGTGGGCGTGAGTCCTGGAGAGGTGATTTACTTTGCAACCGTGTCTCATATCTGTTTCTTATTCTTTATCAAGTTTATACTTTGTTAAATTCATGCCGAATTCGAGGTTCTTCGACGCCACGAGGTTCTCAAGCTCGGTGAGCGACTTCTTGCCGAAGTTGCGGAACTTTAGGAGGTCGCTCTTGTTGAAGGCCACGAGCTCGCCCAGGGTCTCCACCTCGGCTGCCTTGAGGCAGTTGAGCGCGCGGACCGAGAGGTCGAGGTCGGTGAGTTTGGTCTTCAGCAGCTGGCGGATGTGCGAGGTGGTCTCGTCGAACTCTTCGGGTGCGGGCTTGGTTTCCACATCGAGCGTGATGTGCTCGTCGGAGAGCAGCATGAAGTGCTGGATGAGGATGGTGGCCGCCTCTTTCAGAGCCTCTTTCGGATGTATGGAGCCGTCGGTCTCAATCTCGAAGGTCAGCTTCTCGTAGTCGGTGCGCTGCTCGACGCGGAAGTCGTCGACAGCATACATCACCTTCTTGATGGGGGTGTGGATGGAATCGATGGCGATGACGCCGATGGGGTCGGCGGCACGCTTGTTCTCCTCGGCCGGCACATAGCCCCGCCCCTTGTCGATGGTGAGGGTGATGTTGAGCGCCGTGGTGGGTTCCATGTGGCAGATCTCGATGTCGGGATTGAGCACCTGGAAACCATTGAGGTTGCTGTTGAGGTCGCCGGCGGTGAAAACGGTCTTGCCGGTGACGGTGAAGCTGATTTTTTCGTGCTCGGTGTCTTCAATCTGGCGACGGAAGCGTATCTGCTTAAGCCGCAAGATGATGTCGGTCATGTCCTCGACCACTCCAGGGAGCGAGGAGAACTCGTGGTCGACATCTTCAATCTGAACCGAGGTGATGGCGTAGCCTTCGAGCGAAGAGAGGAGTACGCGACGCAGAGCGTTGCCGATGGTGGTGCCGTAGCCGGGTTCCAGCGGACGGAACTCGAAGATGCCGTGGAAGTCATCGGCTTCGAGCATTGCCACCTGGTCGGGTTTCTGGAATGATAGTATTGCCATTTATTTTCCTTTCTTTGTTTGATGTGGTGCCCTGGCACTCTGCCGGGCATTTACCTCTCCCGAGGGCTACTGCGTTTACTTCGAATACAGGTCGACGATGAGCTGTTCGTTGATGTTCTCAGGGATGTCACTGCGCTGCGGGAAGCTGACGAACTTGCCGCTCATGGCGTTGGCGTCCCACTCAAGCCAGGGGTAGTTGGTGCCGCGCGAAGCAAGCGAGTCGGTGATGACCTCGAGCGACTTGCTGCGCTCGCGGACAGACACCACGTCGCCCTCGCGGAGCGAGTAGGAGGGGATGTTGACCACCTCGCCGTTGACGGCGATGTGGCGGTGCGACACGAGCTGGCGTGCCTGTGCGCGACTGCGGGCAATGCCAAGGCGGTAGACGACGTTGTCAAGGCGCGCCTCGATGAGCTTCATCAGCTCCTCACCGGTGATGCCGCCACGGCGCGAGGCCTCGGCGTAGAGTTTGCGGAACTGGCGCTCGAGAATGCCGTAGGTATACTTGGCCTTCTGCTTCTCCTGAAGCTGCACGCCGTACTCCGACAGCTTGCCGCGGCGACGGCTCTGGCCGTGCATACCGGGGGCATAGGGTTTCTTCTCGTAGCTCTTGTCCGGGCCGTAGATGGGCTCGTGGAACTTTCTTGCTATTTTGGTCTTCGGACCAGTGTATCTTGCCATTTTTTTCTATGCTCTTTTAGTGATTAATAATTACACACGGCGGCGCTTCGGGGGGCGGCAACCATTGTGCGGCAGCGGGGTGATGTCGGTTATCTCGGTCACCTCAATTCCGCAGGTGTTGATCGCGCGGATTGCAGATTCACGTCCTTGACCGGGTCCTTTCACAAAGACCTTCACTTTTCTCAGGCCCAAATCGTAAGCAACTTTGCCGCAATCTTCCGCAGCCATCTGGGCGGCATACGGAGTGTTTTTCTTCGATCCGCGGAAGCCCATTTTTCCAGCAGACGACCAAGAAATCACTTGACCGGCGTTGTTCGTCAGCGAGATGATGACGTTGTTGAAGGACGCGAAGATGCAAGCCCTTCCTTGAGGTTCAACTTTTACGACTCTCTTTTTGGTCGGTTTTGAAGTTTTTGCCATTTGTTTGCTTGATTTTCTTTTGTTTTTTGTTACCGGACGCTTCTGTTACATTCTACATTCTAATCCGCGGCCGGGGCGCTACATTCCTCTCTTACTTGGTAGCTTTCTTCTTGTTGGCGATGGTCTTCTTCTTGCCTTTGCGGGTGCGGGCGTTGTTCTTGGTGCTCTGGCCGCGAAGGGGAAGTCCAAGACGGTGACGGACGCCGCGGTAGCAGCCAATGTCCATCAGTCGCTTGATGTTCATCTGCACCTCGGAACGAAGGGCGCCTTCCACCTTGTACTCATCGTTGATGATGTTGCGGAGGGTGTTCTGCTCCTCGTCGGTCCAGTCCTGGACCTTCTTGCCCTCGTCGATACCGGCCTTTGCCAGTATTTCCTTTGCGGTGCTGCGTCCGATTCCGTAGATGTAGGTCAGACCGATTTCGCCTCTTTTGTTCTTCGGTAAATCAATACCTGCAATACGTGCCATAAATTCCTTTTGTTCTTTTGTTCTTTAATTATCCTTGTCTCTGCTTGAACTTCGGATTTTTCTTGTTGATTACGTAGACCACCCCATGGCGACGCACCACTTTGCACTCGGGCGATCTCTTCTTTACTGAAACTCTTACTTTCATTTTGGTGTAATTATTAATCGTGTGTGTGTTTCGAAGTCTATTTGTGACGGTAGGTAATGCGGCCTTTTGAAAGGTCGTAGGGCGACATCTCGATCTGCACCTTGTCGCCGGGCAGGATCTTGATGTAATGCAGACGCATTTTGCCGGATATATGGGCTATTATCTGATGTCCATTCTCCAACTCGACACGGAACATGGCGTTGCCGAGCGACTCGACAACTGTTCCGTCTAACTGTATGGAAGCCTGTTTTGCCATTTTGATTTATTACTTACCGTTCTCAATAAAATCGAATGTAGTCAGAATGTCGGGGCCTTCGGGTGTGATGGCCACGGTGTGCTCGAAGTGCGCCGCAGGCTTGCCGTCACGGGTGCTGCAAGTCCAGCCGTCTTCCTTGGAGAACTTCACATTCTTCGAACCCATGCAGACCATCGGCTCCACCGCAATCACCATGCCCTCCTTCAGCAACGGGCCGGTGCCGCGCACGCCGAAATTAGGAACATTGGGCGACTCGTGCATCTGGAAGCCCACACCATGGCCGCAAAGCTCGCGCACCACAGAGTAGCCGTTCTTCTCGCAATGCATCTGCACGGCGTTGCTGATGTCGCCAACACGGTTGCCGGCCTTGCACTTGTCAAGGCCTATGAAGAGAGCCTCCTTCGTGACGCGCATCAGCCTGGCCATCTCGGACGACACCTCCCCGACAGGAAAGGTGTACGCCGAGTCGGCAACATAGCCGTTGAGTTCAATAACACAATCGAGGGAAATGTTGTCGCCCTCCTTGAGAAAGACCTCACCAGGAATGCCGTGCACAACAACATCGTTCACCGAAATGCAGAAGGCCGAGGGGAAACCCTCAAAGCCCTTGCACAAAGGCTTCGCACCATTGTCGCAGATGAACTGCTCACCGATGCGGTCGAGGAACGAGGTGGTGACACCTGGGCGAATATGACGGCCTACCTCCGCGAGAGTTTTCCCGAGGAGGAGGCCGGCTTCACGAATAAGCTCTATTTCTTCCTTTGTCTTGAGCAGAATCATTCCTTGCCGAGCTTTATGCTTGGATTGACATTGAGGTACGCCCCTTTATACGACCCGTCTTGGTGAGACCGTCGTAGTGGCGCATGAGCAGGTGGCTCTCAATCTGCTGGAGGGTATCGAGGATGACACCGACCAAAATGAGCAACGAGGTGCCGCCATAGAACTGCGCAAACTGCGTGTTGACACCAAACAGGCGCACAATGGCCGGCAGAATTGCCACAACAGCCAAGAACACCGAACCCGGAAGAGTGATCCTCGACAGGATGTTCTCAAGATACTCTGCGGTTTTTTTGCCAGGTTTCACGCCAGGGATAAAGCCACCGTTCTTCTTCATGTCGTCAGCCATCTGGTTGGGGTTGATGGCGATTGCAGTGTAGAAGAAGGTGAACACTATCACAAGGATGGCAAACACCAGATTATACCAAAAACTGTTGTAGTCGGCAAACGCCATGGCAAACTTGCTGCTCGTGTTCCCGGAAAATCCCATAATCGTGACGGGAAGGAACATGATGGCCTGCGCGAAGATGATGGGCATGACACCAGCTGCATTCACCTTGATGGGGATGTACTGGCGGACACCGCCATACTGCTTGTTGCCAACAATGCGCTTGGCATACTGCACAGGTATGCGACGAGTGCCTTGCACAAGGAGAATGACCAGCAGGATGACCGCGAGCAGAACCACAATCTCGAAGAGGAACATCACAAGGCCGCCACCCTCGGAAAGGCGCGAGGCGAACTCGGCTGAGAGGGCAAACGGCAAACGGGCGATGATACCAATCATGATGAGGAGAGAGATGCCGTTACCAACACCCTTGTCGGTAATTCTCTCACCGAGCCACATGACAAACAGCGTGCCACAAATCAAGATGATGATGCTGCTAACCCAGAAAAAGGGCGAAGGAGCACTCCCATCGAATGGATAGATGGCCGTTGAAGAAGCGCCAAGCTGGTACATCATGTTGGTGATGTAGGCAGGAGCCTGCATGGCTGTGACTAACACAGTGAGCCAGCGGGTAATCTGGTTCATCTTACGCCTGCCGCTCTCGCCGTCGCGCTGCATCTTCTGGAAGTAAGGCACCACCATGACAAGCAGCTGTATCACAATCGACGCTGTGATATACGGCATAATGCCCAGCGCGAAGATTGATGCGTTTGAGAACGCACCGCCGGAGAACATGTTGAGCAGACCCATCAGACCCTCGGAACCCTGCCGCTGCAATCCTTGGAGCTGCGATGGGTCAACTCCAGGAAGCACGACATAAGAACCAATGCGGTAGATAAGAACCAGCCCCAATGTGTAGAGGATTCTCTTCCGCAGGTCTTCAATGGACCAGATGTTCTTGATTGTCTGTATAAATCGCTTCATTACAACAGTCTTGTTTATTCAACAACGGTAGCGGTGCCACCCTTTGCCTCGATGGCGGCCTTGGCGGCTGCGGAGAAAACGTGAGCGGTGACGTTGACAGCCTTGCCGAGTTCGCCGCGTCCGAGTATCTTCACCCTGTCTTTCGATGACAGCAGACCGTTCTGGTGCAGCACCTCTGGGGTAAAGTCAGTAATGTTCTTGGCTTCGGCCAGTGCATTGATGGTGTCGATGTTCACACCGACATACTCAATGCGGTTGATGTTCTTGAAGCCGAACTTGGGCACGCGACGATAGAGAGGCATCTGGCCACCCTCGAAGCCCACCTTCTGGTGGTAGCCAGAGCGCGACTTGGCACCCTTGTTACCACGGGTGGAGGTACCGCCCTTGCCGGAACCTGCGCCGCGACCGACGCGCTTTGAATGTTTTATAGAGCCTTCAGCAGGTTTAAGATTGCTTAAGTTCATTCTGGTATCCTTTCTTCTTTTCGTGGTTTCAGATTTCCTCAACAGTGATGAGGTGTTTCACACTTTCAATCATGCCAAGAATCTGCGGAGTGGCGACAACCTCACGAGTGTGGTTGATGCGGCGCAGACCGAGAGCCTCCATCGTGCGCTTCTGGCGAGCAGGACGGCCAATGATGCTCCTAACCTGTTTGATTCTTAACTTCTCTGCCATTTTGTACTTCCTCCTATGTTATCCGTTAAACACTTTGTCGAGGGAAACACCGCGCAGCTGGGCTACCATGTAAGGATCCTTCATCTTGAGAAGGGCATCGATGGTGGCTTTCACCACACTGTGGGGATTTGACGACCCCTTGCACTTTGCAAGAACGTCCTTCACACCCACACTTTCAAGGACAGCGCGCATGGCGCCGCCAGCGATGACACCGGTACCGGGCGCAGCAGGTTTCAGGAACACCCGGGCTCCACTATACTTACCTACTTGCTCGTGGGGGATGGTTCCCTTCAGAACCGGAATGCGGATGAGATTTTTCTTTGCGTCATCCACACCTTTCTGCACAGCAGCCTGGACTTCTTTGGCCTTGCCAAGACCATATCCGACCACACCGTTCTCGTTGCCAATGACAACAATGGCAGCGAAGGTGAACGTGCGACCACCCTTGGTCACTTTCGTCACGCGGTTGATAGCAACAAGACGATCCTTGAACTCTATGTCGCTAGACTTGACTCTGTTAATGTTTACTTCTGCCATGATACTTTAGAATTTAAGTCCACCTTCTCTGGCACCATCGGCCAAACACTTCACACGGCCATGATAGAGGTAACCATTACGGTCAAAAACAACTGCGCTAATACCTGCGGCAACAGCGCGCTCGGCAACGATTTTGCCGACCTTTGCGGCCACTTCGCTTTTCGTGCCACTCTTTTCAAAGCCCTTCTCCCTGGAAGAGGCAGCGGTCAGTGTCACGCCCTTCACATCGTCAATCACCTGGGCATAGATTTCCTTGTTGCTCCTGAAAACCGACAGGCGAGGCATCTCGGCAGTTCCGGAGACCTTGTGACGGATGCGATATTTTATTTTCTGTCTTCTTATGTCTTTTTTAGTTGCCATAATTGTAGTGATTTTGGCTTTCTTTTCTACTCAAGCAGCAGCCTTACTTAGCAGCGGCCTTACCGGCTTTCTTGCGAATCTCTTCACCCTGGAAGCGAATACCCTTGCCTTTATAGGGCTCCGGCTTGCGCAGCGAGCGAATCTTCGCAGCGGCCATGCCCAGTATCTCCTTGTCGGCGCAGGTCATCGTAATGACCGGATTCTTACCTTTCTCGGTTACAGTCTCAACCTTGATTTCCGGTGCAAGTTCGAAGAAAATCTTGTGCGAATAGCCCAAGTCCATCTCCATGACATTGCCGTTTGCCTGCACCTTGTAGCCGACACCAATCACTTCCTGCACGGTCTTGAACCCTTCGCTCACACCCTTCACCATATTGGCTGCCAGCGCACGATAAAGACCATGCATTGCCTTGGTCTGCTTCTCATCATTGGGGCGAGTGAAATGGAGAACACCATCCTCCACATTCATATGAATCATGGGGTCGACCTTCTGATGAAGCTCACCCAACTTACCCTTGACAGTAAGGACATTGTCGTCCGAGATATTCACCTCGACACCCTGGGGCAGGTGAATCGGCATCTTACCAATCCTTGACATTTCCTGTTTCTCCTCTCTTTTAGCTGATGTAACACAATACCTCACCGCCGACATTGAGCGTGCGAGCCTCCTTGTCGGTCATAAGACCCTTCGAGGTGCTAACGATGGCAATGCCAAGTCCATTGAGAACGCGCGGCATTTCGTCAACCGAGACATACTTGCGAAGACCAGGCGTGGAGACACGCTTAAGCTCGGCAATAGCCGACTGTTTGGTCACGGGGTGATACTTCAGAGCAATCTTGATGCTCTGGTTGTGGGCTCCCTCATTGATGAACTTGTAGTTCAGAATGTAGCCTTTCTCAAAGAGGATTTTTGTAATCTCTTTCTTCAGCTTGGAGCCAGGGATTTCCACAACACGGTGCTTTGCCGCAATTGCGTTGCGCATCCGGGTCAGGTAATCTGCAATAGGATCTGTTACCATTTTTAATTGATTTTAAGTTTTGTAGTATTGGTGTTGTGCCAACTTGCAAAGCTACCAATATTCTTTCTTCTGTGATACACTGTATTACCAGCTCGCCTTCTTCACTCCGGGAATGAGACCCGACACAGCCATCTCGCGGAAGTTGATACGGCTGATACCAAACTGACGCATATACCCCTTAGGACGCCCTGTCAGCTGGCAGCGGTTATGCCGACGGATAGGACAAGCGTTCTTGGGGAGCTTCTGCAGGGCAACAACAGCTTTCTCTACCTCTTCGGGATCGCCCTTACGGACTATCTCCTTCAGTGCAGCGCGCTTTGCAGCATACTTTGCCACCATCTTGGCTCTTTTGCGCTCTCTTGCTTTGATTGATTCTTTCGCCATTATGCTTGTTTTTGTTGGTTCTTGAACGGAAGTCCGAAAGCCTTGAGCAGCGACATGGCTTCACGGTCGGTCTCGGCAGAGGTCACGAAAGTGATGTCCATACCCTGTATACGGTCAATCTTGTCAATGTCAATCTCCGGGAAGATAATCTGCTCAGAAATACCAAAGGTGTAGTTTCCCTTACCATCAAAACCCTTATCATTGATACCGCGGAAATCACGGATACGAGGAATTGATGCAGTGACAAGACGCTCAAGGAACTCATACATACGCTCTCCGCGCAGAGTCACACGCACACCAATCGGCATACCGCGACGCAACTTGAAGTTGGAAATATCCTTGCGCGATTTGGTCGCAACTGCCTTCTGACCAGTGATGGCAGTCATCTCCTCAATGCCTTTGTCGATAACCTTCTTGTCGGCGATGGCAGCTTTGCCAAGACCCTGGTTGAGAGTAATCTTCTTCAGACGAGGAGCCTGCATGACAGTCTTATAGCCGTACTCTTTCATAAGAGCGGGCAGTATCTCCTCCTTGTACTTGGTTTTCAGTGTGGGAATATATGCCATTACTTAATCTCCTCTCCGGTTTTTTTAGAATAACGGACCAGTTTGCCTGTTTTCTCATCCACACGACGGCCAATCTTAGTGGGAGTCTTGCCATCCATAACCATCAGATTCGAGATGTGTATGGAAGCCTCCTGCTCCACGATGCCGCCCTGCGTGTTTCGCGCATTAGGCTTTGTGTGTTTCTTATTCACATTGACACCCTCAACAATGGCGCGGTTCTTTTCGGGGATAACCTTCAGCACCTTGGCGACCTTACCCTTGTCGTCGCCAGCGATGACCTTGACCATGTCCCCCTTCTTAACGTGCAGTTTCATTTCTTCTTCTTTTCTTGTTTTGTTTACAATACCTCGGGTGCCAAGGAAACAATCTTCATGAACTGTTTCTCGCGCAACTCACGGCCAACGGGTCCGAAGATACGCGTACCGCGAAGCTCGTCTGAAGCAGTGAGCAGGACGCAAGCATTGTCGTCGAAACGTATGTAAGAACCATCATTGCGACGAATCTCCTTCTTGGTACGAACAACGACTGCCTTCGAAACACTACCCTTCTTCACGTTGCCGCTTGGAATGGCATCCTTGATTGCCACCACGATGGTGTCACCGATAGAAGCATAACGCTTCTTGGTACCACCGAGGACACGGATGCACAGGGCGCTTTTGGCACCACTGTTGTCGGCAACTGTCATTCTGGTTTCTTGCTGTATCATCTTTCTTCTTTTTTCTAATGAGTGTGAGAGTTACTTGGCCTTCTCGACTATCTCGACAAGACGCCAGCACTTGTTCTTGCTCAATGGGCGAGTCTCCATGATACGCACAGTGTCACCCATACCGGCCTCATTCTTCTCGTCGTGAGCCATGAACTTGGTGGACCTCTTGACGAACTTACCGTACTTCGGGTGCTTCACCTTGCGCTCGACAAGAACCACGATGGACTTCTCCATCTTGTTGCTCACCACAACACCGATTCTTTCTTTTCTTAAGTTTCTTTCCATTGTCAGTGGGATTTACAAGATTGCCATGTCACTTTTGCGCGGCAATTTCACGTGCACGGAGCTCGGTAAGACAGCGGGCAATATTTTTTCTACTTTCCTTTATTTTGTTGCTGTTCTCAAGCGGAGAAACAGCATGGCTCATGACCATCTTCTGGTAGTTGGCGCGCTCGTTCTCAAGCCTCTCCTTCAGTTCGGCAGTCGAGAGCTCCTTCAAAACAACTTCGTTTTTCATGTCTCTTGCTTACTTCTTGTTTATTCTTCAATATAGTCGCGCTTGACTACAAACTTGGTCGAGATGGGCAGTTTCTGAGCGGCGAGACGCAGAGCCTCTTTCGCCACATCCATCGGCACTCCCTCGCACTCGAAAAGCATCGTGCCGGGCATGACGCGAGCCACAAAATATTCGGGGGCACCTTTACCCTTACCCATACGTACCTCATTGGGTTTCTTTGTAATAGGCTTGTCCGGGAAGATGCGAATCCAAATCTGACCCTCACGTTTCATGTGACGAGTGACAGCCTGACGGGCAGCCTCTATCTGGCGACCGGTGATGAAGCACGTCTCAAGCGACTTGATGCCAAATGTACCAAACGCCAATTCATGACCACGGAAAGCATTGCCCTTGATTTTACCCTTCTGCTGCTTTCTATATCTTGTTTTCTTGGGTTGTAACATCTCTTCTTCTTCGTTAAGTGTTTACACCTTGCGATAACTCGCTAAAGCAAAACAACAATTATTTACTGTTGTTATTTCTTGCACCCTGACGACGGCGCGGAGCCCCATCGGAGCGACGCGAACCACCGATACCTGCGCGATGCTCACGCTGCTGGCCGCCGATTGTCGAGGAAACGAGTTCCGGGCGACCATAGATGACACCACGGCAAATCCACACCTTGATACCGATGCGGCCATAGGTGGTGTGAGCCTCAGCGTTGGCATAATCGATGTCAGCACGAAGCGTGTGAAGCGGGGTACGGCCTTCTTTGTAATGCTCACTACGGGCAATCTCGGCGCCGCCAATACGACCGCTGATGGACACCTTGATACCTTCAGCACCAGTGCGCATAGTGGTAGTAATGGCGTTCTTGATGGCACGACGATACTGTATGCGACCCTCAATCTGCTTTGCGATGTTCTGGGCAACCAGAACAGCATCCATTTCGGGATGCTTGACCTCGCTGATGTTGATCTGGACATCCTTGCCAGTAAGCTTCTTCAACTCCTCACGGAGCTTGTCGACCTCAGAACCGGCACGACCGATAATCAGACCCGGACGAGCTGCATTTATCGTCACAGTGAGCATCTTCAGCGTACGCTCAATGTAAATCTTCGATATGCCAGCCTTTGCAAGACGAGCGTTGAGGTACTTGCGAATCTTATCATCCTCAACAAGCTTCTGCTCAAACCTGCGTCCACCATACCAGTTGGAGTCCCATCCACGGATGATACCCAGTCGGTTTCCAATAGGGTTAGTCTTTTGTCCCATTGTATAGTTTTGTCTTCTTGTTGTTTCTTATTTGGTTTCTTCGCTCGACTCGCTCACAGCGGCAGCATCCTCCAATCGGCTGCCAAGAATCATGGTGATGTGGTTGCTGCGCTTGCGGATTCTGTAGCCACGACCTTGCGGGGCGGTACGCATACGCTTGATAGTGCGGCCCTCATCAACCATTATCTGCTTAACGTAGAGCTGGGCATCCTCCATGCGTGCACCCTCATTCTTGGCCTGCCAATTGGCGATAGCCGAGAGAAGGAGCTTGCGCATCTTGGGCGCGGACTCCCTGGGGTTGTACTGGAGTATGCCGAGAGCCTTCTCCACATCGACACCACGCACGAGGTCAGCAACGAGCCTGGTCTTCTGCGGCGAGGTGGGATTGTTCATCAACTTTGCTATGTAGAGGGTCTTCTTGGCCTCTTTGTGCGCCTCGGCTGTGTTATGTTTTCTGCGTCCCATTTCTTCTTAGATGTTTACTTTTTACCTTTGTCTTTTGACCCTGCATGGCCGCGGAAAGTGCGTGTGGGAGCGAATTCGCCAAGTTTGTGGCCTACCATGTTCTCGGTGACATACACAGGGATGAACTTATTGCCGTTATGCACAGCAATGGTCTGACCAACGAAGTCGGGCGAAATCATAGAAGCCCTCGACCATGTCTTGATGGTTACCTTCTTGTTCGACTGCTGGGCCTCGATGACTCTCTTCTCCAACTTGTAGAAGATATATGGACCCTTCTTTAATGAACGACTCATTGTTACTTCTTTTTACTGAGTTACTTCTTTCTTCTCTCGACAATGTACTTGGACGACTGCTTCTTCGGCGAGCGCGTCTTGTAACCCTTTGCAGGAATACCCTTGCGCGAGCGAGGATGACCGCCAGTCTGGCGACCTTCACCACCACCCATCGGGTGGTCTACCGGGTTCATGACAACACCGCGGTTGCGCGGACGGCGACCCAAGTGACGGTTGCGACCAGCCTTGCCGCCCACCTCGAGGTTATGCTCGGGGTTGCTCACAATGCCCACGGTAGCACGGCAAGCCTGGAGGATCATGCGCATCTCGCCGCTGGGCATCTTTATGATGGCATACTTGTCATCGCGCGACATCAACTGCGCATAAGCACCGGCTGAGCGCACCATCTTCGCACCCTGCCCGGGGCGAAGCTCGATGTTATGGATAAGCGTGCCGAAAGGAATCTCCGAGAGGAGAAGGGTGTTACCGACTTCGGGAGCCACACCGGTACCCGAAACAACAGTTTGACCGACCTTCAGACCCTGCGGGCAGAGGATATAACTCTTCTCACCGTCAGCGTAGCATATCAGCGCAATGCGCGAACTACGGTTGGGGTCATACTCTATGGTCTTCACAACAGCGGGGATGCCATCCTTGTTGCGTTTGAAATCGACAAAGCGGTAAAGTTTCTTGTGTCCGCCGCCGATGTAGCGCATGGTCATCTTGCCCTGGTTGTTGCGTCCGCCAGTCTTGGTTTTGCCACAGACAAGGCGTTTCTCCGGGCGTGTTGCGGTGATGTCGTCGTTAGTCACCACCAGTTTGTGGCGCTGACCCGGAGTTGTTGGTTTGATTTTCTTTAAAGCCATTGTTCTTTGTTCGTTCTTATTGGTCTCTTATCAGTGGACCTGACTATTATTACTCTGTCTCTCCTGTTTTAAGCCTCAAATGCCGGCGTAGAAGTCAATGGAGTCGCCCTCGGCGAGGGTGACTATGGCCTTCTTGAAAGCATTGGTGCGACCAGTGAGGAAGCCGGACTTGGTGTAGCGCGACTTCACTTTGCCGGAATAGTTCATCGTGTTCACGTCGATAACCTTCACACCATAGAACTGCTCGACAGCAGCCTTGATTTGAATCTTGTTGGCGCGCTTGTCGACAACAAAACCGTAGCGGTTGTGGGCAGGACCAGCCTCGATGCCCTTATTACGCTGGATGCGCGTCTGCACAGGCGACGCGGCAGCCTCGGTGATGCGGGTCATCTTCTCGCTGATAAGCGGCTTTACTAGTATGTTATTCATCTGTTAAACTTTCTTAATTCGTTGTCTGTCTACCCTTACTTTACAGCCAAAACACGGTTGATTTCGGCAAAAGAACCCTCACAAACGACAATGCTGGCAGCGTTCAGAATGTCGTAAGTATTTAACTGCGACGCATTTACTACCTTGACGTTCTTGAGGTTTCTGGCTGACAAAGATACGAAATTATTTTGATTTTCAAGCACAACAAGCGATTTTTTGTCGCCGACCTTAAGGTTGTTGAGCACCTCAATCATCTTCTTGGTCTTGGGAGCCTCGAAAGAGAAGTTCTCCACAACGGTGATGGCGCCGTCCTTGGCCTTGTAGGTAAGGGCGCTGCGGCGGGCAAGACGCTTCACCTTGACGTTCAGCTTGAAACGATAGTCGCGGGGCTTAGGTCCGAAGATGGTGCCGCCACCGACGAACACAGGGCTCTTCAAATCGCCCGAACGCGCACCGCCGGTACCCTTCTGGCGCTTCAGTTTACGGGTGCTGTGGGCGTTCTCGCTGCGCTCTTTGGCCTTTGCTGTGCCCTGGCGGTTGTCGGCCAGGTACTGCTTCACATCAAGATAGATGGCGTGATCGTTGGGCTCTATCGCAAAGATAGAATCCTCAAGGTTGATGGTTCTTCCGGTTTCGCTTCCGTTGATGTTGTATATCTTTAACTCCATGACTGAATTAACTCCATCTTTCAAGTTTGACAATAGAACCCTTTGGACCGGGCACCGAACCCTTGACAAGCATGAGGTTCTTCTCGGCAATAATCTTCACCACCTGGAGGTTCTGCACCTTCACGCGATGGTTGCCCTTCTGACCAGCCATACGCATACCCTTGAAGATACGCGAAGGATAGGACGAGGCGCCTATCGAACCGGGGGCGCGCAGACGGTCGTGCTGGCCGTGCGTCTTGTCGCCGACACCGCCGAAGCCGTGGCGGGTGACAACACCCTGGAAGCCCTTACCCTTCGAAGTGCCGACCACATCGACGAACTCACCCTCCTGGAACACCTCGACAGTGAGAACCTCGCCGTGTTTTTTCTTGTGACCCTCCTCGAAGCGGCTGAACTCAGACACATACTGCTTGGGAGTGGTGTTGGCCTTGGCAAAATGCCCGCGCATGGCCTTGGTGGTGCGGCTTTCCTTCTTCTCGCCAAAAGCGAGCTGTATGGCGTCGTAGCCGTCTTTCTCTTTTGTTTTGACTTGTGTCACGACACAAGGACCAGCTTCAATCACTGTGCACGGAATCTGCTTTCCGTCGGCATCAAAAAGACTGGTCATTCCGATTTTCTTTCCGATTAATCCTGACATCTTTGGTTGGATTGCTTTAATTAAACATTCAGCTTATCGCGATGACATAGGCTGATTACACTCACACTTTGATTTCAACCTCAACACCGCTGGGGAGCTCGAGCTTCATCAGAGCGTCGATGGTCTTGGCGCGATCATTAATCTCGATGTCCATCAAGCGCTTGTAGGTGTTGAGCTCGAACTGCTCGCGCGACTTCTTGTTGACGAATGTCGAGCGGTTGACAGTAAAAATCTTTTTGTTGGTGGGCAGCGGGATAGGACCGTTGACCACAGCTCCGGTCATCTTCACGGTCTTCACAATCTTCTCGGCGCTCTTGTCGACGAGATTGTGGTCGTAAGATTTGAGCTTGATTCTGATTCTTTGACTCATTTGTTGTTATCTTTTAATTATTCTTATTCTTCAGTATGGCCTCCTGCTGGTCGCGCGTAAGCTCGGCGTAATGGGAGAACTCCATGGTCGAGTTGGCGCGTCCGGAGGTGATGGTACGCAGCGAGGTAACGTAGCCGAACATCTGTTCCAGCGGCACCTTGGCATGGATTGCCTGCACACCCACCTTGGCGGTGATGCTCTCCAGCACGCCGCGGCGGCGGTTGAGGTCGCCAGTGACGTCGCCAACGTAAGCGTCGGGGGTGAGTACCTCCAGCTTCATGACCGGCTCAAGCAGCACAGGGTTGGCCTTGCGGCAGGCTGCCTTGAAGCCGATTTTGGCGCAGAGCTCGAAAGAAAGCTGGTCGCTGTCGACCGGGTGGAACGAGCCGTCTATGACCCTCACCTTCATCGAGTCCATCGGGTAGCCCGCAAGCACGCCGTTCTGCATGGCCTCGCGGAATCCCTTCTCGATGGCAGGCATGAACTCCTTGGGGATGTTGCCGCCCTTCACCTCGTTGACAAACTGCAGACCCATGACACCCTCGTCGGCCGGACCTATCTCGAACAGCACATCGGCAAACTTGCCCTTGCCACCAGTCTGCTTTTTGTAGACCTCGTGGTGCTGCACCGTGGTGGTGATGGCCTCCTTGTAGGCCACCTCCGGGCGGCCCTGGTTCACGTCGACGCCGAACTCGCGGCGCAGACGGTCGAGGATAATGTCAAGGTGAAGCTCACCCATGCCGCTGATTACGGTCTGGCCGCTCACCTCGTCGGTCTTGACGCGGAAGGTGGGATCCTCCTCCACAAGCTTCATCAACGCGTTGGTCATCTTGTCCATGTCGGCCTGCGTGTGCGGCTCGACCGCGATGCTGATGACCGGCTCCGGGAACTTCATCGACTCCAGCACTATGGGGTGGTGCTCGTCGCAAAGCGTATGGCCGGTCTTGATGTCCTTGAAGCCCACGGCCGCGCCGATGTCGCCAGCCTCGATGCGATCAAGCGGGTTCTGCTTGTTGGAGTGCATCTGCATGATGCGCGATATGCGCTCCTTCTTGCCAGTGTTGGCGTTGTACACGTACGAGCCACTCTCAAGCGAGCCGCTGTACACGCGGAAGAAGCACAGGCGGCCCACATAGGGGTCGGTGGCAATCTTGAACGCAAGCGCCGAGAACGGAGCCTTCACGTCGACATGGCGCACCTCGTCCTTCTCGGTTTTGGGGTTGACGCCCTCCACCTCGGGCTTGTCGAGCGGGCTGGGAAGGAAGGCAGCCACAGCATCGAGCAGTGTCTGCACCCCCTTGTTCTTGAAGGCCGACCCGCACATGACCGGGACAATCTTGCGCGAGAGGGTGGCCTTCCTTATCTCGGCTATAATCTCCTCGGCGGTGATGCTGTCGGGGTCGTCGAAGAACTTCATCATAAGCTCCTCGTTCTCCTCGGCCACACCCTCGATGAGCTGCTGCCTGTACTCGGCCACGATGTCCTTCAAGTCGTCGGGCATGGGTATCTCCTCGAAGCGCTGGCCGTTGGAACTCTCGTCCCACACCAAGGCTTTGTTTGAGATGAGGTCGACCACGCCCTTGTAGAGCTCTTCCTGGCCGATGGGTATCTCAATGGGGATGGGGTTGGCACCGAGGCGCTCCTTAATCTGAGCCACCACCGAGAAGAAGTCGGCACCCGCGCGATCCATCTTGTTGATGAAGGCGATGCGGGGCACCTCGTACTTGTCGGCCTGGCGCCACACCGTCTCGCTCTGAGGCTCAACGCCGCCGACAGCGCAGAAGATGGCTATCGCGCCGTCGAGCACACGCAGCGACCGCTCCACCTCGACAGTGAAGTCGACGTGGCCCGGCGTATCGATGATGTTGTATTTGTAGCGGTTGTCGTGCCAGTCCCAATACACGGTGGTGGCGGCGGAGGTGATGGTAATGCCACGCTCCTGCTCCTGCACCATCCAGTCCATAGTGGCACTCCCCTCGTGCGTCTCACCCAGCTTGTAGTTCTTGCCGGTGTAAAAAAGAATGCGCTCGGTCGTCGTCGTCTTGCCGGCGTCGATGTGGGCCATTATGCCGATGTTGCGTGTATATCTTAAGTCTGGCATTCCTAACAGTTGCTGTCTTGTAGTTGTGGTTGTTGTTGTCGTGTTCAGTGGTTAGGCGCGGAAGTGCGAGAAGGCCTTGTTGGCGTCGGCCATGCGGTGTATGTCCTCCTTGCGCTTGAAGGCGGCACCCTCTTCCTTGTAGGCGGCCTGAATCTCGGCGGCCAGCTTGAGGGCCATCGTCTTCTCACTGCGCTTGCGCGAGAAACCGATGAGGTTCTTCATGCCGATGCTCTGCTTGCGCTCGGCGCGGATCTCGGTGGGGATCTGGAAGGTGGCGCCGCCGATGCGCTTGCTGCGCACCTCGACCGAGGGGGTCACATTGGCCAGAGCCTTCTTCCACACCTCGAGGCCGTCCTCCTTGGTGCGCTCGCTCACCACGTCGATTGCATCGTAGAAAATGCGGTAGGCGATGGTCTTCTTGCCACCCATCATGAGGTTGTTGACAAACTTGGTGACCATCACGTCGTTGTATTTGGGATCCGGAAGGATTATTCTCTTCTTGGGTTTAGCTTTTCTCATTGCTATTAAAGGCTTTTAACTTTTAACAATCAACTTACAGTCTTACTTGCCGGCCTGTTTCGGACGCTTTGCGCCATACTTCGAGCGACGCTGGCGGCGGCCATCGACTCCGCTGGTGTCAAGGGCACCGCGGATGATGTGGTAACGCACGCCGGGGAGGTCCTTCACGCGGCCTCCGCGGATCATCACGATGGAGTGCTCCTGCAGGTTGTGACCCTCGCCCGGAATGTAGGCGTTGACCTCCTTGCCATTGGTCAGACGGACACGCGCCACTTTGCGCATGGCCGAGTTAGGCTTCTTGGGGGTGGTGGTGTAAACGCGCGTGCAAACACCGCGGCGCTGCGGGCAGCTGTCGAGGGCAGGAGACTTGCTCTTGTACTCCATCTGCTGACGACCTTTGCGAACTAATTGCTGAATTGTTGGCATTTCTTTGTCGGTTATTTTTACTTTGTTACTTGATTATCAACTTATTCTACGGGCACAATGCTCCCATATTCGAACTGCAAAGTTACGCACTTTTCCACAACCGGCAAAGCATGTGCCAATGATTTGATACCTAAAAAAAGTTAAAATCTTCGCGCGGCATTGCAACACAACGATTTACGCTCGCAAAAAATTCAGATACAGCCTCTATGCCGCGGAAGTTATCAACACCCCGCCAGCCGTCGCCACAGTGCTCCCTGCGAAGCGCCAGGGCCGCCTGTTCTCCGATTGATATCCGATTGATATCCGATTGTTCTTCGATTGTTCTACGATACAAAATCGAAGAACAATCGAAGAACAATCGGAGAACAATCGAAGAACAGACGGTGTTGATATTGCCTTGACGCCTCTTTCGACTGGCTTTCAAAGTGTTACAAAATAGCACCTCCACAACCATCTGTAAATGAACACATCACAAGTCTGCGACGCGCCGATTTCATCTTGTTTTCCCTGCCCGGAACCGCCAAATGTTAAATTTTCAGCCATGCGCAATAAAGCGGCGGCGGGGGCGTTTTGAGGGCGTAGATAATGAAAAGTTGAACCAACAAGGCGCGTATGATGCAACACTACTACTCCTATGGCCAGGCCGAGCCTCAACCGGCCGAAGCAACACTGCCCTCGGAGCAGACCATCCGCACCATACTTGACTTCGCGCGCAGCTACCAGTCGGTGGTTGTCGACGGGGTGAGGATTGACATCTACCTCAATTAGGGGGCAGGAGGCACAACGCGGCGGCGACCGTCATTCCGACTGTGTCGGAAGAGGCGGTCGCCGCTGCGTTATGCTGTCAGGGGCGGCGGTCAGAGCCGCTCCACCCAGTGCTTTATCTGCTGCTCGTCGTCGAGGCGGCACACCAGCAGCGAGTGGTCGCGCAAGGCCACGAGGCAGCGGTCGAGCCCCTGCACCACGGCCTCATAGCCGGGCTCGATGTTGACCACGCTGGCCGTAGTGCCCTCGAGCACCGCGCGGCCCTGCACGGCGTTGCCCGCGGCGTCGTGAACGGCGTGGGTGTAGAGCGAGCCCCACGTGCCGATGTCGCTCCAGCCGAAGTCGGCGCACATTGTGTAGCGGTCGCCGGAGCGCTCCATGATGCCGTAGTCGATGCTGATGTTCTCGCACTGGGCGAACTGGCGGTCGATGAAGGCCTGCTCGGCGTCGGTGCCGTAGAGGCCGTGCCCTTGGTCGAAGAGGTCGGCCATGGCCGGAAGGAAGCGCCGGAAAGAGTCGACGATGGCGTCGGTGCTCCAGATGAAGATGCCCGAGTTCCAGTAGTAGTTTCCAGCCTCGACGAAGCGGCGCGCATTGTCGAGGTCGGGCTTTTCCTTGAAGCTGGCCACAGGCACAATGCCGCCCTGGCCGGCGCCGTGCTCCACCTCGATGTAGCCGTAGCCTGTCTCCGGACGCGACGGCTTGATGCCGATGGTCATCAGTGCCTTGCGGTCAGCCTCGACAAAGTCGAGCCCCTGCCCCACCACGCGCTGGAACTCGGCCTCGTTGGTCACCAGGTGGTCGGCCGGGGTGACCACCACGCTTGCCTCGCGGCAACGCGAGAGGATGCGCCAGGTGGCGTAGGCTATGCATGGGGCCGTGTTGCGGCGCATGGGCTCGCAGAGCACCTGGCTGGCGTCGAGCTCGGGCAGCTGCTCGAGCACCAGCTGGCGGTAGGCGGCGTTGGTGACCACCAGGAAGCGCGAGGCCGGCACTATGGGCAGGAAGCGCTCGAAGGTGGCGCGGATGAAGCTCTTGCCGGTGCCCAGCACGTCGAGGAACTGCTTGGGGCGCCCGGTCTTGCTCAAAGGCCAGAAGCGGCTGCCTATGCCGCCGGCCATGATGACGCAGTATCTTTCCATATCGTTGGTTTGCATTTGGTTATATTTCCACAGTCTTTGCGCGGCGCAGCTCGAAGTCGCGGCCGAGGTACTTCTCGCGCACGTCGGGGTCGGCGGCCATGCGCTCGGGGGTGCCGTGGTGCAGCACGGAGCCCTCGTAGAGCAGGTAGGCCCGGTCGGTGATGGCCAGGGTCTCGCGCACGTTGTGGTCGGTGATGAGTATGCCGATGTTGCGCTCCTTGAGGTGGGCCACAATGTCCTGTATGTCCTGCACTGCAATGGGGTCGACGCCCGCGAAGGGCTCGTCGAGGAGGAGGAACAGAGGGTCGCCCGCCAGGGCGCGTGCGATCTCCGTGCGGCGGCGCTCGCCGCCGCTCAGCTGTATCCCCTTGCTGCGGCGTATGTGCTGCAGGCGGAACTCGTCGAGGAGCGACTCCAGCTTGGCGCGACGCTGCTCGCGGTCGAGGTCGTTCCGGAACTCGAGTATGGAGCCGATGTTGTCCTCCACGCTCATCTGGCGGAAGACGGAGGCCTCCTGCGCCAGGTAGCCCACGCCGAGCTGCGCGCGGCGGTATTGTGGCATCCCCGTGATGCGGAGGCTGAAGGGGCTGCCGTCGGCGGGGCGCGAGGCACCGCGCTCGGCAAAGGCCGGGTGGCTGTGGTCGGCGTCGCAGGTGCTCTGCATGTAGACCTCACCCTCGTTGGGCTTGATGATGCCGACGACCATGTAGAACGTGGTGGTCTTACCCGCGCCGTTGGGACCCAGCAGGCCGACGATCTCGCCCTGGCTCACTTCGACCGAAACGCGGTTGACGACGGTGCGCTTGCGGTAGACCTTGACAACGTTGTCTGTGTAAAGCTTCATTTGGGAATGTGATTGTGAAGCAAAAAGACGCCCGCGGCACGGCGAAGACCGCCCCGCAGAGTGAGGGGCAGGGCGCGCGGCACCATTTTTATCGGCGCCCTATCTGGCTTGTTATGAGAACCATTGGAACCCATCGTGCCTCGAAGCGGCATTTTTTATTTTGCCGTTTGAACGTTTTTTGTTATCTTTGTAAATCAAAACGCATAACGCACCTCGCGGCTTGATTATTGCACGACAAAATGAAAGATTTACGCACATATCTGAAAGAAATATTCGGGTTCGACAAGTTCAAGGGCGACCAGGAGGCCATAATACAGAGCCTGCTCGACGGACACGACACGTTTGTCATCATGCCCACCGGCGGCGGCAAGAGCATGTGCTACCAGCTGCCCGCCATGATACTTGAGGGCACCGCCATAGTGGTGTCGCCCCTCATTGCGCTGATGAAGAACCAGGTCGACGCCGTGCGCTACACGTCGGGCACAAACGACGTGGCCCACTTTCTGAACTCGTCGCTCTCGCGCGTGCAGCAGAACGAGGTGAAAGAGGCCCTGCTCGCGGGCGACACAAAGTTGCTCTACGTGGCGCCCGAGACCCTCTCGAAGGAAGAGACCGTCGAACTGCTGCGGCAAATCAAGGTGTCGTTCTTCGCCATCGACGAGGCTCACTGCATATCGGAGTGGGGGCACGACTTCCGCCCCGAGTACCGCAGGCTGCGCGAGGCGATAAAGGCCATCAACGACGGCGTGCCGATACTCACCCTCACTGCCTCGGCCACGCCGAAGGTGCAGCAGGACATCATAAAGAACCTCGGCATGGAGAACGCAAACACCTTCGTGTCGTCGTTCAACCGGCCCAACCTGTACTACGAGGTGCGCCCCAAGCCGTCGGACCCGATGGTGCTGCACAAGGAGATAATACGCTACATCAAGGAGAACCCCGGCAAGAGCGGCATAATCTACTGCCTGACGCGCAAGCGCGTGGAAGACCTGGCCGCGCTGCTGGCAATCAACGGCATCAACGCCCTGCCCTACCACGCCGGGCTCGACAACAAGGTGAGGGCCGAGAACCAGGACAAGTTCCTCACCGAGGAGGTGGACATCATTGTGGCCACCATAGCCTTCGGCATGGGCATAGACAAGCCTGACGTGCGCTTCGTCATACACTACGACATACCCAAAAGCATCGAGGGCTACTATCAGGAGACCGGCCGCGCCGGGCGCGACGGCGGCGAGGGGCGCTGCATAGCCTTCTACAGCGAGCAGGACGTGGAGCGACTCTACAAGTTCTTCGCCGACAAGAACGCCGCCGAGCAGGAGATGGCCAGGCAGCTGGTGCAGGAGATGGTGGGCTACGCAGAAAGCTCGGCCTGCAGGCGACTGAACATACTGCGCTATTTCGGCGAGGACTACACCGCCCCCTACTGCGGCAACTGCGACAACTGCCTGCACCCGCGTCCACGCGTGGAGGCAAAGGAGGAGATGGTGCTGGCGCTTGAGACAATAATGGCCATGAAGCAGGCCTTCAAGCCGAAAGACATCGTGGAGGTGCTGCTCGGCAAGCGGGGCTCGAACACCCGCACCTACAACCTGGACCGGCTGGAGCAGTTCGGTGCCGGCGCCGACCACAACGAGCTCTTCTGGAAAGCGGTGTTGCGGCAGTCGGTGTTCGAGGGGTTCACTCAGAAGGAGATTGAGCAATACGGGGTGCTGAAACTGACGCCGGCCGGCCACAAGTTCATCAAGAGCCCGCACAGCCTGACGGTCACACCCGACCACGACTACAGCGGCACCGCCGAGGAAGAGGATGAGGAGGTGATGGCCACCTCGGCGGCAGCCAGCGCGGCAGGCGACGAGGCCCTGTATGTGCAGCTGAAAAGCCTGCGCCGCTCCATTGCCACGCGCGAGAAGATACCGGCCTATGCCATATTCGAGGACACCTCGCTGAAAGACATGACCCTGCAGTACCCCTGCAGCGTGGAAGAGTTGTCGCACTGCCAGGGCGTGGGCATCGCCAAGGCTCAGAAACACGGCAAGCCCTTTATCGACTTGATCAAACAATACGTCGAGGACAACGACATAGAACGCCCGCAGGACATCGTGGTGCGCTCGGCGGCAAACAAATCGGCCAACAAGGTGTACATTGTGCAGTCCATCGACCGCCGCAAAAACCTGGAGGACATAGCCGAAAGCAAAGGGCTGACGATGGACGAGTTGCTCACCGAGATGGAGCACATCATCAGCAGCGGCACGAAACTTAACGTGGACTACTACATCGAGGAGAACATCGAACCCGATCACCAGGACGCGCTGATGGACTATTGGCGCGAAAGCGAAAGCGGTTCGCTGGACGAGGCATACGAGGAGTTCTCCGACGACCCGGATTACACCGAGGAGGAAATAAGGCTGATGCGCATCAAGTTCCTTGCCGACGTGGGGCACTAAGCATCCAAACGGCAGCAAAAAAAGCCAGGCACTCACTGCCTGGCTTCCTGCCTTTCGGGGAGAGCCCACCAATCAGAAGCGGTAGCTCACACCCAGACCAAGCTGGCTTCCGCTTTTGAACACAAACGGATTGCCACGGCGACCGAAGAGCATCTCACCCCACGCAGCTTGAGCATAGAAACCAAAGTTCTGCCACGGATAGTAGGTTACCGTGAGCCCAACACTGTACTCTGTCTGTGGCATGAAATGGAATGAGAAGTAACTGCCAAGCATCCCATCAATGCTAACGTCCCATTTGCTCGTACTATCGCAAATGGCAGCGAGAGTATGGCATCGCAGCACAACTCCGTAATGCATACCCATCGAATGCTTGATAGCAAATCTTCCGTTGTCGACGCCTGTCTGATTGATGCCAGCACGCAAACCCATGCTGAAAGTTCTTGAGATTTGCCACAGGTCGGCATCAAAAGCTACAAGGTCTCCATGGTATGCCGAGTAATACTCGGCCATGTACATAAGGCCAGAATAACTCGCGACGCGTCCACCAAAAAAGTTGTACCCAACCTTGACACTACGCTGTTGAGCAACAGCAGCACACATCATCACCAAAAAAGTAGCCGCAACTAATAATCTTTTCTTCATACCATTACAATGAATGTAGTTCAGGGTTTTGACGTTTATCGAACCAAATACGTATCGACGTGTCCAGGATAGGAGGCTTTTATGTTGTATGAAATATAGTGATGGTACTTTACACACCTGCATGGAAAAATAATATCCCAAAATGATGGATAAAAAGTACAGTTCATATCAGCAGCCTTAACCCACAAAACATCTGTAGACTTTGAATTGGCGAAGGAGAAGCGATGCTCACTCCATTCTCCATGAGAGTCGGCGGTATGCATTGTAAGTGTGCCGGAACACGACAGATTATGTTTGCTCTTAACCCAGGCAAAAAGAGCCTTGTGGAGATTATAGACCTTCACGTTAGTATGAGACCAATGAATCGGCATGTCTAGATAGTACAAGTCGGTTTTCAATCGAATGAAAATCCTGTCTTTGGGGTCATCAGGAGAGTTCTCCCGTACATACTCATAAGAGCACTCTTCATGGATATCATTGACGACCAATGGCATATCCGGCCCAGCACCGATGAATTCAGTGGGATCGAGCAGAGCCAGCTGGCTCTCTTCCAGGTTGCGCAGTTCTTCGGCATTCCGCCAGGGTGTGCCAACCAAGCCACGCCTGAAAATGCGGTAGACAATACTGTCTACAGCAAACATTCCCTCAGCGTTAGCCACGTAGCGCATAGGCTCTTCGAACCACTTTGGCACCAATGCCAGTTGCCCATCGTGCAGAATCATGGAATCAATGTAGATTCTGTGCTGCCGGTAGAAGGCAATTGGGTCAGTGACACTCTCCTCTGCCGTGGCAGAAAGGACAGAGTCGTAGTAGGCATCGGCAATACTGCCGATGGAGCGCCGCCCTCTCGCAAGCTCGTAGCGCACGATAGACTCGGTGCTCTCGAGGTCGTAGACGGTGTCGATGATGCTGTACACCTCTCGGAAGCTTGCGTAGGTGGGGATGGAGGTACGCAATTCCTTCTTGTTGAAGACCGGGTCTGGCAACCCTGTCTCTGTGGCCTTCTCGCACGACACCGCTGTCAGTGTCGCAACCAGGGCGAAGGCCAACGTTCTTGATTTGATCTTTTTGACCATTTTGTTTGTTAATTTGTTGTTTTTACTACCTGCTAACGCTTGTCTGTCAGCACTTTTTCAACAAGTGAGCTCATTCTTGTTTCGACCGCAAAATTACAGAATGTCAACAAACTAACAGTTGTCAAAAAACAACATTCGATTGTCCGAAACAACTTTTTTACAGTCGTATTTGACAAGCAAAGACTTTTTTTAGTATCTTCGCGCAGTTAATAGCACCTTTCTGTCGCCACAAAAACAACAAGATAGCATATGGAAGACAACATCAATCAAGAAATATTCACGATTGACAACAACGTCAGGCTGAAAATGCGCATTCTGGACATTGACGTGGAGAACATCTTTCGTGACAGGCACTCCTTGATATTGGACTTCTCGCCCTACCGCAAGTACGTCAAATTCGGGAAAAAGATGCGCACGCAAGAAAACAGGCTCATTATCAACATAGGTGGCGAGGAAGAACTGATGGTGAACTCACAAAAGGTGCACTCCACCCCGGGCACAGCCATTCTGATACGGGAGGGGAGCATCATCTCTTCGCTTGCGCAATCGGACGACATACAGGTGCACACCCTGGCCTTTACGACCAACAACCCGGAACTGAAACGCTTAATCATGCAGGGCGCCGGGGTGTTCCGGCTCGACAAGGGCCAGTGCGGCATAATTGACATATACTATTCCCTCTTCAAGGTGCTGCTGGCCTCGCCGCAGACCGCAGAGAACAGCATTATTATCGACCACGCGCTGCTCTCCATGGTCCACCTGCTGGCCTTCTGGGCAGAAGAACGCAGGCAGCAGAAACCCACCAGCAGGGCGGAGAACCTGTGCGAGCAGTTTCTGCGCAACCTGTTCGGCGACAGCATACCAGAGCGGAGACCTGAGGTGCACGCAGAGCGCCTGCATGTCTCGAAAGGCTACCTGAACACGATTGTCAAGAAGGTCACCTCGCGGACAGTGATGGACTGGATAAACGAGCGGATGCTGCTCGAGGCTGAGGTAATGCTGGGCGACCCGGAGGTCAAAATGGAGAGCATCGCCGACCGGCTGAGCATGAATTCGGCGGCGCAATTCTCCAAGTTCTACTCCCGTCTGCGCGGCGAGACGCCCACCACCTACCGCCGCAGGTGCTCGGACATCGACCCCATGCAGGACGAGTTCTGTGATTGAGAAAAAGCAAAGGGCGGCCACAATGGCCGCCCTTTTTGTTTGTGTTGCCGAGGCAACATGGGGTTTACGCACCAAGCTCGAGGCGCTTGAAGCCAACGCAGCGCAGGTCCTTGTCGGCCTTGGCGATGAACTCCTTCACCTTCACCTTGCTCTCCATGATGTACTCCTGCTCCATGAGGGTGTTCTCCTGGAAGAACTTGTTGAGGCGGCCATTGGCAATCTGGTTGATCTGCTGCTCGCTGAGCTGGGCGGCCTTCTCGGCGGCCACCTTCTCCTTGATCTCGCGAGCCATGTTCACCTGAGCCTCGGTAATCCAGCCCTTGCCCATGTTGGAGGCCATGTGCTCCTCGCTGTCGACGTGGGCGGGGTTGATGCCAGCCTTCTTGAGGGCGGCGTCGACGGCCTTGCCGACGAGCTCTTCCTTGGTCTTCTCAACGGCGACGCGGAACTCCTGGTCCTTAATCTCCTGCGGCACGCTCTCGGCGTCGAGAGCCACCGGGCGCATAGCCACAACCTGCATGGCTATGTCGTGGCCCACCTGGTCGAAGCCAGCCTTGTTGAGGCCGACGATGGAGGCCATGCGGTTGCCCGGATGCACATAGGCGTAGACCTTCTCGGCCTCGACGACCTCGAAGTGAGCCAGCTCGATTTTCTCGCCAATCTTGGCCACCTGGTCGGTGATGGCGTCGGCCACGCTGCAGCCGTTGAGATCCATGGCCAGCACCTCTTCCTTGGTGGCGAGGTGGTTCTGCATGGCGGTGTCAAGGATGCTGGTGGTGAAGTCGACAAAGCCGGCGTTGGTGGCGACGAAGTCGGTCTCGCAGCTCACCATGATGAGGGCGCCGTAGTTGCCCATGGTCTTTGCCAGCACGCAACCCTCGTTGGCGTCGCGGTCAGCGCGTTTGGCGGCCATTTTCTGACCCTTCTGGCGCAGCAGCTCGATAGCCTTCTGCATGTCGCCGTCGGTCTCGACAAGAGCCTTCTTGCAATCCATCATGCCCACGCCGGTAAGTTTGCGGAGCTCGTTCACTTGTGATGCTGTAATTGCCATATTCTGTTGTTCCTTTCTGTTAATTGTTGTTAGCGAAAAAGGCCAGCCGGACATGTCACGACGCGTCCGACTAGCCTGACATTGTTTTCACACCCTTCACTCGGCCTTGGGAGCCTCGTCGGTCTTGGGCTCAGCGTCCTTGGGGGCATCGGCACGACGCTCGCCGCGTGGACGGCGCGGGCGGGTACGCTTCTCGGCGGGAGCCTCGCCCTCGGGGGCGGTCACCTCCTCCTCGGCCTGGGCGTCCTTGTCGAGCATACGCTCGTTCAGACCCTCCTGGATGGCCTCGCAGACATACTTGAGAATGGCGGCTATCGACTTCGACGCGTCATCGTTAGCGGGAATGGGGAAGTCGATGAGCTCGGGGTTGGTGTTGGTGTCGACAAGCGCAAACGTGGGGATGTTGAGCCTGCGGGCCTCGGCCACGGCGATGTGCTCCTTGTTGATGTCGACCACAAACAGCGCGCTTGGCAGGCGGGTGAGGTCGGCGATGGAGCCCAGGTTCTTGTCGAGCTTGGCACGCTCGCGCTGCACCTGCAGGCGCTCGCGCTTGGAGATGTTGTTGAAGTCCTTGTCGTGCATCAGCTGGTCAAGGCTGTTCATCTTCTTGACGGCCTTGCGGATGGTCTGGAAGTTGGTGAGCATACCGCCCGGCCAACGCTCGGTCACGAAGGGCATGTCCACACCCTTGGCCATCTCGGCAACCACCTCCTTGGCCTGCTTCTTGGTGGCCACGAAGAGCACCTTCTTGCCGCTGCGCGCCATCTGCTTCAGAGCCGACGCGGCCTCCTCGGCCTTGGCTATGGTCTTCTGCAGGTCGATGACGTGCACACCGTTGTGCTCCTTGAAGATGTAGGGAGCCATCTTGGGGTTCCACTTTCGCTTAAGGTGGCCGAAGTGGCAACCTGCCTCGAGCAGTTCTTCAAATTTCAGTTCGTTCATTGCTTGTTTACTTTCCTTTTTGTTAATTCATTTTTCAACCAACCGTCAGGCAGACCTTCGGGCCGTGTTTTCCGGCAGGCCTATGCTGCGCGGAGTGTCAACACGGCGGTGCATCCGGGCGGTTTGGATACTAAACTCTCCCCGTGAGGTCCAAGGTTAGCGCTTGCTGAACTGGAAGCGCTTGCGGGCCTTGGGCTGGCCGGGTTTCTTGCGCTCGACCATACGCGGGTCGCGCATGAGGAAGCCCTCCTTCTTCAGAGCCGGACGGTCTTCGATGTTGTTCTCGCAGAGAGCACGGGCGATAGCCATGCGCAGAGCCTGCGCCTGGCCGGTGATGCCGCCGCCGTCGAGGTTGGCCTTGACATCCCATTTGCCCTCGGCTCCGGCCACGGCGAAAGCCTGGCCGACGATGTACTGCAGCGGGCCGGTGGGGAAATACTCCTTGTAGTCGCGGCCGTTGACCTTGATTTCACCGTTGCCCGGGGTCATGTAGATGCGGGCCACGGCTGTCTTCCTTCTGCCGATTGTGTTGATAACTTCTGCCATATCTGATGCTTATCTTACTTCGTTAATATTGATGGCCCTGGGGTTCTGACCCTGGTGGGGATGCTCGCTGCCGGCATAGATGTGGAGGTTGCGGTAGAGGGCGTCGCCGAGGCGGTTCTTGGGGAGCATACCACGGATGGCGTGCTCGAGCACGCGCTCGGGGTGCGTGGCGAGAACCTTGGCAGGAGTGGTCTCGCGCTGGCCGCCGGGGTAGCCGGTGTAGCGCTGGTAAATCTTGTCGGTCATCTTCTTGCCGGTGAAGACAATCTTCTCGGCGTTGATGATGATCACATTGTCGCCGCAGTCGACATGCGGCGTGAAGTAGGGCTTGGTCTTGCCGCGCAGGATGTTGGCAACGCGCGTGGCCAGGCGGCCCACCGTCTGTCCCTCGGCGTCAACGAGCAGCCATTCCTTATTGACGGTCTGCTTGTTGGCCGAAACGGTCTTGTAGCTTAACGTATCCATTTTTTATTTTACTAACGATGATGTTTCTACTCTTTTTTCATCCTTTCCTCCTCTGGAAGCCTCGCATTTTGCCACCTGACGGATAAGCGGCCAGAATACTTATCTCCCTGAACCAGCGCACCTTGAACGGGTAGGCAAGGTACAGCAAGCCCATTTTTAGAGACTGCAAAGTTAGCAACTTTTTTTCAACTGGCAAAATATATTTTCAAGTGGGGGCCGAAAAACCTGCAAAACAGCCCAAAGTCCGTGTCAGGGCCGTCTGTTCTTCGATTGTTCTCCGATTGTTCTTCGATTGTTCTTCGATTATAAATCGAAGAACAATCGAAGAACAATCGGAGAACAATCGAAGAACAGACGGTGTTTACATTGCCCTGAAGCGGAGAAAGAGGGGGCGCCACCACCCCGGCAGCCAGCCCGGACGGCAAAGGCATCGACCCCGCACCGGTGTGGGTGCGGGGTCGCTGCGCAGTTGTTCTCTGATATGGGTGAGGCTACAGGTCGAGCACAGGCAGATAGCCAGGCGCGTAGAGCCAGTCGGCGGCGCCGCTGATGGCGGCCTTGCCGGCGTCGAGATAGTCGTAGAGCGCCTGATAGTCGCCAGTGGGGCTCTCGGCTATGGTAGTGGGCGCGGAGAGGGTGGTGCCCACGATGAAGTTCTTGCCGTCGTCGACGGTGGCACCGGTCACCGAGCCCGCGAAGGGCATGAGGCTGTTGAGGCGGGCGTAGGAGTAGCAGTTCTCCACCGTGCCGCCCACTGCGCGGCCGACCGCGACACCGGCATGGCCATTGCCGCCGGAGACGTATATGTTCTGCAGCGCGGCGAAGCTGTTGTGCACCTCGCCGCCCACCAGCAGCGCCACCAGGCCGCCCGCCGCGCTGCCAGTCTCGGTGGCTGTGAAGTTGATGACTCTCAGCGTGGCGTTGTAGGCGCAGTTCACCACGCGCGCCGACGAGCCCACCTGCAGGGCCACGATGCCGCCCACCACGGGGCCGGCAAGCTGGCCGGTCCCCTCTATCCAGCAGCCGTCGACCACGCCCTCGTTGCGGCACACTATGCCGCCTATGTGGCTCGAGGTGCTCGAGGCCTCGCTGCAGAGGAGGTTGTTGAAGTAGCACCCCTTGACGGTGCCGCCGGCCATGTTGCGGTAGACCACCCCACCCCACTTGGTGAGGCCTGTCGACGACTGGCTGGCGCCGTAGTAGCAATCCTGCACGGTGCCGTTGTTGTCGACACACACGCCGCCCGCGCCGGCGGGACCTGCATAAGCGCCCGGCGTCACCGAGAGCACGCTGTTGGCATGGCAGCCCTCCATGGTGCCGTTGTTGGCGCCGCACACGGGGCTGAAGAAGGCGCTGTTGCCGTTGCTTGAGGCGAAGACGAGCGAGCCGCTGCCTGAGCAGCCGGAAAGAGTGCCGTTGTTGGTGAGGCACACGCCGGCATAGGTGCTCGAGGCGGCGTTGTGGCGCAGGGTGACGGTGCCCTTGGTGCGGAAGGTGCAGTTAATCATGGTGCCGTTGTTCACGTCGCAGAAGGGCGAGTAGGAGCCTATCTGCACGGAGCCGGTGTAGGCGGTGTCGAGCACGGCAATCTTCTCCACCGTGCCGTCGGGGCCGATGCTCTCGAAGAGCGGGTGGGTGGTGGTGTTGATGACGGCGTATTCGGAGCCCACGGTGTAGCCGCGCAGGTGGCCGGTGAAGTTCTGTATGCCGCCGTCCCAGGCTGAGGTGAGCCTCAACGGGTTGCGCATGATGCGGAACTGGGTGTTGGCCGTGACCAGCTGGCCGTTGATGTATACTTTGCCGCCCGCGCGGGGGTTGTTGAAGGCATCGCGCATGTAGATAAGCTCCTTCTCGGTGTAGATCTTGAAGGGGCGCATCTCGGTGCCGTTGCCCACCAGTCCCTGCTCGGCGGCAGAGCCGGTGGTCTTCCATTCGTCCACGCCCACGGCGCGGTTGAAGGTGATGGTGTGGCGGCGCGTGTGGACGGTGAGGTTGGCCGCGAAGCTGTTGCCCTCGGCGGTGAAGAGCTCGACGCGGAGGGCATAGTCGGTCGGCGTGGTGGCGCTTTCCGAGCCGTAGAGCGAGGGCAAGATCACATAGAAGCTGCGGAGGGAGTCGCTCTTGAACTCGAGGCCCCCATCGGTGGTGAGGGTGATCTGGTTGAGCGGTGCGGCCACAGCGTCGTCGCCCTTGTTGCCCAGCCCCTCGACGCAGGGGTCGTCGGTGTGCTGGTCCTTCACGTTGAACATGCCCCACAGCTGCTTGCCGTCGGTGGCGGTGATGTCGATGTGGTCGATGGTCTGGTCGACGGCGGTGTTGTTGAAGAACTGCAGCCTCACCAGCGCGGCCAGCGTCTTGAAGTTGAGGTTGTAGGGAGCCGACGAGGGGTCGTCGGGGTCGTACTCGGCGCCGAACCACGCCACCATGGGCAGCTGCTGCTTGGCGAAGGTGGAGTCGTTGCGCCACTTCTGCGCCTGCGGCACGAACACATGCACCTGGTCGAACTTGTTCGAGCTGCCGCCCACGGGCTTGATGCGGTTGTACTTCGAGTAAGGGTGCAGAGCCATGAAGTACTTCGAATCCTCGGCCATGTCGGCCAGGAAGACGCCGTTGTAGTTCTCGAAGCGACCCATGCCGCCGCGTTCGAGCCAGCCGGTCGACTCGTCGCCGACGTTGGTGTTCTGGCTGCTGAGGGTGATGGCATCGCCGAGCTCCCACATGATGAACTTCTCCTGCGAGAAGTAGACCTTGGTGTCGGTCGAGGCGAAAGGCTCGATGGTGCCGTTGAAAGTGAACCGGCGGGTCTCGACTGGCGAGGGCTTGCAGCCTTGGAGCAGGGCAAGCAGAGCCGCGAGGAGCATCAGTGCCGGGGTGTGTCGTCTTGGTGTCGTCATTCTTTCATTCAGTTGTGGTGGGAGGAGAGGCAGGTGCTGTTCAGAAATCCCATTCGCCGGTAGTGAATTCGCCATCCTCGATGTATTCCACATAGTTTTCGGGCGAGCGGAGGGTGGTGCCGTCGTTGCCCTCGATGAGCACATAGTCCTTGTGCAGGGCCACACGCGAGCCTTCGTAGCCGCGCTCGGGCAGGTAGGAGTAGGCCTCAAGCCGGGGTCTCAGATATGGGCGCTTCATTGCTTGATCAGTTTCTGGATTATTACGTTGTCGGAAGTGTGCACACGCAGGTAGTAGGCGCCGGTGGCGTAATGGCTCACGTCGATGGTGAGCGAGCCCTCGTTGCGGGTGGTGTAGTCTTGCAGGCGGCGGCCCTCGCTGTCGTAGAGCTCGACGTGGCGCAGACCCTCAATCTCGACAGTCACACGCGAGGTGGCGGGGTTGGGGTAGACGCGCAGCTCGGCCAGGTGGATCTCGGCCGGTTGCTCGATGCCCTCGGTGCGGCGCACGGTGAGCGCCAGCGTGACGACACTGTCGCAGCCGTTGATGCCGACCAGGGTGTTGCTGAGGGTGAGCGTGGCGCTGCCCTGCTCGCTGATGGCCTGCTGCAGCATGGCGTACTCGGTGGGGGTCACATAGAAGCCATAGCCATTGTACTCCTCGCCGTTGCCAATGCTGTCGGCAAAATGGCTGGAGGAGGAATGGTGTATCACGACGCGCAGGCGCGTGGTGCTGTCGACCATTGCCACAGAATCGATGAAGTGGTGCTCGGCCACGGCATCGGCGGTGTAGACCACACCACCCCACTCCAGACTGTCGCAACCGCTGACGAGCATAGTGTCGAAGACCGGGATGAGGTCGGGCTCGCCGAACACCGGGTAGCCTCCGTTGGCGCCCAGCATGTCGCTGCGCCAGGTGCGGTGGTTGCCGCTGTGTTTGCGCACCCAGATGTTGAGCGCGCGGGTGAGGTTCTTGACACCATAGCTGGCCTGTTCGAGCTCGACACCGTTGCCCTGGCCGTCGAACTGGCTGGTGGAGGTCACCGACGAGCCAGCACGCTGCTGACCCACAGCCTGGCCCACCGAGCCACTGGCGAAGTAGTTGTGCGAAGCCACGACGCCGTCGTCGAGCACCGCGCCGACGGCACCCTCGGTGGCGCTGCCGCGCAGGTTGCCGTAGACGTAATTATTCTCAATCACGGTGTTGCTGGCATAGCCCACCAAGCCGCCCACACGCTGCTGGTTGCCGTCGGCGGAGTAGCGCACATAATTGTTGAGCACATAGGAGCGCGGCGACTTGCCGGTGGAGGTGAGGGGCTTGCCTGCGGGTGTGGGGGCGGGCACGAAGTAGGCCCCAAGGTTGGTGTCGCTGGTAACCGTGACAGAGCGAGGATTGTCTGTGTTTTGGTCAGACCATTGCGCGAAGACATACTCGCTCTCGTCAGCCGATTGCACAGTGAAGACCACTACCGTGCCCTCGGCCACCTGCGCACCGTTGGACAGCTGCATTCCATCAGCCGTGTTGAGGTACACAAAGCCGGGGGCATAGGTCTCGCTGCCGCCATAGATGGTGGCGCTGACGGAGAAGTACTTCTGCTCGTCGTCGGACTTGCTCTTGAAGTAGGCGATGATGGTCTTGTCGGCGTCGACGACAACCATGCGGGTGCTGTCGGCCATGTTCTGCGAGTCGCTCCAATGGTCGAAAGCATAGCCTGCGAAGGCAGCCGCCGAGATTTGCACCACGGTGTCGGCCGGGAATGTGCCACCGCCAGCCACCTGACCCCAGTCGGCAGGACTTGCCTCAAGGGTAATGGTGTAGGTGGGGTTCTCAACGCGGGTGAAGTAGGCCGTGAGCATAGTGTCACCCGTCACGACAACGTAGTGCGGGTTGTCGTATGAGCCGTCGCTCCAATGGTCGAAGACCCAGGTGTTGTCGTAGGGGGTGGCGCTGACAATGGCCGTCTGCCCATAGCTGAAGCCCAGGTCGGAGCCATTGGTCACCACGGTCTCGCCACGCTGCTGGTCGGCGACGACGGTGACGTTGAAGCGCTGGTCCTCAACATCGGCGCTGCCGCGGAAGTTGGCCTGGTAGAGCTTGTCGGCTGTCACCACCACCTGCAGCACACGCGAGGTGTCGGCACCGACCCAGCCCTCGAAGTAGCAGCCCTCAAACGGTGTGGCCACGAGGGTGATGGTGGTACCGGCCGCATAGTAGCCGCCGCCGCTGACGCTGCCGAAGCGGGCATCATTGGCACGTACCTCAATGGAGTAGTACTCGGGCTCCTCGACCTGCGTGGTGTCGCTGCCGCCCTCAAGGCGTCCGGCCAGGCCACCCTCGTAGACCGCGCTCGACATGCGCTCGCGGTTGGCATTCCAGGCCACATTGTCCATCATGCTGGTGCTCTGCCCGTCGCCGACAAGGCCGCCACTGTAGACGGCGTCGCCGACAAACTTGGTGCGGACAAACGAGTTGCGCACCTGGTCGGAGCTCGACTTGCCCAAGAGGCCGCCGCTGACGTAGGAAGTGGAGAGGATGGAGGTGGAGTGGCGCTCCTCGGACATGTCGTTGAGGTCGCCGTCGACACCACAGTTGTCAATGCGCGAGTGGGTGGAGTTGGCTGCAAGCGCGCCCACATACTGGCCGCCGCGCACCATGGCACTCTCAAGCTTGACGGAACGGATGCGTGCAGTGTCGATATTGCCGAAGAAGCCCGCATAGTAGGCCGAAGGCTCGTTGATGATAACATTCTTGATGACAACCGGCTGCACGGCAGGCACGGTGACACTGTCGCCATTCTCCACACCGATGAACCAGCCACGGAAGGGGTGCTGCGCCGTGCCGACTGGAGTCCACAGGTGGGCGTGCATGTCGTAGGGAGCGTTGCCCGCCTTGCGGTGCAGGTAGACCTTCTGGAAGTAGTAGGTATGGGCAGCCACATTGTTGAGGCCGTTCACCTCGCTGATGAACCAGGCCAAGCCCTCCTCGTTGTAGATGTGCACGTCGCCCTCATAGGTCACCACATAGCCGCTCTTCGGGCTCTTGCGGTTCACGTAGACGAACTCGTCGACCATCTCGATGCGACCCTTCTCCGGGGTACTGATGGTATCGACCCAATACTTGCCGCTGCCGCCAGGGCCGTAGTAAGCCACAACGGTGTCACTGTGAGCTGGCACAATGTAGTCGGCAGGGTTGTTGTAGAAGGGGTCGAAGTCCCACATGATGAACTCGGCAGGCTCGTCGTTGTCGCTGAGCGGGAATGTGGGCGTGGTGGAAAGACGTATGTGCTCGCCCTCGCAGAAGAGAAGGTCGGCCACGTCGTGACGTCCGCTGACGGCGTCCTCGACGAAGACCGGGTCGCGCGGGGTGCCGTCCTCCGTGTAGACCTGTGTACCCACACGAAGGCTTACCGAGCCGTAGTTGCGGTCGGCCCACACCATGGGCGTAATCTGCACGGCACGGTAATAACGGTCGCCATTTGCCACATTCGCAGGCTGCGTGTTGACCGGTACCAACTCTGTCCACACCGCAGGATTGGCCATCACAAACTCCCTGCCTTCATCCACATTCTCGGCCTTCTCCTTGTGCATGGTGACGTGAAGTTTCTTGGTGAGAAGGCAGCCTGCAGCGTCGGAGGCGGTGACGGTGTAGTCCAGTTCCTTGGTGCGCTCCGTCAAGCCCATGGTGATGGGTTCGGTGTGGAGTGTGTCGGCCACGGCACGGTTGTAGTTGGCCATATTGCCAGCCTCGACCTGGCTCATCATCAAGCTGTTGTTGAGGGAGTACTTGTTAACCTCGTCGCTGCTGCCACTCCATGTGTAGGTGTAGGGGAAGAAGCCGCCACGCACACTGTATACAATCTGGTCGGAGCCACTCGGACACGACACAGCCTTGTTGTCGAGGTACATCAGAGCATCCTGCCCCTGAGCGGTGAGGGTCGAGTATTCGTGCGTCTTGGTGTCGTAGACCATCAGGTCGTAGTCGCCAAGGGTCTGCTGGCGGAAGGTGGCGCAACGGTGCAGGTAGATATTGTTGCGCGAAATGCCCTCGTGGAACAGGGTGTCGATGGCGGGGTTGTCCGAGAAGAAGTTGCCGTGGTGGTAGGCCTCGCCGATAATGGAGAGGTCGCCGCCCGACTGGTAGACAATGCGGATAGTGTCGCGCTCGTCAATGCCCGGGAACCACTTGCTGACACCGATACGCGTGCCAGCGCTGACTTCGCTCGACACACGGATGACATCGGTCATGTCGTCAAGCATATTGTCACCAGAGGTCTTCTCGGTGCGGGTAAGGAAGACGTTGGCAAGGTCGGTCATGTCGTCCGGACGTTTGAAGGCATAGCGGACTGACATTCCATTCAACTTTCTCTCCTCCCAGAACTCACTGCCGCCGACGTTGATGTAGTTGTCACTGATATTGATGGCCGACGCTTCGTGCGACTCGGCGAGGCTGACAGTGCCGTCCTTGACGAACACCGCGCCGTCGTAGGGTCGTGCCACGGCGTCTGCATCGCGAGCAGTGCCTGTCATGTTGTGGCGGATGGTCACACTGTTCATGAGCGACAGTTCTCCATGCTTGCCCACATTGATAGCGCCGCGCAAAGCGTCGTCGGAGGTGCTGTTCCAGTTGTTCTCTACAATGACGTCGTCCTCGAGGCTGATGGTGGTGAACTGCTGGTCATCATCGCCCACCACAGCAATCACCGGGCCGTAAGCCACGTTGGTGTCGGGGTGGTAATCGGCCTCGATGTTGTACTTCGCGGTGATGTTGTAGTTAGACTCCGAGCAGTTCTTCACGCCCGTGATGTTCTTGACCTTGCCCATACTGCTACCGTCGAAAGCAATGGCGCGGGCGGTGAACGAGGTGCGCGAGTTGTCGTCAATACGGGTCTTGCCGTCTACAACGATGGTTTCCTTGTGGCCGCCCTGCAGCTCGATCATGGTGCCACGATAGACGCTGCCCTCGCCCGGCAACTGGTGGTGGTGACCAAAGTAGCGGATAACGGGTATCTGCGCGTATGCTGCGCCCTGGATGGTCACCTGGTCGCCGGGGGCGATGTCCACCTTGTCGATAATGGCGATGACGTCGCCCTCCTGGTAGATGTTTGCGTCGAGTGCGTCGCGGAACGTGCGCACGTATTTGTTGGGCTCCTTGCCGAGGTTGGTGCCACTCGGGTCGAGCCACAGGTCGTCGACAGTCAGCGTATTGCCGTCGTCGTCGAACCAGTGCGACTTGCCGGAGCCAAGGTCTTCTTTCGTGATGCCGTACAACTTGACGCTCTGCGCGACACCCCCGCATTCAACCTGCGTGCCATCGGCATAGGTAAGGTCGCGCTCAAGCGTCTCGGCCGAGGCCAGGTAGATAGTGTCGCCATGCTCGCGCACCTTGACATAGACTGTCATGTCGAAATCACCCAGGCGCACACCCAGGGCGTTGTAGTAATCGAAGCCAAGGATAGCCTTGCCGACATAGCCTTTGCCTCCGCGCACCGGGTACACCTTCTCGCCATCGAAGGTCAGGTCTATCGACATTGCTGCCTCGCCGCGACCGTCAAGCTCGCCCACAAAGACACCTCGGCCGGGCAGTTCCTTGGTGTGGCCCGCGGCGTAACCAGCACCGTCGCCACTGGCGTCGACCTCCATGTCGTACCACTTGGCCTCACCGTCCACACGGCTCTGCGAGTAGAAGTCTATCGGCTCTTCCACCTTCGTGCCGCCGTCAGCCCAGCCACGGTATGTTGTAATGGTCGACGTGACATTGTCGGTCGGCAGTATCGACAGGGCGAAAGTGTTCGGATTGTCCTCGCCGATGACCACGCTCTCCTTGTCGGTGAGGAAGAAGAGCTGGTAGTCCTCGCTGGGATGGGTGTCCCTGCTGTAGTCGACACCGTTCTCGTCAGTCGGCATCCACACAATGCGTTTCAGGTAGAGCGAGCGGTTGGGATCCATTGTGGCTGGCAGCACAGCCTTGCGGCGGAAGAGGTTGGAGCGGCCCTCGTTATACATGGCCAGCACCTCGTACTCTTGGTCAATGAAGTCCTCGACAATGGTGTTGATGGTAATCACCACGTCGACCGTGCCGACTATATCGCCCGCCTCATCGTGCTCCTCCAGCTGGAACGACACGTTGCCGATCAGCGTGTTCGAGAAGTTGGTGTCGTAGGTCAGATAGAGCGTCATCTGCGGGTTGGAGTTGGCCATGTCGCCGCCAACCTTGCCCGAGCGGTAGCTCTGCTGTATGCTCACGTTGGGATTGCCGCTGATCAGCGTTGACCCATTCTCAGGCCAAAGCTCGCTGCCGGTCGGGTCAACGTATGTGTGGCTTTCGTGGCCTTCGAAGTTCTCGCCCGATGCCATCACCAGCCCGAATGTGGCTCCAGGGCGCGCGCCGATGTCGCCCGCACTGCTTATTATGCCGCTGGCGTCGCCGCCTCTCTCCCAGTGGCCATAATCCTCAACAGGTATGTCAGCCCACGTTTGGCCGCTGGTGAGCGTCTTGTACTTCATCGAGTTGGTGTCAACCGGGTTCCATGCCTCATCAGAGAGGCGCATGGCCGAGTTGTCATCGCGTATGAGGATACCTGACGAGGAGATGGTGTAGTAGTGGCCGGGGACCGACGACGGCAGGTCTAACTCGGATATTGCCACTGCATAGTTATACTCCTTGCCGTTGATGTCCTTCAGGTGGACGTGCTTGTTTATGCTGTCAAGCTTCGAAGGTTCGGCGTGAGCCCAAATGGTGGCATAGCGAGAGCGCATTCCCGAGCCGATGCTCCATATGCGGTAGCGGTCGAAGTAGTTGCCGTAGGGGAACTCGACGTCCGCGCCGCCGTCCTCGCTCCAATCGACCTCGTAGTCCGAGCTGTAGCTGTATGCCTTGTTTTCGTTCTGGCAGGCGCTCAGGAAGCCGCCGTAGCGGCCATTCTGCGCGTCGTCCTTGCTCTTGGCCATCGAGGCGATGATGGCATTGGTCTGCGGGGCTGCCATGAAGTAGGCAAATCCCTCCACTGTGCCGTACTTGCCGTCTTTCAGCACGTCGATGTTCACGCCGTTGTTCACCACCATGGCCGTGTGCCTGTTGTCAGCGAGCACAGCCAGCTTCTGACAAAGGTCGGTCACCTCGTCGCAGTTGGCCAGCATGTTTGCCGACGCCAGGTCGCCGATGGTGGAGAGGGTCATGTGCCTGCTGCTGGGTGTGGCAAGCTGGGTGAGCAGCTTGTCCTCGTAGTATTCCAGCTTGCCAATGTTGGTCATGAGGGCGTCGATTTCCACGATATTCCAGCCGCGGGCCTCGACCACGTCGATGCGGTTGATGGTGTACTGCTGCGTGAGGTATGAGCTGATGGCGTCGATAGCGCCGGTGTAGCGTATGGCAGTGTTGTACAGCATCAGAGTGTCGGCGCGCTGTATGGAGCGCAGGTCGGGCGTGGCGTGACAGTTGTCTATGCCGCCATAGTTGCGCACATCGACGCGGCAGCGCACGTCGCCGCCCAGGGCAGAGGTGCCCGAGCCGATAATAGAGTGGGTGATGTGCATCGGGTTGAGCAGCGAGCCCTCCTCCGAGGCGGTGAGGTAGCCCTCACCGTCAACGCGTATCAGCGTCTCGCCACCGCCGAAGCCAGCCACGTTGAACGTACGCGAGCCGGTGTTGCTGCCCCAGTTGGCCCCGCCATAGACCGACGCTTTGATCTGCAGGTCGTTGTTGGCAAGCGCGGCGATGTGGCCGTCCTTCACGCCGGGCTTGAAGTTGCGGTAGAGGCTGTCGATGCCCGAAAGGTACTGCGACTTCCACACCTCCGACGAGTCGATGGCCTTCTCGCCCACGTTGACGTAAGTCGAACCATAGATTTTGCCCATATAGCCGCCACCGTAGACTGAGCCGCGTATCAAGCCGCCCGCCACGTTGACGATTGACGACGGCCTGCGCGTGGTCCTGGTGTCTATGTAGGCCAGGCTTGCCGCGTGGTCGGCCTGCTCCTTCAGTCCGCTAACCTGCTCCATGTCGATGGGCTGGCACTCCGAGCGGTAGCCGTCGTCGACGCGCTCGCTGCCGCCATAGACTGAACGCACCACCTCGCCGCCGTCGATGTTGAGCACCTTCAGGCCGTAGACCAGCTGTTCCTGGTCACCGGCCGCGCCGGCGTAGATGTTCTGGTTGAACAGGCCGTCGTGCACGTTGACTATGATGTGCGAGTACAGCTCGGGGTTGGTCAGCCTGGCGTTGCCCGACGTGAGCATGGCCAGGGTGATGGTGGTGTCGGGCTCTGCCAGCCACGGCTCATTGGTGTGGCGCTCGCCCTCGCTGTCCACAAGCACGCCCTGGCTGTCGCGGCGATAGGCGAAGGTGGTTCCCAGCTTGCCGCCGCCGTAGAGGTTCGAGTCGACAATGCAGGGGCCGTTGACGTTGACCTCCACATATTCGTTGTTTGGCGTGTAGAGCGTGCGGGTCACGTCCGAGCAGTCTTTCTGCTCACGCATCTCGGCGGTGTACATGCCGCTGGTGTTGCCGTAGCCGTTGCCCGCGCCGTAGATGGCGCCGTAGCGGCCGGAGTAGATGTTCACCTCGCTCATGTACACGTTGCCCGTGAAGTCGTTGCCGCCGAACACCGTCTCGGCGGTGCGCCCGCCGAGGGTGGTGTCGCCGTACATGTTCACGTGTGCCGTGCCGAAGACATTCGAGCCCCAGCAGCCGCCGTAGATGGCACGGAAGGGGCTGTCCCACGTGTCGTAGGCAGTGATATTGGTGTTCACCACGTCGCCGCCCTTGCCTCCGCCGTAGGCCTGCGCCTTGGTCAGCTCCTCGGCATGGTGCAGGTGCACGTGGGTGGCGGTGTATTTCGAATCCGACGAGGCGTCGGCCAGCACGTTGCCACGGTGCTCGCAAAGCAGGTGGTCCACGTCGCCCTCGCCGCCGCCGAAGAGGTCGCCGTTGATTATCAGCTTGCTCTCACTCTTTGCGGGGCAGAGCTGGTCGTTCACATAGAGGTAGGTGCTGCGGCAGTCGCCCATGCGCCCGCCAGCGAAGACATCGGTGGTGAGGGTGCCGCCCAGCAGGCGCACAGTGGTGGAGTCGACAAACGGGGCGCCGTCCGAGCTGGCGGCCACCAGGCTGTTGTCGTCGAGCGAGCGCACCTGGGTCAGGCCGTCGACGACCGGGTAGCTGTAGTATCCGTTGCCGCCGCCATAGATGTGTTCCACCGTGCCGCCGCTCACGTCGACGCGGGTGTTGCCGTACACACGGCCGCTGATGTCGTTGCCGCCGTACACGCTGCGCACCCTCGAGCTCAATATCTCCACGAAGGCCATGTTGTCCACGTCGGCCATGCGGCAACCGCCGAAGACGTTGCGGGTCACGATGACGTCGTCGGAGGTGATGCGCACATGGGTGCTCACATTGTCGACCGGGTCGCCGCACACGTCGAAGAACTCAGCCGAGCCGCCCATCGAGCCTGCGTTGCCGCCGCCGAACACGTCGCGCGCCGTGCCGCGGGTGAGCACTATGTTGGGCACGCACTGCGCCATGTTGTCGCGGTTGTTGCCGCCGAAGATGGTGCCCACGAAGAGGCTGTCCTCACGGCTGGCATTGACGATGTCGGTGTTGTTGAGCAGCACGCGCACCGCGTCCTGCACACCCACGCCGTTGCCGCCGCCAAACACGGTGTCGATGAAGCCGCCACTGGTGTTGATGTCGATGAAGGCCGAGCCCTGGCGCGGACGGTTGTCGCGCCCGTCGACCATGCACACTGGCTCCACGTCAGAGTATTCCGGGCGCTCGGGGTTGTGGTAGTTGTAGGCTCCGTTGCCGCCGCCGTAGACGCTGTTGATGGTCGGGGTGCCGTCAATCAGCATGTAGGCCGTGAAGGCCCTGTTGCGCGAGCCGTCGGCCAGCAGGTCGTTGAGCGGGGTGTTGTCGCTGGCCACATAGTTGGCCGCGTCCACGCCCGGACGGCTGTAGGCTCCGAAGGCATCGATGATGCCCAGGCAGTCGTTGGCCGCGAAGAGCGAGCCCTTGACCCTGGTGTTGCCCGTGACGTGCGAGTAGCTGAGGCCGTAGAGGTTCGACAGGTAGCCGCCGCCGTAGGCGTTGCCGTTGTTGTGGGCGGTGGTGGCCACGTCGGTGCCCACCGTGCCGCCAGCCATGGCGAAGTGTATGCTGCCCACCTGGTCGCCCACGGCGATGGTCTCGTAGGTCTCCCGGTCGCGCAGGTATATCTGCTTGGGCGAGCCCTGCAGGAAGCCGATGTCGGTCATCACGCCGCCGCCATAGGCCGAGTGCAGCACATTGCCGCCCTTGATGTAGAGGTTCGAGTTGTTCTGCGTCGGCACGAGCAGCCCCACATATTCGCCGTAGAGGTCCTGGTAGGCACGGCTCACGTTGTCGCGCAGCGTGTCGGCCGCGCCGTCGTCGAAGTAGGTGCCCGTGGCCTCGTTGTGGCAGTGGTAGTAGCCGTTGCTGCCGCCGTAGATGCTCTGCAGCACCAGCGCGCCGTCGAGCACCGCGTAGGTGCCCTCGTCAGCGGCCGAGCCCACGTCGCCGCTGATGTCGTTGCCGCCGTACACATAGCCGAAGGTGCCTCCCTCGAGCCACAGCATCGACGAGTGCCTCACGTTGGCCATGCGGCAGCCGGCGTAGATCTGCTCCACCATGACGCGCGAGTCGGCCGTCGAGTGCACCAGCGTGCCCAGAGTCTTGGGTTTCTCAAACTCCCAGCCCTCCAGGCACTGGTTGGCCACCAGGTCGGCCAGCGTGCTGTTGTCGGCCAGCGGCACCTCGTTGTTCATGTCGCCAGCGTTGCCGCCGCCATAGACGTTGCTGATGCCGCCCGACACCAGGTTGATGGCGCTCAGGGTGGTCATCGGGGCGCGGTTGTTGCCGCCGAAGAGGGTGCGAATGTTGTAGCGGCCTATGGCGCGCGCCATCCGTCCGGGACGGTAGTCTTTCAAGGCCGCGTAGTTGGCCTCGTCCGAGAGCTCCTTCTGGCTGCCCAGCACCCCGTCGACCATGTCGTGGGTCACGCTGTCGTTGTCGAAGATGTAGTGCGCGCCGCGGCAGTCGACAACGCCGACCGGGTTCTGCACCGTGGCCATGTTGCCGCCCAGGTAGCAACTGTCTATCATGCCGCCTGTCACGTTGACCTCGGCGCGCGAGCTGTTCACCAGGTTGCCGCCGCCGAAGAGGTAGCGTATGCCATACTCGCGGCCATACTCGCGGAAGAAGCTGTTCTGTATGTCCTTCTTGCCGGCGGGCGCCAGCTTGGTGTCGTGCACGTTGACCTGCACGCGGCTGCCGTCGGCGAGCGAGCCGCCGTAGTTGTTGCCGCCAAAGAGGGCGTACACCGTGCCGCCATACACGTCGACGGTCGCCGCGCTGCCGTCGGCCACGCCGATGAAGGCATTCTCGGCACCGCCGAAGAGGGTGTCGACGAGCACGTGGTCGTTGTGCTGCGCGTAGTCGTAGCTGTCGCCCTCGCCGTCGGGGCCAATGCCCACGGCGATGCGCGAGCGCCTGACGTAGGGCACCGTGCCGTTGCCGCCGTCGCCCCGCTCGGCGTCGCGCGAGGCGCTGGGCAGGTAATCGAAGGCGGTGGCCGTCACCCTGCCGCCCGCGCCCCAGTCGAGGCTGGCGGTGTCGTCGGCCCACACGCCCGAGGGCGCCGAGCCCTCTTTCCACACCGGGCGCGTGCCCCACTGGTAGACGCTGCCGCGGAACCAGTAGTTGGCGTCGGCCAGGCCGTAGGTGTAGCTGTCGGGGTCGTAGGGGTAGTCGTCGGCGTCGATGACCACGCCGGGATAGACGTAGAGGCCGCAGCCGCCGCCATAGACGCGGCCTATGCGCACCTCGTGGGCGTCGTCGGTGAGGGTGCTGCCCAGCTGCACCGTGGCGCCGGCCTCGCCCTGCACCCATCCTGCTATGTCGTTGCCGCCATAGACGGCGCCAATGCTGTCGGCATAGTGCACCGTGACGGCCGTGCCGCCCGCCACATTGGCCATGCGGCCTCCGCCGAACACCGAGCCCGCCACCACCGGGGCGCCGTCGGGTTCGGGCATCTCGCGGCGGCCGTACTCGTCGGAGAGTGCCAGCTCCACCGAGTCGCGCAGCGTGATGCCTTCCTCAAAGTCGGCATACACCCTCACCTTCACCACCACGCCCTTCGGCGGCACATCCTTGCAGCGCAGCACGGCGCGCTTGGCGCTGCCCTCGCCCTCGACGGTCATCTCCACATAGCGGTGGCTCTTGTTGTCGAGCTCGTAGCGCAGGGCACTGAACTTGAACTGGTGCGACTCGGCCACCGGCGCCACGTCGACAAACGACTCCTCGCCGTAGCTGTAGTACACCTTCGTCTCCCACACGCCGCTGTCGCCGTAACCGGCGCGGGGGCGCAGCCTGTAGTTGGGGTTGATGCCGTAGCGGAAGGTCTCCTCCTCGTACCTGGAGTAGGCCGGCATGACCTCCACCGTGCCGCCGTCGGCCACCGTGGCGGCCACCGTGGCAGCGTTCTTGTAGCCCAGGGCGTCGGCCCCGTCGTCGTAGCTCACCGCGAGCGACGCTATGCCCTTGCCTTCGGGCAGGCTCTTCACCGTGCGGGCATACGATGCCACCTCGACCGGCAGGTAGAGCGCCGGCCGGCCCGAAGGCTTCTGCACATCGGCGTCCGAGGGGTCGCAAAACTCATAGTTCTGGTTCGAGGCCAGGCCGGGGTTGGCCTTCGAGGGCGAGAGCGAGGCGTCGCCGAACTTGCGCGCGTCGGGACGCTGGTAGGTGTCGCCCGACATGCGCCAGGCGCCGTCGGCAAAGATGGCCCAGTGGTAGGCCTCGTTGCGCACACCGTTGCGGTAGGTCACGTCGGTGATGGCCGCGCCGAAGTCCCAGTTGTAGAACTGCGTGGCGTCCTCAAGCGGGGCGCCCACAGCGACGACATAGACCCCCAGCCCCTTAGGCGTGCCCTTCAGGTAGTAGCGGTAGCCCGCGTGCTCCTGGTAGTAGAAGCCGGTGTAGCCGGTGCGCATCCACATGCAGTACTCGTTCAGGCCAAGGCTGAAGTCGCGGCTGGCAACCACGGCCTTCGTGGGGTCCTCGCTGTCAATGCTCAGCGCCAGGTAGTGCTCGCCGTGCTCGGTCACCAGGTTGTAGCTGGTGCTCAAGGTGTGCAGCTCGCTCCACGAGGTGCCGTTGAGGTGTATGGTGTCGTAGGCCGGGAGGAACGCACTGGCTCGCCAGTTTGCCTCGTCCCACTCGGCTCCCTCGTACCACAGGTGCTGGCCGTCGGTCAGCGTGAAGTAGCCCGACGCCTGCGAGGCGGCACGGTGGGGAAGCAAAGCCAGCAGCAGTATGGCCGCCAACGGCAGCCAGGAAGTGTTGCGTGAAGGTAGTCTATGCATTGTCTGTTCCTTTTTCTCTATATAATAACAACGGCGCATATCCACAGCATACACCTGGTGCACAGCATGATGCACCAAGCAGCATATGGACAGTCCAAGCTGCAAATTTACACTATTTCCCTCAACTGGCAAAAAAAAGTTTGCAGAGGGCAAAAAAAGTCGTATTCTCCCCCACCCCGGCGCCCCAGGGCCGCCTGTTTTCCGATTGATGTCCGATTGTTCTTCGATTGTTCTTCGATGCTAAATCGAAGAACAATCGAAGAACAATCGGAGAACAATCGAAGAACAGACGGTGTTGACATTGCCCTGGTGGCTTTTCAGGCTGGGTATCAACATATTGCAAGAACAATCCAATGTAATTAATTACAAATCAACAGATAGCGGCAGGTCCAGCCAAGCCCGGACGAGCCTTGCGATTATTGCGCAGCAGTAGCGGCGAAGCCCTGTGGCACAGCATATTGGACAATAGAACAGCCCCACAGGTCCGGCAGAGGATGCTTTCAACTCTGCCGCCCCTGTGGGGCTGTGTTTTTGGTTGCCGCCGCGCGCCTCACGCGGGCTGACGGAGGCGCTGGCCGGGGCGCTATTCGGCCGTGTAGGCCGTCACCGCCGACTTCTCGAAGCCTGCCCTTACGGCCACGGCCCGCAGGGTGGCGCCAGCGGGCAGCGACACAGGCTCGCTGTAGAGCGCGCTTGCCTCGGTAGGCTCGCTGCCGTCGGTGGTGTAGCGTATCTGTGCGCCAGGGGTGAGCGAGCTCACCGCCACCTTGCCGTCGTCGCCGGACGCAGCCACTGGGGCGGCTGCCCTTCCGGCCTCGGCCACAGGCGAGTAGAAGCGGCTCTGCTCGTGGTAGGCCACGGCGCGCACCACCGTGCCGTCGGCGGCATCGAAAGGTGCGGTGTAGGGGGTGGAGCTGTTGTCGGGCACAGAGCCGTCGGTGGTGTAGAACAGCTTTGCGCCGTCGGAGAGGCTGGCCAGCACCACCTTGCCGTCGGCGTCGAGGGTGACGGTGGGCTGCACGGCGAGGCCGAAGGAGCCCACCTGCACGTCGGTGTTGCCGTCGACGCGGGCCGAGTTGCCGCCGCCGTAGACGTTGTTGTAGACCTTGGTCTTGGCGCCGCGCACCACGACGGCCGTGTTGCCGTGCACCTCGGCACGGTTGCCGCCGCCGAAGACGTTGCCTTCCAGCTCGCCGGCACCCTTGCGCGAGGCGTTGCCCACGCGCACCGGGAGGTCGGCCACCGGGCTGTCAAGCGCGGTGCCGTCCATGCTGTGCTCGCGGTCGGCGCCGACCACCACGTAGGGGTTGGCCGTGACCACCGCGCCGCCGCCGAGTCCGCCGCCGAAGACGGCCACGTCGACCGTGCTCCAGTCGCCGCCGGGCTGCTGGTAGCCGTTGATGACGTTGACCCTCGGCGAGAGGAGCGAGGAGTAGGTGGGCGTGTAGGCCGCCTCGTTGCCGCCGCCGTAGACGTAGTCGAGCCGCTTGCCGTCGGGGCAGGTGTTCTCGTCGGTGTAGTCGATGTTGACGGTTATCTGGCCACTGATGTTGCCGCCCACGTTGTTGCCGCCGAAGAGCTGGCCGATGGTGCCGCCGTAGACGTTGACCTCGACGTTGCCGTCGATGTCGGCGTTCATGGCGCCGCCGAAGGCGCGGTCCATGACGCCGCCCAGGATGTTGAGCACCACGTTGCCGCGGAACGGAGCCTGGCGCGAGCAGCCGTAGACGTCGGTGAGGCCGGTGGTGCCGCAGGGCACGGTGACGATGATCTCGCCCTCGCCCTCGGCCTCGTTGCCGCCGCCGTAGACCTCCTCGACGAAGAGGGGGCACTCCTCGCTCTTGTCGAAGCCCACGGTGCTGATGCCGCGCACGATGCCCTTGCTGTTGGAGCCGCCGAAGGTCTGGTGCACAAGGCCGCCCTTGACGGTGACCGTGGCATTGCCCATGCCCTCGGTGCCGTCGCCCACGAAGATGTTCTCCACGTTGGCGCCGGGGTTGCCGGGCACCTCGACGCTGCTGCCGTTGCCGCCCGCGTAGGCCTGGCTGATGTGGCCGCCCTCGATGATCACCTCGTTCTCCTTGGTGTTTGCCGCGCGGCCGCCGCCGTAGACGTACTCGATGGTGTTCTCCTGGCAGCCGTGCACATAGACCACCGACTTGCGGACCGGCGCCACCGGCCAGGCCTCGCTGTGGGCATACGACGACATGTAGTCGCTGCGGCGCACGCGCTGGGAAGTGTACTTGTACTGGCTGGAGGCTGGGGTGGCCGGGCTGTCGAAGGTGGCGTCGTAGTAGTCGCCGGCGTCGGTCTGCGCGTCGCCGGTGAGCACGCTGGCCTGGTTGCCGCCGCCATAGACGGCCTTGAGGGCGAAGCGCTCCGGGCTGTTGAGTGTGCGAAGCTGGTCGGCAGTGGGGGTCTCGCCCATGGCCTCAATCTCGGTGGCCGGGTAGGCGTTCTCGGCGGTGTGGGCAGTGTGCCACACGTCGACGCGCATGGTGCCCAGCGGCGAGGAGTTGGCATCGTTGCCAGCAAAGACCATGCCGTTGATCACCACGGTGTTGCCGGCGGTCTGCTCCTCGGTGCCGATGTTGACCTGCGTGTTGCCGTCGACAATACCGGCCGAGGGCGAGCTGGCGCTGCCGCGGCCGCCGCCAAAGACGTTGCCGCGCACGGTGCCGTTGAGTATGTTGACGGTGGTGCCGCCGAAGTCGACGTGGCCGTTCTCGCCGCCGCCGTAGACGGAGCCGTGCACGGTGTGGCCCTCGGCGTCGATGTTCACCTCGGTGCGCACCACATAGGCCATGTCGCTATAGTCGTCGAGTGGGTTGTCCTCGAAGGTGTGGCTGGGGCTGAAGGTGTTGGCACGGCCACGGCTGGAGCCGTAGACGTTGCCGCCGTAGCTGTGGGCGGTCACATAATCGGCCACGCCCACGTCGCTCTTGATGTTGACCGTGGCCAGGCCGCCATGCTCCTCGAAAGCCTGGTCTTCGCGCCCAGCGACGTAGTCGTCCCAGCCACGCCAGTCGTCGCTGGAGCCGTCGAGGCCATAGTCGCCCACCATGGCCATGGAGCCGCCGCCATAGACGTTGTGGTAGACGGTGCCGCCAAGGATATTGACCTCGGTGTTGCCGCGCACATAGCCCGCGTGGTAGGGGATGTGCTCACCCACGCGGTCCACGCCACGACCCGCGCCGTAGACGTTGCCCACGTAGGCCATGCGGGCCAGGACGTCGGCCGTGGGCGATGCGGGCAGGGCTGTGCCAACGGTGCCGCCAAGGATGGTGACCGTGGCGTTCTCCTGCACGTGGCCGTTCTCGCCGCCGCCGAAGACCGAGCCGTGGATGGCGGCGGTGCCCTCGACGGTGACCGATGTCTCGCGGAGGTAGGTGCGCGAGTCGAACTCGTCGCCAGCCACACCGCGGCCCGCGCCGAAGACGCGGCCCTCGTTGTAGCCCGTGGCGCCGACCTTGCCGCCGCTGACCACGACGGTGGCGCGGCCTGTGTTGTTGTCGGCATAGACGCCCTCGACGTCGAAGTAGTCGTCGTCGGTGTAGGGCACCTCGGCCGTGGGGCGCAGCTGCGGCGAGAAGGCCGCAGGCTCGGCACCGTCGGCCGCCTTGTAGAGGCGCGTACCCACCGAGGCCAGTGAGCCGCCACCATAGACGTTGTGGCGTACCTCGCCGCCCACGATGAAGACGTTGGTGTTGCCGTAGACGTGGCCGGCCGTGTAGCTCATGACTCCGGTGTTGCCGATGGGGTTGACGCCTCGGCCGCCGCCGTAGACATTGCCACGGTAGACGGTGCGGGCATCGACGCCCTCGGCGCTGGAGCTGGCCTCGCCCTCGGCAAGGGCAACCAGTGCGCCCGACTCGTCGTCGCGGTAGGGATAGGTGGCCTCGGAAGTGGTGGAGAGCGGGGCGCCGATGGTGCCGCCGCCAACAACCACCCTGGTATCGGCCAGCACGTGGCCGTTGGCGCCGCCGCCGAAGACCGAGCCGCGGATGTCGGCCACGCTGTCGGACACCAGGCGGACCACGGTGCCGTCGGCGAGCGTGGTGCCGCCGTCGGAGTCGGGACGGCAGCCGACGTAGACCGACGTGGTGTTGCAATAGGCCAGGTGAACCACCGACGAGGTGTGGCTGCCCGCGATGCCTCGGCCAGCGCCATAGATGTGGCCCTCGTTGATGCCGGTGAAGCCAAGCTGGCCTGCGGTCATCACAATCTGGATGTTGCCGTTGGAAGCGTACTCCTTCTTCTCGGCGGTGGCGGGGTTGAGGCCAAGGTATTCATAAGCCCACTCGTCAGGGCGCAGCTGCTTGGGGAAACCGATGTTTTCGCCGTCGGCATAATACTCGTAGTTGCCGACCGAAGCCAGCGAGCCACCGCCGTAGACGTGGTGGTAGATGTGGCCGCCCGTGATGTCGACGAAAGCATTGCCGTAGACACGGCCGGCCGAGGAGGAGTAGAAGTCGCGGTCGGTCTGCTGGCCGCCATGGTCGACACCACGACCGCCGCCATAGACGTTGCCGCGATAGATGGTGCGGCCCGTGCCGGTCCAGTTCTCGCGCAGCTCGTCCTGGTCGAGCGAGGCCGCCGCGTCGTACTTCAGCGTGTGGCTGCCGCCGGTGGAGCCGAAGGGCACCACCTCCTCGGCAGCGAAGCCGGAGTAGGGCTCAAAGCTGGAGGTGCCGGTGGCATAGGGAGTGCCGCTGGCGTGCATGGGTATGCCGCCGATGGTTCCGCCCTTGATGTTGACGTGCGAGTCGAAGCGGACGTGGCCGTTCTCGCCGCCGCCGAAGACCGAGCCCACGATGAAGGCACCGTCCTCGATGTTGACCTCCGACTCCTTGACGAAGGCCATCTCGGCATACTCCGCATTCTCGTCGTGTGTGTAGGCCACGCCGCGGCCGGAGCCGTAGACCGAGCCCTCGTTCTCGCCGAGGCAGAGGTAGCTGGCGTTGACATACTCGGGGAGGTTGGTGATGCCGTGGCCGGAGGAAGCGGCCTTGGCGTAGAAGTCGTCAGCAGAGGTATAGCGGTGGTCGCCCTCGCCGTCGGTGTAGACAAGCAGCACGGCGTCGTCGTCGGTGAAGCTCTCAAGGTCTTCGGCCTGCGGCCCAACGCGTCCGCCACGGACGGTGACCGTGGCCTTGCCGGTGGGTCGACCCTCGCTCTCGCCGATATGCGGGCGGTAGCGGAAGACGTGAGCCCAATACTCGTCGTCGTCAGTCCAGCCGAAGCCGGGATTGTCGACCGTGCCCTTGCCGTAGTTCACAAGGTCGTAGGTGCCGACCGAAGCCAGCGAGCCGCCGCCATAGACGGCGTGGCGGATGGAGCCGCCCTCGACGACGACCTCGGTGTTGCCGTAGACGCGGCCTGCGGTCTGCGACAGGTGGCCTGCGTTGTCGTAGGGGTCGACGCCACGGCCGCCGCCATAGACATTGCCACGGTAGATGTGCTCGCCCATGCCGCCGTCGGTCTGGCGCTCGGCGATGGTGAGCTTGGCACCGATAGTGCCACCGCTGACGGTGACCTTGGTGTCGGTGAGCACGTGGCCGTTAGCGCCGCCGCCGAAGACCGAGCCGCGGATGTCGGCGTCGCCGCCAATCTGCACGTCGGTCTCGTTGCAATAGGCCAGGTGGGTGATCTGCGAAGTGTTGGCACCGGCCATGCCTCGCCCGGCGCCGTAGACCTGACCCTCGTTGTGTCCGGTGATGCCGATCTGGCCGCCGGTGATGTGGGTCATGATGAGGCCGGTGGTGTAGTAGTAGATGTCGTCGACTATGTCGTCGTACTTGTCGACCACCGACTGCGCGTCGATGTCGGGGAGCACGTCCTTGCGTACAACCAGCATCTTCAGTTCGGGCAGATACTCATAGTCGGTCGGCTGGAAGGTTTTTTGAGGCTCGATGTTGTACTGGCGGCGCATCACCTTTGGCTGCCCCTCGTCGCCGAGGCCGGCAGCCACATCGGCCGCGTCGTAAAAGTCGTAGAAGCCCACCGAGGCCACCGAGCCGCCGCCGAAGACGTTGCGGTAGATCTTGCCGCCCGAGATGTTGAGCGACACCTTGCCGTAGACGCGTCCTGCCGAGGCGGAGAACTCCTTGTCGATGCCGCCCGACACGTCGTGGTCGACACCACGGCCGCCACCGTAGACGTTGCCGCGCATGATGGAGCGACCCACGCCGTGGCTGTCCTCGCGAAGCTCGCTTTCGTCGAGGGAGACGTTGTCGGCGTCGTGGTGCAGGTGGACTACGATGTCCTTATAAAGGCCCTCGGGGATGGTGTAGGAGCCCGAGAAGGCGCCATGGTCGGCCGAGGTGCAGCCGTGCAGCGGAACACCGCCCACGATGCCGCCGTCGATGTAGACGTTGGTGTTGCCCTTCACATGGCCGTTCTCACCGCCGCCGAAGAGCGAGCCGACAACATTGGCATTGCCCTGCAGCACAACGACGGTGCGGCGCGTGAAGGCAGCCTCGCTGTAGTCGACATTGAGCTCGCCGTCGCCGAAAGCCGCGACACCGCGCCCGGAGCCGTAGACCATGCCCTCGTTGGCACCAAGGTACTTGAAGCAGGAGTCGTAGTAGACCTGCCGGCGCTCCTCAATGGGAAGGTCTGCGAAACCAGAGTTGCCGTGAGCCACCATGTAGGCGTCGAAGCTGGCCTGCTCCTCGTCGGAGAGGCTGTTCTCAACCTCCAAGTCGGAGCGCTTGGGGCCGATGACAGCGTCGCCGTCAATGATGACGGTGGCGACGCCTGTGTTGCGGTGGTAGAGGTGCTTGAGGTCGGGGTTCTCCTGCGTACCCGCGTTGTAGAACTCATAGGTACCCACCGATGCCAGCGAACCGCCACCATAGACGGAGTGGCGCACCGTGCCGCCGCTGACGTGCACCTTGGTGTTGCCATAGACGCGGCCAGCGGTCTGACTGATGTGGTGGCTGTTGCTGATGGGGTCGACACCGCGGCCGCCACCGTAGATGTTGCCGCGATAGATGCGGTGCAGTGGCGCACCAGTGCCGTCGATGCGGCGCTCCTCGAATGAGAGCTTCGCGCCGACGGTGCCTGCCGTCATGTTGACTATGGCGTTCTCGGTGACGTGGCCGTTGGCGCCGCCGCCGAAGACGCACCCTCGAATGTCGGCCTCGGTGCCTGCGACATCGTCCTTGCCGATGTTGACGACAGTGTTGTGGCAGAAAGCCATGTGTGTGAATTGGCTGGTGGAGGAGCCCGCGATGCCTCGGCCGGAGCCGTAGACACGGCCCTCGTTGATGCCGTCGGTGCCAACCACGCCGCCTTTGACGTTGATGGTGACGATGCCTGTGCCGAAGAGAGCGTCGCCTATACGGTAGTCGCGCGTATCCTCGTAGGTCCAGTTGGTGTCCTGCAGTTGCTGGCCCATGTCGCGCGCGGCTGTGAGCCAATGGTGCCTGCCGTCGAGGAATTCCTTCACCCTGTCGTACTCGCCCTCGGGCATCGCCGCAGCCGATATGGGGGCGCCGTTGTGGTCGTAGACCTCACCCGACTTGCCGTTGCCCACCTTGTAGCCGAGAATCTCGAAGATGTCGCCCTCCTTGATGTCGCCAGCGAACGACGGCAGGGCAGCCTTAACGGCCTCGTCGTCGTCCTTGAGGGCGATGATGTGCACGGTGTCGCCCACCGAGGCCAGCGAGCCGCCACCATAGATGTGGTGGTAGACACGACCACCAAGCATGTTGACCGTGGCGTTGCCATAGACACGGCCTGCCGTGGCGCTGTTGACCACCTTCTCGTCACCCGCCTTGTGGTCAACCTCATAGGGGATGTGGAAGCCGCCAATGATCACCGAGTCCTCACCGGCCGAATAGTCGCGGTCGAACTTGTCGGTGACGCGGCTCACACCACGTCCGCCGCCGTAAAGGTTGCCGTAGTAGACCGTCGGGCCCACGCCCGAAGTGTTCTCCCAGTGGTTGTAGGTGGAGTCAATCCTGTAGTAGTCGGCATCCGACATCTGCTCGGCGCCAGGGGTGTCCTTTGAGCAGATGGCGCCATCCTTGGCATAAGGCAGTTCAGCCGGTTTCCACAACGGGGTGCCGATGAAGCCGCCGCGCATGTTGACGGTGGTGTTCTGGCGCACGTGGCCGTTCTCGCCACCACCGAACACCGAGCCACGCACCACAGCGCCGTTTTCAATGTTGACCACCGAGTTGTTCGTGAACGACATCTCGGTGAACTGGCTGAGCGGCGAGCCTGCCTGGCCTCGGCCACTGCCGAACACGCGCCCCTCGTTGCGCCCAGCAAAGCGGCGGAAGTAGTAGCTCACATAGCGGTCGTCAACAGTCTCGTCGTCCCTGCCGCTGACGCTCACCTGGCTCACATCAGGCACGTTGGCATGATATGTGCTGTAACCGAAGTCGACATCGACCAGCGGCTTGAAGTAAGCGGTCCTCACCGCATCGAAGTCGTCCTCGCCGAAGTGGCTCGCCATGTTGTCGGCGGTGAGGGTGTCGAGGCCGATAAATATCTTGCGGTCCGTTGGGGCAAACTCACTGCTGCCGATGGTGACCGTGGCAGATCCGATGCTGGTGTTGGAGGCCGAGCCCACCGAGGCCAGCGAGCCTCCGCCATAGACGTTGTGCGTCACACGGCCACTGAGCAACGTCACATAGGTGTTGCCCTCCACGCGGCCTGCAGTGAGGCTGTACTCATCCTCACCGTTTGTCTCGATGCCACGGCCTCCGCCATAGACGTTGCCGAAGTAGAGCTCGCGCGCGGTGCCGGTGGCAAAGTATTCGGAGAAGTAGTCCGCAGGCACAATGTTGCGTCCCACCACCGGGTAGTCGTCACCACTGCCGATGGTGACCTTGGTGTCTCCCACCACATGGCCGTTCTCGCCGCCGCCGAACACCGAGCCGTCGAGGCTGGCGTTGCCGAGCACCTTGACCTCGGTGGAGCCGACGTACGTGTAGCGGGCATATTCCTTGCCCACCATGCCCTTGCCTGCGCCGAAGACCATGCCCTCGGTCTCAAGCGCGTTGAGTTGGTCCTCACTGAAGGCTTTCACCATGGCCACCGTGAGCCTGCGACCCACGTGTGCATTGTCTTTCAGCGTGACGCTGGCCTCGCCACCAGTCACGCCGGTGCGGTCGGCACGCACCTCGTATGTATCTGAAGACTTGTCCTCAAGCACGTACGTGCCAGTCTCCACGTCGTATTCCATGTTGTACGTGCCATGGCTGCCGGTTGTCATTTTGTAGGTGACGCCGTCGTTGTAGTTGCCCAACGAGGTCACACCCAGCGAGGCCACCTCGCCACCGCCATACACGTTGCGCCTCACCAGTGCGTCGCCCTCTATGACCACATCTGCCCTGCCTTCCACGCGGCCGGCAATATCGATAGGTGTCGACTTGGCGTCGGTTCCGACGACATACAGGTTGGCGGCCAGCTCGCTGCTGCCGTAGCCACCGCCATACACCGAGCCGTAGCAGTACATCGTCGTGCCGCCGCTCTTCACCTCGGTGCCCACCTCGGCCGTGCCGCCGACAGTCACCTTGCTGTTGCCTGCCTTCTCCTCGTCAGCACTGTTGTCGGCCACCGAGCCCAACTCGCCGCCGCCATACACATTGCCGCGCACCACGCCGCCGGTGATGTTCACCTCGGTGTTCTTGGCCAGCGCGAGTCGCGACCACAGGGGGTTGACAATATTCTCGTCAATCAGCGTGAAGCGACCCATCGAGCCGCCAAACACGTTGCCGCCCCTGGTGTGCGCCAGTGTGCCGTCGGCTGCAAACTCAGTGTAGGGTATCTTGGCCTTCGCGGACTCGTCGGGGCGATAAACAAACTCGGCTGTGTTGCCGATGGTGCCGCCCTTGACGTTGACAACGATGTAGCCATGGTCTGTGCCGTCCTGCTGCACACCGTAGCCGTCCTCCTCGTCGCCCGGCTGGGTGAAGCGAATGCCCACCGAAGCCAGTCGTCCGCCGCCATAGACGGAGCCCAGCACCGAGCCGTTGTTGATGTTCACCTCGGTGTTGCCGCCCACGCTGCCGGCCGTCAAGGCGTCGCCGCTGAAGCCGCGTCCGCCGCCGAAAACGTTGCCGTCGAGGTAGCTGTAGCCAAGAGTGCCTATCGTCACCTTCTCGCCCTCGGCGTTCAGGGTTCCCACATTCACTGTGGCCTTGTTCAGCACGTGGCCGTCCTCGCCGCCACCGAACACGGAGCCAAAGATGCGGGCGTTGCCGGTGAGGCTCACGGTCGAGTTCTGGTTGTTGGTCCACTGGTTGAAGAATATTCGCTGGTCGCCCTTGCCTGCGCCGAAGACCGAGCAGGTGACCGGGTGTGCCACAATCTGCTCCAGCGTGCGCGGCACGCCCACAGTTCCATCGGTAATCGAAATCTCGCAGTCGCCAAGCACGTCAGTCACCTCGCATCCACCATACACGCTCGTGAGGATGTGACCGCCGCTGACGACCACCTTTGTCTTGCCGCCGACGCGGCCTGCCGTGCGCAGCCACTCTTTGGGCGCGTAGGGCGAGTAGCCGCTGCCGCCGCCGAAGACGTTGCCGTAGAACGTGTGCCCGTCCGAGCCCTGCGGCCTGCCGTTCTCGGTCGACTCATAATTGCCATCGTCCATCTTGTAGTAGAACACCACCTCGCCGTCATATGTCTGCTCGCTGTCGTATTCCACATAGTCGTCGCCGTCCTTCACATAGAGGGCGAACTTGTCGTAAGGCGAGTAGGGAGCCGCGAAAGGCCAGTGCGGGCACTCCGCAAGGCTCTCCTTCTCAAAGTCCTCGTCCGAGTATATGTCGTCGCCGCCCTGCCCGTCTTCACCGGCCACGCAGCCTATCTGGCCGCCCTTGATTTCCACATGCGTGTTCTGCAACACGTGCCCGTTCTCACTGCCGCCATAGACCGAGCCTTTCACCAGGCCGCCCTCCACAACTACCTCGGTGCGGCGTACATTGTTCAGCTGCGGAATGTCGGCATACTCTGCCAGCGTGGTGTCGCGCACCACGCCCTTGCCGCCGCCAAACACGTGGCCGTAGAACTGGGGCATGGCGAGCTTGTCCGGGCCCACCGTGCCGCCGCTGATGACGACCGTGGCCTTGCCGCTGCTGTCGCTGCTCACCTCGTTCACCCCGCTGCCCACTGACGCCATCTCGCCGCCGCCGTAGACATTCTGATACACGCGCCCGGCGCTCATCTCCACCTTCGAGTCGCCGCTCACCAGGGCGGTCTCCTTGTTGCTCTCCAGTCCGCGGCCTGCGCCGAATACCGAGCCGTGCACCTTCACCTGTGCCTCGGCGGGCATGGCCATGGCCGTCAGCAGCGCCAATGCCGCCGCGCAGCGGCGCAGGCTGCGTCCGGCCTTGCCGGTTGCGTTGTTCAGTGACATCCTTTTCATGTAGTTATGGCAGTTCATGTTGTTTTGTTTACTCTGTTATCTCTACAAATGTGTTGCCGCCCACGCTGGCCTTGTTGCCGCCGCCGTAGACGTTGCCCCTCACCTCGCCGTTGTCGCTGAGCACCACACGGCTGTCTATCTCCACGCGGCTTTCATTGCCAGCGCCGAAGACGCTGCCCTTCACCAGCGTGTTGCCGTCGATGGCGATGGAGGTGGATCCGCTCACCGCGCCCAGGCCGAGCAGCGACAGGGTGGTGTAGCAGTACCATTTGCCGTCGGCCTCGAACACCGGGTTGTTCTGATTGACACCGGCAGGGGCATCCTCGTGTATCCAAGTGAAGTACACGTCTTTGCCGTCGACGTCGGTGAGGTAGTCCAGCACGCCGTTGTGGCAGACACCCGACCTGTCGCGGGTTGGATAGGTGACACTCCGGCGGTCGTGCACGCGGAACGAGGGTATGGCGGCCGAGAAGCCCCCGCCGTAGGCCGAGCCCTCTACGACACTGTTGCTCACCACCGACACCACGTCGCCGCTCACATTGCCCAGGTTGCCACCGCCATAGTAGTCGCCCAGCACCAGGCAGCTGTCAAGCGTGTTGCTCACGCTGCCGGTCACCGTGGTGCCGAAGTCGGCAAACACATTGAACGTGCGCGCCACAGCGTCAGTACCTAATCCATTGGACTGGTTGAACACCTCGAACTCAAACTCGCAATGGTAACCTCTGCCCGACTCGTAGTTCACTCCCTCTCCAAAATTGTTGACCGGTTTGAATTCACCAAACTTGTAGGTATCGCCGTTCCAGTCACTTGGACCCGGCATGTCAGACGGTGTCTGGTCAGTTATGTTCACACGCAGCAGGTTGGTGCCGCCGTTGCCGCCGCCATAGTATTCGCCGAAGGTGCTTCCCACCGCCGTGGTGGTCACCTTTTTGCCTGCGGCCATGCTGCCCACCTTGGGGCCTCCGCAGTATTTGCCCACCAGGCTGTGGTCAATGCTCACCGTGATGTCGCCGAGCACCGGCAGGGTGGAGTTGATGCCGCCGCCGTAAAACTCGTCGATGATGGCATGGTCTATCTGGAACGTGACGCTGCCGCGCACGCTCTCCATGCCCGCCCCTGTCAAGGTGCCGAAGTGCCCTCCGTTGATGAAGCAGTGGGGGTTGTCATCGTTAGCACGGCTTGCGTTGATGTCGTCGCGCCAAATGCCGGAAAGGTAGAACTCCGGATAGTCACCGCCCAGCACACTGATGGCACAGTGGCGCACAGCGCATCTCTTGTTATTGCCCGAATGGGTGCCCGGAGTGAACCGTTTCATCCACACATTGCCGCCAAGCACAATGTTGCGGGTGTTGGAGAGTTTGCCATAGTTGCTTCCTGAAGCCACAATCTGCTCGAAATGGCCTCCATTCAATATCAACGCCTGCTGGTGGTTGACGCTCACATTGTCGTTGGTCGACATGTACTCGAACTGCGTGGTGTGCATGAACGAGGTCTCCGTGATCTCGAAATGGCCTTGCGGCACAAAGATGCCTATGGCGTAGGCGTATGAGTCGTGGCGGATGGCCGTGCCGAGTTCCACCACAGGCAGGAAGTCGAACCTCACAGGCAGAATGCCCGGGCGTTGCACATTGCCGCGCCACTGCAGCTCCCACACGAAGTCGGGCTCATTGTCGAGGTCGAGGTCGGCACTCATGAAGGTCACGTGGCGCTCTTTGTATGCCAGGCTTATGTTGCTGCCGGCTCTCACCTGGAAGTTGCCGAGCAGCACGATGGCGCAGTCGTAGACGGTCAGTTTGCTGTTGGAGGGCACCGCCTGCACAACCGTGGCCAGGTCGTCGTACACGTGCATACCGTTGAATGTATCGTCCATGACGCCAGCCGGCGTGAAGCCATAGCCATAATAGCTGGTGGAGGTTGGAGGTTTGGTGACACTCACGCGGTCCACATAGTGACCATTGCCGTGCAGGTAGAGGGCCTTGCCCCAGTAGGCCTCTATCGTGATGGCCTGCACCCCTTCGGGCACATAGTAGTAGCCTCCCTGGGCAAAGACGCGCCCGCAGGTGTCGTAGAGGTCCTTGCCGGTGCAGTGGCGGTCGGCATAGTTGTAGCCGTTCTCCCAGTTGGCCACGAATGAGTGCGTGCCGTGCTTGTCGACAGCGGTTATCTTCCACCCCGTGACCACGCTGTCGGTGTAGTTCATGCCGTAGCGCTCATGGTGGTCGGCTGTGGCCGGGTTGCCGAACACCTCGTTGTAGTAGGGCAGCTGCACCTTGCAGTAGCCATAGTCGTGGTGGGTGGTGTCCATGTCGGTGGCCGGCAGGTTCAGCGTGACGGCCCCGGCGCCACGGTTGTGCGTGCCGGGCTTCACGGTCACCTCAATCCAGCCAAGCCGCTTGCCGCGGTAGCCTGCCGCCTGGCCGCGGTCGACCCACTGCGCCTGCCCGGCGTCCCACACGCGGGCGGTGTCGGCGTTGATGACCGAGGGGTAGCGCCCCCAGCGCTTCAGCACCGGGTAGGGGGCTATGCTCTCGTCGAGCACCCACTTCCACACCAGCGCGGTGTCGGCGGCGGTCTGGTCGCCCACCTCGTGGCCCGTGATCCAGAAGGCGCAGAGGCGGCGGTTGCTGTTGAGAATGCTGCGATGGTATTCGAAGCGCGTCAGGTACTGCTCCTCGGCAGGCCACTGGAGGCGGTAGTTGTCCACGCTGGTGTAGCTGTCGTCGAAGAGGGCCTCGTCGCGGAAGTAGCAGTAGTTGTTCATCGACTTCTCACCGCCATTGGCGATGGTGTTTCCGCCGAACACTGGCGAGTAATTGGCCTGTGGCAGCGAGCCGTAGTCAAGCTCGCCGTAGAACATGCAGTTCATCACCATGGTTGACTGGTTGTCCTGCGTAGAGGCGACGCTGTTGTAGCCCACGAGGCCGGCCAGCCAGGTGCCTCCGCCCACGGTGGCGAAGCTGTAGCAGTTCACCACATGGGCCGAGCCCTCAAGCCTGCCCACCAGGCCGCCCACGCTGCCCGTGCCGTCGCCCCTGACGGTGCTCTCGCCGCCGAGCACACCCACGTTGTACACCCGCGCCGTCGAACCTGCCACGCAGGCCACCGCGCCCACGTCGCCGCTGCCGCTCACAGCCACGCCGTCGAGCACCAGGTTGCGCACCGTACCGGTGAGTGTGCCTATCAGCGGCGTGGACAAGCCGCTGATGGTGTGGCCGTCGCCGTCGAGGCAACCGGTGAAGGTGGCCAGGGTCGTGTGGCCTAAGGCGTCGACGTCGCCCGAGAGCTTGTAGTAGCCGCCGGGGTCGGTAATCTCAGAAAGCGAGCTGATGGGCGTGAACTCCGACTCGTCGGGCAGCGCCTGGCTGGGGTAGATGTAGAAGACGACACTTTTCGCCGTCGACACTATCGAACTTTTCCTCGTGGCGTCCGAGTATGTCTTGGCCGTCACCGAGAACGTGCCGCTCACAGTGGTGGAAGGCATGGTGTTGACGCGCACTATGTAGTGAGCCCTGCCGTCGTTCTTCACCTCCTCAAGCGTGGCGTAAGCGTTGAGGCCGGTCAGGCTGGCCGAGTACTTCACCGTGTCGGTATCCCAAGAGCCGCGGCACTCAAGGTCGCGGTTGTTCGCTGGCGACTTCTCTATGTTGCGCGAGTATGCCGTCTGCCACCGCAGGTCGTAGCCGCCAATCTCCCGGGCGTAGGTCTGACCCCTCACAACACTGTCTGTCCGCAGGCGGTGCACCCATGTGTAGGGGTAGATGCGCCACCTGGCGTTGTCGCCGCCCTTCGCAAGCACCAGGTGCCCCACGCCATCGCTCTTCAGCGCAAAGCGCATTGAAGTGGGATAATCTCCATTGCCACTGGCATGGAAGGCATAGCGGTAGTCGTAGGGCACGATGAATGTGCACCCGGAATGGATGTTGTCGGGCGCGTTGAAGAGGCGGAACTTGTAGCGATTGTCGTCGCCGGGCAGCGCGTCGGCGCCCAGCCGGGCGGTGCCCAGGTCGTCGAAGCGCCTGTCGGCGGTGTCAAAGTAGAGGTAGCGCCCCGTGGCCACACTGCGGAACGAGTAGTAGTCGCGTCCGTCGCGCTCCACCACCCAGCTGATGTTGTCGTTGCTCTCCGTCAGCTGGTCGTTGCCCACCATTGTCACAGCGTCGCCCTCGGCCATGCCGTCGTCGTCAGCGGGGAAGCACAGCGATGTGTTGTGCGTGTTGAAGAGCAAGTATTTGGTGGCATCGGCAGGCGTGAGGTGGCGCGCCTCGATGGCCAACGTCAGCACCTTCTCAACGGCCGGGTAGAGCTCGCGGGCTATGGGGTCAAGCGGCTCCACACTGCAATTCATTGTGATGCTGTTTTGCTTGCTGGCGGTGAGGTTGTATACCGTGCCGTCGGGGGTGATGTCCCACGACGTGCCCTTGCCCGCATGGGTGGTCGAGACAAACGTCAGGCGGCAGTAGAGGCGTTGGTCGGAGTTCTTGACGATGGCATTTTCCTTGCCGGTGTCGTCCTTTGCGAGAGTGATGTTGACCTTGCGGGTGAGGTAGGTGCGCAGATACGTGATCGGCTGCGGGCTGCGCACAGTGAACGTGAGGGCGTTGTAGGTCGTGGGGTGGGATGTCTCCTCCAGCGTGGCCTCACACGCCGTGTAGACCTGGGACGGATTGGAAGCGAGCACCACTCCGCCACTGTATCCGAGCACCATGTCGGTGCCGTGCAGTTGGAAACGCTGCTTGCCGTCGACCTCCACAACGTCCCACTTTGAGAGCGGGCAGTCTGAAAGATAGAGCGTCGACCCAGAGGCGTTGAGGTAATAGAAGCAGTTCTGGAGGTATCCATCCGACGAATAGACCCACAGCGAGTTGCCGTTGTCGTCGTAAGGGTTGCCGTAGAGGAACTTACCATCATTTGCCACCGCACCCTGTGCCTGCTTCAGCCAGCCTGTGCCATTGATCTGCATGGCATAGTAGGTGTAGGTTGCCTGCGCCCTGACGGCCGCGGGCAGCAGCACCAGCAGCAAGGCAGCCAGCACGAGGACCGCCGCGCGGCGGCGCGCCTTGCGGGCGGGATTGTATGTCGCAGATGTCGTCATTCTCTGTCTTAATTCAAAAAAGGCGCGCCAAAATGCCGCGGCGCACACACGGCCACACCGCACCTACCAGCCTGTCGCATAATAAAATGCGCAGACATGGCAGTGTGCATTGCAAACTGCAAATATACAAAATTTCCACGACATGCAACAAAAAAAAGCGCCGCGCCACACACACATGCACACGCCTCCACTCAACGATGTGCCGCAGCCGCAACGCCCTGGCGGCGGCATCAAGTCCGCCCCAAGGCCGTCTGTTCTTCGATTATTCTCCGATTGTTCTTCGATTGTTCTCCGATATTAAATCGAAGAACAATCGAAGAACAATCGGAGAACAATCGAAGAACAGACGGTGTTGACACGGTGCCAGCGCGGGCTGCTGGCAGCCTCGGCACCGGGCCGGGCGAAGCGGCAGGCATGGACATATCGCCATGTAACACAGCGCATTGCACAGGATAGACTGTTTTTGTGCGGCAAATTTCCGGCCGTGTGGATTTTTTTTCGTATCTTTGCAGCCGAGTTATGACGGAATACAATCCATACATGGCCCTCCGCAAACTCTTCCTAAACATCAAGAAGAGGGACGTTTACGACTGCCGTTAGGCGGTCGTCGCGCCTCGTGGCGCACGCCCCTTCTCCCCCCCCGCATCACCACGGCCCCTGCCCGGCGCAGGCGGCGACGGTTGCAGAGAAACCAACAAATCAACAAACAATAAAAACATCATCAGTTTATGGAACTACCATTTGCAGAAAGCTGGAAAATCAAGATGGTGGAGCCCATCAAGAAGAGCACCCGCGAGCAGCGTGAGAAGTGGCTCAACGAGGCCCACAACAATGTGTTCATGCTCAAGAGCGACTACGTCTACATCGACCTGCTGACCGACAGCGGCACGGGCGCCATGAGCGACCGCCAGTGGGCGGCCATGATGCAGGGCGACGAGAGCTACGGCGGCGCGCGCTCATTCTTCCACATGAAGGACACCATCACCGAGCTCACCGGCTTCGAGTACGTCATACCGACCCACCAGGGCCGCGCGGCGGAAAACGTGCTGTTCAGCTACCTGGTGAAGCCCGGGCAGGTGATACCTGGCAACGCCCACTTCGACACCACCAAGGGCCACATCGAGAGCCGCAAGGCCTTCGCCGTCGACGTCACCGTCGACGAGGCCTACGACACCCAGCTCGAGGTGCCCTTCAAGGGCAACGTGTGCCTCAAGAAGCTCGAGAAGGTGCTCACCGAGAACAAGGGCAACGTGCCCTTCATGGTGCTCACCGTGACCAACAACACCGTGGGCGGCCAGCCGGTGTCGATGCAGAACATACGCGAGACCTGCGAGCTCTGCCACAAGCATGGCGTGCCCGTGGTGGTCGACAGCGCCCGCTTCATCGAAAACTGCTACTTCATCAAGACCCGCGAGCAGGGCTACGCCGACAAGAGCCTCCGCGAGATAGCGCGCGAGATGTACTCCTACGCCGACGCCATGACCATGAGCGCCAAAAAGGACGCCCTGGTGAACATGGGCGGCTTCATAGCCACCAACAAGAAGGAGTGGTATGAGGGCGCCAAGCTCTTCTGCATACCCTTCGAGGGCTTCCTCACCTACGGCGGCATGAACGGCCGCGACATGGACGCGCTGGCGGTGGGCCTGAAGGAAAACATCGAGTTCGAGATGGTCGAGACCCGCATCAAGCAGGTGCAGTACCTGGCCGACAAGCTCGACGAGTACGGCATACCCTACCAGCGCCCCGCCGGCGGCCACGCCATCTTCGTGGACGGCGACAAGGTGCTGAGCAACGTGCCCAAGGAGGAGTTCCCCGCCCAGACGCTGACCTGCGAGCTCTACCTCGAGGCCGGAATCCGTGCCTGCGAGATCGGCTACGTGCTGGCCGACCGCGACCCGGTGACCCGCGAGAACCGCTTCGGCGGCAACGACTTCGTGCGCCTCTGCATTCCGCGCCGCGTGTACACCAACAACCACATGGATGTCATCGCCGCAGCCCTGAAGAATGTCTACGACCGTCGCGACACCATCAAGCGCGGCCTTGAGATTACCTGGGAGGCCGAGCTGATGCGCCACTTCACCTGCCAGTTCCGCCGCCTCGGCTGAACACCGCGCAGCACAAGCCAGAGCAGGCCGCCACACCGACGTGGCGGCCTGCTTTTTTGCCGCCGCCCGGCCACACCCGCGCCGACGCCAGCGGGCGCCCCGCGCCGGGCATAGGGCATTTTAACACTTTTTGTTTTGCCACGTCGCGGAAAATGCGTAAATTTGCAATTTGTTTCGCACAACCCGCAACTTAGACGACACTTATGAGGAGAACTGCACATATAGCCCTGCTTTTCGGACTTTTGGCCCTGCCCGCCGTCGGGTCGGCGCAGGTGAAGACCACGCCGCAGAAGCAGGAAATAAAGGTCGACGACCTGGAAGTGATATACGACGAGGAGGAATACCAGGGCACGGTGGCCGAGCCGGAAGAGGAGAAGGACGAGGAAAACCTGATGTACCAGGTACCCTTCCTCCGCGAGAGCCAGGAGGAGCTGGACGAGGAGGAAGAGCAGCGCGAGACGTTCACCCTGACCGACGACGGCGCGTTCAGCGAGGAAGAGATACTCTTCGAGGGCTTCGACACGGCGGTGATACACCTGCCGAGGTTCGACGTGAGCAGCATCGGCGAGCCGATACTGGTGGAGCTGCCGGCCTTCACTTGGCCCACGCCGCACACGGCGCGCCCCACCAGCCACTACGGCCCGCGCAGGCGGCGCTTCCACTACGGCCTCGACCTGGCGCAGCCCACCGGCGAGCCCATCTACGCAGCCTTCGACGGCGTGGTGCGCGTGTCGCGCCTCAACCGCAGCTACGGCAACCTGGTGATCATTCACCACGAAAACGGGCTGGAGACCTACTATGCCCACATGTCGAAGCGGCTGGTGCACGCCGGGCAGCACGTGCGCAGCGGCCAGCAGATAGGCCTCTGCGGCAACACCGGGCGCAGCTACGGCAGCCACCTCCACTTCGAGATACGCTACAAGGGCAACGCCCTGAACCCGGAAAGCGTGGTCGACTGCCAGACGCACAGCCTCAAAAGCGGCACGCTGACGCTCACGCCGCAGTCGTTCCGCAAGACGGGCGGCAGCACGGCATCGGGCGGCGGCACGGCCAGCGGCGGATGGTACAGGGTGCGCCAGGGCGACACGCTTGAGAAGATAGCCCGCCGCAACGGCACCACCGTGAAGCGGCTGTGCCAGCTCAACGGCATAAAAGAGACCAAGATACTTCACCCGGGCGACCGCCTGCGCGTGAGCGGCAACGCGGCCAGCGCGGCGCCGAAGAGCAGCGCCAGCAGCAGCAACAGCGGAGGCGCGGCCGTCTACACCGTGCGCAGCGGCGACACACTGAGCAAGATAGCCCGCGCCCACGGGACCACGGTGGCACGGCTGTGCCAGCTCAACGGCATCAGCCAGAACAGCACGCTGCGCATAGGGCAAAAGATCAAACTGAAATGAGAGTAGACATACTGACACTCTTCCCCAACATGATGCGGATGTTCTTCGAGGAGAGCATCCTGAAGCGCGCGCAGAAGAAGGGGCTGGCCGAGGTGGTTTTCCACGACCTGCACGACTACTCGCTGACAAAGTACGGCTCGGTAGACGACTACCCCTACGGCGGCGGCGCAGGCATGGTGATGTGTGTGGAGCCGGTGGCCAACTGCATAGAGGGGCTGATGAAAGAGCGCCAATACGACGACATCATATACACCGCCCCCGACGGCGAGCAATTCTGCCAGCCGATGGCCAACCAACTGTCGTTGGCACGGAATTTGATGGTGTTGTGCGGGCACTACAAAGGAGTGGACGAGAGGATACGCGAGCACTTCATCACCCGGGAAATATCGGTGGGCGACTATGTGCTCACCGGCGGCGAGCTGGCGGCGGCAGTGATATGCGACGCTGTGATACGTCTGGTGCCGGGGGTGATAGGCGACGAGCAGTCGGCTCTCGGCGACTCGTTCCAGGACGGCCTGGTGGCTCCGCCCGAGTACACCCGGCCGCCGGAGTTCAGGGGATGGAAGGTGCCGGAGGTGCTGCTGAGCGGCGACCACGCCAAGATTGAGCAGTGGCGCATGGAGCAGGCCGTGAAACGCACCGGCGAGAGAAGACCCAACCTGTTGAAAAATAAACAAAACACAATAAAGGCATGACAGAATTCGAGAAATACGCCACCCGCCACCGTGGCATCAGCAGCACCACAATGGCCAAGTACACCTCGGCCATCAACGCGTCGCTCACCCCCTACATCGTTGAAGAGCGCCAACTGAACGTGGCGCAGATGGACGTGTTCAGCCGCCTGATGATGGATCGCATCATCTTCCTCGGCACGGCCATAGACGACTACACGGCCAACGTCATTCAGGCGCAGCTGCTCTTCCTGGAGAGCGTAGACCCGACCAAGGACATACAGATATACCTCAACTCGCCGGGAGGCTCGGTGTACGCCGGTCTGGGCATATACGACACGATGCAGTACATACAGCCGAAGGTGTCGACCATCTGCACCGGACTGGCAGCATCGATGGCAAGCGTGCTGCTCTGCGCCGGCGAGAAAGGCCGCCGCTGCGCCCTGCCCCACGCCCGCGTGATGATACACCAGCCCATGGGTGGTGCCGACGGCCAGGCCACCGACATGGAAATCACCGTGCGCGAGATACTGAAGCTGAAGAAAGAGCTCTATGAGATCATAGCCAAACACAGCGGCCAGCCCTTCGAGCAAGTGGAGAAAGACAGCGACCGCGACCACTGGTTCACCGCCGAGGAGGCGCTGCAGTACGGCATGATAGACGAAGTGCTGACAAAGAAATAAACGAAAACCCGAAGGGGATGCGTCGCGGCAGCGTGGTTGCGCTGCCGCGACGCTGTTTTTCTACAGGTCGCCGCACGGCGGCTGCTCCACCCGCTCGCAGAGCAAGCCCACCCGCCTGCCGCCTGCCGTGGCCGCCACAACGAAGAGGTCGCCGCCCTCCTTCAGACCCAGCTCGCGCTGCAACGCTGCCGCCTCGCGGGGAAAGTTGCGCGTAACGACATGGGCTCGGCCTTCCGGCAGTGCGCCACGGACAGCCCTGGCGTCGAGCCGCAATGGCCGGACAACCCTCAGCACCCGGCCAGGGAAAGGCCTTGACGGCAGGACAGAGGAGGTGAAAAGCCGCGTGGACGGGTCGAGCTGGCACAGGCCGAACTGGCTGCCCAGCAGCCCGAAGCAGCCAGCCTTCATAAGCGCGGCATTAGGGTCGAAAATATAATCCAACGGAACATCGGAAAGGCGCACAGGAGTCGCCGCCTCCTGACTGGGGGCAAACGAGAAGCTGAAGCGGTGGGAGGGAGCGAGGTCGACACAATGCACCGTAGGCTCGGCACTTCCGCCTCCACAGAGGAAGAGCAGTTCCCGGCACTCGCCGCCAACAGCCACAACATGCACCTCGTCGACACCCCCCAGCTGGCGGCACGCCTGCACAATGTCAATCATCGGCGAGGCCTTCACAAGCAGCCTGGAGGCAAAGGAGAGCAGCAAAGGGACGGAGGCCGTGATGTCGGGCGTGCAGTCCTCAAAAGCGGCCACCCGCCGCCCGGACTGCGAGCGGCGCGAAGGATCGATGTAAACCAAACCAAACGCCCCCTCGCCACACGACGCAAGCCAGCGCAGGCCGTCGTCGCAATGGCAGGACACATTGGACAGCCCCAACGCGAAGAAATTGCCTTCGGCCAAGGAGCACAGGCTGGGATCGCGCTCCACATAGTCCACCCTACCAGCCACCGCTGCAAACGCCGCGCTGTCGACACCCATGCCCCCGGTAAGGTCGGCCACGCGCGCGCAGCCCCTGGCAAAAGAAGCCTTGTAGGCTGCCGTAGCTTCGGACGAGGCCTGCTCGCGGTTGACGCGCGGCGGATAGACAAAGCCTTCGCACCGCAGCAGCCCCGGCCACTTGCGCGCAGCGGTGCGAAGACCCTCAATCTGCTGGGCGGCCTGCTTCAAATCGACCCCTTCGGGTGCGCGGCCAAGCAGCAGGCGGGCTGTGTCGCTGTCGGAATGCTCCCTGGCAAAGGCCAGCGTGGCGGCATTCATCGCCATTCAATACACCCCTTCCTCGTGCAGACGGCGCAGACGCGCAACCACCATGGGGCGATCCTCCTTGTACGTGACGCCAAACCAGCGGGCGGTGGTCTTGAGCACAGTCATGGTGGCCGAGCCGTCGGCAATGAAGGTGTTGACTGCAAACGGGATGTAATATTCGGACTTCATCTCTTGTCCATGCTGGCGGAGAAAGTCGACGAAAAGAGCCTCGCTTTTTGCGAAATAGTCGGGCGTGAAGCCGAAAAGGTTCATGCTGACGGTGGTGTCGGCATCCAATGGATGGAGAGAGCCGTCGGCGTCGCGGTAGACAATGCGGCCTTCATCGATGCGGCTGATGGCGGTACGCTCAGTCATGCCAAGCAGCAAGCCGTTGGCATCGGTACGGCACACACCACGGCTCACCGAGCCATTCTCGCTCAAAGTGTTCTCCAGGCGGTAGCCCACCATGCAGTATTGCCCTGCCTTGCCATCGAGCGAGCGCAAGTAGTCGGCCATCACCATAAAGGCGTCGCGGCCATAGAAATCGTCGGCATTAATGATGGCAAAAGGCTCGTGCACCAAGTCTTTGGCCATGAGGATGGCATGATTGGTCCCCCACGGCTTCTCACGGCCTTCGGGCACGGAAAACCCTTCAGGCAGGCAGTCGAGCTCTTGATAGGCATACTCCACAGCAATACGGCCACCGAAGTGCTCGGCATTGATGCGGCTTTTGAACTCGTCAGCAAACGAATGGCGCACAACGAACACCACCTTGCCAAAACCGGCACGGATAGCATCCTCGACACTATAATCCATTATTATCTGACCGTCGGGCCCCACTCCGTCGAGCTGCTTCAACCCACCGTAGCGACTACCCATGCCAGCTGCAAGTACAAGTAATGTTGGTTTCATATTGAACTGATTATCATTTGGATTTTTTGAGGCCATAACGACAATGAACAAAAAAAAGTATCATATTGCGACTTTTTTTGTAACTTTGCATTGATTACAATTCACCCAATAACAACCTAAACAACTGAAAACGATGAAGAAGTATGTATGCAAGGTGTGCGGTTACGTTTATGACCCCACCGTCGGCGACCCTGACAGCGGCATTGCACCGGGCACAGCATTTGAGGCCATTCCGGCCGACTGGGTGTGCCCTCTGTGTGGCGTTGGCAAAGACGACTTCGAGCCCGCCGAGTAAGGAAAGAGAAGAAGACGCTGCAAGGTCAGCGTCTTTTCTTTTTGAAGAAAGAGCTCATCAAAGCCTGGCATTCGCCAGCAAGAACCCCTCCCGTGACGTCGGTACGCGGGTGCAGTACAGGACCGGAAAGCAGGTGCATACCTCGCTTGGGGTCGGCAGCACCGTACACAATACGGCCAAGCTGTGTCCATCCTGCCGCACCTGCGCACATAGGGCACGGCTCGACAGTGACATAAAGGGTACAGTCGGCCAAGTATTTTCCGCCAACAGCCTCGCTTGCCGCAGTGAAAGCAAGCATTTCAGCATGGGCGGTCACGTCGTGCAACCTCTCCGTCTGGTTGTGAGCCCTGGCAACGACCCTGCCTCCAGCCACAACCACAGCCCCGACGGGCACCTCGTCCTCATCCTCCGCACAGCGAGCTTCGCGCAAAGCCTCGCGCATGTAAAATTCGTCGTCTTTTTCCATATTCAATCAGTCGCGGTTGAAGAGCAGGTTGTCGCGCGGCGCGAGGTGCGCCTCAGAGTGCAAGATTGTCACCACCCCTCCACGCTGAAAACTTTCCAGACTCGGAATGAGCATACCTCCAACAGACATGTACTCATGCTCGCACTTGTAGGCAATGGGGGGCTGCAACAACTCGTCGGGAGTCATACGGTCATCCTCCGGACGGCTGCCACGCTCAATCACAAGCGACAGCAGGCCACTGTCAGGGTCGAAGTAATAGAAGCGCTGATAGCGCATTTTTTGGTCGGCACGGACAACCTGAAACTGCTTTCCGTCGATTGTGACCACACCACGGTATGACAGCCTCACCCCCAGATGTTCCCACTGATAGAGAGGCCCGCGGAAATCGTATGGTTGCATAGCCAAAGCAAAATCATGCGGGGGCACATCCTCCCAACGATCCAGCAGATAGAAGAACTGGCGGTGGCGTGTAGAGCCATTGGTGCAGAAACCGTCGGTGAGCGTGTCACCGCGCCACACTTCGACACGAACCATGCCCCCTGCCTGACAATAGCGACGCATAAGGAGCGTGTCATCGCTGCCACGCACCCTGATTGATGTGTTAATAACAAGAAGGCTGTCAGCATGTATGGCATCATGGTTGAGTGCGGCAAGATATCGCCCCACCACCGTAGCTGCGGTGTCTTGCGACCGTACAGGCAACGCTGCTGCCAGTAGCAATACAAGCAACAGACGCCTCATCGCGATGATGTTTTATTGTAGGGGAACGACAGACTCTCCACCTCGCGGCGCGAAGTAATATGCAAATCGATCGCAAAGCCCAGCTCCGCCGCCAGCGCTGCCACTCGTTGCTCTGCGTCAGTAGCCAGTACAGCCTGCTGAAGTGTTGAATAGTCAATCTTGCGCCCCAGACGACGGCTTGCGACAGAATAGTCAACGGAACGCACCATGTCGAAAAGAGGTGCATTGACGTAAACAGAATCAGCCAAAGCCAACGCACGCCCCACCTCAATAAACTTACTGACACTTACCCAGATTGCACTGTCCTGCGCCACGCGCATTTGCCCGCTCACACCGATGCCGGACACACTGGCGGTGAACTGTATCTGTGTATATGTGCGGTGCTTTGCCAGGGATACGGGGATGGAGGCAGGCTGCTCGTCCGTAACAGCCGAAACTGGTCTTGTAGTGCGACAGGCGGCAAAGATCCATACCACCGCCACAATGGCCAATACCGATATAAGTCGTCTGTTCATTGCTTGCTTTTAATTACCTTGAGGTGACGTTGCAGAGTGTCACTGCCGGGGTCGATGGCAACCGCACGCTCCATATATGGCAGAGCCTCGGCATCACGTCCAGCCAGATGCAGCAACCAAGCAAAGGTATCCAAGATGCTGGCGTTATCTGGTTCCGCCTCTACGGTGCGTCGGCTCATCGACAGTGCATCATCAAGCTGCCCACCACTCTCCCCGAGGTAGTAGGCATAATTGTTCATCATGCCCCAATCGTCGGGTCTCAATTTAAGGTAACGGTCGAAATGTTTCCAGGCTCTCTCGTACTGCCCCGTACGGTAACAAGCCTCGGCCATCAACCCGACGCACTCGGCCTCGAGGTATCCATTGCTAAAGCCCCATTTGGATGCACGTTCCAGTAAAGCCACCGCGTCAGCATATCGTTCCTGCCTTGAGGCACACAGAGCCTGCAAATATATCGGCAGCGTGTGGGTCGGGAAAAGGCGTGAGGCTCTGACAGCCCGATCTTCAAGCCTTGCGTCCTCACCCGGCAGACTGGCCAGGCTCACCAGCATGGCCTCCCACAAGACATACTGACTGCTGTCTTTCGCCAAAGCCAACTCCAGTTGGTCGACAGCCTCACCATACCGCTGCTGACGCATTAGCACGTCGGCATAGAACGCGGCATACTCCGAGGGGTCATCGCTTTGACGAATTGTCATCTCAAGCAGCCGGAAACACACGCCACTGCGCGAGCCATAGAACTCTTCCTCGCTATAGAACTGCCCAAGCAGCTGCAACTTGGTCGACGCAGGCAGGCGACGGTTGGCGAAAGCACGCACCATCTCACTGTCGGCCTCAGACACATTGCCAATCTGCTTGTAATATTCGGCCAACTGGATATGGATATATTCATCATCAGGGTCAGAAGCAAGCACACGGTCATAGCACAGTTTGGCCTTGGCATACTTCCGCTGCTGCATGTACACCTGCGCCAGCATGGCTTGGTATCGCCTCTCGCCCGGCAGGGCATCACACAATGCCTCTAATTCGCGCTGCGCCTTGTCACTTTTGCCAGAGGCCTCCCACAGCTTTATTTTCTGCAACGACACCTCCTCGCTCACTCCCACCATACGCTCCACCCGGTTCAACACAGCCACTGCCCCCTGAAGGTCACCTGCGGCAATATGGGCATTGGATAATTCATAGTAGTATTCCAGCACGTTTGGTTTCAAGGCCACAATGCGCTCCCATGCGTTTATCATGCCCTCGGCGTTGCCGCGAACCTGATTCTGCCTGGCCTGTGCCAGCAGGTACCACTCATTGTCGGGACGAAGCGCCACAGCCCTGTCGGTGCACCGCAGCGCGCTATCCACCCATCCGCGCACAGCAAGCAGCTGTCCCTGCTCGTACCATGCTGCGGCCTCACCAGGGTCAGAGGCTGTTATAGAGGCGAATGCACGCAACGCCTCGTCATTCCTGCCGCTATGTTTCAATGCCATGGCGTCTATCATCCGGGCATCGAGAGCCAACCGATCCTCGGTCACCTCGTGAATTGGCTCACGCACAATACGCCCCTCAGCGGCAGGTTGCACTACCTCACGTTGACCCCTGCAGCCTACCAATGCCAAGGCCGCCAGCAGTAGGGTTATTCTGTTCTTCATTCTCATTTCCGGTAAACATAACTGCCGCACGCCGTTTTTTATTGTCCTGCACACGCCCGAAAAACTCACTTTTACACATTCAGCAAAGTGCGCCGGCCGCAACATGGCGATCAGCGCACTTTTCTCACGTGAGGAAAAACCCAGCGAGGTGTCAGCTACACTTGCTCCAGCCGCACTCCTTGCAGCTTTTGCAGCCGTCTACATACACAAGTTTTCCACCGCAGTCGGGACACACCTCCTCCGCTTCAGTGCCATCCTTGATGTAGCGCTTCAGAGCACGAGCCACGCCACCTGCCCAGGTGGTGATACTGTCATTGTCGAAGTTGAGTTTGCCAATAAGCTCCACCACATTGGCTATTGGCATTCCGTGACGCAGTATGCCGGATATTAGCTTGGCGTAGTTCCAATACTCCTTGCGGAACATGCGCGACAAGCCCTCCATGGTGATATGGTAGCCGTCGTGGTCAAGGTACTGGAAATCGTAACGTGCATGTTCGTCTCCTTTTTCCTTTACTCGAATTACCCAGCCTTTTTCCACCCACTTTGGCAGGAGAAAACTTTCGCTGCGTCCGGTAAAAATCTCGTATGGGCGTCCTTCGAACATGCCCACTACCGCAATCCAGTCTTCCTTCTCGTTGCGGAAACGCACCACCTCGGCCTCCAGCTTCTTGGGGCGCTTGGGTGCCTTGTTGTCGGCAAATAGAGGAGTGTCCTTCTTTGCCTCGCTTGTACTGACGAGCACACCTGTGCGCGAGCCATCACGATAGATGGTGCAGCCCTTGCAACCACTCTCCCAGGCGGTCTCATAGATACGGGCCACTGTTTCCTTGCTGGTTTCCTTCGGCACATTGACAGTGACAGAGATTGAGTGGTCCACCCACCGCTGTATCTCACCCTGCATACGCACCTTGGCCACCCAGTCAATGTCGGCGCTTGTGGCATGGTGGTAGGGACTCTGCTCCACAAGGCTGCGCAGTGCGGCATCGTCCATGTTGCGCACCTCTTCGGGGTCGTGCCCGTTAGCCTCGGCCCAATCCATGAACTTGGGATGGAATACATTGTACTCCTCAAAATAGTCGCCGTTCTCGTCCTTGATGACATTGTGGCGGCTGCCGTCCTTGTCGCCGGGATTGATTTTCTTGCGACGCTTGTAACTCACAAGGAACACCGGCTCTATGCCGCTTGTGGTACGCGTGCAGATACTGACGGTTCCCGTCGGGGCAATTGTGAGCAGGGCAATGTTGCGGCGGCCATGCCTCACCATGTCGGCATACAGCTCCGGGGCGGCCTCGCGTATTCGGGCAATGAGAGGGTTGTTCTCCTCGCGCGCAGCATTGTAGATGGGGAACGAACCACGTTCCTTGGCAAGTTCCACGCTGGAGCCGTAGGCGGCCAGACAAAGCTCGCGGTGCACCCCGACGGCAAAGGCTGTGGCCTCATCACTGCCATAACGCAGTCCAAGTGCGGCCAGCATGTCTCCTTCAGCAGTGATGCCGAAACCGCTGCGGCGACCCTCAAGGCACTTGAGTTTGATGTTGAGCCAGAGGTTGCGCTCCACTTGCTTTATCTCATCACCCTCGGGGTCGGAGTCTATCTTGTGGAGTATCTGTTCAACCTTCTCGAGCTCAAGGTCTATCAAGTCGTCCATCAATCTCTGCCCTTTGCGTACATGTTCACGGAAAAGGGCGTAGTTGAACGAGGCCTGTGGGGTGAAGGGGTTGTCGACGTAGCTGTAAAGGTTGATGGCCTGCAGGCGGCAGCTGTCGTAGGGGCAGAGGGGTATCTCGCCGCAGGGGTTGGTGCTCACGGTGCGGTATCCATAGTCCGCATAGCAGTCGGGCACACTCTCGCGGATGATGGTGTCCCAAAACAGCACCCCGGGCTCGGCACTGCTCCAGGCATTCGCTATTATCTTGTTCCACAAAGCGCGCGCATCTACCTCTTTCCTCACTATGGGGTCAGCAGAATCAATGGGGTACTGCTGCACGAATGGCTGGCCGCTGCGCACGCACTGCATGAACTCGTCGGTAATCTTCACGCTGACATTTGCGCCGGTGACCTTGCCCTGTTCCAACTTGGCGTCTATGAAATGCTCGGCGTCCGGATGCTTGATGCTAATGGAGAGCATCAGAGCGCCTCGGCGCCCACCCTGTGCCACCTCGCGTGTGGTGTTGCTGTAGCGTTGCATGAAAGGCACAATACCGGTCGAGGTAAGCGCCGAGTTCTTCACCGGGCTTCCACCAGGACGTATGTGGCTCAAGTCGTGGCCCACACCGCCGCGACGCTTCATCAGCTGCACCTGTTCCTGATCTATCTTCATTATGCCGCCATAACTGTCACTCGCCCCTTGGTTGCCAATGACGAAGCAGTTGCTGAGCGACACTATCTGAAACGAGTTGCCGATGCCGCTCATGGGGCTTCCCTGCGGCACAATGTAACGGAAATCCTTGAGCAGGCCATAGATTTCCTCCTCGTCCATAGGGTTGGGATAGCGTCGCTCTATGCGGGCATACTCCGCCGCAAGGCGGCGGTGCATCATGTCAGGGTTGAGCTCGAAAATATGACCCTCATCACGCAGGGCATACTTGTTCATCCAAACGTTGGCTGCCAGCTCGTCGCCGTGGAAGTATTCCACGCTCGACTTCATTATCTCTTCCTGCGAGTACTCACTCAACTCGCGCCGGGGCTCTTGCGGTTCCATCCCCGAAAACAGGTCACCTTGCATTACGTAAGCTTTTAGTCTATATATCTATTCTTCAACTGCATTACATCGACTGCACGTCGACTTTTGGCACTGCTAAATTAGAAATAAAAACCATTCCGGCGGCAAATAGTTTTCAACACCGAAAACCCGCCACCGCACAAAAAGCTGTCCGCTTGCCGCTTTTGACGGTTGAAAACTCGGCCTGGCCATGTCTACGGCTTCGAAAAAGGGTCACCGGTCTCAGCTATGGCTGTCTTTTCGTCGCCCACAGGCAACGGTGGCAAGTTCAGTATTGTTTCCTGCAACCCACTAACAACAAGTACAGTCCGCCGCCAATTAAGATTTTTTAGGAATAAAGAAAGATGGTGGGCGGCAGAAAAGAAGTAATTTTGCACCTCGAAAAAAGAGAGGGGTATTAGCTCATTTGGTAGAGCGGTTGGTTCGCAATCAACAGGTAACGGGTTCGATTCCCGTATACTCCACTTTCATTCTAATTTTGATTGGCGGCAGTCTGCCGCCTTTTTTATTCGGCAGCAATCACACTCCCTGGCTTCCGAATATTGCCATAATATTGCCGCCGAAAAGTTTAACGGCCATGGCCAAAAGTATAACGCCGAAGAACTTGCGAAGCACGTAGATTACACCGCCCCCAAGGCGGCTTGCCACCTTGTCAAGGTAGCGCAGCACGAAGTAGTCAAGCACTATGTTGAGCAGCAGGCCTATCATTATGTTGACCGTGGAATATTCGGCACGGAGCGATATAAAGGCCGTTATTGCGCCAGGACCCGCGATGAGAGGAAAGGCTATGGGCACAATGCTCGCGCCCGACGCGGGGCCGTCATTCTTGATGATGTCACGTCCCAGTATCATCTCCAGCGCCAGAATGAACAGCACCAGTGAGCCCGCCACGGCAAACGACGGCGCGTCGATGCTGAAAAGACGCAGCAGTGCGTCGCCCACGAAGTAGAAGGCCACGAAGATGAGCAGCGCCGACCCCGCAGCCTGCATGGCCTTGATGTCCTTGCCCTGCTCGCGCATGGATATGAAAAGGGGAATGGAGCCGGTGATGTCGATGATGGCGAACATGACCAGAAAAGTGCTGAAGATTTCGACCAGGCTAATCATAGTTGTTTGTATTAGTGTCCTCGATGATGTTCAAGTAGTTGTGGTAGCGTTCCATGCTTATTCGGCCTTCGTCCACAGCCTCCTTCACGGCGCACTGCGGCTCATGGCGATGGGTGCAGTTGGCGAAACGGCAGCCGTGCAGCACAGCTCGCATTTCCGGGAAGAAGTGCGACAGTTCCTGAGCCGTGAAGTCGACCATGCCGAACTCCTTTATGCCCGGCGTGTCGACCAGTCGCGTGCCTCCCTCGATGGGGAATATCTCGGCAAAGGTGGTGGTGTGGCGGCCTTTGAGGCTCCATTCGGAGAGCGCTCCCACACGCAGGTGCAGCCCAGGGCTTAGGGCGTTGAGCAGTGCGCTCTTCCCCACACCGCTGTGGCCACAGAAAAGAACGGTCCTGCCCGCCAGCGCGCGGCGCAGGTCGTCTATGCCGGTGCCTGTCAGCGCCGACACACGCATGGTGTTGTAGCCAGCTCCGTTGTAAATCCCCTCCATCTCGGCCTGCGCGGACATAAGGTCGTCGTCGGCCAAAAGGTCGCACTTGTTGAACACCACACAGGCCGGTATGTGGTAGGCCTCGGCGGTGACCAGCAGACGGTCGATGAAACCAGTCGAAGTGCGCGGCAGGCCGAGGGTGGCCACGACGCAGAGAAGGTCGATGTTGGCGGCTATCACATGTGTTTGCTTTGAGAGCTTGGTGGCGCGGCGGACTATGCAGTTGCGGCGGTCGCAGACGTCATGGATGAGGCCTGTGCCGTCGGCCTGCGGCTCCAGCCTCACCCGGTCGCCCACCGCCACCGGGTTGGTCTGCTTCGAACCGCGCAGGCGGTAATTGCCACGCAGGCGGCAGTCCAGTTGACCGCCGTCGTCGAGCAGCGTCCTGTACCAGCTGCCCGTAGTCCTTATCACCAGCCCTTCCTGCATCAGCAAACCATTATAGCGTTGTCTTTGTGAGGCTTTGGCCGAGCAGCCAAGCGACCCGGCCAGCGTGCAAAATTACACATTTTGCGCCACACGGCCAAATATTCTTCCCGGCGGTGCCATCGCGGAGGCCAAATTTTATTTTGCCATGTCGCGGATTTGGTGTATTTTTGCAAGCCGAAATGACCACACAGGCAATGTTTTCCACCATGATGGTATGGCAATGAAGAGACCTCTCCTCACCCTCGTTTTCGCGCTGCTTGCCGCTGCCGGCGCCACCGCCTCGGCGCAGCCCCACTGGAACAACCTCAAAGTGTACCGCACAGGCGCACTGCTGCCCCACGACCGCGTGGTGCCCGAGGGCGACTGGCGGCGCTCGCTCGACGGGGTGTGGCGCTTCCGCTACTACCCCAACCCGGCGCAGGCCACCCTCCACCCCGACCGATGGGACAGCATCCGCGTGCCGGGCAACATCGAGCTGCAGGGCTTCGGCGTGCCGGTCTACGTGAACATGAAGAACGAGTTTCCAAGCAACCCGCCATTCGTGCCGGCCGACGACAACCCCACAGGTGTCTACTCGCGCGACTTCACCCTGCCCCCCCACTGGCAGGGGCGGCGCACCATCGTCAAGTTCGGCGCTGTCAAGGCGGCCATGTACCTCTACGTCAACAACCGCGAGGTGGGCTACAGCGAGGACTCGAAGACACCACACGAGTGGGACATCACGCGTTTCCTCCATTCAGGGACAAACACCCTGGCGGTGAAGGTGCTGAGATGGTGCGACGGCAGCTACCTCGAGTGCCAGGACATGTGGCGCATGAGCGGCATCACCCGCAGCGTAGAGCTCTACAGCGTGCCCGCCACCTACATCAGCGACCTCAAGATCGTGGCCGACCTCGACACCGCCAGCTTCACCCACGGCACGCTCGACCTGCTGGTCGACTTGAGCGAGCGCGTGCAGGGCGGCAGCCTCGAGGCCGAGGTCTGCGGCGTCACCGCAAAGCGCAGGCTTGAACCGCGCGAGTGGTTCGCCTCGCTGGCCATAGAGGCCGGCGCCGTGCAGTCCTGGAGCGACAGCACCCCGGTGCTCTACCCACTAACCGTCAGGTTCTTCGACGAGCATGGCCGACTGATTGAGACCATCGTCAAGCAGGTGGGCTTCCGCCATATAGACATCCGGGGCGGACAACTGCGCCTCAACGGCAGGCCCATGGAGATCAGGGGGGTGAACCGCCACGAGCACTCCATGCACGGCGGCCACTACGTGACCCCAGCCGAGATGCGGCACGACATAGCCTTGATGAAGGAGCTGGGAATAAACGCCGTGCGCACATCCCACTACCCCAACGACGAGCTGTGGTACGACCTCTGCGACTCGGCGGGCATCTACCTCTGGGACGAGGCCAACCTCGAAAGCCACGCCCAAGGCTACGGCGACCAGTCGCTCGCCAAGAACCCCGACTGGAAGGAGCCCATGCTCGACCGCGTGTACAACATGTACCGCCGCGACCGCAACCACCCCTCGGTCATTGCCTGGAGCCTTGGCAACGAGTGCGGCAACGGCATCTGCATGGAGGAGGCATACCGACACCTGAAGAACTACGACCCCACGCGTCCGGTCACCTACGAGCGAGCCGTGCTCGACTGGAACACCGACATCGTGGAGGTGATGTACTCCTCGGCCAAAGAGATTGCCGATTATGCGCGCGACCCGCGCAACACGCGCCCCTTCATCATAGCCGAATACTGCCACGCCATGGGCAACAGCATGGGCGGCCTGCAGGACTACTGGGACACCATCGACCGCTACCCGCAACTGCAGGGAGGCTTCATCTGGGACTGGGTCGACCAAGCCTTCGCCGCCACCGGCGGCCATCTGGCATCTGAGGCCACCGTGCGCCCGCCAGCCTCCTACTGGGCTGCCGGGGGCGACCTCGGCGAGCTGCCAGGGCTAAAGGACGACGACGCCTTCTGCGCCAACGGCCTGCTGGCCGCCGACCGCACCCCTCACCCGCACGCCGCCGAGGTCGAGGCCGTCTACACCCGCCGCCGGAGCAACATCACCCTGCCCCCGCCGCCCCCGGCCGACACGTTGCCGCACCGCCGCGCCTACCTGCGAGTGACCCACAACAAGCGCGGCATCACCGTGCAGAACGCCGACTTCCAGATCGCCGTCGACCCCGGCGACGGCAGCATTGCCTCGTGGCGCGTCGGCGGACGCGAGCTGCTGGCCTCGCCGCTGCGCTGCAACTTCTGGCGCCCGCCAACCGAGAACGACCTGGTCGACCCCCTGGGGGCGCGCGCATGGCAGGGACTCGACCAGGCCGAGCGGCACGTGGTGAGCCTCAACGCCACCCTCAACCACTCGCGCGACACCGCCGAGGTCACAGCCCTGATACACCTCGTGTGCCCCGACGGCAACCGCCTGCGCGTGAAGCAGGTGCTGCAGGTGGCCGCCAACGGGCGCGCGCAGCTGGGTTGCCTCGTGTCGCCCGACGGCCAGTTCCGCACCCTGCCCAAGGTGGGCCTGCAGCTCGGACTCGACACCGCCTACACCGCCTGCACCTTCTACGGCAACATACACGAGACCTACCCCGACCGTCGCGCGGCGCAACGCGTGGGGCTGTGGCACAAGAGCATGGCCGGGCTTGCCGAGCCGCAGTACGTGGTGCCGCAAGAGCAGGGCAACCGCGAGGCACGCTGGGTGCGCTTCGGCGCGCCGGGACGCCCGCCGCTCACCTTCATCAGCCCGCAGGGGCAGGAGGCGCTGTGCTTCAGCGTGCGCCGCTGGAACGACACCATCCTCACCGCCGCCCGACGCTGGCGCGACCTGCCGCCCGACGGCCGCTACACCGTCAGCATCGACCACCGCAACGCCCCCCTCGGCACCGCCACCTGCGGCCCGGGCGCCGACCCGCGCCTGGCCATAAGCGGCGACAGCGTCTACCGCTTCCGCTTCATCATCGACCCCGTCCACGACGGCTCAGGCACGCCTCCCGAAGGCTTCGGGCCGCACCCCGACATCGAGCGGCTTCCACCACCGGCCGACGACGCCGCGCCCCGCCTTGTGGTGAGCGCCGTGGAAGGCTCGCTCCAGCCCGCCGGGCAGTACAGCGGCGGCTACCCGACACTGCTCACCGACATGCGCCGCGCCGTGCCGGGCGACTACCAGCACGGCTGGGCAGGCTTCAGCGGAGCCGACACCCTCGTGCTCACACTGACGCTCGACCGCCCATCCTCCATCGGCGAGGTGCGAGCCTCGGCCTGCCACAGCCCCACCGACTGGGTGGTGCGCCCGCTCAGCGTCGAGGTGCAGTGGAGCGCCGACAGCCTGCGCTGGTCGGCATGGCAAAGCCTCGAGCTGCGCAATCCACCCACCGACCCCTTCACCGACAGCCGCCGCCTGCTCTACTCGCTCACGGCATCCAAGAACCGCAACATGTGCTTCGTGCGCCTGCGCTACATCTGCCGCCCCACCCTGCCGCCATGGCATCCCTACGCCGGCGAGCCAGCCTGGCTCATGATTGACGAGGTGGAGCTGCGCTCGCGCCAGTGACAGGAAGACACCAACACCGTCTGTTCTTCGATTGTTCTCCGATTGTTCTTCGATTGTTTTTCGAATATAAATCGAAGAACAATCGAAGAACAATCGAAGAACAGACGGCCTTGACATTGCCTTGACGCTCCTTTATGCTGACCTCCAGCACATTACAGCATCACACAGCCGCAAACAACTATAAATCAGAACTATAAGCAAGACATTCCCTCACACCTCCCACCCAGGCTCCGTGCGGCACCATTCCTGTGTGTTTTTTTCAAAAAAAATTTCCACATATCAAGAAAATGTGTATATTTGCAATGTCGAGTACGGCGGTAGCCCCCCCCAACAACTCACTAAATATCAATCAATTAAAACCACAAACAACATGACAACACTATCAAAAACTACATTAACCATGCCTGACGCCGACACAAAAGAGGGGCTGTGGCCGCATGTCGGCATCACCGAAGCCATGGTTGACGAGTTGTGCGACAACTATATCGGATTAGGATTCTAAACCACAAAAATCAAGACAACATGAAAAAAATGCTCTTTCTTGCAGTAAGCGTTGTGTTACTGCTGGCATCGTGCATGATCGAAAGCTGCTTTGATGAGCCCGATCCACTTTACTCGATGCGTATCATCAACAACTCGAGCCACTACGTAGAACTGGAGCCGGTGCCCCCTTTCAATGGCACCATATCCTTGAATCCGGGAGACACGCTCAACACTGTTGACTCCCTCGGCACCGCGGCTCTCCGTGGCTCATACCACCAAATCATGTATCCATTTCATGGAATGGTTGTTATCTGCTACGACAAAAAAATATATCAGAGTCATACACTCACATACAGAGACAGCGCAGACTTCAACACAATAATCATGACCCCAACAGACCACAATTTTTTCAACCAAGAAGAGTGGACAGACTCTGTTGCAGGGTATACAGAGTTCCAGACCGAATGGCGCTTGCTTACATTCACGATTACCGACGACGACTACAGGGCGGCCCTGAAGGATCATGAATAGCATGGATGCGGGCTGAAAAAAAATTTGGCCAGTTCGTGAAAAGTGTGTATCTTTGCGCCACGTTTGCATTGGGATTACTCCATGCAAGACGCTGCGCGACAAGAATATAAACTACTAAACACAATACGCACAATGGGTATTAACGCCAACAAAAAAGTGAAGAGAAGAAAAGTCCGCGTCAACGGCAACAAGAATTCCACCAACAACTGGGGCATCACCGCCGCAGGTTGGAACGCCGTCCACAAGGCCATCATCAACGCCGAGGACTGACTTCACGCCAAGCGAAAAGGAAGGCCGCGCGCAATAAGCGGCCTTTTTTGTTGCACGCCAAAAGCAGCTCACAATGAGGCAGACGACACTATGCTACCTTGACGACGGCAGGCGGTACTTGATGCTGCACCGGGTGAAGAAAGAGCACGACCCAAGCCACGGCAAGTGGATTGGCGTGGGCGGAAAGTGCGAGGCAGAGGAGAGCATAGACGAATGCATGGTGCGCGAGGTGCGCGAGGAGACGGGGCTCACTGTGAGCCGCTGGCAGTACCGCGGCATTGTGACCTTCATCTCCGACACATGGGAGGATGAGTACATGCACCTTTTCACCGCCGACCGCTGGAGCGGCAGCCTGGCAGACAACTGCGACGAGGGCGAGCTGAGCTGGGTGGACAAGGACAAGGTGGGAGAGCTGTGCCTGTGGGACGGCGACCGCATATTCCTGTCGCTCATGGCCGACGCGTCACGACCCTACTTCTCGCTTAAGCTGGTGTATGCCGGCGACAGGCTGACCAGCGCAAAGCTTGACGGAGTGGAACTTGACACCGGAAAAACAGACAAACTGTAGCCCCATGCGACGCGCCGCCACATTACTGACGATAATGATGCTGCTGCTGGCCGCGTCGGCCACAGCGCAGAGCCCGGCCAGGTCGTGGAAGCGTGGCCCACTGACAAAAAAGGACTTCGGAGCCGTGCCGACGCGCGGCAGCGACCGCAACAGCCACCTGCACTACGGCATAGTGTACAACACCAGCGGCGTGGGCGACGGACTGAACAGCTACATCTTCTGCAAGACGGCTGCAGTGATGTTCCCCGCCGACTCGTGGCTGGCCGACGGCCACGCCGACGAGCGCGAGATGAACTACAACCAGGCGGTGTTCGACCTGGTGGAGGTACACAGCCGCCAAATGCAGCGCGAGGCACAGATGCTGAACCGTGGCAGGCAGTATGACTTCCTGCTGGCAGCTACACTCGACCGACTGGAGCGCGAAATCCGTGCCCTCGACGCGGCCACAGGCCACGGACAGGACAGCCTGGCGCTGGAGCGCATGAGGCAGCAGAACCGCCGCTGGCTGGCAGAGAACCCCGCCACGCGCCCCAACTTTGAAAGAGAAGGGTGGTGGTGGCTGTTCGACCTGGGGCTGGGTGCCTGCGTGAACGGAATGGAACTGGGCAAATGGATCGGCCCCTCAATAGGATTGATAGACTATGAGCTCGCCACCGGATACAAACGGCTGGAGTTTTCACTGCACTTCACACAGGCCAACAGCAAACTGAGAGAAAACGCAGACTACGAAGACTGGCCGACCGGCGAAGTGTGGAATCGGGAAGAGATACACGCAAGGCTGGGCTTCAGCGTGATTGACAAACCCACCTACAGCCTGACCCCGTTTGTAGGCGCAGGCTTCACCTCATTTTTCGAGCCATACATGGGGGAATACTATTCGGTGGCGCTTATGCCGACGATTACGCTCGGAGTGACGGGCAGGAGGCACATTCATCACTGGCACTACGTGACCAATGGCCTGAAGCACAGGGCTGACCGGGTAACATCGTCGGTGAGCGCATCGCTGTACGGCTCGTACAGCACCAACAGTTTCTTCCCATTGCTCGCATCTGGGCACTTCCCAATGCTCACATTTGGGCTGAGGCTGGGAGTGTCGCTGCGCACAGAGCGCGAGACGGTGACCTGGCCTTGAGCGAAACACAACAAACAACAAAACACCACATCAATATTATGAAAGGCAAAAACATACCGTTCAAGAAGAACATGATACAGGGCGGAAGCATAGTGCTGGCGGCCCTGGTGCTGGGAGTGTTCATGGTGTGCACAGTGCGCACACTGAAATCGTATGACGACACGGTGAAGGTACGCGGCCTCTGCGAGAAGGAGGTGCCGGCCGACCGTGTGGTGTGGCGCATCAGCTACAATGAGAAAGACAACTCGCTGGCCGACCTCCGCACAACCGTGCGCCAGTACAACGACATCATTGTGGGCAAGCTGCGCGAGGCTGGCTTCACCGACGACGAAGTGAAGGTGGCCAACGCCAACTACGAGGACCGCTACACATACAGCTACAACACCTCACAGGTGCCCTATCGCTATCAGGCCAGCCAGACGGTGACCGTCTTCACCAAGAACCTCGACCTGGTGCGCAAGCTGCAGCAGACGCTCGAGACCGACCTGGTGAACCACAACATACTGGCCAGCAGTTGGGCCGACTACCAGTATCTGGGGCTCAACGACATCAAGCCGTCGATGATAGCCGAGAGTCTGGAGAACGCCCGCACGGCCGCCGACGAGTTCGCCAAGAACAGCCACAGCAAGATAGGCAAGATGCGCACAGCCTCGCAAGGCTACTTCGAGGTGGAAGACCTCGACGAGAACACGCCGCAGGTGAAGAAAGTGCGCGTGGTGACCACGGTGGAGTACTACCTGCGCTGAACGACGACAACCGCAAAGGGGTAGCTTGACAACCCCCTACAACAAAACAAGACAATGACCCACAAAGACTCGGCCATCATCTACTCGGGCGGGCTCGACTCGACGACCCTGCTCTACGACGAGCGCGAGCGCATAGCGCTGGCGGTGACTTTCGACTACGGCAGCAACCATGCCGCGCGCGAAATGGAGTGCGCAGCCCGCCACTGCAAGAGGCTGGGCATAGAGCATATGGTGCTGCGGCTGGACTTCATCAAGCAACACTTCGGCTCATCGCTCACCGCAGGCGCCGACGCCATTCCGGAAGGCAGCTACGACGAGAGCAATATGCAAAGCACCGTGGTTCCGTTCCGCAATGGAATAATGCTGGCCGTGGCCTGCGGAGTTGCGGAGAGCCGCGGTTTGGAACGTGTGCTCATCGCCAACCATGGCGGCGACCACGCCATCTACCCCGACTGCAGACCAGGCTTCGTGCAGGCAATGGGCGAAGCCATGAGGCAAGGCACCTATGCCGGTGTGACCTTGTCGGCACCATACACAGACCTGAGCAAGGCCGACATTGTGCGCCGTGCCGCCCAATTGGGAATAGACCTGTCAGACACATACTCGTGCTACCGTGGAGGAGAACGCCACTGCGGACGATGCGGCACCTGCCGTGAACGGCGCGAGGCATTCGCGCTGGCCGGTGTGGCCGACCCCACCATCTACGAAAACTAATAGCAACGAGGCATGTATTACGTCAGGAAAACCTTCGAGGTGTCTGCCGCCCACAGGCTCACGCTCGACTATGAGAGCAAGTGCACCAGCCTGCACGGCCACAACTGGACTATCACCATCTACTGCCGCTCGCGCGAGCTGGACCGCAACGGCATGGTGGTTGACTTCGCCGAAATCAAACACCGCGTAGCCGACAGGCTGGACCACAACGTGGTGAACGACGTAATCGGCTGCAACCCGACGGCAGAGAACATGGCGCGCTGGTGCTGCGAGCAGGTGCCCCGATGCTACCGCGTTGACGTGCAGGAAACCACTGGCAACGTGGCAACCTACGAGGTGGACGAGCCATGCGTGTGAACGAGATTTTCTGCTCGTTGCAAGGCGAGGGATACCACACTGGCACCCCAGCCGTCTTCATACGCTTGAGTGGCTGCAACCTGCACTGCCCATTTTGCGACACCGATCATACCGCACATCGGGATATGAGCGCATTGCAGATTGCAGAGGAGGCCACACGCCACACGCCACGCATAGCAATTATCACAGGTGGCGAGCCATCCATGCAACCTCTGGAGGAACTGGTCGACACGCTGCACAACAAAGGATTCAGAGTGCACATTGAGACCAACGGGACATTGCCGCTTCCCGACAGCCTGGACTGGGTGACGCTCTCGCCCAAAGACCTTTTCCTGGGTCCCCAGGCCTCACCCACCATAGGCACTGCCGACGAGCTGAAGCTTCTTTTCGACGGCGTACACGAACCACATCCATACAGCCATATAGCTACACGCCACCGTTTCCTGCAGCCTGTCACCACAGGCCAACCGGCCCGCGACATCACCCTGGCACAGCAGGCTGCCGAGTATTGCATACAATATCCCGGCTGGCGGCTGTCATTACAAACCCACCGCTACATCAACATACGATAAACGATGAACCGCGAACAAGACAACCTGCAAGCCCTGGGGAGAAAGGCAGAGATACCTGCCACCTACGCTCCAGAAGTGCTTGAGACATTTGAGAACCGACACCAGGAACGCGCCTACTGGGTGCAGTTCAACTGCCCTGAATTCACGTCGCTATGTCCTATTACCGGACAACCCGACTTTGCCGAGATACGCATCCTCTACATACCCAACCGCCTAATGGTGGAGAGCAAAAGCCTCAAACTGTACCTATTCTCGTTCCGCAACCATGGCGACTTCCACGAGGACTGCGTCAACATCATCCTCAACGACCTGGTGGCACTGATGCAGCCACGGTATATTGAGGTGACAGGCCTCTTCGTGCCGCGCGGCGGAATAAGCATCCATCCCTACGCCAACTACGGACAGCCAGGCTCACGATATGAGCAAATGGCCGCACACCGGATGCTTAACTACAAACTACCGCAATGAAGCAGATACTGCTCGTGAACGATGTGGTGGGCTACAGTCATGTAGGCATGGTCGCCATGCTGCCCATCCTCACTCACCAAGGGCACGCTGTATTCAACCTGCCCACCGCATTGGTCAGCAACACACTTGACTATGGCCGCTTCAACACGCTGGAGACCACCGACTACATGCGTGGCACGCTGCCGGTGTGGCAAGAGTTGGGCTTCCGCTTCGACGCGATTTGCACAGGACTAATGTTCAGTGAGGAGCAGGCAAGGATAGTGTCAGACTATTGCCGCAAACAGCATGGGCAGGGGACCATCATTTTTGTCGACCCCATCATGGGCGACGCCGGTCGGCTGTATAACGGGATGGGGCAAAAGCAGGTGGAACTGATGCGCGACATGGTGAGCGTGGCCGACCTTACAATGCCCAACCTCACAGAAGCCTGCTATCTGGCAGGCCTACCCTACCCCATCAAGGGCACCGATGACAAAGGTGCCCAACAACTGCTCGACGCCGTGGCAAGGCTGGGTGCAAAGTCAGTGGTAATAACCAGCGCCATGGTCAACGGTCAACGCTGCGTACTCGGACTAAGCGACGGACTGCACTTCCGCATCGACTACACCGAACTGCCAAAAGCCTTTCATGGCACAGGCGATATTTTCTCGGCGGTACTGATTGGAAAACTAATGAACGGCTGTTCATTGCAGGAGGGTACGCAGGCCGCCGTAACGGTAGTGAGTCGACTGATTGAGCGCAACCTCGACCAGCAGGACACCTGCCTCGGAATACCGGTGGAACAATGTATGGACCTGCTCTGACTGCTCAGCCTTCGCGTATGCGGCCTTCGGGAGTTCGGTGGTAGAGAATAAAGTGGCCACGCACCTTGTCCAAAAAGGGGCTCAAGCGGTGCGGGCTGTTGTCGTAGCCCGAGTCGGTGAGTACAAGCAACCTGCGCTTCGACCGGCTCAAAGCGACAAACAGGCGGCGGGCATCCTCAGCAATCTGAGGCTCGGTCCAACTGCGCTGACCGGGATAGATACCGTCGACGCAACGGAACACTATCACCGCCTCGAACTCCAGCCCCTTCGCCTTGTGCACAGTCGATATTATGAATCGTTCCTTGAGCGAGCCGCCGCAAAGGTCGGCCTCCTTGGTGGTGGTCAGGTCAATAACGTAGCGCGACAACTGGCTGCGCAGTGTCGGGTACACGTCTGTCCTCACCAGGTCGGCCTCGACATAATGCGTCAAATGAGGCCACTTCGCCACCGGTGCGATAACCTTTCCTTCCACCAACTGCCGATATGCGTCCTCAAGGGCGTCGGCTATTCCACTGCGATGGAATGCCGAGGCATAGAGCCCGGAATACCGCTGGCGCAGCCTCTCCATCTTGATTGAGTGCACCGAAGCAAACATGCGTTGCTCAGCCACCAGCGGCAAAGCCACACGGTGGCAATAGTCGAGCAATGACAACGTGGCCATTATGTCGTCGTCGGCTCGGTGGCTGTTCTTTCCTTCCAGGTGGAGGGCGGCAAGCAAGCTTTCAAGCTTGTAGCTGCCCATATCGGGCCGAAGCAGCCTGATGTATTTCAGCGTGTCGAAGCGGCGAGGGCAAAGCTCCTCGAGCGAGATATTGGGACAACTGCGTCGCAGATTGGCATCAAGTATGCTGTAGTCGAACTCAACGTTGTGTCCCACCAGCACACTTCCCTTGCAATAATCCATAAAAGCCGCCAAGCCCTTTTCCCTTTGCCAACGGCGGCTTTTGCCGTACACCTCCAGCATAGGGTTGGGCTTGCCACCCACCATGGCTGGCAGCTGCCGACTGGTCTCCAGTACAATGTTGAACGGCCTGCCCACCACTTTGCCACGCCTCACCCGCACGGCGGCAATCTGTATTATGTCGTCAAGTTCGGTGTCGAGCCCGGTGGTCTCGGTGTCGAAGATCACCACATCCTCGTCCTCGTAGGCTTTCACCATCTGCTGCACATAGCTCACTTGTCCCTCCTCCAGGAAGTCGGTCGGCAACAAGGCCACGCGGCGCATCTCGGCCATAAGTGAGCGGGCGGCGGTGTAGCTTGACACCACACGAAGCCCCCACATGATCCGCGCCCAGGGAAGGAACACCATCTCGTCGGCCACCACGGCCAGGTGTGCCAGAACCAGCTGCACCGAAGGCAGCGAAAAAAGGTCGGTGCCACTAATCTTGAAGTGTCCAATGCCTTGCCGCTCCATCTCATCGGCCACCATGTCGGCATCGCTGTTGGTGGAGACAAGCACCGCCACCTTGCCGCTGCCGTCAGTGTCGAGGTCGGCAAACCGCTTCGCGAAGCGTGCGGCGTAGTAGGCCTCCAGGCGCGCGTCGCCCACGTCGAGCAGGCACACATCGCCCGGCACGGCCTGCTCGCTGCGCATGGTTGTGGTGAGCTGGTCACGCGAAAGGCCGAGGTTGGCCACCGCATAGTCGTTCTGCAGGTCGAGCAGGTAGCGCGGCGAGCGGTAGTTGTTGTGCAGGCGGTGCACCTCCATGCCGCCACGCCTTTTCAATGCCTCAAGGGTCTCAAGCTTGGCGCCGATGAACGAGAATATGGCCTGCTGCTCGTCACCGAGGAACACCACCGTGGCATCGGGCGCGGCAAAAAGGTCGATCAGTGCCAGCTGCAGCGGATTGAGATCCTGCACCTCGTCAACCTCAACCCAGCCATACTGGCGCACCTCCGCCACCGCACCACAGCGCGCACGCATCAAGTGGTCGTAGGCCAATACCAGCAGGTCGTCGTAATCGAGCAGCGCATGGCGCTTCTTGTAGTCTTGGTAGGCTGCGGCCAGCTGCATTGTGGCCGTGGCGAGCAACTCGTGCATCACCGTGTAGCGCTCCATGAAGTGCTCCAGGTGGGCATAGACATAGCCCAGTGTCTCTATGGTGGGCGGCATCTGAAGCACGTCGCACAGCTTGTGCATCGACGAGGTGTGAAGCAGTTCGCCGTGCAGCACCACATGCTCGTCGTGCCCCAGCGAGGCCTGCCACAGGGCGTGCTGGAAGCGCATCAGCTCGGTGGTGCGGCTGCGAATGCCAAGCCTCGGGCAGAGCTCTTCCTGCACAATGTTGTCCACATCGGTCTCGTCCATCACGGTGCTGCTCCTTCCCACCAGTCCGCACGAGGCAATGAACTGCGAGCAGAAGCGGTGTATGTTGCCAACATACAGCGTGTCGGGCACCGACCCGCCAGTGCGGTCGGCCACACGCCCGGCCATGCTCTTGGCCGCGCGGTTGGTGAAGGTGAGGCACAGCATGTCGGCATAGTCCACCCCCGCCTCGTGGGCATGTACAATGCGCTCGGTCAGTATGTCGGTCTTGCCGCAGCCTGGCGGCGCCAGCACCAGGTGCCGGCCGCTGCCAATCTCAATAACCTCCCGCTGCCAGCGGTCGAAGCTGTGGGTTGTCGCCGTGCTGTTCTCTTCGTTGGCCATCTGAGTGTGTATGTTTCTTATTCAACGAGAGGGGGAAGCCGCCTGGCAGCCTCCCCCTTTTGCGTAAGTGTGTGGCGTGCGGCTGCGTCAGAAGAGGCCTTCCAGCACGCTGTCGTCCACCAGGTTGGGCATGGTGACCTTCAGTTCGGGGCACATCTCCATGGCGCGGCGAATGGCGAACATGGCGCCCTCGTTGCGAGCCCAGCTGCGGCGGCTGATGCCGTTGTTCACATCCCAGTGCAGCATCATGCGCAGGCGGCGGTCGCACTCGGCGCTGCCGTCGAGCACCATGCCGAAGCCTCCGTTCATCACCTCGCCCCAGCCAACGCCGCCGCCGTTGTGTATGCTCACCCACGTGGCTCCGCGGAAGCTGTCGCCGATGACGTTCTGCACAGCCATGTCGGCCGTGCGGTTGCTGCCGTCGTATATGTTCGAGGTCTCACGGAATGGGCTGTCGGTGCCGCTCACATCGTGGTGGTCGCGGCCGAGCACTATGGGTGCGCTGATCTCGCCGTTGCGGATGGCCTCATTGAAGCGGGCTGCAATCTTGGTGCGTCCCTCGCAGTCGGCGTAGAGTATGCGTGCCTGCGAGCCCACCACCAGGTGGTTCTCCTTGGCGCCGCGTATCCACTGTATGTTGTCGTGCATCTGCTGCTGTATCTCGGCCGGGGCGGTGGCTGCTATCTCGGCCAGCACATCCATGGCTATGCGGTCGCTCTTGTCGAGGTCGTCGGGGTTGCCGCTGGTGCACACCCAGCGGAATGGGCCGAAGCCGTAGTCGAAGCACATCGGGCCCATGATGTCCTGCACATAGCTGGGGTAGCGGAAAGCCGTCTTGTCCTCGTTCCAGATGTCGGCGCCCGCGCGGCTGCTCTCCAGCAGGAAGGCGTTGCCGTAGTCGAAGAAGTACATGCCGCGCGCGGCCAGCCTGTTCACCGCCGCCACGTGCCTGCGCAGGCTCTCCTGCACCTTCTGCTTGAACAGCTCGGGCTGCTCGGCCATCATCTGCTTGGCCTCCTCGAAGCTCACGCCCACAGGGTAGTAGCCGCCCGCCCAGGGGTTGTGCAGCGAGGTCTGGTCGCTGCCAAGGTCTACCTTCACGCCACGCTCGGCACAGTATTCCCACAAGTCCACCACATTGCCCTGGTAGGCATAGGAGCGTGCCTCTTTCTTCTCGATGCTCTTGTTCACGGCGGCGAAAAGTTCGTCGAGGTCGGCGTGCACCTCGTCTACCCAGCCCTGCTCGTAGCGCTTCTGCGTGGCGGCGGGGTTGATTTCGGCGGTGATGCTCACCACACCCGCAATGTCGCCTGCCTTGGGCTGGGCGCCGCTCATGCCGCCGAGGCCGGCGGTGATGAAGAGCTTGCCGGCGGTGCCGCCGCCCAGCTTGCGCGCGGCGTTGAGCACGGTGATGGTGGTGCCGTGCACTATGCCCTGCGGCCCGATGTACATGTAGCTGCCTGCCGTCATCTGGCCGTACTGCGTGACGCCCAGCGCATTGTAGCGCTCCCAGTCGTCGGGCTTCGAGTAGTTGGGTATCATCATGCCGTTGGTGACCACCACGCGGGGCGCGTCCTTGTGCGAGGGGTAGAGCCCCATCGGGTGGCCGCTGTACATGACGAGCGTCTGCTCGTCGGTCATCTCGCTCAGGTACTTCATCACCAGCCTGTACTGCGCCCAGTTCTGGAACACCGCGCCGTTGCCGCCATAGGTGATCAGCTCGTGCGGATGCTGCGCCACGGCGGGGTCGAGGTTGTTCTGTATCATCAGCATGATGGCCGCCGCCTGGCGGCACTTGGCCGGGTAGGCGTCGATGGGGCGGGCATACATGGCATACTGCGGGCGCAGGCGGTACATGTATATTCGCCCGTACTTGCGCAGCTCCTCGGCAAACTCGGCGGCCAGCAGCTTGTGGTGCTTGGCCGGGAAGTAGCGCAGGGCGTTGCGTATGGCCAGCCGCTTCTCTGCCGGTGTGAGTATGTCCTTGCGCTTGGGCGCATGGTTGACGGTGGTGTCGTAGGGCTGCGGCTCGGGCAGCGTGTCGGGAATGCCAAGGCGCAGCTCGGCGCGGAACTCTTCGAGCGTATACTCTTTCATAATCTCTCTGTATGTGTAGTGTTGTTGTTTGTTTTCGTCAGCAATGCGGGCGGCGGTCACTGCACCACCACCTTCTCTGTGCGCGAGCCGGGGCCGTAGTCCAGGCGCACGGTGTAGAGGCCGGGCTCCAGCCCGTCGACCCTGGCCTGCCCGCCACCGCGGCGCGTGCATACCAGCACGCCCTGGGCGTTGTAGACAGCCGCCGACAGCGCGCCGTCGAGGTCGACATTGAAGCCGCCTGCCGCCGGGTTGGGCCACACCGCCGGGCCGCGCCCCCACTCAACCTCGTCTATGCCATCCTTCGGCCGCACCTCGACGTAGACCTCCGTGCTGTCGGTGTGCCCCTTGGCGTCGGTGGCGCTCACCACGTAGAGGCGGCTCTCGGTGATGTGGGCGGTGCTGTACTGCTGGTAGGGGAAGTCGATGTCGTCCTCAGGGTTCCAGTGGAAGGTGAAGGGCGGAGTGCCGATGGCCACCTCCACGCCAACCTCATAGCAGGTGTCGTAGGCCACGATGGTGTCGTGCACCAGCCGCAACAGGTCGTCCTCCACCAGGGTGTAGCGTATCGTGTCGTAGGTCTTCAGCTCGGGGTGCTCGTCGCAGAGCGAGGTGCTCAGGTAGAGCTCTATCAGCTTCGGCTCTTTCAGGTTGGCCGTGGGCGTGCCTTTGAAGGTCAGCTGGTTGGGGGTGTCGTTCTCGATGACGAAGGTGGTGTAGACCGTGTTGAGCTGCTTGCCCTCGAGGGTGGTGCAGGTGAAGTCCACATCGGGCACCGCCGTGCCGCCAAAAGTCACGCTGACGTTGGCCGTGTTGTACACCGACCCGCTGATCGAGAGCGGCAGCACCACTCCCATGCTGCGCTCCACGGTGTCGGCCACGCGGTGCGAGAGGTCGATGTCGGCCGAAGGGCTGTTGAACGACTTCATCTCCAGGAACACGCCGCTGTCATAGGCTTGGTCACTGGCATTGCACACACCTATGTGCATGTGGTACACCTCGCAGGGCGTCAGCTTGGCGTTGGCCGAGAGCTTCTGCGTATAGCCGTCGTACTGCACCCCGGTGGCTCCACCGCCACCATATTCATCGCCTTTGCTGTTGTCGACATAGAAGTCGGAATAGTCGTAGTAGCACCCACTGCCACCGGTAAATGACCCAGCCTGACCGATATTCACCGAGTTGATGGTCACCGCAATGCCGCCGGGGTTGGTGGTGCTCTCCGTGTGGGGCAGCGTGGCGGCGTTCCACTCCTTGTTGACGCCGGTGGCCGGGTCGGGGCCGCTGACGAGGAAGGCGAAAGCATCGTTGAAGCTGGAACATACATACTCCGGGTACTCCTCCGACCCGAAGACGTAGTTCACCGTGACGTAGGGCGAGATGCTGACAAAGTCGAAGTCGATCACGCCGCAGTTTGTGGCGCTGGCGCCCGAAATGAGCTTGTCAATCTTCGAGTCGGTGACGTAGCCCGTCGCCGACTGGCTGGAAGAGCTGGAATTGTTGGGGCCCTTGGCCACCGACACGTCGCCCGTGGTGAGCACCAGTCCCTCGTCCATCTGCAGTCCCAAGAAGCCATTGGACGTGAAATAGCCCAGCTGCGACGACTTGACGTTGGTGGAGTCGTTGTTGAACTTGCAGTTGTACACGTACACACCGTCGCCTATGAGGTAGTCGTGCAGCACGGTGTTCACCGGCTTCCCCTTGAGCGAGGTGATGCTGATGTTCGACTGGGCGGCGGCGCCGCCGGCCATGGCCGCCACAACGGCGAAAACCAATGCTCCGACATTCTTCATTTGGCACTTACTTTTTATAGTTCAACACATTGCGCCCGTTCACGCGCGCATAACGGTTGCAAAGATACACAAAAAAATCCGAACCGCACCGCTTTTGGCAATATTTTTCTTGCCTGCAGCCCGCCCGACGGCAGCCCGCGGCGGCAGCGCCAAGTCAATGCCAAGGCCGTCTGTTCTTCGATTGTTCTCCGATTGTTCTTCGATTGTTCTTCGAATATAAATCGAAGAACAATCGAAGAACAATCGGAGAACAATCGAAGAACAGACGGCCCTGATACGGACGCAGCACACCACCATCGGCCCCGTCGGCAGGGGTGCTCATTCGCGGTGTTCGCATTCATAAAATTTGTTAATGGTAACAGTGTTACACAAAAGTTGCGTAACTTTGCACTGTGCATGATGTATATGCAGCACACCAAGCAAACTGAACATCAACAAAATACAAACACACAAAACGATGAAGAAAAGCATTCTCGCCATTGCGGCCGCGGCAGCCATGGCACTGGCGTTCACCGCCTGCGACCCCGACGACACTCTCGGCCTCACCGGCAAGGTGACCCTCTATGCCAGCCAGGTGGAAGGCACACAGGCCTTCGCCGACGGCGACACCATCCGCTTCAAGTCGGCCTTGAGCAACGTGAAGTTCGACAGCACCGTCGTCTACGATGGCGACAGCATCGCCCTGGACATCGACGCCGGCACGCTCATGATCGGCTCGACCAAGAACATCGTCAGCGGCAACTTCGACGACCTGGGCTTCCCGCTCATGGGTGTGAACCTGCGCGGCGAGACCACCGGCACCTACAAGATCAGCTGCCCGGTCGAGGACTACGCCTTCTACGAGTACCTGATGACGACCGACTGGAACGCCATGCTTGTCGACGGCCTGGTGATTGACGACGTGGTGGGCAACCTCTTCGTGATTGCCGCCGACGCCGAGGCCTACTACATCGGCTATGAGGGCGAGGTGGAGATTACCAAGTTCGGCGACAACGGCAGCACCGTGGACGGCACCGTGAACAACGTGAAGGCCATCTACATCACCCTGCCCCAGATCGAGGAGCTGGCCGCCATGAGCGAGGAGGACCGCGCCAACGTGAAGCTGGTGGGCTACTTCCCGACGGCCACCTTCAACGGCGAGATCGAGAGCCGCCGCGTGCCGATTGACGCCGTGCTCCAGGCTCTTGAGGAAGAATAACCTCTCATTTGCCGCTGCCTTCGCGATGGCGCTTGCCTGCGCCGCCGCGTCGGCCCAAGGCACCGATGCCGCCACCAGCGCCCGCGAGGGCGCGATGGGCGGCATCGTTCTTTTCTCGCCCGCCGCAAGCCACGCCACCCTCGACTACCAGGCGCCCTTCGCCATGCACGCCATGTCGGCAAAGCGGCTGGCGGCGCAGTGGTCGGGGCGCGGCACCCTGGCCGCAGACTACTGCCACACCGGCGACGACGCCTACAACCTGCAGCTGCTGCGTGCAGGCTATGCGCTGCGCGTGGGCAGCCACACCCACGTGGGCGTGGCCGTCGCCCTGCGCAGCGCCGGCACATCCCTGCCGCAGCCCCGGGTGCGCACCCTCTCGCCCTGGGTGGCCACCCACCACGGGCAAGGCCGCCTTGCCGCCACGCTGGCGG
>JAFVBB010000001.1 GCA_017480225.1 Bacteroidales bacterium
ACCATGCCACGCTCCGCGCGCTGAAAATCTTGGTATTTGAGGTCGGCCGTGAGATAGATGTCGGCACCGGCTGCCAGCGCGTCCTCGATGAGGAAGCTGCCCGCGCCGCCGCACACCGCCACCCGGCGCACCGGCTGCCGGGCGTCGTGGGGCGTGCACCGCAGGGCGGCGAGGCCGAGGATTGACTTGACCCGGCCGAGGAACTCGTCGCAGGGGGTGTCGCTTTCCAGCTCGCCCACCATGCCCGCGCCGGTGTCGCCGCCGGGCTGCTGCGGCCTCATGATGCGGCAGCCGTGCAGTCCGAGCCTGCCGCACAACTCGCCGTTCACGCCCCAGGCCAGGTTGTCGAGGTTGGTGTGGGCTGCGTAGACGGCCACGCCGCCGAGCACCAGCTTCTGGATCAGGCGGCCTGTGGCGGTGCGGTCGGTGATGCGCTTCACGCCGCCGAAGATGAATGGATGGTGGGTGACTATCATGTTCAGCCCCAATTCTATGGCCTCGTCGGCCACAGCGTCGGTGAGGTCGAGCGCCACCAGGGCTCCGCTGTAGGGTTTGCCACCGTCGCCCAGCAGGAAACCGCTGTTGTCGTAGTCTTCCTGCAGCTCGGGGCGGAACACGAGGTCGAGGTGGCTCACCACGTCGTTGATTGTAGTCATTGTGTCAATATTGGTTGCAAAGATGTTGTAATGGACAGTGAGGCATGGCATTTCCACCGCGCTGCGGCAGTGCCAGGGCCGTCTGTTCTTCGATTGTTCTCCGATTGTTCTTCGATTGTTCTTCGAATATAAATCGAAGAACAATCGAAGAACAATCGGAGAACAATCGAAGAACAGACGGCCTTGACACGGTGTTGACGCCTCGCCGGCAGCGGCCGGATGGGTGCCGTCCGGCAGTATTGGACGTCGGTGCCGCAAGCCTCGCGGCGGGGCAGGGCAGGGGCAGTCATAGCAGCAGCGAGGCGGTGAATAGCGGAAAAAGGTTGGCACGAAGGCCGTCGGTGTGGTAGACCGCCGACGACGGCACGAGCCTGGCTGCCAGCGCCGCTCCAAAGTCCACCACGCCCCAGCGCACCACACCGTCGATGCCTGCCACGGCCTCGGCATAGCCCTTCAGCGGAGCCTGCACATGCACGCCGTCGATAACGGCGAGGCCGTCGGCATCGGCCTCCCACAGGGTGCCCCACATGGCTTTAAGCGACAGGAACGGCCGGGGGTTGCTGCCCACCGAGAAGAGGCTTGAATAGACGCGGTAGAGCGGGCGCGACAGGCGGACGACCACGCCAGCCTGCGCAAAAGCGTTGGCAGTGAACTCGTTTATGCCTGCCGTGGCGAGCGACTGCCCTATGTAGAGCGGAGCTCCTGCCACGCCGCCCAGGTCGAAGAGGTCGATGTAGGGCGTGGACTCAGGTGTGGCCCCGGCCAGCAGGCTCAACGTGGCGTCGAAAAGGCCGAGGCTGCGGCTGCCCACGTATCCCGCCAGCAGGCGCAGCGATGGGGAGCCGAGGCCGAGGGGCTGTATCCATTCGGCCTGTGCCATGAGGCCGTTGCCATGGCGCACGGCCACCTTTAGGCTGGCGAATGGCTGGCGGGAGAGCGTGTCGCCATAGCGGATGTAGAGCATCTGTCCGTCGTCGAAGAGCGGGGCACGGCGACCCAAAGCGGCCTCGGCCAGCCAGCCCACTACGCCCCACGAGCCGCGCGCGCCGGCCACCAGGCGGTCCTGCACCGTCATCCGCCGCGCCATGAAGCTGCCGAGCAGCTGGCTGCCGCTGGCGGCGGGGTCGGCTATGCGGCGGCTGCCAACAGAGAAATAGTCGTGCAAGCCCCCAAGGTATACGCTGGTGAGGGCGCCGCCGCGTCGCAGCCTGCCCTCGGCCAGCAGGCCGTATTTCCACTGCCGGTCGCGGATGCCGTAGCCGCCGTAGGCGTCGACTGTGAGCCTGCCGAAAGGCGTGGCCTGCGGTGCCAGTGTGAGACTGGCGCCCAGCCCCAGGCGCGAGCCCTCGTAGAGGTTGTAGTCCCACAAGCGGTTGTAGTCCATGCGCAAGCCCGGCTCGGCGGCGGCGCGTGAGGATTGCTGCCGCGCCATGCCCGCGGCCGGGGTCGCGGCCAGCAGCAGCGCGCACAGGACTTTCCCAATACGGCAGCACAGGTGTTCCGTCATTGCAAGATGGTGCTTGTTTACGTTGCAAAATTACACATTTTTTAGCACATGAGACTTTTTTTCGTATATTTGCAAAATTGACAGCAGAATAAAAATCCTCATAACAAAAAGATATGCAGAGAGATACACAAATCTTCGACCTCATACAGAAAGAGCGTGAGCGTCAGACCAAGGGCATCGAGCTGATTGCCTCGGAGAACTTCGTGAGCGACCAGGTGATGGAAGCCATGGGCAGTGTGATGACCAACAAGTATGCCGAAGGCTACCCCGGCAAGCGCTACTACGGCGGCTGCCAGGTGGTGGACCAGAGCGAGCAGATTGCCATCGACCGCGCCAAGAAGCTCTTCGGAGCCTGCTGGGCAAACGTGCAGCCCCACAGCGGCGCGCAGGCCAACATGGCCGTGTTCCTGGCCTGCCTCAACAGCGGCGACACCTTCATGGGCATGGATCTCAACCACGGCGGCCACCTTTCGCACGGCAGCCCCGTGAACTTCAGCGGCATCAACTACAAGGTGGTTGGCTACCAGGTGAAGGAAGAGACCGGCACCGTGGACTACGACGACATGGAGAAGAAAGCCCTGGAGTTCCGCCCGAAACTCATCATTGGCGGCGGCTCGGCCTACAGCCGCGACTGGGACTGGGCTCGTATGCGCGAGATAGCCGACAAGATCGGCGCCATCCTCATGGGCGACATCAGCCACCCCAGCGGCCTCATTGCCAGGGGCTACCTGAACAACGCCGTGAAGTATTGCCACATCGTCACCACCACCACCCACAAGACCCTTCGCGGACCGCGCGGCGGCATGATCCTGATGGGCGAGGACTTCGACAATCCGTGGGGCAAGACCACTCCGAAGGGTGAGATAAAGAAGATGAGCGCCCTGCTCGACAGCGCCGTATTCCCCGGCACCCAGGGCGGCCCGCTGGAGCACGTCATCGCCGCCAAGGCTGTGGCCTTCGGCGAGGCTCTGACCGATACCTACGACGAGTATATCAAACAGGTGATGAAGAACGCCAAGGTGATGAGCGACGCCTTTGTGGCCAAGGGCTACAAGGTCATCAGCGGCGGCACCGACAACCACCTTATGCTCATCGACCTGCGCACCAAGTTCCCCGAGCTCACCGGCAAGGAGGCAGAGAACGCCCTGGTGGCAGCCGACATCACGGTCAACAAGAACATGGTGCCCTTCGACAGCCGCTCGGCCTTCAAGACCAGTGGTCTGCGCGTCGGTACGCCCGCCATCACCACCCGTGGCCTGAAGGAGGCCGACATGCAGGTGATTGTCGACATGATCGACACCGTGCTGTGCAACCCGACCGACGAGGCCGTCCGCGCCAAGATCACCGGCCAGGTCAACGAAATGATGCAGAACCGTCCGCTCTTCGCCTGGTAACAGCAGGCACAGCGGCAGCATGAAGGCCCGGCCCAAGACTGCTTGAGCCGGGCTTTCTCACCTAACTACAACCCGAAGATGGAAGACCAAAGCTTGAAATACATGCAGATGGCCGTAGACGAGGCCAGGGCGGGCATCAAGGCTGGCGACGGCGGCCCGTTCGGCTCGGTGGTGGTGAAGGACGGGGTGGTGGTGGGTCGTGGCCACAACCGAGTGATCGGTCATCATGACCCGACAGCCCATGGCGAGGTGGAGGCCATCCGCGACGCCTGCCTGCGCCTGGGCACGCACGACCTTGCGGGCTGCGACATCTACACCACAGGTGAGCCGTGCCACATGTGCCTCTGCGCCTGCATGTGGGCCAACATCAGCCGCGTATACTACGGCTGCACAATCAAGGACAACGCGCTGATTGGCTTCCGCGACGACCACTTCAACGACATCTTCGCCGGACGCGACAGGCTGGGCGACTACCTGGTGATGTGCCACCGCGACCTGTGCCTTCGCCTGTTCGACGACTATATGCACACTCCACACGCGGCCTACTGACATCCCCGGTAAAAATAATGCCTGCAGATTAGGAAAAAATGCGTATATTTGCACCCTCAAACCGATAGAAGCCGATGAACAAAGTGAAGATAGGACTGGCTCAGATGAGCTGCGTCGACGACAAGGCGCAAAACATTGAGCGCTACACCGAAAAGGTGCGCGAGCTGGCAGCCGGCGGCGCACAGATTATTTGCCTGCAAGAGTTGTTCGCGTCGCTATATTTCTGCGACGAGGAGCGCTACGAAAACTTCCGGCTCGCCGAGCCGATACCCGAAGGCCCCACCACGAGGCACTTCATGGCATTGGCCAAGGAGCTGGGCGTGGTGCTCGTGTGCTCCATGTTCGAGAAGAGAGCCGAAGGGCTTTACCACAACACCACCGCCGTCATCGACGCAGACGGCACGTACCTGGGCAAATATCGCAAGATGCACATACCCGACGACCCAGGCTACTACGAGAAGTTCTATTTCACTCCGGGCGACCTGGGCTACAAAGTGTTCAAGACCAAATATGCAACCATCGGTGTCCTGATATGCTGGGATCAGTGGTACCCCGAAGCCAGCCGCATCACCGCGCTCATGGGCGCACAGATACTGTTCTACCCCACAGCAATAGGCTGGGATGTGCGCCAAAGCGAGCACGACAACCGTGAGCAGTACGAGGCATGGCAGACCATACAGCGCAGCCACGCCGTGGCCAACGGAGTGCCTGTGGTGAGTGTGAACCGCACAGGACGGGAAGGCGGTATGCAGTTCTGGGGCGGAAGCTTCGTGACAAACGCCTTCGGCCGTGTGCTGTGGCAGGCTCCCCATTACGACGAGGCCCTGCACATAGAGGAGCTCGACCTCGACCAGACCGACCACTACCGGCGCCACTGGCCCTACCTCCGCGACCGCCGCATTGACAGTTACGGCCCCATCACCCAACGCTTTATTGATTAGCGGCCAGACACAGGGGCACATTGCTGATTACATCGAACTATGACACCAAAACAACAAGGATACTACATGCCCGCCGAATGGGCGACGCACGAGGCAACATGGCTCACCTGGCCCAAGAACCCCGATTCATGGCCGGGAAAAATCGAGAGCATATATCCATCATACAGGCTTTTTGTCAAGACGCTGGCAGAAGACGAGCTGGTGCACATCAACGTGGACGATGAAGCCGCGCTGCGCGAAGTGCAATCATCACTTAAGGCGACTGGCTGCAACATGCAGAACATCAAGCTGCACATCATCCCAAGCAACGACGCGTGGTGTCGCGACCACGGCCCGGCATTCCTGCTGTGCAGAGACAATCCGGCAAAGCGTGCCATCGTGAATTGGAACCACAATGCATGGGGTGGCAAGTACCCTTACGAACTCGACACACAGGTGCCGGTGAGGGTGCACGACCTGATGCCCGACATGCCCCTCTTCGAGCCTGGCATCGTCATGGAGGGCGGAAGCATCGACGTCAACGGATGCGGCGACCTGCTCACCACAACAAGCTGCCTGCTCAACCCAAACCGCAACCCGCACCTGTCGCAGGACCAGATTGAAGGCTACCTGCGCGACTATTATGGCGTCGACAACATCATCTGGCTGGGCGACGGCATTGTGGGCGACGACACCGACGGCCACGTGGACGACCTCTCGCGCTTTGTCGCACCCGACACCATTGTGACAGCAGTGGAGCGCGACGTGTGGGACGAGAACTACGAGCCATTGCAGAAGAACCTTCGAATGCTCAAGCGCTGCAGGCTGGCCAGCGGGAAACAGCCCACCATAGTGGAGCTGCCCATGCCCGACGTGGTGTTCTACGACGGCCAGCGCCTGCCTGCATCGTATGCCAACTTCTATATCTGCAACAAAAAGGTAATCTTCCCAACCTACCGCTGCCTGGCCGACAACGAGGCGGCCTACATCCTCGAGGCGCTCTTCCCCGACCGCGAGGTGGTGGGGATAGACTCAACCGACATTGTGTGGGGGCTTGGCTCGTTCCACTGCCTAAGCCAACAGATGCCGGCCGCCACCCAACAACCCACCGCATGAAAAAAAGCATAGCATCATTGCTGCTTGCCGCCGCCACCATCACCGCGGCCGTGGCGCAGCGTCCCTATTTACCCGACACTGTCAGTGCCGGCCAAAGCCGCGTCGACGAGGTGATGCGCCTCATCGACGGCAACTACACCGAGCAGCCATCCATGGACAAACTGGCCGACGAGGCCGTGACGGCCATGCTTAAGGCCCTCGACCCGCACAGCGTGTACATAGCGGCCAAAGACGTGGAGCGCGCCAACGAGGGGCTGCAAGGCAACTTCGAGGGGGTGGGCATCTCGTTCCAGATTGTGAGCGACACCATCGTGGTGCAGAGCGTAATCGACGGCGGCCCGAGCGAAAAGGTGGGGCTCATGATTGGCGACAAACTGCTCCGCATCGATGGCGAACCGGCCACGGGCGACAGCATCAACAACAAATTCGTCTTCGACCACCTGCGCGGCAAGAAAGGCACCACCGTGGTGCTCGACGTGCTGCGGCAGGGTTCGGCCTACACCTTCCACATCATTCGCGACAAAGTGCCCATCTACAGCATCGACACATACTTCATGGTCGACGACACGGTGGGCTACATCCGCCTGATCCGCTTTGCACGCACCTCGGTCAAGGAGTTCGAGAAGGCGGTGCACGCACTCAAGAAGCAGGGCATGAAGGCCATGGTGCTCGACCTTCGCGGCAACACCGGCGGTTTCCTCGACATAGCCTACGGCATGGCAAATGAGTTTCTCGACCGCGGACAGCTGGTTGTTTACCAGGAGGGACGCCGCACACCGAGGCAGAACTTCCGTGCCGACGGGCGCGGAATATGGAGGAAAGGCAGCCTGGTGGTACTTGTCGACGAAGGCAGCGCGTCGGCCAGCGAGATTGTGAGCGGAGCCGTACAAGACTGGGACCGTGGTCTGCTGGTAGGACGGCGCACCTATGGCAAGGGGTTGGTGCAACGCATGTTCCCACTGAGCGACGGTGGCCAGGTGCGACTCACCACCGCACGCTACTACACGCCCAGCGGCCGCTGCATACAGCGCCCCTACGACAATGGCAGCGACGCCTACCGCGACGACATCAGCGAGCGCTACAAGCACGGTGAGATGGTGAACGCCGACTCCATTCACTTCCCCGATTCTCTCAAGTTCCGCACCATGCATGGCCGCACTGTCTACGGTGGCGGAGGGGTGATGCCCGACATCTTCGTGCCGATGGACACCATGCGCCTTTCCGACTACTACATCTCGCTGCGCGGCAAAGGCCTGATGAACAGCTTCCCCTTGCAATGGGCCGACCAGCACCGCCACGACCCACGGACGCGCACTTTCACCGACTTCCTGGCAAACTACCACTCGTTTGGCCTCGACAGCCTGATGGCCGAGGCCGCCACAGCGCAGGGCATCGTGCGCGACCTGGAGAAGGAGGCCGCCGAGCCGGACCGCACAGCCCACAGCGACCACTACATGAGCCTCATGCTCAAGGCGCAGGTGGCAAAGGACCTTTTCGGAATTGAGCATTACTACCGCGTGATGAAAGAGGCCGACGACGGCCTGAACGAAGCCTTGCGGCAACTGGCCGGCAAGCGGTGACAAATACTGTCAGTCAACACACATCGGGGGCGGCAGAGGCATAAAAAGCGTCTGCCGCCCTTATTTTTTGCTCAATCGGCAAGTCCATGACGGTGCCAGGGCGCTTTGTTCTTCGATTGATGTCCGATTGTTCTTCGATTGTTCTCCGATATTAAATCGAAGAACAATCGAAGAACAATCGGAGAACAATCGAAGAACAGACGGCCTTGACATAGACTTGGCACGGTATATATACTGAAAATCAATCACTTCTAAATATAAACAGTGTAAAGCGTCACACTAACAGCTCATTATCAAACTGTTGCAAAGCAAACTAATCGAAGAAACACCACGTCAGACCCCACATGAGGCCGAAGCCCTGCCCGGGATAGTGGGGCAGGAGGAAGTAGGTGGCCGGGGTCTCCCACAGCGCATTGACGTGGCCGGCCTTGACGTAGATGCTGGCGCGCTTCACCTGAATGTTCACGAATGCGTCGGCCCACAGGTAGCCGCCCACGCTGATCTCGTCCTGACGCAGGAAGAGGCCAGTCTGCGGATGGTAGAGCGGCGCGTGGTAGGGAGTGTGGTAGCGCAGGTCGGCGCCCACATGCAGGCGCAGCTTGTCGGCAAATAGGGAGAAGTCGGCGTAGAGCGAATTTTTGCTCATCCACAGGGGCAGCGGCTCCTGCTCGGGATCGGTGCAGTGCTGCAGAAGCTGCTGCATGTCGAGGTGTAGAAGCCCGAGGTGAAGGCGCGCCGTGACGGCTGCCTGCAGCAGCCAGTAGGGGCTGCTGCCCTGGTGCACGGCCAGCATGGTGTCGTGCCATGTGTTGTGGCTTTGGTTGGTGGCGCGGAGCGTGAGGTCGAGCATGTCGCGCACAACGAGGCGCAGGCTGGCCTGTCTGCTGGCGATGGGCGAGAGCGCGCCCGCAGCGTCGTGCAGGGTGCGCGCGTCGGGCATTTTGCTTTGCGCAACGAGCGAGAGGGTGGCCGACGAAAGCCCGGCGCTGTCTATGGGCATGGCGAGGGCGGCCGCCATGCGGCTGTCGGTGCTGCCAGCAAAGTTGCCCCTGGCCTCGGCGTCGAAGGTCACGGTTGCGCGCCACAGGGTGGCGTTGACGCGGGCAAACGGGTCAAGCCATGAGGCAAGGCGCATCGTGTCGGCGTCAATCACTGCGGTTGCCATGTGGGGGCGCAGTCCGGCAGTGACCTTCAAGGGATTGCGCCAACGATGGTCGGCGTAGGCGTCGTTGGTCCAAAAGAGGGTCAGCGTCTGCTCGCGCCACAGAGTGCTGTCTACGAACACACGCTTTCGCCTTTCGGCGGCAGCCTCGATGCCGATCACACCGGCGTTGAGTGTGCGCGGGCGGCGCAGCGGCACGGTGTCGACGAGCTGTATGGTGTCGATGCGCACCGTGCTGTCGGCAAGGATGATGGTTGCCAGCGAGTCGCGCGGCACCAGCCACTCGCTCTGCCGCTCGAGGCTGTAGCTGGCGCGCGCACCAGCCATGAGGTCGCGGTGGCGTGTACCGGCATTGCTCATCACCACCGGTATGCCAGCCGTGTTGCTTTGCAGGCGCAGGGTGAATATGCTGTCGTAGAGCAGGCCGCCGTTCTCGTCGATGTTGAGCGCCTGGCGGACAATGTAGCCCGAGGCTTGCAGTCGTGAGTCGGCCGAGAAGTAGTTGGTCGTGGCGTAAAGATGGTGGTTCACGGCGCCGCTCGAAGTGTAGGCGCCCTCGGGGTTGAGCAGGCGGTAGGCGAAGGCCGCGTTCCAGCCCGGACGAATGTTCTGTGTGTGCAGGAGCGACAGCGAGTGGTCTTTGTCGAGCGAGCCGCCGTAGGAGAGCTTGCTGAAGGGGGTGAGCGTCTGGAAGTACTCCAGGTTGCCTGGCGTCACGGCATAGGCGGCGAAGGCGTCGGGCTGGAGGCGCTGCGACAGTCCGTCGGCCGGAGTGGGGAAGAGGCCGGTGTGCTGGTGGCCAAGCGAGCCCTTGCCGATGAAGTAGTTGCCGTTGAGGGCGTCTATGGCGTCGTTGAACTGTGCGCCGGTCGGGTCGAGCGAGGGGTTGCCCACGGTGTCAATCCACACAGTGGCTGTGCGCAAGTTGAAGCTGAAGACCTTCTGCTTCAGCACCGAGTCGGGCACCTCCTTGCGGTAAACCAATCCCTTTGCCGCCGAGGTGTCGGTGTAGGCTCCTGTTGAGTCCTGCCGCGACAGCAGGCCTGCGGGGCCTCCAGCCGACCCACCCGACATGCCGCCCATTGAGCCCATGCCTGACGGCATGTTGCCGCCCCCGCCGTTGGAAGGCGTCCTCACCTGCGCCTGAGCGGCCAGCGAGAGCGCGAGCAACAAAGCCAACAGCCCACCACCAAGCTGCGTGCCGGTGGGCGTGCGACGGTGGGCTGTAGGCCTTGTGGGCATGTTTGGTTAGTGTTCTTGCAGGAAACGTTCCACGTCCATTGCGGCGACGCAGCCCCGGCCTGCGGCGACGATTGCCTGCCTGTAGTGCGGGTCGCAGACGTCGCCTGCGGCGAAGACACCCTCCACGCTGGTGGCGCACGAGGGGCTGTCAACCTTGATGTAGCCCTGCGCGTCGAGCTCGAGCTGGCCACCGAGGAAGTCGGTCTGCGGCTTGTGGCCGATGGCTATGAAGACGCCGGCCACGTCAATCTGCCTGTGAGAGCCGTCGACGGTGCTTTCCAGGTCGACACCGGTCACGCCGTCGAGGTCGTTGCCAACAATCTGCGCCGGACGCGAGTTCCAGCACATCTCAATCTTGGGGTTGGTGAGCACACGGTGCTGCATGGCCTTCGAGGCGCGGAGCTCGTCGCGGCGATGAATCAGATACACCTTGCTGCAAAGGGTGGAAAGGTAGTTTGCCTCCTCGCAGGCGGTGTCGCCACCGCCGACCACAGCCACGGGCATACCCTTGTAGAAGTAGCCGTCGCAAGTGGCGCAGGCCGAGACCCCCGCGCCGTAGAACTGCTGCTCGCTGGGCAGGCCAAGCCAGCGCGCGCCGGCCCCGGTGCACACAATCACCGTCTCGGCCTCGATTTGGTTGCCATGGTCGTCCTCACACACAAAGGGGCGGTGCCCAAGATCGGCCTTGACAATGTAACCCTTGCGCACATCGCATCCGAAACGCACCGCCTGACGGCGGAGGTCGTCCATCATGGCCGTGCCGGCCACCCCTTCCGGGTAACCCGGAAAGTTCTCAATCTCGGTGGTGATGGTGAGTTGGCCGCCGGGCTGCTCGCCTTCGTAGAGCACCGGCTTTAGGTCGGCGCGCGAGGTGTAGATGCCTGCGGTGTAGCCTGCAGGGCCTGAACCGATTATCAGACAGCGTGTGTGTTCCATAATGATGTGTTATTTTTGTTTGTTTTTCTTCAGACTGAAGTATACCATGAACGCCCCGCCCACTACGATTACCAGCGCCTGCTGCGCCGCCCACAGAAGCCAGCCACAGGCTGTGCCCACCTCAAGCGGCACTCCATATATCTCAAGCGCCAGCTGCACAAGCACGGGATAGACCCCAATGCCGCCTTGTGAGAAGGTCATGCCAACTGTTCCAAACAGGTAGACTGCAAATGCCGCCGTCAGGCCAAGCCCGGAAGTGGCTTGGAAAGCCTGGAAAAGCACCAGTCCACACACGATGTAGAGCAAGTAGATGCCTGCGCTCAAAGCCAGAAACCACGCCGTGCGGCCTGCCCCAAGGTGAAATATGCTTTTCAGACCATCGAGCATACCACGCACCAAGTCGTCGACCTTGCGGAAAAAACGGTAGCGGAGAAGTCGCTTCCAGAACAGTTTGTATGCTACAAAAGCGGCAGCCAGCGCCACAGCGACCACGCCAGCAACCATACCCATGCCAGGCAATGAACTGAACCTGACCGAGAGTGTGTCGTAGAGCCAATCCTTCACACCGCCATACATGGCAAGCAGTCCGATGACCACAATCAGCACGAATGCCAAAAGGTCAACAATACGCTCGGTGACAACCGTGCCCAGCGAGCGGTCTATCGGGATGCCCTCACTGGTGCGCAGGGTGGCGCATCGCATCACCTCGCCCGCACGCGGGAAGGCCAAGTTGCCCAGGTAGGCTATCATCACCGAGCCGAATGTGTTGCCCACCGACGGCATGTGCCCCATGGGACTGAAAAGCAGCCGCCAACGCAGGGCTCGCAAAAGGTGGCTCAACAGGCTGCAACCAATGCACGCCGCCACCCAGCGGTAGTCGGCCTCGAGGAACGACTGCCATATTGCAGCCTTCTGTGTCGCGTCGAGTTTGAGCAGGAACCAGTAAATGAAGAACACGCCAATGCCGAGGAAGACTACCATCTTCAGCACATCGGCCCATCGCCGACGGTTGGCAGTGGCGTCGTTGCTCACAGGCGGTTGTTCTTTGGGAAAATGACGGTGGGGTGCCACACGGCGGCCTCTTCGGGTGTCATCTGCGCATAGGCGGCGATGATGATGAGCGACCCAACGGGAGCCTTGTGCGCCGCCGCGCCGTTGAGGCAGATGCACCCCGAGCCGCGCTCGCCGCGGATGGCGTAGGTGGCAAGGCGCTCGCCGTTGGTGATGTTGTATATCTCCACGCGCTCGTTCTCAATGATGCCGGCAGCCTCCATTAGATCCTCGTCGATGGTGATGGAGCCGATGTAGTCGAGGTCGGCCTCGGTGACGGTGACACGGTGGATTTTTGACTTAAGTACTTCGATTAGCATTGTGCGTTCAGAATATTATCCAGTACAACAACAGGCAGACCAGCAGGGCATAGAGCATAATGCGGCCTGCCGGAATGGGTTTCATGTAGTCGGGGTCTTCGGGGTCGAAGCGGCGCTTGATGCTGATGCCACGGCTCTTGAAGCTCTGTACACGCTCGCCCGTGTCCTGGCCTTCGCTGCCTGAGAAGCGGGGCTCATAATGGAACTGAGGCATCTCGCGCTTGCGGAAGGCGTCCCTCCAGGTGAGCCCCTTGCGGTGGCTGCTGTCGAGCTCGCGCACCCGCCGCTGGAAGTAGGCCAGCTCGTCGTTGCCGTCGCCGGTCGCGGCAGCTGCCTCGGACTCCTCTCGCAAAGCGCGCTCGTCGGCATACTTCTGCTTCAACGCCGCCCACTTTTCCTTCTCGAGGTCGTAGAAGCGCGGCTTGTAGCTGAACTGGCGCGGCTTGGGGGTGTAGAACATCGGCATGGTCAGTCGCAGATTACAAGGTCCATCTTCACATCGTGGGGCTCGGTGGGTATGCTGTCGAGCAGCTGAAAGCCATAGGCCACGCCTACCTTCACAGCCGCAGGGGTACCCTTAAGCAGGCGGTCGTAGAAGCCACGCCCGCGCCCCATGCGGTTGCCCTCACGGTCGAAAGCGACGCCCGGCACCACTATCATCTGCACGGCACCAAGGTCTGTCCATTCCGGCCCCGTGGGCTCGCCAATGCCGAACTGCTCGCCCGGCCTCATGCACTGCGGCCCGGTGTACCTGCGCAGGCGCAGGTCATCGCCGTCGACACAGGGCAACAGCAGCGTCTTGCGAGTGTGCCAGCGCTCCACAAAGCTGTGGGTCTGCACCTCGTCGGCCATCGACCAGTAAAGCAACACCACACCGGCCCGCCTGAAGGCGTCCAGTTGTTCCACTCGCTGCATCACCTGCTCGCTGCGGCGCGTCTTCTCGTCGGGCGGCAAGGCTCGCTTGGCCTCGCGCATGGCTTTGCGGACGGCGGCTTTGTCCATCATCGGTTCAGAAGGGCAGGTCGTCCTCGGTGCTCGGCATCTGCGGAGCCTGTGCGAAAGCGGCAGGCTGTGGCTGCGGGGCGGCAGCGGGTTGGGCGGGCACGCCCTGCGCCTGCTGCTGCACGCCGGTCCACGCATAGCCCGTGGCGGGCGACACCGGCATCTGGCCTGGCACGAAGGGGTGCACGTTGGTGGCACGCAGGTCGGTGTACCACCTGCCCTGGTACTCACGGCTTTCGGGGTTGAAGGTTACCTGCACCAGCTGCCCGGGCTGAAGCTGCCTGACCATGTTCACGCGCTCTTCACCGAAGGCGGTGAAAGCCACCTTGCGCGGGAAGTCGCTGTCGGTTTCTACCACAAATCCGCCGCGTATCCACGGACCGCGCTGCGACTCACCCTGCACTTCGGGCAGGATTTGGAAGAGTTTTCCTGTCAGTTCCATTGGTGTGTATTCTCGTTATTGTTCTTTATCTCAAAAGCATACACCGCCGCGGCGGTGCATGCTGCAAAAGGCAAAGGTACGCATTTTTTTTGATTGTGCGTACCTTTTTCTCTTTTCGCCACTGCGAGGCCGGCCTACATGCGCTTGAAGCGCATCACACGGTCGTGGCCAATCAAGGGGTCGTATACGATGGTGATGTCGTTGCCGGCGTCGTTGATGGTGAAGTCGAAAGAGTAACTCTCAGTGAGGATTTCGTCGCCCACGTCGACAGTCATCGAGACACACAGCTCGTCGCCGCCGTTGATGTAGTAGTCCCAGGCACCGTCATAGAGCGGGTAGGTCTCGTCGCAGGCGTTGAGCACGGCCATCTGCCTGCCGCTGAAGGTGATTGTGGTGGGCAGAGTGCGGCCAGCGCTGTCGACCTGCGTCCACAGTCCGGTATCGAGCCATGTGCGCACCTCGGTGCTGCACGAGGTGGCCAGAAGCACCGACGCAACCGCCACCAGCATAGTTAATTGTCGTTTAATCTGCATTGTGTTATAGTTGTTGGTTAGACGCTGCAAAGTTACACCTTCGGCGCCACACATTTTTCACCGGCCAGCACATATTTTTCCTCAATCGGCCGCGAAGCCGTCGGGGTTCTGCCGCTGCCAGTTCCAACTGTCGCGCACCATGTCGTCGATGCCGAGGCGTGCCTGCCAGCCAAGTTCGCGCAGCGCCTTCGAGGGGTCGGAGTAGCAGGTGGCCACGTCGCCGGCGCGCCGTGGCTTGATGGCGTAGGGCACGTGCACGCCGTTCACGCGCTCGAAAGCCTTCACCATGTCGAGCACCGAATAGCCATGCCCGGTGCCGAGGTTGTAGACCTCCAGGCCGCAGCCGCGCCCTATGGCCTGCAGCGCGCTGACGTGGCCCGCCGCCAAGTCGACCACATGGATGTAGTCGCGCACGCCGGTGCCGTCGGGGGTGGGGTAGTCGTCGCCGAAAACGCCCAGCTCGGCCCGCTTGCCAACGGCCACCTGCGTGATGTAGGGCATCAGGTTGTTGGGTGTGCCGTTTGGATCCTCGCCGATGCGCCCGCTGGGGTGGGCGCCCACCGGGTTGAAGTAGCGCAGCAGCACCACGTTCCACTGCGGGTCGGCACGCTGCATGTCGGCCAATATCTGCTCAATCATGCTCTTGGTCCATCCGTAGGGATTGGTGCAGACACCCTTGGGGCAGGCCTCGGTGATGGGCATCTCGGCGGGCTCGCCGTAGACGGTGGCGCTGCTGCTGAAGATGATGTTGCGGCAGCCGTGGCGACGCATCACGTCGACCAGCGTCAGCGTGCCGCCGATGTTGTTGTCGTAGTATTCCCACGGCATCTCGACGCTCTCGCCCACAGCCTTCTTGCCCGCGAAGTGGATGCAGGCGTCAAACTGGTGGTCGCAGAAGAGCAGCTCGAGCCTGATGCGGTCGCAGATGTCGCACTCGTAGAAGGGTATTCCGTCCACGCCGATGATCTCCGCCGTGCGGCGCAGAGCCTCATGGCAGCTGTTGCTCAGGTTGTCGACCACCACGGCGGTGTGACCCGCGCGGTAGAGCTCAATCAATGTGTGGGTGCCGATAAAGCCGGCTCCGCCAGTGACCAGTATTTTCATATCCTTTTGTTTTACTTGTGTTTGCAAGCCCTGCACCAAGCAGGACCCGACCGCAAAGATAGCAAAAAAAACGCAAACGGCCAAACGCAGCGCGCCATGGCCGCTGAAAAACAGCACTGAAAGAGCGTCAAGGCTGCCTGTTCTGCGATTGATGTCCGATTGTTCTTCGATTGTTCTCCGATGCTAAATCGAAGAACAATCGAAGAACAATCGGAGAACAATCGAAGAACAGACGGCCTTAACACGGACTTAACGACTTGGCAGGCTGGTTTTCAGACAGATACACAAATACAAATCCACAAACGCCTATCATTCAACGAATTAAGAAACCGCCGAATAGCGGCAGCGGCAGTCGTCGCCGCGCGGCAAAAAAGGTGCGCCCGCACGCAATATTTCCAGTCACTCGTCGTTTGGGAGGTCGGAAAGAAAAACAGCAAAGAGATGAAGAAAGTGACAGCAATAGTGGCGACGGCGCTTTGCCTTGCGGCAGCGGCCTGCGCACAAAAAGGCAGCGAGGCGGGTGCCGGCACCGCCGAGCCCGCACGGGTGGCCGCACCGGAGCGCCCGCGCATAGAAATCAGGGACTTCACCGACGTGGCCGCAGCCACAATCGACGCCGTGGTGCACATCAAGACCGAGGTGACGCAGCTGACGCCGCTCTACCAGTCGTTCTTCGGCTTCATTGTGCCGCAGGGCGTGCAGCGGCAGGTATACAACGCGTTCGGTTCGGGGGTGATAGTCACGAGCGACGGCTACATACTGACGAACAACCACGTGGTGGAGGGCGCTGAGCGCATCACCGTGACGCTGAACGACAAGCGCGAGCTTGAGGCCGAGCTGGTGGGCACCGACCCGGCCACCGACCTGGCTGTGGTCAAGGTGGCGGCCGAGGGGCTGGTGTACCTGCCTTTCGGCAACAGCGAGCAGGTGAGGGTAGGGGAGCCCGTGCTGGCCATCGGCAACCCGTTCAACCTCACATCGACGGTCACCAGCGGCATCATCAGCGCAAAGGCGCGCAACATGCACATCATCGATAACCCGAAGACAGGCGACACACCGCTCGAGTCGTTCCTCCAGACAGATGCGGCCGTCAATTCAGGCAACAGTGGAGGCGCACTCGTCAACTCGCAGGCCGAGCTCATAGGCATAGTCACGGCCATAGCGTCGGGCAACGGCAACTACATAGGCTATTCGTTTGCCATACCCTCCAACCTTGCGGCCAAGGTGGCTGGCGACCTTCAGCGCTACGGCCATGTGCAGCGCTGCTATCTGGGCGTGCAGGTGACCGAGGTCGACGCCTCGCTGGCCAAGGCCACGGGCGCCAGGGAGATAAAGGGCCTCTACGTGAGCCACGTCATAGCCGACTGCGCCGCCGCGCGGGCCGGCATAAAGGAGGGCGACGTCATACTGCGCGTGGCCGGCAAGGAGGTGAACACCTTCGCCGAGATGATGGAGGAGCTGGGACTGTACAGCCCGGGCGACGAGGTTGAGGTTGACTTCGTGCGCGGCGGCAGCGCCAACACCGTGACCGCCCGCCTGCTCAACTCGAAAGGCAACACGCAAATCATCCGCGGGTGACGCTTGAGGGGCGCTATGAGGAGATGACGCTGCAGCCGGTGAAGCGGCTGGTGTGGCGCATGGCGGTGCCCACGATAGCGGCCATGGTCACCACGGCGCTGTACAATGTGGTCGACGCCGCCTTCGTGGGGCGCCTGTCGACCGAAGGCACCGCCGGCATCGGCGTCTCATTCGCCTACATGACGTTCATCCAAGCCCTTGGCTTCTTCTTCGGCCACGGCAGCGGCAACTACATCTCGCGCGCGCTCGGTGCCCGCGACGCGCAGTCGGCCGGGGTGGTGGCCACGGTGGGGGTGGTGACGCCCCTGCTGCTGGGACTGCTGGCGGCGGCCTTGTGCCTGCCCAACCTGGCGGCGTTGAGCCGCGCGCTGGGGGCGCCTGTAGAGGTGGTGCCACAGGCTTGCGAATACTTGAAGTACATCGTTGCCGCCACGCCGTTCATGATGACCGCGCTGACGCTCAACAACCAGCTGCGGCTGCAAGGCAGCGCGCGGCGCGGCATGGTGGGCATAGTGAGCGGGGCGGTGCTCAACATAGCCCTCGACCCGCTGCTGATCTTCGGCCTCGACATGGGAATAGCGGGAGCCTCGCTGGCAACAGCCATAAGTCAGGTGTGCTCGTGGGGGCTGCTCCTATATGGCACATTCAAACCTGACACAGTGCATATTAAGCTGCGCGACTTCAAGCCATCGTTGAAGGTGTACAACGAGATAGTGCGCGGTGGGCTCCCGTCGCTGTTCCGCCAGGCTTTCAACTGCGCGGCGGCGGTGCTGCTCAACTACTGCGCCGCCCGCTACGCCGAGCCCGGGCAGGAGGCCAGCGCGGTGGCGGCCTTTGCAGTAGTCACGAGGGTAATGATGTTTGCCTTCAGCGCCGTGCTGGGCTTCTGCCAGGGATTCCAGCCGGTGTGCGGCTTCAACTATGGGGCCGGGCTCTACGGCCGGGTGCGCGAGGCGTGGCTCTACGCCGTGCGTGTGGGCACAGCGGCGCTGCTCGCGGTGTCGGCCGCCGGCTTTGTGTTCGCTCCCGGCGTGGTCAGCCTCTTCCGCTCCGAGGACCCCGTGCTGGTGAGCATCGGCGCGACTACGCTGCGCTGGCAGTGCGCCGCTTTCCCGCTTGTTGCCCTATCGACCAGCACCAACATGCTCTTCCAGAACATACGGATGACCGGACCGGCCACGCTGCTCAGCATCTGCCGCAACGGGCTCTTCTTCCTGCCAGCCGTGACGCTGCTTCCTCTGTGGTTGGGGCTGCAGGGAGTCCAGATGGCGCAGGCTGTGGCCGACGTGTGCACATTCCTGCTGGCCGTACCATACGCGCTGTGGATTGACAGGAAGTTGAGAAACAACATGATGAATAAAAAATAATGGCCACTGTGCGTGCGGTTTGATTTTTTTTAGTAACTTTGCAACCAACTTGATGCGTAGAGTGATTGCCATAATGCTGCCACTGCTGGTTTTCTGCCTGGCCAAAGGGCAGGAGATAAGGTGCAATGTGCAGGTGAACTACCAGAAGTTGCTCACCACCACGCAGAGCTACGAGTCGGCCAACGACAAAAAGGTGTTCGACAACATGCAGCAGGCCATCACCGACTTCATCAACGCGCGCCACTGGACCAACATGCAGCTGCAGCCTCACGAGCAGATAGACATGTCGCTTTCGCTGGTGCTCAGCACGCGCACTTCGGCCACAGACTTCGGCGGGCAGCTGCAGATACAGTTGCGCCGCCCGGTGTGGGGATCAACCTACACGACCGGCCTGTTCAACTACATCGAGTCGGGTACGTTCAACTTCAGCTACAACGAAAGCCAGCCGCTCGACTTCGACATTGGCAACTACTACGGCACGCTGTCGTCGATGCTGGCCTATTACTGCTACCTCTTCATGGGCATCTACTTCGACAGCTTCTCGCCCGGAGGCGGCGAGCCGTTCTATGCCATGGCCCAGCAGGTGCAGCAGGCAGCCGACGGCGGAGGCGACGTGTCGTTCAGGAGCAGCTCCGGCTCGCGCAGCCGCTACTGGTTCATAGAGAACCACACAAACGGGGCCTACGAGCCGCTGCACACGGCATACTACAACTACCACCGGCTGGGACTGGACCTCATGATGACCGACCAGCAGCGCGCCCGACAGGGCATCATCAGCGCCCTGGAAAACCTGGCAGAGGTGAACAAAAGGCGCAGCAACCTGCTGTCGGTGACCCAATTCATCGACGTGAAGTCGGCAGAGATTATCTCTGTGTTCACACCCGCGCCGCAGGAAGAGCGTCAGCGCGTCTACGACATCGTGAAGGGGATAAGCCCGCTGACGGCGGTGAAGATGAAGGATTTCAACGCAAAATGACAACATAACAACAATCTAAAATAAATATGGCACAGATACCTATACAGAAAGAAACCATAGACCGCATTGCGGCGGCCAACAAGATTGCCAACCCAGGCAAAGCCAGCATACGCGAGATGCGCAAGATGATACAGGACGTCGAGGCTGAGACCGGCGTGCGCTTTGTCAAGATGGAGATGGGCATACCCGGACTGCCAGCGCCGCAGGTTGGCGTGGAGGCTCAAATAGAGGCCCTGCGCAGCGGTGTGGCCAGCATCTATCCCGAAATCTACGGCACCGCCGACTTCAAGCGTGAGGCCGCACGCTTCGTGAAGAACTTCCTCGACATCGACGTGACGCCCGACTGCTGCGTGCCCACCGTTGGCTCGATGCAGGCCGGATTTGCCAGCTTCCTGACACTGACGCGCTACGATGCGAAAAAGACCAAGGTGCTCTTCATAGACCCCGGTTTCCCGGTGCAGAAGCAGCAATGCCGCGTGCTGGGCATACCGATGAAGACCTTCGACGTGTACGAATACCGTGGCGACGCGCTGCGCGACAAGCTCGAAGAGGAGCTGCGCGACGGCGACGTGGCTTGCCTCATCTACAGCTCGCCTAACAACCCTGCATGGTTCTGCTTCACCGACCACGAACTGCGCATCATCGGCGAGATGGCCAACAAATATGGCGTGGTGGTCATTGAGGACGACGCCTACTTCCTCATGGACTTCCGCAAGGACTACTCCGTGCCGGGCAAGGCTCCGTTCCAGCCCACCGTGGCAAAGTACACCGACCGCTACGTGCTGATGATCAGCGGTTCGAAGAGCTTCTCCTATGCCGGTGAGCGCATTGCCATGATGGTTTGCAGCCCGACGCTGTTCAACATGGAGTGCCCCGACCTGGCCCGCTACTACAGCCAGACGCAGCTTGGGCGCGCCCTAATCTTCGGCACGCTCTATTGCCTCAGCAGCGGCACCGCGCACAGCGTGCAGTACGCCATGGCGGCCATGCTCAAAGGAGCCAACGACGGCACATTCAACTTTGTGCAGGACATCAAGGAATACGGCGAGAAAGCTGGCATCATGAAGAAACTGTTCACCGACAACGGCTTCTTCATCGTCTACGACAAGGACATGGGCGAGGACATCGGCGACGGCTTCTACTTCACATTCTGCTATCCGGGCTTCGGTGGCGTCGAACTGCTCAACGAGCTCATACGCTACGGCATCAGCGCAATCGCGCTCGACATCACCGGCTCACACAAGCAAGGCATCCGTGCCTGCGTGGCTTTGGTGCAACGCGACCAGTTCGGCGACTTGCAGTCGCGCCTGGAGCAGTTCCACAAAGACCATCCCGCAAAGTAACAACCGCTGTCTTTTTTCAGCACAAAAAACGCCCGGACTGTATTGAGCCCGGGCGTTATTTTTAGTTTGTACTTTTTGATGATAACCGAGATTATGTTAAATAGAAAATATGACTACGCCCTTTTTTGCGCATTTTCACACAATTTTTATGACGCGCGGCGGCGACGACGATTTTGCTGAAAATGACGAAGGAACACGCCACAGGCATGTTCCTTCGAATGATTGTGCGGGCCGACTGGCCGCAACTTACTCTTCCGCGCTGATGAACGGATACTTGTAGTCGCTGGCCGGATCAAAGGTTTCCTTCACGGCCTGCGGGCTCACCCAACGCAGCAGGTTCAGATACGAGCCGGCCTTGTCGTTGGTGCCACTGGCTCGCGCGCCGCCAAACGGCTGCTGGCCGACCACGGCGCCCGTGGGCTTGTCGTTGTAGTAGATGTTGCCCGCGGCGTATTTGAGCGCCTCGGCGCCCTGGCGCAAAGCACGGCGGTCGGTGGCGAATATGGCGCCAGTGAGCGCGTATGGCGAAGTCTCGTCGCACAGGCGAAGCGTCTCCGCATACTTGTCGTCGTCGTAGACGTAGACCGTGATTATCGGGCCGAAAATCTCCTCGGCCATCGACTTGTAGCCGGGTGTTTTGGCCAGGATGACAGTGGGCTCCACAAACCAACCCTGGCTCTTGTCGCCGTGACCGCCGAAGACAATCTCGGCGTCGGCGCTGTTGCGCGAATGTTCTATATAGGCCATACAGTTGTCAAACGACGCCTCGTCGATCACCGCGTTGACGAAAGCCGAGAAGTCGCGCACGTCGCCCATCTTTATCTCGGCCAGCATACCGCCCACGATGTCACGCACCTGCGGCCACATCGAGGCAGGCACATAGGCGCGGCTCGCCGCCGAGCACTTCTGGCCCTGAAACTCGAAAGCTCCGCGCACAATGGCCGTGGCTACCTGCCTGGCGTCGGCGCTGCAGTGGGCGAAGATGAAGTCCTTGCCGCCCGTCTCGCCGACGATTTTCGGGTATGTGCGATAGTGCTCTATGTTCTGACCAATCTGTTTCCAGAAGCCGTTGAAGGTACGCGTGCCGCCGGTGAAGTGCACACCGGCCAGGTTCGCGTCGGCAAAAGCCACGCTGCCGATCAGCGCGCCGCTACCTGGCAGGAAGTTGACCACGCCGTCGGGCAAGCCTGCCTCCTTGTAGATCTTCATCAGTATGTAGTTGCTCAACAGAGCGGTGGTGCTGGGTTTCCACACGCACACGTTGCCCATCAGCACCGGCGACAGGCAGAGGTTGGAGGCTATGGAGGTGAAGTTGAACGGGGTCACCGCCAGCACAAAACCCTCGAGCGGACGGTAGGTGACATAGTTCAGCGTGCCACGGTCTGAGCAAGGCTGGTCGCTGTATATCTGACTGGCATAGAAAGTGTTGTAGCGCAGAAAATCAACGAGTTCACAAGCCGAGTCGATTTCGGCCTGCATCGTGGTCTTGCCCTGGCCCAGCATGGTGGCGGCATTGATCAGGTAGCGGTACTTGCCGCTGACGAGGGTCGCTATTTTCAGCATTACGCTGGCGCGGTCAATCCACGGCGTGTCGGCCCACTCGCGCTGCGCCTTCATGGCGGCGGCAATAGCCTCGCGCACCTCGCGCTCGCCCACCTTGTGGTAGCGTGCCAGCACGTGGTGGTTCTCCGTGGGCATCACCACCTCGCCCATGTCGCCTGTGCGCACCTCCTTGCCACCGATAATGGCAGGAATTTCAGTCACAACACCGTATAGCTCGTCGAGGGCCTTGCGGATTTCCTTGCGCTCCGGGCTGCCGGGCGCGTAGCCCATCACCGGCTCGTTCCCTGGTTTGGGAAACATGTAAATGCTGTTGTCCATTTGTGTTTGTATTGTTGGTTGGTTAATATCGGGGAGCCTCGCCACTGTTCACCGTCACAGGTTGCAAAATTACACCAATTCCGCCAAACTGCAAAATTTTTTTTGACCCAACCGTAAAATGGCTGTGCCAGAGGCATGAAAAGCACAGGCAATAGACTGTAAACCAGTCACAAAGGCCACTCCCCCACTCCACCGCCCTGTCTATCACACTGATTTCCAGCACCAACAGTGCATCAAGTCCGTATCAACACCGTCTGTTCTTCGATTGTTCTCCGATTGTTCTTCGATTGTTCTTCGATTTAATATCGGAGAACAATCGAAGAACAATCGGACATCAATCGAAAAACAGTCGCCCCTGACATGCCGCAGCGACGCGGTGCGACACACGTCAAAATGGCATATAGCCCCACATTAGGCACACTGCGCAGCTGCCCAACGAATATTCAGGTAAAGGTTGGCGCAGAGAGCTCTGCCGCAATGGGCGGGACAGGCGGGCTACTGCCCCACCCTGTCCCAAAATACAGTCTCGCTGATGCCCAGCAGGGTACCCTTCACTTTCAGACGGCCATCGGCGGTGAACTCGACGGTGGCGGGGGCGCGGATGCCACGCAGGGGGTCGTAGATGCGGGCTCCATCCCAACGGTGGCGCTTGCTGTTGTAGCGCAGCCCCGAGATGAGCACCACGCGGTCGTAGGGCACGGAGCGGAGGCTCTTGTCGGGATTCTTGACGTCGAGGCGTTTATTGCCCTGGGCGTCGCGGTCGTGCTCCACCCAGACCACCTGCGCGCGATAGCTTCCATCGTCCTGTCGGCTCACCTCCACACGGAACGGTTCACCGGCCTGCAGGCCCGAATAGAGGCCGATGATGTTGTCGGCCCGGTCGTTGAACTGATTTTGCGCCAGGGCTGTCGCCGCAAAGCACAGCAGCGAGGCAATCGCGACGAGTAAACGTTTCATAACAAACGCAGACAACATCTCAGCCCACGCTGCCCTCAAGGCTCACGCTGAGCAGTTTTTGAGCCTCGACGGCAAACTCCATGGGCAGTTTCTTGAGCACGTCCTTGGCGTAGCCGTTCACTATCAGCCCCACAGCGCTTTCTGGCGTGATGCCGCGCTGCTGGCAGTAGAAGAGCTGGTCCTCGCTGATCTTGCTGGTTGTGGCCTCGTGCTCAAGGATGGCCGAGTGGTTGTCGGCCTTGATGTAGGGCCAGGTGTGCGCCCCGCAGCGGTCGCCAAGCAGCAGGCTGTCGCACTGCGAGTAGTTGCGCGCGTTGTCGGCGCCCTTGCCAATCTGCACCAGCCCGCGGTAGCTGTTGTGGCTGCGCCCGGCGCTGATGCCCTTGCTCATTATTGTGCTGTGGGTGTTCTTGCCGACGTGTATCATCTTCGTGCCAGTGTCGGCCTGCTGGCAGTTGTTGGTGACGGCCACCGAGTAGAACTCGGCGGTGGAGTCGTCGCCCTGCAGGATGCACGAGGGGTACTTCCAGGTCACCGCGCTGCCGGTCTCGACTTGCGTCCACGACAGTTTGCTGCGCGAACCTTTGCAGATGCCGCGCTTGGTGACGAAGTTGTATATGCCTCCGCGACCTTCCTTGTCGCCCGGGTACCAGTTCTGCACGGTGCTGTACTTCACCTCGGCGTCCTTCATGACCACTATCTCCACAATGGCGGCGTGCAGCTGGTTCTCGTCGCGCTGCGGGGCAGTGCAGCCCTCCATGTAGGAGACGTAGCTGCCCTCGTCGGCCACGATGAGGGTGCGCTCGAACTGGCCGGTGCCCTTGGCGTTGATGCGGAAGTAGGAGCTGAGCTCCATGGGGCAACGCACTCCTTTGGGTATGTAGCAGAACGAGCCGTCGCTGAAGACGGCGCTGTTGAGCGCGGCGAAGAAGTTGTCGGTGCTGGGCACAACGCTGCCGAGGTAGCGTCGCACAAGGTCGGGGTGCTTCTGCACGGCCTCGCTTATGGGGCAGAAGATGATGCCCTTCTCCTCAAGAGCCTTCTGGCTGGTGGTCTTCACGCTGACCGAGTCCATGATGGCGTCGTAGGCCACACCGGCCAGGGCCTCGCGCTCGCGCAGCGGTATACCCAGCTTGTCGAAGGTGGCCAGCAGCTCGGGGTCGACCTCGTCCATGCTTTTTTTCTTCTGCGGCTTGGGTGCCGCGAAGTAGATGATGTCCTGGTAGTTGGGGCTTTCATACTCGAGGTGTGCCCAGTCGGGCTCGCGCATCTTCTGCCACCGGCGGAATGCCTCCAGGCGGAAGTCGAGCAGCCACTGCGGCTCGCCTTTCTTCTGCGAAATCAGTCGCACCACCTCCTCGTCGATGCCCTTGCGGATGGTGTCGGTGGCGATGTCGGTGGTGAAGCCGAACTCGTATTCCTTGTTGGTTACTTCCTGTATTATCTCTTTCTCGTCGGCCATGACGCTGAATGGGGTGTTATACGTTGAAACGGAAATGCATGATGTCGCCATCCTGCACCACATAGTCCTTGCCTTCGACGGCTATCTTGCCGGCCTCGCGGCATTTGGCCTCGCTGCCGAGGGTCACATAGTCCTCGTACTTGATCACCTCGGCGCGAATGAAGCCGCGCTCGAAGTCGGAGTGTATAATGCCCGCTGTCTGTGGGGCTTTCATCCCCTTGCGGAACGTCCACGCGCGGCATTCCTTTGGGCCTGCGGTGAGGAAGGTCTGCAGCCCCAGCAGGCGGTAGGCGGCCTTGATGAGGCGATTCACGCCGCTCTCCTTCAGTCCGAGGTCTTCGAGGAACATCTGCTTTTCCTCGTAGGAGTCGAGCTCTGCGATGTCGGCCTCAATGCCTGCGCCAAGCAGAAGCACCTCGGCATTCTCGTCGCTGACAGCCTCGGCCACGGCGCGGCTGTAGGCATTGCCGTCGACAACCGACGCCTCGTCCACGTTGCACACGTAGATTACCGGCTTGGTGGTGAGCAGGCTGAGGTCGCGAGCCACCTCCTGCTGCGCCTCGTCGAGCTGCACAGTGCGGGCGCTCCTGCCTTCGAGCAGTGCGGCGCGGTAGAGGTCCATCACCTCGACCAGCTTTTTGGCCCTGGCATCGCCGCCGGCGCGCCCTTTCTTCACTTCCTTGTCGTAGCGGTTCTCGATAGTCTCAAGGTCTTTGAACTGGAGCTCCGTGTCGATGGTCAGCTTGTCGCGCACGGGGTCAACCGTGCCGTCCACGTGGGTGATGTTGTCGTCGTCGAAGCAGCGCAACACGTGTATTATTGCGTCGCAGTTGCGTATGTCGGCCAAGAACTTGTTGCCAAGCCCCTCGCCTTTCGACGCACCCCGCACAAGGCCGGCTATGTCGACAATCTCTACCGTGGCCGGAACCACGCTGGCCGGATGCTCAATCTCCACAAGCTTGGCCAGCCTCTCGTCGGGCACAGTGATTACGCCGACGTTTGGCTCGATGGTGCAGAAAGGGAAGTTGGCAGCCTGGGCTTTCGCATTGCTCAGGCAGTTGAAAAGGGTGCTTTTGCCCACATTGGGCAGACCCACTATGCCACATTGCAGACTCATAGTTCTTTCTCGATTAGGTATTGGTTGCGGGTGTTTGAGTTGCGGCAGACCAGCTCGCCCAGAAAGCCTGTCAGGAAGAGCACAGTGCCCATGAGCACAAAGAGCATGGACAGGTAGAACCATACGCTGTTGGTCAGCGCCATGCGTCCGGCAAGTCGGAGCACCAGTACCACAACAAGCGCCACGAAGCCGAGCAGGAACGACAGCGAACCGATGGCTCCGAAGAAGTGCATGGGCTGCTTGCCAAACTTGCTCATGAACATGATGCTCATAAGGTCGAGGTAGCCGTGCACAAAGCGGTTCATGCCGAACTTGGTCGCCCCGAACTCGCGCTTGCGGTGCTGTACCACCTTCTCCCCTATTTTGCTGAAGCCTGCCCACTTGGCTATGACAGGTATGTAGCGGTGCATCTCGCCGTACACCTCTATGCTCTTCACCACGTCGCGGCGGTAGGCTTTCAGGCCGCAGTTGAAGTCGTGCAGGTGAATGCCGCTCATGCGCCGTGTAGTCCAGTTGAAGAACTTCGAGGGTATGTTCTTCGCCAGTTTGGAGTCGTAGCGTTTCTTTTTCCAGCCGCTCACCAGGTCGAAGCCATCCTCCACAATCATGCGGCGCAGCTCCGGCACCTCGTCCGGACTGTCCTGAAGGTCGGCGTCCATGGTCACCACTACCTCGCCTTCTGCGGCGGCGAAGCCTGTGTTGAGGGCTGCGCTCTTGCCATAGTTGCGGCGGAATTTGATGCCACGGTAGGCCGGGTTGGCGGCGTGCAGCTGCTCAATCACGTGCCATGATCCGTCACGCGAGCCGTCGTCTACCATTATCACCTCGTAGGAGTAACCGTTGGAATGCATCACGCGGTCAATCCACTCGGCGAGGTGCGGCAGCGACTCCTCCTCATTGAATAATGGAACAACTATCGATATGTCAATCATTTCTTTGTAATTGTTTCTGACTTTTCATTTCGTAGCATAATGGCAGCAAGGAACGCTGCAAACGCTCCAAGCACAGCAGTGCTCACGGCAGCCACGATTGCCCACCAGGCAGCCCAGTAGTGCAGCTGTGGGTCGGCCTCGTTTATTGCGTTCTGCGTCATGGTGTTTGTGAACATTACCGTCTGGTTTGCCGACAGCAGGCACAACAGCCACAGGGCTGCCCCATAAACCAAACCTGCAACACCCGCGGTGCCAATGCCAAACAACATTGTCTCTTTCAGCGTGATGAGTTTGCCTGGCAATGTGGCTCGGTAGTGTGCTGCCAGCAGCACGATGGCAACCATAAGCGCCACGTCGACAGGCAGCGTCACCGGCGAGGGGGACGGGTTACCCACAAGCAGCCTGACAGCAACATAGAGTGCCATCAGTCCACCCACCAGCGCACCACCGCGCAGAGAGGCCGCGCGATAGTTGCCGTGAATGGTGCTATGATATCTGTGGAATATTGCCATCGTCCTACCTTACATTGTTTTCCAGTGCCTCACGTATCATCTGCTTCAAGCGAAGCGTCTCCTTTTCAACCACGCCTTGCTTGGAAGGCTTGTACAGGTCGGCATAGCGCACCTCGCCAAGCGATATCTTTGGGCTCGACAGCGTGCCTGTCACATCGACGCCGACCTTGGCCATAAGCGGGTTTTTAAGCAGTTCGACGTGGTAGCCGCATTGGTTGTCAAGTGTGTGCTTGCCCGACGCGCACAGCTGGTACTTGCCAATGTTGAGCAGGAAGGGGAACACCTCTATCTCCTTGCGGAAACAGGTCATCTCAACATCGAGGCTGTCTATCTTTATCTTGTCGTCCTTGTCCTTCCAACTCTTGAACTGCATGAGCTTTGCAATCTGGGCAATGCTGTTGTTGTCCATCACTACAAGATCCTTTCCACTGATTGCTGCCGAACCCAGAAGGGTGCTCATCTTGGGCTGGTAGAAAGCGTTGAGGTAGGTCTCGGCCGCCAAATGGAAGTTGGCGTTGCCGTCGAATGCCGCCAGCATGGGCACAAGAGTGTCAACTGCCGGTATCATGTCCAGCAACTCGTCAATCTGTATGTCGAGCAGGTGGAAGTCGATGGCGCAGAAGAGGTTGTTTGGCCTTGGCGAGCGATACAGCGCGGTGAGCTGCATGGTGGCCGCTTTGCACACGAAACCTATCTGGTCGAGCACGGCCACGCCGTCCTTCACACTCACCGAGCCTGCGACATCGCCCAGCTCATTGCCAAAAGCCAGCGACTGCTGCAAGTGCGTGTGAAGCACAAAATCCACATCCTTCGGCACAATAAACGGGTTCGCCTCCTTGGGCACATTGTCCTCCTCGCGCATTGCCTCGATACTGTCCTTGTCGCTGCCCATGCCGCTCACAAGCTCCATAATCTGGTCAACGTCGGTGTAGCGCGAGGTCAGATTCAACTCGCCACCAAGCATTGCCTCGTGCGAGAGCCACGCTTCAAGGTTGGAGACAGAACCGTACAGTTGTAGGTCACTGTTGCCGAGCACGATGTCGGCGTCAGCAATGTCGCACAACTCCGGCGAATAGTGGAAATCAAGGTTGTTGATGTAGAGGTTCTCGGCAATCAGATTGGTGCTCACCTGCGTGCGGCGCAGGTCTATGTCGAGGCTTGGATTGAACTTGCGCAGTATGTTGCTCTGCGTCGAATCCATGCTGATTGAGCCTGACAGCATCAGCGCGTTCACGTCAATGCTGTTTGAGTCGAGCAACGCAACAGTGTTGCCGAGGGTGACGTCAAACGACGCCTTCAACTGTTCCTTGGTGATATTGTTCACACCAAGCGTGATGTCCGGTTCCTTCACAGATGCTCGGACCCCGTTCATTGCCAGTTCTATCGAGCTGCCGCTTATGTGGGTCTCACCCATCTTGTCCTGTTCTTTCCTGGCTGGCAGGTTCAACTCTACCACCAGTTGCGGCGACATGGCATGTATGCTGTCATATGTCACGTCAAGCTCGGTCAGCGAAATGCTGCCGCCTGCTTTAATCTTTTCAAGTTCCATCTTTTGCAGGTGGCTCATGCGCAGGTTGGCATTAAGATCCACCTTTGCGGTGCCGGATGCATTGAGCGGCAGCGAGTCGGGCAGGAATGGAGAGGCATCGGCCAGCGGCATTGAAGCCTTAACGCGCGCATCGACCAACATGTCGCCAAGCAGGTCGTACACATGGCCGCTCACGGCCACATCGCTGTTGGATGCATGTGCTTTCAGCGAGTTGATTGCCAAAGTACTGCTGCCGCCGGAGCTCATGTCAACATCGGCAGCGAGGTCGGCATTGATGCGGTTCACCCTGTAGGGCAGCACCGATGGATAGCGCAGCGTGCCGTCTTCCACCTCGACATGTGCAGTCACCTTGGGCATGGTGCTGTCGGTCATGGTGCCGACAGCGTGGGCGTCGAGCCGCAGTTTGGCGTCGACGTCCATGTCCTTGCGGAAAGCCACGAACTGCTGCGGAACAATGTCGAGCAACTGCCCCACCTGCCACTTGCCGTCGGTTGCCAGCGTAAGGTCAACCGACATGGGTGCACTCTCTGTGGCCAGCTGGGCCATGCCCTCGGCCAGCAGGGCAAATTCGTCAAGGCGCAGGCGCGACTGACCAAGCCTCACGCCCATGCCGCGCAGGTCGGCACTGAACGGCAGGTCGGCCTCCAGCAGGTTGCGACGCGACGCGGCAAGCCTCTCGTTGACCATGTCGTGGCCACCGTTGGCAAACTGCCCCTTGGCGGCGACCAGTTTCAGCCTGCCGTCAACCGCATCGAGGTTTCCGTCGCCCTTGAGGCTCACTTGCAAGCCACGCATGTGCGCCGCAGTGGTGCTGTTGCCGAGGCTGTCGGCAAGCGCTACCGCCACACTGTCCACGTCGACGTCGAGCCCGACCTGAGCCTTGCCCTCACGCAAGTGTCCCTTAAGACTGAGCCCCATGCCGCGAAGGCTTGCGCCGAGGTGGCTTTGGTCATTCACGTAGTCCACGTCGAGGCGGCTTATCTTAATCTTCTTCAAGTCAATGGCAGGCAGACTGTCAAGGCTGAAGCCTGATTTTGTTGTGTCCTTGTCTTTCTGCGAGGAGGGGAATACGTTGTAGTTGGCGTTGCCGTCGGCGTCGACGAACAGACATGCCCTGACGTCGTCGAGCAGCACCTGATGCACCTCCACCTCTTTCTCCTTGAGGAACTTCTTTACGTCAACCCCTACCGTGAGGCTGCCCACGTGAGCCACGCTGTCGCAGCCCGCCCCGGCCATGGGGTTTACAACATACACGTCGTCGATGGCAAGCCCGGCATCGGGGAATGTCTTGAAGAGAGTTAGGTTCACCTTGCCGAAATGAGCCTCGCAGTCCAGATACCTGCCGGCCATGTTGTTCACTATCGACGTGAGCTGGCTTGGTGTGAATACCAGCCACAGCACAACACACACCGCCACAACCACCAGTCCCAGCAGCGACCCAAGCGCGATGAGCGCTATTTTCCACCCCTTTTTCATCTTGCCGGCCACCTATTCTACTCTTGTGAAACTGTACTCCATGCTGTAGTCGTCGCGCCACCGCATCGATGTGTTGCTTATCGCGGTTATGGTGTATACCTTCGGCACGGCCTGGTTGCCCTCCATGCCGGTGAAGACATGCGTCAGCCGGTCCTCGTCGAGCGTCCAGCTGAAGGTGAGGTTGCTCTCGTCTTCATGCACGTCGTCGGCCTCGTCCCACGTCACTCCGGTGGCATTTTCGGTGTAGCGCCAATACTCCTGCGTGTTGGAGCGCTGCCACAGCCCCAGCAGCTGGCTGGGACGCACCTCGATGTGGCTCTCCTTTGGGGTGCAGCCTGCCGCCATGGCGGCCAGCGCCACTGCCAGTACCGCTATTCTTGACCTGCTTCTCATCACTCGTCGATTACATATATTGAGGGCAGGTTGCGGCCACGTCCGTCGTAGTCCATGCCGTAACCCACAATGAACTCGTTGCCGATGGCCTTGCCTGCATAATCTATCCTGTACGTACCCTTGAATGCGTCGGGCTTGTAGAACAGCGTGCACACCTTGACGCTGCGCGGACGCAGCGCCCGCAAGTCGGCCAGCATGGTCTGTATGGTCAGGCCACTGTCTACCACATCTTCCACAATGAGCACGTCGCGCCCCTCAACCGACGGCGGGAAAGGCAGCTCGCAACGCACCTTTCCGCTCGACGACAGTCCCTCATAGGAGGAGTAGCGAACAAAACTCACCTCGCAGTCAACCGTCAGCCTGCGCATGAGGTCAGCGGCGAAGAGGTAGGCTCCTGTCAGAATGGGGCAGGCCACCAGGCTGCCGCCCGAATAGTCGGCACTGACCTCGGCGGCCAGCCTGCCGACGATGGCGGCCAGCTCGGCCTCGCTGATGAAAGGCTTGAAGTGTTTGTCTCCAACAATCATGTCGACAGCAGGTTGGGTCAATCAAACAATATTGTCACTGCTGCTCGTCGAGCACCACACGCAGGCCGAAATACTCGCTCGTGGCCGACGGCACATACCACGAGCGGTCGAACACCGAACAGGCAGCCGACACGCTGTTGTAGTGCCCGCCGCGCAACACACGGCTGCTGCCCGTCCTGCCGCCGCGAGGGTTGAGCTGCGGCTCGCTGCCGTAGGGCTCCATCCAGTCGCCGCACCACTCGGCCACGTTGCCGCCCATGTCGTACAGCCCCAGTTCGTTGGGTGCCAGCTGCGCCACCTTGTGGGTGGTTCGGTCGCTGTTGATGCAGAACCAGGCATTGCGCTCCAGCTGGCCGCGATGGCAGCCTGGGAACTGGAACCTGCGCGAAAGCCTGCCACCGCGGGCCGCATACTCCCACTCGGCCTCGGTGGGCAGGCGGAAGCGGCGTCCGGTCATCTGGCTGAGCAGGGTGACGAACTGCTGCGCGGCCGTCCAGCTCACCTGCTCCACCGGCAGCGAGTCGTTGCCGGTGAACGTCGACGGGTTGTCGCCCATCACGGACTTCCACTGCGCCTGTGTGACCTCGGTGCGGCCTATGCAGAAATCGCCCACCGTCACGGTATGCTCCGGACGGTTGGCGTCGTAGTGGTGGCTCTGCGACACACCGGTGTTGCTGCCCATGGTGAACTCGCCGCCCTCGACCCACACCAACTCAATGAGCCCGCCCCCGGGCAACTGCACCGCCACCACGCTGTCTTGCGCCGCAGCGGCCAGCCCGGCCGTCAACATCGCGGCTGCCGCCAGCAGCCGGCATGTCAGCCTTCCCATGGCGCTTCAGGCATTCATGTGGTCGTCGCTCCAGCGCTCCGGGTCGAGGCGCCAGGCGGCAAGGCTCTCAAGGTCCTCGTGGCGGATGTAGTCACGCTCCTTGGCCACCTGCACCAGCGTGTCGTAGGCCGTCAGCGTGTGCAGCGGCACATTCTCCTTGGCGAAATTCTCCTCGGCCACCCGCAGCCCATAGGTAAAGATGGCCACCATGCCCTTGACGATGCAGCCTTTCTCGCGCAACGCACGCACGGCAATGAGCGAGCTCTTGCCGGTCGACACCAAATCCTCGACCACCACGACCGACTGCCCCTCGTGCACCTCGCCCTCAATCTGGTTGGTGAGGCCGTGGCTCTTCTGCTCCGAGCGGACGTAGGCAAACGGCTTGCCAAGCTCCTGCGCCACCAGCGCGCCCTGGGCTATGCCGCCCGTGGCCACACCGGCCACGAGGTCAACGTCGCCCCATGCCTCGCGAATGATGTCGACGAAACTTTGGCGGATGAATGTGCGGATGTCGGGGTACGACAGCGTCACGCGGTTGTCGCAGTAGATTGGCGATTTGCGCCCCGATGCCCATGTGAAAGGATGCTCGTTGTCGAGCTTTACCGCTTTCACTTTCAATAAGAAATCGGCCGTGCGAGCGGCCATGTCAATGTTGCTAATCATGCTGCAAAGTTACGCAAAAAAAATGGAATAGTCCCCGTAGAGATGAAAAAATAACAATATGTGCACTAAACCAGATTATTGCCGCCTGGGCGCCACGCAGCGACGCGCCCCACGGCCACCTCTTCCCCACCCTGTGGCGGCCTCGAAGCACCCCACAATGCCACATCTTGTCGAGAATAGGCGTAAACCATTGTAAAACTGCAAGTTGCACAAAACAACAGGCGGGGGATAAATCCTACAATTCAAAAGGACTGAAAATCAACCATAAAGCAAGACCAACTCCTACTCAACTCCTACTCATCGCCTACACAACGCCTAATGAACACCTACCGATGTAGTAGATGGTACGGCGTTGATTAGTTAAAGACATAGCGATAACATGGTGTTGAGGCAGGCATGGCGTGCGGCAGTGCCTGCGTGGCAGCCTGCCGGACACGCGGCCAGGACGGATTACGGCACGGACAGGCATCAGGCCCGAGTCGTTTTTTTCAATTTTTTTTTGCGAGTTTCGATTAAATAAGTATATTTGCACTGCCAATCTGTTTTTGAGCGGCAACACAAACAACACACAATGAAAGTTATAGCACCAGCCGCCCGCACGGCCTGCACAGAAAAACAAATCTAACACTAAAATACTACTGTCTATGAAAAAAATTGCAGTTGCCCTTTCCGCATTGCTGCTCCCGGCGCTCACCTTCGCGAGCGAGGCGAACCTGCAAATGCCCGAGGGGTTTGCCGACGACAGCCGGACAGGCATCCTTTACTGGGGCTTTGCCGCCGTGGTGCTGGGTCTTCTTTTTGGCTTTTGGCAATTCAGCAAGGTGCGCAAGCTTAAGGCCCACCGCTCGATGCTCGAGATTGGCGAGGTGATTTTCAAGACGTGCTCCACCTACCTCAAGCAGCAGGGACGCTTCCTGCTGCTGTTGTTCGTGTTCATCGGCGCGGCCATAGCGCTCTATTTCGGTGTGCTGCAGGGTATGCCGTTGGGCAGTGTGCTTCTCATTCTGGCCTGGACGGTGGTGGGCATACTGGGCAGCTACGGCGTGGCATGGTTCGGCGTGCGCATGAACACGCTGGCCAACTCGCGCATGGCCTTCGCCAGCCTTCGCCGCCGTCCGCTCGACCTGCTGGGCATACCGCTGCGCGCGGGCATGAGCATAGGCATCGTGCTCATCTGCGTGGAGCTGGTGCTGATGCTCGTCATACTCCTCTTCATGCCCGGCAAGCTTGCCGGATCGTGCTTCATTGGCTTCGCCATCGGCGAGAGCCTCGGGGCCTCGGCCCTGCGCATCGCGGGCGGCATATTCACCAAGATAGCCGACATCGGCAGCGACCTCATGAAGGTGGTCTTCAAGATTGGCGAGGACGACCCGCGCAACCCCGGCGTCATAGCCGACTGCACCGGCGACAACGCGGGCGACAGCATCGGCCCGACAGCCGACGGCTTCGAGACCTACGGCGTCACCGGCGTGGCCCTGGTGAGCTTCATTCTGCTGGCAGTGCCCGATGAATACAAAGTGCCGCTGCTGGTGTGGATATTCGTGATGCGCATACTCGGCCTGCTGTCGTCTGTGCTGGCCTATTACATCAACAACGCGATAGCCAACGCCAAGTACCGCAACGCCGACGACATCAACTTCGAGCACCCGCTCACGTCGCTGGTGTGGATCACCTCCATACTGAGCATGGTGTGCACCTTCGTGGCCTCGTATGCCATCCTCGGCTCGATGGGGCACAACTACTGGCTGGCGCTGAGCATCATCATCAGCTGCGGCACCCTCGGCGCGGCGCTGATACCCGAATTCACGAAGCTCTTCACCTCGCCCACGTCGAAGCATGTGGGTGAAGTGGTGGAGGCCTCGAAACAGGGCGGAGCCTCGCTCAACATACTCAGCGGCCTGGTGGCGGGCAACTACGGCGCTTTCTGGACCGGCATCGTCTTCTTCGTGCTGATGGTCATCGCCTACTTTGCCTCCACGGCCTTCGGGCTGGAGCCGCTGTTCGGCAGCTACTACACCATCTTCGCTTTCGGCCTGGTGGCCTTCGGTATGCTCGGCATGGGGCCTGTGACCATCGCCGTGGACAGCTACGGTCCGGTGACCGACAATGCGCAGAGCGTCTACGAGCTGTCGCTCATCGAGGACGACGTGGAGAAGACCACCCGCGAGGTGGAGGGCGAATTCGGCTTCAAGCCCGACTTCGAAAAGGCCAAATACTACCTTGAGGCCAACGACGGCGCGGGCAACACCTTCAAGGCCACTGCCAAGCCGGTGCTCATAGGCACTGCCGTGGTGGGCGCAACAACGATGATCTTCAGCCTCATATTGATGATACAGGAGGAGCTGCACATCGACCCGGCGACCATCCTCAACCTGCTCAACCCCTACTCCATCCTCGGCTTCATCCTCGGCGGATGCGTCATCTATTGGTTCACCGGCGCCTCGATGCAGGCCGTGACCACAGGCGCCAACCGCGCGGTGGAGTACATCAAGGAGAACATCAAGCTCGACACCAACGCACCGAAGAAGGCCGACGCCGCCAAGAGCATGGAGGTGGTGAAGATATGCACCAACTATGCCCAAAAGGGAATGATTAACATCTTCATAGCCATCTTCTGCTTCGCCCTGGCATTCGCCTGCCTCTCGTCGCCGCAGGGCATAGGCGGACAGAACGCCGTGTGCCTCTTCATCAGCTATCTGATCTCGATTGCCGTGTTCGGTCTGTTCCAGGCTGTCTTCATGGCCAATGCAGGCGGCGCGTGGGACAACGCCAAGAAGGTGGTCGAGGTAGACCTCCGCATGAAGGGCACCGAGCTGCACGACGCCAGCGTGGTGGGCGACACCGTGGGCGACCCGTTCAAGGACACCTCGTCGGTGGCGCTGAACCCGATTATCAAGTTCACCACCCTCTTCGGCGTGCTGGCCATGGAGATTGCCATCAGCGCCAACTTCCAGGCCATGGCACCGTGGTTTGGCGTGGTGTTCCTGATTGTGGCACTGGTGTTCGTCTACCGCTCGTTCTACAAGATGCGCATCAAGTAGCCGCGGTACACACACGGCTGTGACAGGCGGCGGCGCGGGCTCGAAAGCCCACGCCGCCGCTTTCGTTGTGAATGTCGGCAAATTGCTGTGACGGCGCGCATTGCGCATGGTGGCGGCTGTATTGAACACGCTGTTGAAAATAATGTGAAATTCGCGCGCGCAAATCGAAAAAAAATACGTATCTTTGCACTTTCAAACTGGATACTAGAAAAATATCTATATGGCTGAAAATCAAAATATGGATTACAGCGCAAGCAACATCACCGTGCTTGAAGGGCTCGAGGCCGTGCGCGTGCGCCCGGCAATGTATATCGGCGATGTCAACGAGCGCGGACTCCACCACCTGGTGTATGAGGTGGTGGACAACTCGATAGACGAGGCACTGGCTGGCTACTGCAATAAAATCGACGTGCAAATCAACCCCGACAACTCAATCACCGTCGAGGACAACGGCCGAGGCATACCGGTTGACATGCACGAGAAGGAGCACCGCTCGGCCCTCGAGGTGGTGATGACTGTGCTGCACGCTGGCGGCAAGTTCAACAAGAACAGCTACAAAGTGAGCGGCGGTCTGCACGGTGTGGGCGTAAGCTGCGTCAACGCGTTGAGCGACCACATGACGGTCAACGTCTTCCGCGACGGCAAGGTGTACCAGCAGGAATACTCGAAAGGCAAACCCCTCTATGCCGTAAAGGTTGTTGGCGAGACCAGCAAGCGCGGCACCAAGATTACCTTCCATCCCGACGCGTCAATCTTCACAGTGACCGAATACAAGTACGACACCCTGCTCGACCGTATGCGCGAACTAGCCTACCTCAACAAGGGCATAGAAATCAACATCAGCGACTGGCGCGTGGCCGAGGAAGGCCAGGCCGCACCGGCAAGGGCCGACCACTTCTTCAGCGAGCTGGGGCTGCGCGACTTCATAGACTACCTTGACGAGAACCGCGAGAAGCTGATGCCAAATGCCATCTACATCGAGGGCGAGCGCAAGGGCATCCCCATAGAGATAGCCATGCAGTACAACAGCGGCTACAGCGAGAACCTGCACTCGTACGTCAACAACATCAACACCCATGAGGGCGGCACCCACCTGGCTGGTTTCCGCAGCGGACTGACACGCACGCTGAAGGCCTACGCCGATCGTAGCGGACTGCTGCAAAAGGCCAAGGTGGAGATTGTCGGCGACGATTTCCGCGAGGGTCTCACCGCCATCATCAGCGTGAAGGTGGCCGAGCCGCAGTTTGAGGGTCAGACCAAGACCAAGCTCGGCAACACTGAGGTGCGTGGCGCGGTGGACGAGGCTGTGAGCGAGATGCTGGAGAACTATCTGGAGGAGCACCCCAACGAGGCTCATACCATCGTTGACAAGGTGATACTTGCCGCACGCGCCCGCCAGGCCGCACGCAAGGCCCGCGAAATGGTGCAGCGCAGCAACGTGTTCTCGTCGGCAGGTATGCCGGGCAAACTGGCCGACTGCCAAAGCAACGATCCCGCCGAATGCGAGATATTCTTCGTTGAGGGCGACTCGGCAGGCGGAAGCGCCAAGGACGGCCGTGACCGCCGCTATCAGGCCATCCTCCCCCTGCGAGGCAAAATCCTCAACGTGGAGAAGGTGATGCGCCACCGTGCCTTTGAGAGCGACGCCATACGCGACATATACACCGCCCTCGGCGTCACCGTCGGCACCCCCGACGACCCGCAGGCGCTCAACCTCAGCAAACTGCGCTACCACAAGGTAATCGTGATGACCGATGCCGATGTCGACGGTGCGCACATCGACACACTCATGCTCACCTTCTTCTTCCGCTACATGCCAGAACTCATTGAGAACGGCTACGTGTATCTGGCCACACCTCCCCTCTACATGATAAAGAAAGGCAACCGCCAAGTCTATTGCTGGACGGAGGAAGAGCGCGAGCGCACTTTGGCCGAGTTTGGCGACAAAGGCATCCATGTGCAGCGGTACAAAGGCCTCGGTGAGATGAACCCCGACCAGCTCTGCGACACCACCATGAACCCCGAGAACCGACAGTTGCGCCAGGTGACTATCGAGAATGCCGCCTCAGCCGACCGCATCTTCTCGCTCCTCATGGGCGACGACGTCCCCCCCCGCCGCGCCTTCATAGAGCAAAACGCCACCTACGCAAACATTGACGCGTAGAACATTATTTATGGATAGACAAACATTCCAACGACTCCTGAATAAGGAGGTTGCCAGTTACAAACCCTTGCTTGAAACAAGGGACAATGACTGGATTGTCAAAGGTTTCATTGACGTTGACAAGAATGTATACACAATCACCAACGACACAAAAGTTGTCTCGAAAATCATCGAGATAATCCTTATTCCACGGTTAGATGCGTTTGCAAAACGGAATGGGCTCACGCTTGAATTGCCGTCGGCACAGAACTACTATCCCGATTTGACCTTCAAAGACAACAATGGCAATCTTTTCGCCGTAGACTTCAAGTCAAGCTACTATTACGACGACATGAAAGTGAATGGACTGACACTTGGGTCTTATTGGGGGTATTTCCGCAATCGCGACACAAAGAAGAATACAGACTACCCATACAAAGACTACAAATGCCACCTTATTCTGGGTATGCTTTACAAACAAAGCGTAATCGATAGCAATGAAAAGAGTGTCTATGGCATTGATGAGTTAGGCATTATCAAGTCGGTCATTGAGCAGTTCATCTTCTTTGTACAACCAAAATGGAAGATAGCAAGTGACCGGCCGGGAAGCGGCAACACCCGAAATATTGGGGGCATCACGGAAATAGACAAACTGATTAAAGGTGAAGGACCTTTCGCAAAACTCGGAGAAGATGTTTTTGACGACTATTGGACAAACTTCTTCAATGCAATGGATGCCCGCTCGGCAGGTATAGGGACTCCACACTACCACAATCTTGCCACATATAAAGAATATCTTGATAAGCAACAAACGTTGCGTAAAAAGATCAGCAGGAGGTAATATCATGTCGTCTATCATCGTTCCCCCAATCAAATCGCAGGGCATCAAGACGAAACTGGTGCCGCGGATTAACGATTTGATTCTTTCGGCTGGCGTTAAACTCGGCGCACGATGGATTGAGCCTTTCTTTGGAACAGGGGTTGTCGGATTTAATTCGCCAATGCAAGGTGCACATATTGTGGGCGATACCAATCCGCACATCATCAACTTCTATAAGGGAGTGCAGAATGGCGATATAACGCCTTATTCCATGCGAGTTTATCTCGAGAAAGAAAGCCGTCTGCTATCCGAAGCGGATGATGATGGATATGCCCATTACAAATTTGTACGAGACCGCTTCAACTTCGAGCACAGCCCTTACGACTTCATTTTTCTGTCCCGCGCCGGGTTCAACGGCATGATGCGCTTCAACAGGCATGGTGATTGGAACATTCCGTTCTGCAAAAAACCAGATCGGTTTGCACCTGCATATATTACCAAAATCTGCAATCAGATACAACAGACTGCATATATTATAAGACAAAAGGAGTGGGAGTTCCGCAATGTGAATTTCATTGAGACCATTGAACGGGCAGAGGCTGGAGATATAATCTATTGCGACCCACCATACTATGGACGCTATGTAGACTATTACAATGGCTGGACAGAGCAGGACGAGCATGAATTGTACGAGGCACTGTCCCGCACACGTGCAAAGTTCATCCTCTCCACATGGCACCACAATGACTACCGTTCCAACGATATGGTAAAACAGTATTGGAACCGATTCAACATTACAACCAAAGACCATTTCTACCACAATGGTGGCAGTATCGATAATCGCCACTCTGTCGTTGAAGCCCTTGTGTTCAACTTCGATCTTCATGAGAAACAAGAAATCAAGACCATTAAGCAACTTGAATTATTTGATGTAGCAGTATAATTAAAAACATCATGGATAAAAGAAATCTCTTACTTATTAGCAACAGCACCATGCGCGGCGAGGCCTACCTCGGATGGTGCAAGGATATGGTTGCCGATTTCTGCCGTCGGCACAATGTAAAACGCGTGCTATTCGTGCCCTACGCAGGCGTCAGTTTGGCCGAAGGCGGCCTCACCAAAAGCTACGACGCATACGAAAAGAAAGTGGCAGCCGTCTTCAAAGAATTTGGAGTGAGACTCACATCTGTTCACCACAAGGCTCTGCCCGTCAACGCCGTTTTCGACACCGACTGTGTGGCCGTGGGCGGTGGCAACACCTTCCATTTGGTGCGCGAACTGCAACGCACGGGACTGATGCAGGCCATACGTCAGCGCGCCTTCGACGGAATGCCCTACATGGGTTGGAGCGCAGGCAGCAATGTGGCAGGACCCACCCTCTGCACCACCAACGACATGCCCATCGTCATGCCGGCATCATTCGACTGCATGGGACTGGTGCCGTTCCAAATCAACCCCCACTACACAGACTTCTTCGACCCAAAGCATGGCGGCGAGACCCGAGACGACCGGCTGAAAGAGTTCATCATGGTCAATCCCAAGGCAACAGTTGCCGGCATACGCGAAGCCACCGCCCTGCTGCTTGAGGACGGGCACCTGTCGCTCATCGGCAAGCCTAACAAGATGAAAGTCTTCAAGACCAGGATGGAAAACACCCGCGAGTACGGCCTTGCGGACGACATCAATTTCCTGCTGAAAGCATAAACGGTTGAATAATTCACAAACACAATAATTGATATGAACCTACCAAAGATTCACTCCGTCACAAAGAAGATTGTGGTGGCGTTGCTTGGCGGCTTCCTGCTGCTGTTCGTGCTGTTCCATGCCACAGCAAACCTGTTCATCCTGCGCCACGACGAAGGCGCGTGGTACTCCGCGTTTTGCCACTTCATGGGCACCAACTGGATTGTGAAAATCTTTGAGATTGTGCTTTTGGGTGTCTTCCTACTGCACATTCTGGTGACCCTGTGGCTGGTATTCACCAACCGTTTGGCACGTCCGGTGCGCTACCACCACAAGCCCGGCACCAAGACGCACAGCACCTCCACCCTCATGGCGTTGACTGGCATCCTCATCTTCGCCTTCCTGATTATGCACTTCTGCCAGTTCTACTTCGTGAAGCTGGGCTGGGTGAAAGGTGAATACATGGTGGAGACCGCGAAACTGCAGGACCCGCAGATTTCGGGCATCGTCAATATGTCCCAGCAATGGGGTTTGACACCCGAGGAGCTGATTGACGAGCTGGAGCAAGAGGCCTCCATGCGAGCCGAAGACACCGGCGAACAGGACGAGACCGCGCAATATATCAGCGAGCTGCGCGAGAAGATGGCAGTGATGCAGATTGTGGCGCGCGCCACCGAGGAAGGCAACATAACCAGCGACGGCAAGTGGCTGCGCCATCTTACATACGACGAGCGACAGACGCTGCGCAAAGTCATGCCAGAGAGCAAGCCCGAGCCCGACTTCTACTACATGTGCCGCAACCTTTTCCACAATCCCTTGATGGTGCTGCTCTACCTCATCACCTTCGTGGCCCTGCTGCTCCACATGCTGCACGCCTTCCCCTCGGCTTTCCAGACCCTCGGCCTGGCCAACTACACTTACGCCAAGGCCATTGACATCATTGGCAAGGTCTATGCCTGGCTAATCTTCATCATGTTCTCGGCAGTGCCGGTACTGGTCTACCTCGGCCTGTAGCACAGGACTCACCATCTGACGGAAAACACAAAGCGAAACCTCACGTTTATGAAATTAGATTCCAAAATACCCGAAGGTCCGCTCAGCGAGAAATGGACCAACTATAAAGCCGCGCAGAAGCTGGTAAATCCAGCCAACAAGCGCAAACTCGACATCATAGTGGTTGGCACCGGCCTGGCCGGAGCCTCGGCAGCGGCGTCGCTCGGCGCGCTGGGCTTCCACGTCGACATTTTCTGCATACAGGATTCGCCACGCCGCGCCCACTCCATTGCCGCACAGGGCGGCATCAACGCGGCCAAGAACTACCAGAACGACGGCGACAGCGTGGAGCGCCTGTTCAAGGACACCATCAAGGGCGGCGACTACCGCGCACGCGAGGCCAACGTCTACCGCCTGGCCGAGGTGAGCGGCAACATCATCGACCAATGCGTGGCGCAGGGTGTGCCCTTTGCCCGCGACTACAGCGGCCTGCTCGACAACCGCTCCTTCGGCGGCGCGCAGGTGTCACGCACGTTCTATGCCCGCGGCCAGACCGGCCAGCAGCTGCTGCTTGGCGCCTACGGCGCGTTGAGCCGCGAGATTGCGCGCGGCACCGTCACCCTCCACGAGCGCACCGAGATGATGGACCTCGTGGTGGTCGATGGCCGGGCACGCGGCATCATCGTGCGCAACCTTGTCACCGGCGAGCTTGAACGCTACGCGGCCCATGCCGTCGTGCTCTGCTCGGGCGGCTACGGCAACATCTACTACCTCAGCACCAACGCCATGAACAGCAATGGCTCGGCAGCCTGGGTGTGCCACCGCCGTGGGGCGGCTTTCGCCAACCCCTGCTACGTGCAGATACACCCCACCTGCATACCCGTGCACGGCGACTACCAGTCGAAGCTCACCCTCATGAGCGAAAGCCTGCGCAACGACGGCCGCATATGGGTGCCCAAGAAGAAAGAGGACGCCGAGGCCATTCGCCGTGGCGAGAAAGGACCGCTCGACATCGCCGAGGAGGACCGCGACTACTACCTCGAGCGCCGCTACCCCGCATTCGGCAACCTCGTGCCGCGCGACGTGGCCAGCCGTGCCGCCAAGGAACGCTGCGACGCGGGCTACGGCGTGGGCAGCACAGGACTGGCGGTCTACCTCGACTTCGCCGACGCCATCCGCCGCCTGAGCAAGAACGTCGTCGAGCAGAAGTACGGCAACCTCTTCCAGATGTACCAGAAAATCACCGACCACGACCCCTACGAGGTGCCGATGATGATCTACCCCGCCATCCACTACACCATGGGCGGCCTGTGGGTCGACTACGAGCTGCAGACCACCATACCCGGCCTCTTCGCCGCTGGCGAGGCCAACTTCAGCGACCACGGAGCCAACCGCCTCGGCGCCTCGGCGCTGATGCAGGGTCTGGCCGACGGCTACTTCGTGCTGCCCTACACGCTGCAGAACTATCTGGCCGACCAGATCTATGTGGGCAAAATCAAGGCCGAAGGCCCCGAGTTCGACGAGGCCGAGCAGGCTGTGCGCAAACGCATCGCCGACCTCATGGCCATCGGCGGCGGCCACACCGTCGACCACTACCACAAGGCCCTCGGCCGCATCATGTGGGAATACTGCGGCATGGCACGCAGCAAGGAAAGCCTGGCCACCGCCAAGCAGAAAGTGGGCGAGCTCGAGGCCGAGTTCTACAAGGACGTCTACATCCCCGGCGCCGCCGTGGAGATGAACCCCGAACTGGAGAAAGCCTACCGCCTGGCCGACTACTTCGAGCTGGCACGCCTCATCATAGCCGACGCCACCCAGCGCGAGGAAAGCTGCGGCGGCCACTTCCGCGTGGAGCACCAGACCGAGGACGGCGAGACCCAGCGCGACGACCAGAACTTCATGTTCGTCGCCGCGTGGGAATACCAGGGCCACGACCAGCCCGAGGTGCTGCACAAGGAGGAGCTCAACTACGAGCACATTCAGATAGTGAAACGCAATTACAAGTAAGCTATGAAATTCACACTGCATATATGGCGCCAGGAGAACGCACGCGCCAAAGGCCGCTTCGAGACCTACAAGATAGACAACATCAGCGACGAGTGCTCCTTCCTTGAAATGCTCGACCAGCTGAACGAGCACCTGGTGGCCGACAAGATAGCCCACCCCGTGTGCTTCGACAACGACTGCCGCGAGGGCATCTGCGGCATGTGCGGCCTCTACATCAACGGCCGCCCGCACGGCAACGACGACGGCGTGACCACCTGCCAGCTGCACATGCGCCACTTCCACGACGGCGACGAGATATGGATTGAACCCTGGAGGGCAAAGGCATTCCCCGTCATCAAAGACCTGGTGGTCGACCGCACCGCATTCGACAAGATAATTCAGGCCGGTGGCTACATCAGCGCCACCACCGGCGGCGTGCCCGACGCCAACAACATCCTCGTGCCCAAGCACAAGGCCGACCAGGCCATGGACGCCGCCGCCTGCATTGGCTGCGGAGCCTGCGTGGCTGCCTGCAAGAACGCCAGCGCCATGCTCTTCGTTGGCGCCAAGGTGAGCCACCTTGCCCTGCTGCCGCAAGGCAAGCCCGAGGCACAGGACCGCGTGCGCAAAATGGTCTGCAAGATGGACGAGCTGGGCTTCGGCGCCTGCACCAACACCTACGCCTGCGAGGCCGAGTGCCCGAAGCAGATAAAGAGGCAGAACATAGCCCGCCTCAACCGCCAGTGGATAGGCCAGGCCCTGGGCCGCGACCGCAACTAAGGCTCCCACTGCCCAAAACAGCCGCCCCGACAGGCTCACAAGCCGTCGGGGCGGTTTTTGTTTTGAATGAAAGTCGGCAAAAAAAAAGAACGCAATATGTTGTAAATCACTGACAAACAGACATTTCAAACAAAAGCGCACCAATAACCCACTGATTGCCAGACTAATAAAGCACAAAAGCAATATCAAGGCCGTCTGTTCTTCGATTGTTCTTCGATTGTTCTCCGATTGTTCTTCGATACAAAATCGAAGAACAATCGAAGAACAATCGGACATCAATCGAAGAACACACTGCCCTGACACGCGGCAGAGGCGCGGCACTCCGCATCACCGCCGTCTTTCACTCGTGGCGCTCCTCTGCCGACCGCGCCGGTTCACATGGCTGGCCGGATAATTATTTTTCCCTACAGGCAATAATGGCACAGCGCTTGCGTTATGCGGACATTCGAGTGTAAACAGAACAAAACAGCGATTATGGAGCAGAACTTTGGCAACGGCTACGACCACGGCGCGACGCGCCGCTTCTTTGCCCGCTGGTGGCGGGTGCTGCTGATTGTGGCCGCGGTGGCGGCGGCGGCGAGCCTGGTGGTGTCGCTCATCATCAAGCCCCTCTACAAGTCGTCGGCGGTGCTCTTCCCCACCAGCTCGAACCGGCTGTCGAAGGCCATAATGGACTACCACTACAGCCTTGACTTCATGGACTACGGCGTGGAGCGCGACTGCGAGTATGCCATCCAGATACTGTCGTCGAAGCGCATGGAGCAGGCCGTGTGCGAGCACTTCAACCTCATGGAGCACTACGGCATCAAGCCCGACGGCGCGCACCCGCAGTTCCGCCTGTCGAAGCAGTACAGGAGCAACATCTCGGTGAAGCGCACCGACTTCCTGGGCGTCGAGATAGGTGTGCTCGACCAGGACCCGGCCTGGGCGGCGATGATAGCCAACTACATGGCGGCCATGTACGACACGCTGTGCCACGAGATACACGCCGACCGTGCCGAGAGCGCGGCCACGGTGATGAAAGGCGTGGTGGAGGCGCTGGAGAGCGAGATTGACTCGCTGAGCGCCACGCAGGGGCAGTCGGCATGGAAGAAGACCCTCATAGATGACAAATGCGGGCAGCTGGCCGACCTTCAGACCCGTGCCATGCAGACCGAGGTCGACAAAGGGCTCGAGGTGAGCTACAAGTACCTGGTTGACGAGGCCGTGCCGACCGACAAGAAGGCCTACCCCAAGCGACTGCTCATCGTGCTTGGCGGCACGCTGGGCGCGGTGGTGGTGTGCATCTTCGGCCTGCTGGTGTTCGCCCGGAAAGAGGAGGAATAGCACGCGCGTGATGGGCGCCTGGGTCGCGAAACACAAGGGGCTGCTGGCCGCGCTGGCGCTGACGCTGCTGTTCCTGGCGGCCGAGGCGGTGGTGATGTACTACAAGGGCAGCACAGCCATGGCCATGGTGCCCGTGGCGCTGCTGGTGGTGTGGCTCTACGTTGTGCGCCTGGAGAGCGGGCTTCTGCTCATGGCGCTGCTAACACCCTTTGCGGTGAATGTGGCCCTGCTGCCCGGCATGGAGCTGTCTATGCCAGTTGAGCCGATGATGATACTCTTCTCGGCCTTTTTCCTGTTCCGGGTGCTGGCGGCGCGCACCTACGACACCTCCATACTGCGCCACCCCGTGAGCCTGCTGCTGCTGGCATCGCTGGCATGGTGGGCAATCACAAGCTGCACGTCGCGCCTGCCGTGGGTGTCGTTCAAGTACCTGATGGCCAGGCTTTGGTTCGTGCTGCCGTTCTACTTTGCCGCCGTGCAGATATTCCGCAACCGCGAGCGCATAGCGCAGTTCTACTGGGCCTATGCCATAGGGCTGGGCATCGTCATACTGATAGCCACCGTCAAGACGCTGGGCAACTTCAGCAACCTGCAGACGCTGCACCGCGTGATGCGTCCGTTCTACAACGACCACACCGCCTACGGCTGCGCCATTGCGCTGCTGATACCGGCCTCGGTGCACTTCATCTTCTCGCGTCGCCGCAAAGGGTGGCAGCGTGTGCTCACCCTGCTGCTCATGGCGGGGCTCCTCGTGGGGCTGTTCTTCAGTTACTGCCGCGCGGCGTGGATCAGCGTGGTGGCTGCGCTGGGCATATACGTGCTGGTGCGCATGGGGGTGAAGGTGAAGTGGATGGTGCTGATGTTCGGCCTGGGAGTGGGCGTGTTTTTCGCCTACCAGAGCGATGTGCTCTACCGCCTGGGCAAGAACCACCAGGACAGCAGCTACACGCTGGCCGACCAGGTGAAGAGCATCTCCAACATCTCCACCGACGCCAGCAATGTGGAGCGGCTCAACAGGTGGGCCTCGGCCATGAGGCTGTGGAAGGAGAGCCCGGTGGTGGGCGTGGGGCCCGGCACCTACCAGTTCCTCTACGGCAGTTACCAGAAGAGCTACCAGCTCTCCACCATAAGCACCAACGCAGGCGACCTGGGCAATGCCCACAGCGAATATATCGGTCCGATGACCGAGCAGGGGCTGCCGGGCGTGATTCTCGTGGTGGCGCTTTTCCTCACCACATTCGCCACTGGCGTGCGCCTGTACCGAACGGCCGAGGACCGCGCAGTGGGACGCATGGCGCTGGCGTTCACGCTGTCGCTGCTCACCTACTATGTGCACGGCGTGTTCAACAACTTCCTCGACACCGACAAGCTCTCTGTGCCATTCTGGGCTTTCACGGCGGCGGTGGTGTCGCTCGACCTCTACAGCCGCAAGCGCGGAAGCCATCCGGACGAGGCACGATGAATGCGGCCAACCGGGGGAACATTATTTTCGCCGTTTGAAAAAAAAGTTGTAACTTTGCAGCGCAAAAGAACTGCATCGTAACGACTAAACAAAAACACACACAACAATGCAAAAGAGCAAAGTAGGACTTGATTTTGAAGAGGTTGAACATGCCCGTTCAGTAGCACGCAACATTGCCCAGCAGGTGCAGGACTTCGTGGAAGACTACACCACGGTGGCCGTGGAGCGTACACTGTGCCGTTTCCTCGGCATTGACGGCATCGACGAAAACGAGGTGCCGATGCCCAATGTGGTGGTGGAAGAGCTTAAGAGCAAGGGCGGCCTGGGCCAGGGTGTGATGTTCTACGTTGGCAACGCCATGGTGGAGACCGGCAAGACGCCGCAAGAGATTGCCGAGGCAATAAGCGCCGGGAAGATAGACATCACCCAGCTGCCCATACACGCACGCGCCGAGATTGACCGCGCGCTGCAGCCAGTGATAGAGCATACCATAGAGAAAGTGCGCGGCAACCGCCTGCGCCGCGAGCGCTACATAGAGACCATTGGCGAGGGCTCGAAGCCCTACCTATACATCATCGTGGCCACGGGAAACATATACGAGGACGTGGTGCAGGCTCAGGCAGGCGCCCGCCAGGGTGCCGACATCATTGCCGTGATACGCACCACCGGCCAGTCGCTGCTCGACTATGTGCCCTACGGAGCCACCACCGAAGGCTTCGGCGGCACCTTCGCCACGCAGGAGAACTTCCGCATCATGCGCAAGGCGCTCGACGAGGTGGGCGAAGAGGTGGGGCGCTACATTCGCCTCTGCAACTATTGCTCCGGCCTCTGTATGCCCGAGATAGCCGCAATGGGCGCGCTGGAAGGGCTCGACGTGATGCTCAACGACGCCCTCTACGGCATCCTCTTCCGCGACATCAACATGCAGCGCACGCTGATTGACCAATACTTCAGCCGCATCATCAACGGCTTCGCGGGCGTCATCATCAACACCGGCGAGGACAACTACCTCACCACCGCCGACGCCTACGAGGAGGCGCACACCGTGCTGGCCTCCGACCTCATCAACGAGCAGCTTGCACTCATGGCCGGTCTGCCAGAGGAGCAGCAGGGATTGGGTCACGCCTTCGAAATGGACCCCATGCTCACCAACGGTTTCCTCTACGAGCTGGCACAGGCGCAGATGATACGGGAAATCTTCCCCAAGGCCCCGCTCAAATACATGCCCCCCACGAAATTCATGACCGGCAACATCTTCCGTGGCCATATCCAGGACGCCCTTTTCAACGTCATCGGCCAGTGGACCCACCAGGGGCTGCAGCTGCTGGGTATGCCCACAGAGGCTATACACACCCCATTCATGAGCGACCGCTACCTCTCCATCGAGAATGCAAAATACATCTTCAACAACATGCGCGACATCGGCGAAGAGGTTGAGTTCAAGGAAGGCGGCATCATCAAGAGCCGCGCGCAGGAGGTGCTGCACAATGCCACACACCTGCTGGAGACCATGGAAAGCGAGGGACTCTTCACCGCGCTGGAGAAGGGAATATTCGCCAACGTGAAGCGACCCAAGAACGGCGGCAAAGGCCTGGACGGCGTGACCCTCAAGGGCGAGCACTATTTCAATCCGTTTGTTGAACTTATGAAAGGCAAGAAATAATGAGCGAAGGTTTGTATTCGATGGAGGCGAAGGATTACGACAAAACCCTCGACCTCACCAAGATAAAGCCATACGGCGACACAATGAACGACGGCAAGGTGCAGTTGAGCTTCACCCTGCCCGTGCCGGCAGGCGCAGAGGCTGAAGAGGCCGCGAAGCAGCTGCTGAAAAAGATGGGCTTCGAGAACCCGCTGGTGGTCTACCAAAAGGAGCTGACCGAGGGTTTCTGCTTCATGAACTGCTACGGCTCGCTGACCCACACTGTGGACTACACCAACATCCATGTGCCCAAGGTCGAGAGCACGACAATGGAGATGAAAGAGTGCGACGAATATATCCGCGAGCATATCGGCCGCCCCATCGTCTGCGTCGGCGCATCGACCGGAACAGACGCGCACACCGTAGGCATTGACGCAATCATGAACATGAAAGGCTACGCAGGCCACTACGGCCTTGAGCGCTACGACATGATTGACGCATACAATCTGGGAAGCCAGGTGCCCAACGACGAGTTCATTGCCAAGGCCATCGAGCTGCACGCCGACGCGCTGCTGGTGAGCCAGACGGTCACGCAAAAAGACGTGCACATAAAGAACATGACCGAGCTGGTGGAGATGCTCGAGGCCGAAGGTCTGCGCGACAAGATGATTCTGGTTTGCGGCGGCCCACGCATCAGCCACGAGCTTGCCAAAGAGCTTGGCTACGACGCTGGCTTCGGCGCCAACACCTATGCCGACGACGTGGCCTCATTCGTGGCACAGGAGATGGTGAACCGTGGATGGAAGTGACAACAAGCAAAACACAAATAATCATGACTAAAGAAGAAATCAAACCCTTTATCGCCAAACGTGCCGCCAAAGAACTGCACGACGGCGACGTGGTCAACCTCGGAATCGGCCTTCCCACACTCATTCCCAACTACCTTCCCGAAGGCGTGAAAGTGGTGCTCCAGAGCGAGAACGGCATGATTGGCATGGGACCCTCACCCGAGGAAGGCAAGGAGGATCCTTGGTTCATCAACGCTGGTGGCGGCTTTGTCACTCCAGTGCCGGGCGCAAGCACATTCGACAGCGCGACTTCTTTCGGCATCATTCGTGGCGGCCATGTGGACGTGAGCGTGCTTGGCGCAATGCAGGTTGACGAAGAGGGCGACCTCGCAAACTGGATGATACCCGGCAAGAAGACCCCAGGGATGGGTGGCGCGATGGATCTGCTGGTTGGCGCGAAGAAGGTAATCCTGGCAATGGAACACACCGCCAAAGGCAACCCCAAAATACTGAAGAAATGCACACTGCCTCTCACCGCAAAAGGGCAGGTGAACATGATTATCACCGAGATGGGTGTAATGGAAATCACACCAAAGGGCATTGTCCTCACCGAGATCAACCCCGAGTTCACCGTAGAGCAGGTGCAGGCTGCGACCGAGGCCACACTCATCGTAAGCCCCGACTTGAAGCCGATGAACTGAAATACCAAAGGCTGTGAAACGTATTGTCATAGCGACCCTGGCCATGGTAACCCTGTGTGGCGCCGCATTCGCGCAGCGCCACATAGAGTTCCGGTGGCATGGCATCTATGTGGCTGGCGACGCCTCTGTGGGTTTCAATATCAACCGCAGTGTCGATGAGCTGACAGAGTTCGGCGACACGCTGACGGCATTCATCCCCAGTGTGAGCGTGGGCTACAGTTTCCGCAAGGAAGCAGCGGTAGGCATTGGCTTCAGTTATGTTGCCGACGGAAGCGGAGCATACACTCAGCTCCCCGTGTATGCAGAGCTGCGAAGCCACTTCACGCGTGCCCAGCTTACCCCCTACGGCGTCATGCAGGTTGGCTACTCGCTGCCACTGGGAACATCGTCGGTTGCCGACCCGGTGAGTGTCAAGATTGAGGAAGGCGGACTCTACTTTGGTCTGGAGGCAGGTGTGCGCTATGCACTTACCCGCCATATCGGCATTGCCGGCCATGCAGGCTACAGACTGCTGCAGGCCAACAAAGTGCACCGTCGCGACGTCGCAGGCCACTCGCTGCTGGAAACCCCGGCCAACCTCCACATGATCACATTCGGCGCAACACTCTATTTCAGCAACTGAACATGGCATGAAGAGACTTGCTGCAGCGCTGATTGTCGCCTGCCTGGCATCTATCCAGGCAATGGCACAACACGCTGTCGCGCCACGTTCCAATGTGGTGCCCTACTATGATGAGGCGTCGGCCAGACGGCTGGCCTACAGCGAGCAGCCGTATTATTTGGGGCTCGGCACATCATGGCAGCAGAGGCAGACCGACTCTTCGGTGCGCTATACCAAGCAGATAGAGGCAGAGAAGACTTGGCGCGATTACCTGATATACCTAAACACACGCTGTGCCCACGGTGTTAGGGTATATGTCAATGGCGAGCCCGCCGGAATGGCCGACGATTCGCGGCAGAGGAACGAATTCCTGATAAGCCCACTGCTGAAACTCGACCGCAGAAACACCCTGGTGGTCGAGGCGCTGTCGTCGACGCAAGGCGCGCTGCTCGAGGACACGACCCTGCCCACCGGAATGTATGGCGAGCCATTCCTTCTGTTCAAAAACCCTGCCAACATACAAGATTTCTCGCTCAATGCGGAATGGGACGCAACCACGGCGGCTGGCACACTGACTGTTGATGCCAGCCTGTTCTGCCAACGCAAAAAGGGAAAGTACTACTTCGAGGCCGAGGTACTCGACCCCAAAGGACGCAGCATAGGCCGAATGGGCAAATGGGCTGTGTTCAACCGCACGGCAGAATGCAACGCAACCATATCGCACACATGGCCCGACGTGCAGCCCTGGAATGCCGAAGCGCCAGTTGTCTACACCCTTCTGCTGCGCCTGCGCAACGAAAAGATGGAGGAGGAAGAGTTGCTGGCGGCAAAGTTCGGTTTCAGAACTGTCCAGGTGACCGACGGCCTGCTGCTGATAAACGGCAAGGCGGTGACCATGCGCGGAGTGGCCTACAACCCAGGCACGTTGACCAGACAGCAGGTTCAGACCGACCTTCTGTCAATGAAAAGCCACAACATCAACGCGGTGCGCACAATGGGGAACTCACCAGCCGACGCGTTTCTCTACGAGCTGTGCGACCAAATGGGGCTTTACGTCGTCTGCGACGCCAACCTGCTGCCACGTTCTGACAAAAACCGCGCCGTGTCGACCGACAAGTCGCTTGCGCCGCTCTTCGAGCAAAGGGTGGCCAACATGCACGGCAGCCTCAAAAACCACACCTGCATCATTGCGTGGAACCTGGGTGACACACCCGACAACGGCGTCTGCATGACAGCGGCCTATCGCAGGCTGAAGGAACTTGACGGTCATCGCCCCACCCTATTCTCCGCCGCCGGCAACGGCAACGCCACAGACATCATCGCCCCTATCCGGCCGGCTGCCGAGGCTTTGCGACAAATGCTTGCGCGACGGCAGAACCGCCCGCTCCTGTTGATGTCGGCAAACGGCACGGATCCTGTCGACTACGTCGTCATGGAAAACATGCTGCAGATGATTGACGAAAACAGCCAGCTGCAGGGCGGCTTCGTGGAGGGCTGGCCATTCGACGCCACCACACTGGCCGACATCGGTCAGATGTTCTCACCCCTCGGCGTCAGGCTTGCCAGCCTCAAAGGCGACGAGGCCGAGTTTTTGGTCACCAACCGCGCCGACTTCACCAACCTTGGCGCCTACACCCTTCAATACAACGTCTTCACAAACCTGCGCCCCTCCATCACCGGCGGCGAGCTGCCTGTTGTGGCACGGTGCGGCGAAAGCGAGAAGGTGTCGATGCTGATACCTCACACCGACCTCGATGCAGGCGAGGAGCTGTTCATACGGTTCGAGCTGAAGAGCCGCCCCAAGACCTCGGCTGCCACCACAATGGGCACCGTCGAGCTGCCGCTTCCGGCGCGAACCGCAAAGCCACGCATGGCAACGGCCAACGGCATTTGCGACACCACGGCAAGGCCACCGCTGCCACCACTCTTCTTCGAGGGTCACCGCGACTGGGCCATGACCGTTGTCGACAGCATGACGCGCCGCCCCGACAGCCTTTGCCTCTGCATCGACCGTATGCTGCGCTACACCGCCGCCGACGGCACCCCTACGTGCGACGTGCGCTGCACGCAGACCCTCTTCGGCAGCCACGACATAATTACCGAATACACCATTGCCCCCTCCTATGCATTGCGGCGTAAAAAACTGGCTCCTGTGGTTGCGGTGGCGTGCCGTGCCGACAGCATCAGCTGGTTCGGCAAAGACCGCCCCGCGCGCTTTGCCAGCCACCACGCGGCGCTCACCGGGACCTGCACCGCCCCATTCGCGGAAATGACGCGGCGCGACGTGCGCTGGTGCGCGGCAGGCGGCGTGTTCATGCAGTTGCTGGGCACCAACGCCACCATGACAGTGCACGACGGCGCAATCTGCCTGGCAGCCGGCATCACCGACGTCTTACGCCTGAGGCAGAGCCTATTCGACGGCAATCCTGCCACACTGGCCGGTGCCGACTTCCCTCGCATGGCGGCCGACATTCTCGAGCCGCCGGTGATCGCCACTGCCGAGCCGCGCTTCTCGCAGCCGTTGCAGGTGACGGTCACGTCGGTGCCGGGCGCTACCATACACTACACGCTCGACGGCAGCGACCCCACAGTTCAATCGCCCGTCTACACCGAACCGATCACCATCACCGCCACCACCGTGGTGAAGGCCAAGGCCATGAAGGACGGTATGCCGCCCTCGTTCACAGCCACACGGCGTTTCAACTACGACCACATTGTGCGCACCACGCACTCGCGCCAGCCCAACACCCCCTACAACGTCGGCGCCGACACCATCCTCTTCGACGGCCAGCGCGGCTCGGCCGACGACCTGGGGCGCGGATGGCTGGGCTTCGCCGGGGGCGACGTCGCCACCACGGTGTGGCTGGCCAAGCCCATAGCCGTCGAGGCCATCACCCTTCGCTACGCCCACGCCCCTGCCACATGGGCCTTCGCCCCGCAGAGCGTCATGGTCATCTTAAGCCCCGACGGGCAGACCTTCACCGACACACTGACCGCCACCGTGCCATTCGACCCGGCCATACAGTCAAACGAGGAGCCTCGCGTGGTTGAGCTCCGTGTGGACGGCGGCTCGCGCAACGCCGCCGTCATCAGGCTGCAGCCGCTGCCGCTGTCCTCCATCCCCTCGTGGCATCGTGGCAAAGGGCTGAAGCCCTGGCTGATGATGGACGAGATTGAGGTGGAGGAAAGCATCAAAGAACAGTAACAACAGCAAACACAACAACACCGTTATGAACAGCAAAACATCGCACACCCGCCTCCTCACGGCCACAGCCCTGGCGCTGGCCGCCATCGGCTCGCTGCTGGCAGCAGCCTGCGAGGTGGAATTCTCGCCCAACGCGGAGTGGAAAGACGTGCCGGTGGTCTACTGCCTGCTCGACCAGGACGACGACACCACCTGGGTGCGCGTGGAACGATGCTTCCTTGGCGAAGGCAGCATCTACGACTTCGGCCAGATAGCCGACTCCATCAACTACCCCGTCGGCAGCATCGACGTGCGCCTGCTGTCCTATCGCAACGGCACGCTGCAGTCTACCGAAAGCCTCAACGTGGCCATGCGCCCGCGCGAGGACGGCAGATTCGCCTCCGAGCCACAGCCCATCTACTACACCGACACCCGCCTCGACGAGGGCATGATGTACAAACTCGAAGTGCTGAGCACCGCCGACGGCTCCACGCTGGCCACGACCGACGCCATACAGCTCATCATCAACCGCAACAGCCAGCTGGTCACGCGCCCGTCACTGCACGACATCTTCAAGTTCCTCGGACGCTACGGCGCCGAGCCCGCGTGCGAGATCGAGTGGAACCAGCTCGACGGCGCGCGGCGCTACAAGCCCATGGTGCGCTTCTACTACGGCGAGCTGGGCGACACCCATTACGTCGACATTCCCTGCCCCACCGTCCTCACAGGCAACAACGTGGGCAAACTCTCAACCATCTGCACACGCAGCGATTTTCTCGAGACCATACGCCTGGCGCTAAAGGACGACCCCAACCCGAAGGAGTACCTCAAATACGTCGACCTCTACATCACCGCCTGCGACGAGAACATGAGCCTCTACCTCACCTCCGTGTCGAGCGGCATCACCATCAACCAGACCACCGACGTCTACTCAAACATCGAGGGCGGCCTGGGCGTCTTCGCCGCGCGCCGCACACATCTGCACAAGACCATCCAGGCCGACTCCTCAATCGTGCCGCCCAACGGAATGCAGTACATGCTCGAGCAGCTGGGCGTGGGCTTCCAATAACCAGCAGCCTATGGAGAGGGAGGAGTTGCTAAGGCAGTGCAGGTACTACAAGGGCGAGCGGAAATCACCCTATGGGCGCTGGCAGCAGTCGTGGTACTGGGACATGGAACGCGTATGGGTGGCCAGTGGCGGACGGTTCGAAGGCGAAGGCCAATACTACATGGCGCACGGCTTCGACACCTTTGAAGGCCAGGTGCCGTTCAGCCTACTGGTGACGATGTTCACCTCGTGGGGCAAGACAGAATATGACATCCCGGCGGCCATAGGCTCGTTCTACGCCATTGTGAGAGAATATCTTGGTGAATAAAAGGAGGGGAGCGCACCGCTCTCCTTTTTTATTTACCATCGATGCAGGAAATAGAAAAAGGCAAGCTTTGCAGATGGCGCGCAACACACTATCAACCAACGCGCTACGAATAACAATCGCACAAATCATCTTGTATCACACTGAAAACCAGCCACAAGACACATCAAGTCCATATCAACACCGTCTGTTCTTCGATTGTTCTCCGATTGTTCTTCGATTGTTCTTCGATTTAATATCGAAGAACAATCGAAGAACAATCGGAGAACAATCGAAGAACAGACGGCCTTAACATTGCCCCGACACCACGCTAAGTTGATTTTCAACAACATACAGTGCACCACAACTAATAAAACTCCATAAGGCACTGCATTGCAGCACATTGAGAGCATTATGCGATAACCAGGAATATTGGTAAAACAGTTAAAAAAGCAATACTGAATGTCCGCGTAACAAAAATAATTCGTACCTTTGCAAAACTAACTAAAACCACAAAAATGCTCTACAAAACAAAGAAACAACTATTTACGGCGGTCTGCCTATGCGTTGCGCTGGCATCATGCGGGGTGGACGAGCCGGAGACCCTTGCCCCTGACGCACGCCATGGACAAAAGAGTCTGACCGAAAACGGAGTCGACACCGTACGGTGCAACCAACTGATGGACACCTACGCCAAGATGCTGTCAGTGGCAGTTGGCAAAAGCGAGGAACTCCGCTTCAGGATAAGGGAAGAGGCGATGCTGCAGTTCGACGGGGACTACGACATTCTCGCCAACCATCTGCACAGGCAGACATTGCCTGGAGAAAACAGCTCGGTGTCCGCCCTCATTGGCCGATACTATTCAGACGATATGTCGAAAACAGTCGGCATACAGCAGTTCCCGGAGTTCTTTGACACCCTGTTTTCATATGTGCCCAACCTGCAGGTGTCGGTTCCGGTAGAATGCGAGGAGTGGAATGTCCAGCAATTCATTCCGCGAACCGTCGTGTTGCCCCTCGACTTCGACGAGTCAGCAGAAAGCATTGGGACATACGCCAATGGGCAGGAAAGCGAGCCTGTGAGCCTACGGCAGGACCCGACGATGCCGTTCATTGTTGTGTCGGAATCGGAGAGAATTGACCGCAATGGGCAGTCGCGCATCAAAATTCATTCCGCAAAAGATGGCGAAGACTCAACAGCAAAGAGGATTCCCGCCCCTGAAGGACTGGTGGTAGACTATGCCGGACGCAACATGCTCCGACTCTATTGGAAAGACGACCCCCAGGCCACTGCCTACGAAGTGTACCGTGCAGAACAGAACGCTACTATATCACTGATTGCCACAGTGCCCGCGAGCTGGAACATTTACGAAGACCAAAACCTTGTTCCAGGGAAAAAATACACCTACATGGTCAAGGCCATCGATGAGAATGGAAACTCTTCTGTGTTGTCACAAAGCACGTCATGGTATGCCGCAGAGCGATATGTGGGAAGCGCGACATACTTAAGCGGTGTCAGGTTCGATGGATACAATGCGCTCATGAAATATGAATCATGGACGAGAGGGAAACCCGAACTGGTACTCCACGTTTATTCAGGCACAGGAGAGAACAACACAAAAGAGATTAAATCAATATCGTGGATAACGCCGCAGCCTGAAAGAAAAAAAGTTGCGGGGCACTGGGTTGACTTTGACATTAAGATAGGAGAATGGGATCCTGACATTTTGGGGAACATTTGGTATTTTTCATGGAGTGAGTTTGATCCTGTCAGCATAGAAGAAATCTCGTTCAACACAAACGCTACATGGAGGGATACTGTCGGAAGATGGACCATTGGGGCTGGTGCAACCGTCAAACTAAAGATTACAAAAAACAGCAATATGGGGAATAGTTGCATCTTCTTTTGGGATCCCCAAGATGAGCAATACTCGCTCGGCACTGGTTTTAACTTCCGTGTAAAAACAAAATAATCACCATGAAAAAAGCTCTATGTATTGTGGCATTGCTGGTTGCCGGCATGTCGGTCTTCGCGCAAAATCCCAAACAATGGGAGTGGAATGTCTCATTTGACAGAACCACACAGACCACACCTGTGCTGCTGTCTGAATACGGGTACTGGATGTCCAGACTTATTCCGGTCTACGCTGTAGCGGTACGCAAAACCGGTATAAAGGTAGACGCCTGCAAAAAGCTGTCGGACACTTTCTCGCTCGGCCCCGCCGTGAAAGCAGATGCGTTGGTTTCAGGCTTTTTTGAAGGGTGGGGATTAATGGGAGGCCTCTCAATGAAGAAAACACTGGCACCAAGCGGCCGGTGGACACCTTATCTGTCTGCCGTAGCCATGGCAGGATGGGGCTCATCATTTGCCGCCGAGGTGCAGGCACACCTGGGATTCTCATACGCGCTTAGCGACAACCTGTCTGTGACGTACTCGACGCTGCTCGAATACTGCTTCATGAACCCGCTCGGGGGACTCAACTACGGCGTGTCCATGGGCATCATGTTCTGACGGGCGGCTTGACAGGCGCTGAAGGCAAGGGGCAGACTGCGCGACACGCGGCCTGCCCTTTTACCATGGTGTCGCCTACCTGACGCGACCGGCCTGACGACAGGCGAGGATTGAGCACCGCGCCCACCGCGTACAGCAAAGTGCCGTCAGCATAAATTGCTCCAAATCAAGGCGCGGAGGTAAATTAACTAAATTTTTTTAACATTTATGCAATAAAATGCAATAAATGGTGTTATGATTGCACTTATTCAACAAAGGAGAACATGATATGAAAGCCGAAATCATCACTGCGAAAGGCACCATGCACGTCACGCTCTACGACAAGGCCGTTCCCGGCACGGTGGCAAACTTTGTGAAGCTGGCCAAGAGCGGATTTTACGACGGCCTTCGTTTCCACAGGGTCATACCCAACTTCGTGATACAGGGCGGCTGCCCCCACAGCCGCAACCTGGGCGACCCGAGGGTGGGCACAGGCGGTCCGGGCTGGACAATCAAGTGCGAAACCACAGCCCCGATGCAGCACCACGACCGGGGTGTGCTCAGCATGGCCCACGCAGGCAAGGACACCGGCGGCAGCCAATTCTTCGTATGCCACAACCGGGCAAACACGCAGCACCTCGACGGGGTGCACACCTGCTTCGGCCGCGTCGACGAGCAAGACTGGCCTGTGATTGACCAGATACGCCCCGGCGACCTCATTGAGCGCATCACCGTCAGCGAAGAGTAGCCGCCCGGCCGCGGGCATGGTCACGGCCCATAACAAGACACAACGACAACAAGCAACAGAGATATGAACCTCGGAATCAAACTGCTGGTGGCGGAGGACGACCCCAACCTGGGCACCATCCTCAAGGCCTACCTTACACAGAAAGGCTACACCGTGGTGTGGGTCAAGGACGGCGAGGAAGCCCTCACGGCTTTTGAGCAGGAGGATGTCGACGCATGTATTCTCGACGTGATGATGCCGGTGAAGGACGGCTTCTCCGTGGCACGCGAGATACGCAAGGTCGACAAGAAAGTGCCGCTCATCTTCCTGACGGCCAAGAACCTTGAGAGCGACAAGCTGAAGGGCTTCGAGGTGGGTGCCGACGACTACATCACCAAACCGTTCTCGATGGAGGAGCTGCTGGCCAGGCTCAACGCCACCATGCGCCGCTCGTTCAACGAAGACCGTCCCGACAAGAACATCTTCCGCATAGGCAACTTCACTTTTGACTATGTGCACCAGACACTCTCCATTGGTGACGACATACAGCGGCTCACGGCCAAGGAGTGCGACCTGCTGCGCATCTTCGCCATCAACTTCAACCAGCTGGTGGATCGCAACACCACGCTGCAGAAGATATGGAAGGACGACTCCTACTTCGCCGCCCGCTCCATGGATGTGTACATCACAAAGCTGCGCAAATACCTCAGGGCCGACCCCTCGGTGGAGATTGTCAACGTGCACGGCGTTGGTTTCAAACTGACTCACAAAGAATAGGTTGGCAATGCGACTGACCTTCCTCGGCACAGGCACCTCGATGGGTGTGCCTGTAATAGCCTGCAAATGCGACGTGTGCCGCTCGGCCGACGAGCATGACCACCGCCTGCGCACCTCGGCTCTGCTCACCACCGACGAGGGGCGCAACATTTTGTTCGACATCGGCCCCGACTTCCGACAACAGATGCTGCGCCACAGTGTGTGCCACCTTGAGGCCATCCTCATCACACATGCCCACCGCGACCACGTGGCAGGCATGGACGATATTCGCCCACTCAACTATGTGCAGCAAACGGTCATGGACATTTACCTCAACCAGCAGGCTGCCCACGCCATTGAGCGCGACTACAAATACATCTTCTCGCCCCATGCCTACCCCGGCCTGCCCGAGGCGGCACTTCACATCGTGGACCAGCCTTTCCAAGCGGCAGGAGTGGAGGTGGTGCCCGTGCGCGTGATGCATAAGGATTTGCCGACATTGGCATTCCGCATCGGCCCGTTTGCCTACATCACCGACGCGAGCTATATTGCACCTGAAGAGCTGGATAAGTTGAAAGGCGTTAGGGTTATGGTAATTAACGCGTTGAGAAAAGAAAAGCACTTCTCGCACTTTTGCCTTGAGGAAGCCCTCGGCGTGATAGAAACAGTGAAGCCCCAACGTGCCTACCTGACCCACATCAGCCACGAAATGGGGCTGCACAAAGAAGTGCAAAAGGAGCTGCCAAACGGTGTGTTCATGGCACACGACAACCTCACCATAGAGATATGATCAGCGTCTGCATACCAGTCTACAACACCAACGTTGTGCCCCTTGCCAGGCAACTTGCCCAGCAGGCAGGCTCGGTTGAAGAAAGAATAGAACTGGTATTCATAGACGACTGTTCCACCGAAGAATACATAGAGGCCAACACGAGCCTTGCCGAACTCGGAAAATACATCCAGCTCGACGAAAACGTGGGGCGCGCGAAGATTCGCAACCTATTCCTTGCCCACGCTGAGGGCGAATACCTGATATTCCTCGACAACGACATGCGGCTCAAAGATGCTGATTTCCTGCGCCGTTATGCCGAAGCGGCCGCAAAAGGGGTGGCGGTTGCAGTGGGTGGGGTATGCTACGACAAACGTTTCCGCGACAAGACCCATGCCCTGCGCTATATGTATGGCACACAGGCAGAAAGCCGTGATGCCGCAACGCGTGCCAAAGACCCCTACCGCTCGTTTATGACAGGCAACTTCATGGTGAGGCGCGACGTGCTGGAACAGCATCCATTCGATGAGACCCTTAAAGGCTATGGCCACGAGGACACTCTCTTCGGTTACAGCCTCAAGTGCAACAACATAGACATTCTGCACATCGACAATGCCGCCATGATAGACAATGTCGAGACAAACATTGAATACCTTGAGAAAAGCCGCCATGCGGTAGAAAATCTGGCAAAAATTCACAGCCGCATGTACGACAACAAGGACTTTTGCCGTTCTGTACGGTTGATAACCGTCTGGCAGACCCTCAAGAGATACAGCCTGACGCCGCTGGTGTATGCACTCTACCGCATATTGAGGCGGCCAATGGTGAGCCACTTTGAGGCCGGTGAGGCTATCAGCGTGACGCAGTTCAACTTCTACAAGCTTGGACTGTTCATTGAGTATAAGAAGAAAGCAATAAAATACTAACCCATAAACATTTGCAACATGAAGAAAAGTACAAGGTATTTCGTGGTGGCAGCCGTGTCGATGCTGCTTGCAGGCACAGTGAGCGCCCAGGTGGTTGAGACAACCACATACGACGACGGCCGCGTCTACATCGGCCAGCGCAACGGCAAAGGCAAGATTGAGGGGCAAGGCACCATGACATGGCCCAACGGCGACCGCTACGAGGGCCAGTGGAAGAAAGGCAACCAAGAAGGCCAGGGCACCTACACCTGGGCCAACGGCATTGTGTACACCGGCGCATGGGTGAGGAACCAAATCAAGGGGCACGGTGTCTTCACGTTCCCCGACGGCTCGGTGCTTGAGGGCGAGTGGACAGACATGGGCACCGGCACCGGAAAGATGACCTGGGTCGACGGCACAGTATACGAAGGCTCGTTTGTGTCGGGCGCCGCCCACGGACAGGGTGTCAAGGTATGGGCCAACGGCGACCGCTACGAGGGCTCATTCGTACAAGGCCACCTGAGCGGTCAGGGCACTCGCACAAACATCGATGGCTCAAGCTACACCGGGCAGTGGCTCAACGATAACTTCAACGGCAAGGGCAAATATGTCAGTGCCGACGGCGAGGTCATGGAAGGCACCTTCCGCGCCGGCAAACTGCAATAGTAGCGATGAACAGACGAACAGTATACGCACTGGCTGCGGCCACGCTGCTCGCCACAGGATGCATCGGCGGCAGGTATGTGTCGGCCGACAGCGACTTGGAGGCAATCTACCGTGGCCGCAGCTACTACGAGGTGGTCGACGACTTTGGCCGCCCCGATGCCACGGTGGACGACGGAATGCAGGGCACAGTCGCAATATACAGTGGCGTAAGCCTCAACGGCACCCGCGCGGCCGGTCTGTATAGCCAGTACATTGTCCGCAACAGGACAACTCACGAAGAGGGCGAGCCTGTCGGTGACGTGGCGTTCTCTTTCAACAGCAAGATGCGGTGCTATGCTGTCGACAGCGACTTCCAGCACCGCCGTGTGCGCGCCCCGAAAGAGGCGAAGCCCGAACCCTCGCGCGACCCCGACCGTCCGGTGTGGGAGACCCCACGAGTGCCACGCTCTCTTGAGTTCCCGACTGTGGAGCGCAGGTCGCCAGCCGCCGAGGTGGTGCGCATCGAGCGTGTCGACGTGAAAGAAGACGGTGTGAAGGTGTACTTCCACTATCAGGCACGCACCCCTAAGCACCGTCCGCTCAACGACTGTGGCATCAATCTCAACCATGACGTGTACATGGAGGATGCCGACACGCGCGTACGATATGCCATGCGCGAGGTCGATGGCATTGCCTTCTACCCTGACAGCACACAGTTTGCCCACAACGTCGGCGGCTACGACGTGTTCAACTACAGCATCACCTTCGAGCCAATGTCGCGCGAGACGGTGCGCATCAACATCATTGAGCCAGGCCATTCAGGCTTCAACTTCTACGGTGTCGACGTGAAAACACGCATCAACCCAAGAATTGATTAAACAAAACAACACCCTACCCCAAATGAAGAAAACCTTACTTTTGCTGGCGGCAGGCGCACTTTGCCTTGCCGCCTGCCAACCTGAACAAACTTCGGAGAAACCCATCGGCAAGCCAGACGTGAAGGTGACCGACGGCAGGTTCACCCCGGAGGTGATGTGGAGCCTCGGCGTGATGAGTGAGTATGCGGTCAGCCCCGATGGCAGCCAAGTGCTCTACACCGTGCGCTACACCGACATGGAGCAGAACAAGAACAACGCCGAACTCTACCTTATGCCCATAGGGGGCGGCGAGGGCAAGGCTCTGACCGCCACCGCCCAGAGCGAGTTCAGCCCCGTATGGGTCGACGGCGAGACAATAATGTATTGCCGTGGCAGCCAAATCCTGTCCATGAACATCAACACCAAGCGCGAGTCGGTTGTGGCCGAGTGCGAGCGCGGCTTCGAAGGCTTCAAGCTGGCCCCCGACGGCAACTCGCTGGTCTACATCAGCACCATCCCTGTTGAACGTCCTGAAAACATAGACAAACTGTTCAAAGGGCTGGACAAGACCACAGGCCGCATCAACGAAGACCTTATGTATCGCCACTGGGATCAGTGGGTTGACGAAATTCCGCACATTTATTTCGTGCCTCTGCAGAACGGCAAGGCACAGATGGACAAGGCAGTGGACATACTCGACGGCGAGCCCTACGAGAGTCCCATGCGTCCCTGGGGCGGCACCGAGCAGTACAACTACAGCCCTGACAGCAAGACCATAGCCTACACCTGCCGCAAAAAGACAGGCTACGACTACGCCCACTCCACCAACAGCGACATCTACATCTACGACATCGCCACCCGCCAGACGCGCAACATCTCCGAGGGCATCATGGGCTACGACCAAAACCCAGTGTTCAGCCACGACGGCAAATACATAGCCTGGGAGAGCATGGAGCGCGACGGATACGAGAGCGACAAGCTGCGGCTGATGGTCATGGACCTGGCCACCGGCGAAAAGGTTGACTACACCGAAGGCTTCGACTATGGCGTGATGAACATCCTTTGGAGTCCGGACGACAGCGAGCTCTACGCCATCGTCATGTATCGCGGCATGAACGAAATATTTGCCTTCAGCCGCGAAAGCAAATCAATCCGCCAGATCTCGCACGGCTACCACGACGTGAACGCCATCCAGCTGGCCGACGGCAACCTGGTGGCCAGCCAGGCTTCCATCAAATACCCCGCCACTCTCTATTCCTACAGCATAGCCGACAACAATGCCGAGGGCACGAAACTCTCCACCTTCAACGACGACCTCCTCTCGCAGGTGCGCATGGGCGAGGTGAAGGAGCAGTGGATTAAGACCGTGGACGGCAAGTCTATGCTCACATGGATTATCTACCCCTACGACTACGACAGCACCAAGACCTACCCTGCCCTTCTCTTCTGCGAGGGTGGCCCGCAGACCATGGTGAGCCAGTTCTGGAGCACGCGCTGGAACTTCGAGGTGATGAGCGGCGCGGGCTATTTCGTCATCGCCCCCAACCGCCGCGGAGTGCCCGGCTTCGGCATGGAGTGGCTTGAGGAGATCAGCGGCGACTACGGCGGACTCTGTATGCAGGACTATATGGCCGCCACCGACTGGGCGGCTGCCAACATCAAGCAGATTGACCGCGAGCGCATCGGTGCCTGCGGCGCCAGCTTCGGCGGCTACAGCATCTATTGGCTTGCAGGCCACAACCACGACGTCAAGGGCTACAACGAGGGTCGTCGTTTCAAAGCGTTCCTGGCGCACAACGGCATGTTCAACTTCGAGCAGCAATACCTTGAGACCGAGGAGATGTGGTTCGACAACTGGGACCTCGGCGGCCCCTACTGGGACTGGAACAACCCGCAGATAAAGAAGTCGTATGCCAACTCGCCCCACCTCTATGTGGACAAGTGGAACACGCCGATATGTGTCATCCACAGCGAGTTCGACTTCCGCATTGTGGCCTCGGAGGGCATGGCGGCCTACAACGCCGCACAGATGCGCCACATTCCCAGCCGCTACCTCTACTTCCCGGACGAGACGCACTGGGTGCTCCGCCCGCAGAACAGCCTGCTTTGGCACCGCAACTTCATTGACTGGTTTGACCAGTGGCTTAAAAAATAGCACGTAGCCACAGCAACCTTACCCCACGAGGGTGTCCCGGAAACGGGGCACCCTCTTTTTTTATGCCCTCACGAAGGGTCAGAGCCATGATTAACACTTGTCAACAACTTGTCTTCTACTACCCAACTACTACAAATGTAGCAGTTGATTAGGTGTTGGGTAGGCGATGAGTAGGAGTTGAGTAGGAGTTGAGTAGGAGTTGGTATAGTCTCAACGCTGATTTACAGGCTTTTGCAAATGGCAATTATACCCCCTGCCTGCAAAATTACATACAACACAGTAATTCAACACATTATCTGGAATATTGATAGGTTGCGGCGCCGGTCGTCATTTCTTTTCCTGACGGCACAATAAAAAGGTGCTGTTGCTGTTTTGGATGCGTGAAGGGTCTTGAACAATATGACGTGAAGGTGCTGCTGGCCTTGGTAAAGAGCGTGGGTGGGCGTACTGATTTCTTCAAGTGGCTGCTCGACGGGGGCTACCCCGAGCTGGCCGCCTTCAGCAATGCCATCCGTGCCGACGACGACGCCATGGTGTGGCTGTTCAAAAACAACTATGCCTGGCTGGCCATACTGAGCAACGCCTGCGACGGCGACGAGAAAGCAGTAGACTGGGTTCGCCGGGGGCTCACGCCGGTTAACTTCCGATTCGCGATGGCCTGCCAGCACAATGTAGACTCGCTGCGATGGCTGCATGGCAACAATCTGGGCATCTTCCTGCTGCTGGCGCACGAGGTGGAGAAGTTCCTGCAATACCAGCGCAAGGAGCACGATTGGCCCTACGTGATGCACTTCGGCGGCCACATCCGCGCCGAGGAGGCCTTGATGGGCGACAAGAAATAGCCGCCGGCAGCCATTATTTGAGCAAAGAAAGCACCCAATTCGGAAAGTTTTTGTAACTTTGCAGCACTAAACAGTAGAAACACATTAACACCAGTTGCTATGAAACGTATTGCAATCGTTGTGATTATGCTGGCTGCCGCGTTGACGGCGGGAGCCAGGTCGATACACTATTTCACCTACCAGCAAGCGCTGCGCACTGTGCAGTACCTTGACCAGCAGAACGAGCTGATGATATACTGCGGCTACGACTACGAGGTGGAGACCTATGTGCTGGTGAACGAGGTGTGGATGGAGCGCGTCAACTCTGCCTACTACGAGATATGGCTCTACGGCTTCGACGCCTACACGGGCGACGAGGTGTACATGCCGCTCGACCTGCAGTGCATCTGGCTGCTCGGCGCAAACGGCGTGGCCTACAACGCGGCGCAATACCTGCGCTTCCACGCCAGCGTGCCGCAGATTACCTTCCGCTGGTACATTCCGCCCTACAATCCCTATTCGCGCCGTATGCACAACGTGAACTACGTGCGCAGCTACCACTTCGGCATTCACCAGCACGGCTGGATGCCTCCCACGCCGCCGGCCCATGGCTACGGCCCGAACACACAGCCGCCGCTGCCGCCCTACTACATGCGCAACCGCCAGCAGCCCGCCCCAGCCCCTGCCTCGACGTGGACACCGGGCGTGGATCATCCGCAGATTATCAGTTCGGGCAGCCGCTCGTCGGGCGCGGCGGTGAGCCCCTCGACCGGCGGACGCACGCAGCAAGGCACCACTGCCCACAGCGAACAGCGCTCGAGCGGCACCACCACTGCCACCAGCAGCTCGCGCAGCGGCAACTCGCAGTCCGCCACCAGCAGCACCCGAAGCAGCACGGCCACCACGCCCACCCGTACCAACACAGGAAGCACTGCCACCAGCAGCTCGCGCGGAACGTCGACCACATCGACCTCGGGCTCGACCGGCCGCACCGGCAACACCACGACAACACAGAGCAGCAGCCGTGGCACCACGACGACCACAGCGACCAGCACTGCAACCGGTCGCACGGGAAACACCACGACCACGCAGAGCAGCAGCCGCGGCACCACGACGACCTCAACGACCAACAGCTCGACTGGCCGCACCGGCAACACCACAACCACACAGAGCAGCAGCCGCGGCACCACGACTACCTCAACGACCAACAGCTCGACTGGCCGCACTGGCAACACCACGACCGCACAGAGCAGCAGCCGTGGCACCACAGCCACACAGGGCACAAGCAGCTCGTCGAGCCGCCAAAGCACAACAGCAACCCGCACAAGCACCAAACGATAGTCCTCCATGATAAAGGCAAGCGAACTCCCACTGGCAGCCGACGGCAGCCTGTACCACATCCGCCTCACACCGGCGACACTGGCCGAGCGTGTGGTGCTTGTTGGCGACCCTTCGAGGGTTGACATGTTCAATCAGATATTCGACAAGGTCGAGTTCGAGTCAATCAACCGCGAGCTGCACGCCATCACCGGCACATACCACGGCAAGCGGCTCACCGCACTCTCCACCGGCATGGGGTGCGACAACATAGACATCGTGATGACCGAACTCGACGCCGCCGCCGACGGCAGGCAACTCAAGCTGGTTCGCGTTGGCACCAGCGGCTCTCTGATAGAGGGGGCTGACTGCGGCGGGCTGGTTGCATCGGCCTACGCGGTGGGCATGGACGGGCTGATGAACTTCTACAGCGAATGGGACGCCCCCCTGCGCCCAATGGAAGAGGCGTTCCTGCGCCACATGGAGCTTGCTCCTGCCCTGGCACGCCCCTACTGCGCCCAGGCCGGAGGCACACTGCTCGCCAGTGTGGCCGAAGGTATGCACCACGGCATCACCGTGACCGCGCCAGGCTTCTACGGCCCGCAGGGACGCGCCGTGCGGCTGCACCCCTCAATAGCAAACCTCAATGAGCGTCTGGCTGCCTTCTCGTGGGAGGGCATCGGGGTGAGCAACCTCGAGATGGAGACCTCTGCCATATACGGCTTCAGCCACATGATGGGTCACGAGGCACTCACCGTGTGCCTCATCATAGCCAACCGCCCCAAAGGCACGTTCCTCAACGACTACCACGAACCGATGCGCCAACTGCTCGGCACAGTGGTGGAGAGGCTTGGCTGACCGCACGCGGCCATGCCAGGCAGAAAAGAGACACCGGCAGCCTCGATAGCGAAGAGGCTGCCGGTGAATGTTTTGCCACCTGCGGTTATCACATGTTGGCGCGGAAGAACTGCTCCAGCCTGCCCCAGGGAATGAAGTTGCCGTTGCCTCCGTCGTAGAGGTCGCAGTGTGTAGCCTCAGGTATGATGAGCAGCTCCTTGTTGCCTGGCACGGGGTTGGGCTTGCCGATAAAGTTGTAGCCATCTACCTTGCCGTCAACCATATAGCGGTAGGCAGCCTCGCCGAAGTAGCGGCTATGGGCTTTCTCGCCGTGCATCACAAGCACAGCCGAGCGGATCTCATTGATGTAGCAAAGGAAGCGGGCGTTGGAGTAGGCCTGTGTGCCAATGACCCGCCAGCCGTCATTGCTGTTGCCGCTGCGGGCGTGGTAGCCCCGGGGGGTCTTGTAGTAGGCATGGTAGTCCTTGAGAAACTGCGGAGCATCGTCGGGCACCTGGTCTGCTACGCCGCCAGCCATTGCCAGCGGGTTCTCAAGCCGATGCGTGGACATGGCCTTGCGAGCCTCGTGGCGGTCGGCCTCATTGTCGTTGGCGTCGTAGTAGCCGTTGCCGCCGATGCGCGTCATGTCGTACATCGTGCTGGCCACAACGGCCTTGATGCGGGGGTCGGCAGCGGCCGCATTGAGGGCGATGCCGCCCCAGCCGCAGATGCCTATGATGCCGATGCGGTCGGCATCCACATTGTCCAGCCGTGAGAGGTAGTCGACGGCGGCCATGAAGTCCTCCGTGTTGATGTCGGGCGAAGCCGTGCGACGGGGTTCACCGCTGCTCTCACCCGTGTAGGAGGGGTCGAAGGCCAGTGTGATGAAACCACGCTCCGCCATCCGCATTGCATACAGGCCGCTGCTTTGCTCCTTGACGGCGCCAAAGGGGCCGCTCACAGCGATGGCAGCCAGCTTGCCCTCGGCTTGCCTGGGAGTGTAAAGGTCGGCGGCCAGCACCATGCCGAACTGCGTACCAAACGTCACCTTGCGGTGGATGACCTTCTCGCTCAATGGGAAGACCTTGTCCCATTCTTGCGTCAAAAGTTGTTCCATAGTTATTTCTCAGCGTTAAATTATACCAAAACCATGTAGGCCCAGCCTTACAGCCAAAGGCTACAAAATGACAATCTTCTTAACCGCCTCGTAACCGATCTCATCATTGATCTTCTCGCGCAGGCTTTCACGGCGCAGCGTCATCTCCTGCCGGAGGGCGGCAGCCATAAACTTCAAAGTCAACGTGCCTTTCTTGTACTTGATGGACGACGTCAGGCGGCAAATGAAGTCGCCCGCGAGCAAGCGGTAGGCCTTCTCGACATCAATTTCCGTGGCGAAGTCGCCCATGTCCCACTGGCGGAACACCTTGCGGATATAGTAGTCTGCCGTTCTATCTTCCCAATTCATGTATTACACCTTTCTCCACATCAAACAGACGGTGCTCGAGCGTAGGCAGACTGTCGAATATTGCCTGCACACGTCCGGGCTGTGTATCGGTGAGCAGCACCTGCCCGAAGCGGTCGCTGCCTACGAGGGCTATGAGCTGCCTCACGCGGTGCATGTCCAACTTGTCGAAAATATCGTCGAGCAACAGGATTGGCTTGCTGCCCAGATGGTCGTTGATATACTGGAACTGCGCCAGCTTCAGTGCGAGCGCGAAGCTTTTCTGCTGCCCCTGCGAACCGTAGCGCTTCAAAGGGCAGTCCTCATCGAGAGAGAGAATAAGGTCGTCCTTGTGAGGCCCGCAGGTTGTGTGCTGCGCATAACGGTCGGCCTGGCGGCTGGATGCCAGCTGGTCGGCTAAAGATTCTGGCTGGCGCCTGTATACCACGCGGCCTGGCTCATCGTCACCGGCGATGGCATGGTAATAGGCACTGAACAATGGGGTGAAGCCTTCGATAAAACGTTGCCTGGTAGAATACAGGTACTCACCGTGACGCTCAAGCTGCATGTCCCACATGGCAAGCTGAGCCTCGTCCCAAACACGGTCGTCCCACATCTGCTTCAACAGCCGGTTGCGCTGTTCGAGAGCCTTATTGTAACCGATAAGATGATCCAAATAGACGCCGTCGGTCTGCGAGATGACACCGTCCATAAACTTGCGCCTGGTCTCACTGCCCTCAGTGATTATGCTTTGGTCAGAGGGCGACACCATTACAAGAGGCACACGGCCAATATGTTCTGCCAATGTGCGATAGGGCTTTTTGTTCCAGCGCATCTGCTTTACCTGGCCGCGCCTCACGATACAGCTTGCCATGCCCTCGTCGTAGTGACCATGCAGGGCAAAATAATCGGTTCCGAAACGAATGCGCTGCGAGTCGACCGGCGCAAAGTAGCTCTTGGTGAAAGAGAGGTAGTAGACAGCATCGAGCAGGTTGGTCTTGCCGGCACCGTTGCTGCCAACAAAGCAGTTGACATTTGAACAGAGGTCGAGCTCGGCCTCTTGGTAGTTGGTAAAATTGGTCAGAGACAGCCGCTGCAGGGTCATAGCAGGTGTTTTTTCACATCCTCCATCAGCCAGCGTGGTGTGGAGGTGGCGCCACTGATGCCGACGGTACCTACCCCCTCAAACCACTGGGCACACAGTTGGGAAGCATCCGCAATAAGATGTGTGTGAGGCTGCACCGAGCGGCAGTATTCAAAAAGATAGCGCCCGTTGCTGCTGTTGTTTCCTGCAACGAAAAGAAGCACATCCACACTTCTGGCAAATCGTTCCAACTCCTGTGCCCTTCCTGCAACACGGCGGCAAATGGTGTCGTAGGCCACAAAGTCGTGCCCATCCGGCAGTCGGGACTGGATGTTCTCAATCAACCGTCGCAGTTCCTCGCGGCTTTTTGTAGTCTGTGAAAAGAGGCGGATAGGACACCGCATGTCGATATTGTCCAATTCGTCGGCATGGCTCACCACAATGGCCTGTCCGCGACACTGCCCTTCCAGCCCAATCACCTCGGCGTGACCGGGCTTACCGAAGATGACCACCTGACCTCCCTTGCGCCGCATCTCCTCATAGCCTTGCCGTACACGCTCCTGCAAGGCCAACACTATCGGACAAGTGGCATCGATGAGTTCTATACCACGCTGGGCGGCTAAGGCGTATGTGGAAGGAGGCTCGCCGTGTGCACGGATTAGGACCTTGTCGCCATTAAGCTGCCCAAGTTTTTCGTGGTCAATAACATCCAAACCAAGGCTCTTCAGCCTTTCCACCTCGGCGCTGTTGTGCACAATGTCGCCCAAGCAGTAAAGCCTGCCGCTGCGACGCAACTCATCCTCGGCCGCGCCTATGGCCTTGACCACACCAAAGCAGTAGCCAGCATTGTCGTCGATTACAACGTTCATGTCAACTCATGCTTTGGTTCTCCTGCCGCGCCTGCTCGAGCACCTCTTCATACTCGTCGGGGGTAAGGTCGTTGTAGAAGAAATACACCGGGTCGACATTCTTGCCATTTTGCACAACCTCATAATGCAAATGGGAACCAGTGCTCATACCGCTGCTGCCCACCGCGCCAATCTGTTGGCCGCGAACAACCTTCTGTCCCACCCTTACTTGCACGGTCTGCATGTGGGCGTACAGGGTTTGGAAACCATAGCCGTGATCAATGACAGCCACGACACCATAGCCACTATACCCTTGCGGATTACGGCCGGCCACACGCACCACACCGTCGGCTGTGGCATAGATAGGAGTGTTCTTAGGTGCAGAAATGTCGATGCCCGCATGAAGTCGTCGGTAGTGCAATATTGGATGGAAGCGGTAGCCAAATCCACTGACAACCTTGCCCTTGGCCTTCGACACAGGCATTATTGCAGGCATAGCGGCCAGCCTTTCATTCTTTGTGAGGGCCATGCTGTACAGCTCGTCAAGCGACTGGCTTTCAACATAGATGCGCTTTGTAAGGTCATCCACCATACGTGTGGTGTTCTTCAACAACTCACCATTTTCCATGCGGTCGAATTCCGCATAGCGTTCCACACCACCAATGCCACTGTGGCGGCGGGAGGAACTTACGGGGTCACTGTCAAATATCGTTCTGTAAAGCGCACTGTCACGCTCCTCCAAGTTTTGTAGCACCTTTTCGGCACGCTCCACGCGGTCGCCCAGCAACCGGGTCTGCCTTTTGTATGAGGCAAGCTGTCTTTCCAGAGAGCGCTCCTTCGGTGACTCGACAAAACGCAAGCCGACAAACACCAAGGCTACACCCAGGACAACGCCTCCAAGAACGCTGAATGAGATTCGTCTGACACGATCGCGGAGTGACACAAAAACCTTCTCATACTTCAGTGTATGAGGGTTGAAACGGTAGGTGTGTCGCTCTTTTTTCTTCAACTACAGCTTGCTTTTGAGGTTGTTGAGTGCATCCACAAAGCCAAACACCACTTTCATGTGGTTAAAGTAGAAAGCGAGGTCAAGGGAGGGAATCTGAATCATGCAGGCTGCGTCAATTAGATGCGAGTTTATCAGTTCCGTAGGCTCCTCAATGGCCATTTCCTGCACCACAACAGTCATGTTCTTCAGAGGCACAAGGTCGAAGTCAACACTCGACCTGCCCACCAGGACGGCGTCAGGCAACAGATAATAACTTACACCATGGCTGTCGCGCATAAGAGGCAGGTAGTGTTCCGCCGATATGAAGTCAAACACACCCATGTCGAAGAACACCTGTGCAAACTCGTCACGCGATGAATTGTCGTGGTGCCAAATGCGCCTGCACGACGAAATCATTCGTACAAAGGCCTCACACATGGACAGGTAGGCTTCATAAACTTCGGGGGAATAATGCTCGGCTACCTTGTATTCCACATTGTGCATTATCCCCTCTTGGTTCTCGATAATGCGCTTGTACCGACCCACGATGCTCACCATATGCTTGTTCTTATGGTGACCCATCTTGTTTTTGAGGGCCTTTACCACACGCTGCATATACTCTACACCCTGCCCTACTGTCAGTGCGTTGGTGTAGCACTCAAGTATCTCACGCTTCTTCGGGTCTACAGCCTCACGCAAAGCAATGTTGGCTCGTTTCAACTCGCGGCCATAGTTGGGCTCACGGCCGGTTACCATTGCCCACCACGACGGTATCTCTGCCTCAAGCCATCGACGCACGAAACGGTTATATGAGTGGCTCTCGCTCTCACGTTCAATAAAACCGGTGCCTGGCGTGCCCGTGCAGATATAGCGACGGCCATGATGCCTGAACTCGCCGTTGTCGCACACCCCGAAATCAGAATAATAGAAGTGATTGCTTACGTTCACAAACACTCCGTCACCTATGCTCTTTCTTGAGAATGGCAGTAGTTGCATGTACGTCAGCTTTTATCCATGTATAGCTTCACCATGGGCAGCTTCGAGCGCTTCCATGACAGCCTCGCTCATAGTTGGGTGCGGATGGATGGCCTCGGCCAACTGCCTGGCAGTCATTCCAGCCTCACGTGCAGCCACCAACTCTGCAATCATCTCGGTTACACCTTCTCCGCACAGATGGGCACCCAGTATGAGGTCGGTATCGGCATCAACAACCACCTTCACAAAACCGTCGGTTGCCCCGGCAGCAGTGGCCTTGCCGCTTGCCTTGAAGAAAAACTTGCCCACCAGCACCTTGTGGCCAGCCTCAACGGCCTTGCGTTCCGTAAGGCCGACGCTTGCCACCTCAGGACTGGTGTATGTGCACCCTGGAACATTGCCGTAGTTCACCCTGGCAGCTTCACCTTTTACAATGTGCTCCACACAGCACACAGCCTCTTTCGAGGCCACATGCGCCAATGCCGGCCCGTGAACCACATCGCCAATGGCATAGTAGCCGGGGACATTTGTGCGATAATAGTCGTCAACCTCTATCTTGCCTCTCTCATGTTTGATACCACACTCATCAAGTCCAAGCCCCTCAAGGTTTGTGACCACTCCAACCGCGCTGAGCACAACATCGACATCGATTACCTGCTCTGTGCCTTTCTTAAGGTCCTTCACAGTAACATGGCAGACTTCTCCTTCCACGTCTACATGTTCCACCGAACTGGAGGTCATCACCTTCATGCCCATTTTGCGAAGAGAACGGCTCATCTGTGCCGCAACATCCTCGTCTTCATTTGGCATAATCTGCGGCATGAACTCCACCAGTGTGACTTGTGTGCCGATGCTCTGGTAGAAATAGGCGAACTCCGAGCCTATGGCACCGCTGCCGCACACAAGCATCCGCTGTGGCTTTTCGGTGAGGGTCATTGCCTCGCGGTAACCTATGATGTGGCGGCCATCCTGTGGCATTGACGGCATCTGCCTTGACCTGGCGCCGGTAGCCACCACAATGTGTTCAGCCTCATATTCTTCCCCGGCCACACTCACCTTGCGCCCAGGAAGCAGCTTGCCTTCTCCACGCAGAACATCTACGCCATGCTTCTTCAACAGGAACTCCACGCCCTTGTTCATTGTCTGCGCCACCCCGCGCGAGCGGTCAACCATGGCAGCCAAATCAGCCTCAACGCTTTCGGCCTTCACACCGTATTGCGCGGCATGACGAGCATAATTGAAAGCCTGTGCGCTCTTGAGGAGAGCCTTCGTCGGGATGCAACCCCAGTTCAGGCAGATGCCACCCAGATTCTCTCGTTCCACCACGGCAGCCTTCAGACCAAGTTGCGCGGCCTTCACTGCGGCCACATAGCCACCGGGGCCACTGCCTATTACTATTATATCGTATTTCATAATCAGCTAGTTTGCTTGTTTGTTAGTGAATTTTTAATGTGCAAATATACACAAAAATATTGAAACGGCCGCTCCCTATTTCAAAAACCAGTCACCCCAGCCTCTCGCCACGGGCCATCCATCATTGTGTAACAATCAATTATGGCAGCAAATAACTTTTTATGCACGCAACTTTAGCGGGGCGGTGTTTTTATCAAAACAGGAAGCGGCGACTGTCAGTCTTCGGCAATGTTGTAGTGTGGGTGCAGAGCTATGGTTTGGCGCAAGGTGTCGCGACTGATATGGGTATAGATTTCGGTTGTGGCTATGCTCGAGTGCCCCAGCATCTCTTGCACCGCTCGCAAGTCCGCACCATTTTCCACAAGTTCTGTCGCAAAACTGTGTCGCAATGAGTGCGGGCTGATGTGTTTGCCAATACCAGCGTCAGTAACAGCCCTTTGCAGGAAGATGAACACCATCTGTCGCGTCATGTGCCCCCCCCTGCGGTTCAGGAAAACGTAACTTTCTTCGCCAGGCTTCGGCGTGATAAGCGTCCGCACATGTTTTACGTAAATGTCAAGCATATCCAGTGCCCGCGAAGCGATAGGCACCCATCTTTCCTTGCTGCCCTTGCCTACCACAAGCAGGTAGCCATCGTCTACGAAAACATTTGCCATGCGGAGGTTTATCACCTCCGACACCCGTAGGCCACAGTCATACATCAACTCCACCATGGTGTTGTTGCGCGCGCCATCGGGGGTGCTTTGGTCGAATGTTGACTGTATTAGCGTTATCTCCTCGTCGGTGAGCACATCGGGCAAGCGTTCCGGCCTTTCAGGCATCTCGAGCATCGACGCTGGATTGTCGTCCTTGTCGCCGTCAAGCACAAACATCTTGAAGAACATGCGCCAGCCGCTCAACATCCTTCTTTGGGTTGTGGCTGCCACCCCTGCCTCGTTCATCTCGGCCAGCAGATGACGCAAATGGTCTGTGTCGACATCTGTAGGAGCCACGCCGAGCGCCATCATATTGGAGCTCATGTGGCCGAAATCAATCAGGTATGCCGCCACAGAATTGTCGGCCAACCCACGCTCAAGCCGCAGGTATGCCTCAAAATCACGCCTGGCCCTGTCCCAATCGGCCTCTACATTGCCGCCCATAGCCGCCAATGGTCACGAAGATGTCTGCCTTTGTCATCCCTCGCCGCCAAACTCCATCAGGTATGCCTTGATGAACTCATCAATATAGCCGTCCATGACGGCGGCAACATCCGAGGTTTGGTATCCTGTGCGGTGGTCTTTCACTCGGCGGTCGTCCATAACGTAGCTGCGTATTTGCGAGCCCCACTCTATCTTTTTCTGGCCAGCCTTGATCTTTGCCTGTTCCTCCATACGGTGGCGCAACTCACGGTCGTAGAGTTGTGAGCGCAGCAGGCGCATGGCGTTCTCCTTGTTCTTGGGCTGGTCGCGTGTCTCGGTGTTCTCTATCAGGATCTCCTCCTCCTCGCCTGTGTATGGGTCTTTGTACTGGTAGCGCAGGCGGACACCGCTTTCCACCTTGTTAACATTCTGCCCACCTGCACCGCCGCTGCGGAATGTGTCCCAACTCAATCGGCTCATGTCTACCACCACCTCTATGGAATCGTCCACCAGCGGTGTGACACTGACACTTGTAAACGAGGTCATGCGCTTGCCCTGCGCATTGAATGGGCTCACACGCACCAACCTGTGCACCCCGGTTTCGCTTTTAAGGTAGCCATAGGCGAACTCGCCCTCTATCTGCAATGTGCAGCTTTTAATGCCGGCTCCCTCACCGTCAAGGCTGTTTGAGACAGCCACACGGTAGCCGTGCGTCTCGGCATAGCGTATGTACATGCGCATGAGCATCTCCGCCCAGTCTTGCGCCTCAACTCCACCGGCACCTGCATTGATGCTGAGCACCGCATCGAGCCTGTCGCTGTCGCCACGCAGCATATTCTTGAATTCCAGACCCTCCACCTTCTTTTGCGTGACGGCCACCTGTGCCGCGAGTTCCTCTTCCGAGGCCTCGCCGGCCTCAAAGAACTCGCCCATCACCTCAAGGTCGCCACATGCCGCGTCAACCTCGTCGTAGGCTGTCACCCAGCTCTTTTGCGCGTTGATGCCCTTCACCACCTTCTGCGCCTCCTTTGGGTCACTCCAAAAGTCGGGCACCTCTGTCTTCTTCTCTTCCTCGGCAATCCATGCACGCTTGCCGTCAACATCGAGGAAACGTCGCAACGCATCCTTCCTCGACACAAGGTCCTTTATCTGTTCTAAATTGGTCATTGTCTTACTTATATTACTATTGCCACCAGCACAAACGCCGCCATCATCAAACCGATGTTACTCCACGAGAAGTGGTTTCTTTTATGGTCGAAGAGGATGCTGGAGCTTACGTGCAGCAGCACGCCTACCACCATGCCAGTGAGCACCTGCACCCAGCGCGACCCTTCGCCAATCAACCAGTTGGCAAAGAGCGACCCCAGCGGTGACATTATTCCGAAGAGCAGCAACACCAGCGCACAGCGCCACATGCTGTATCCACGGTCGGCCATGATGCCAACCAGCAGCAGCGACACCGGTATGTTGTGGATGACGATGCCCCACATCAGTCCGGCGTCCACCCCGTCGCCAAGCCCAAGGGGCATTCCCTCGAGGAAGGCGTGCATACACAGCCCGGCAAGCAGCCCCGCCAGGGTGAAGCCCTCCTCGGTGTGGCCATGCTCGGCATGGGCCGACAGGCCGTCGAGCATTTGCTGCATCAGGAACCCAAGCAGAATGGCGATGAAGGGCATGATGCTGTCGAACCTGCCCAAACCGACAGGCAGGGGCGACTCGCCGCGGCCGAGGTGGTATTCCGACGCCTCGGGCAGCAGGTCCAAGCAGCACACTCCAAGCAGGAACGCGCCTCCGAAGACCGTGATGCCGCGCATCAAGCCGTCGGGCAGCCTGCGCACAACCGGCATCGCCAGTGCCCACACGGCCACCCCAAGGGCTATCAGTATGTATGCTCCTGCCATTTGATAGACACACAAAAAAGGGCAAGCTGTTTATATCGCACCGCTACAACCAAACACCCTTGCTGTATTCCTACCCTGGGGGATTCAATGGGAGCTGGTCGTATAAGACTTGCCCATGCGTAACTTTCTCGTTTGAGGTTGCAAAAGTAGCCATTTTTTACAAACCGGCCAAATTTATTTTGCACGCCGAGGGTTACAGTGCTGTCTAATAAGGGTCTACATCGAAATTTACTGCAACCGCCGACCACCCCTCGTTCTTCAAAAGGTCGTCGGCCACTTGCAACATTACCCTTTTTGCGTCGGCTATCGGCTCCGACTTCTCGAAGCGGAGTGTTATCTCTTTTAGGTACAGCCCCTTGACGCGGCTCACCAGCGGATACTCCGGCCCCATCACCCTCCAATCAAACGCGCTGCGCAATGCCGCGGCCATCCAGGCCGCCGCCGCGTTGAGCACTCCCTGCTCACGGTGTTTGAGCGTGACCCTGACCAGGCGGTAGAACGGCGGATAGCGGAAGACGCGCCGCTCCTGTATCTGCTCGTCGTAAAGGCTGGCATAGTCGCCCTCGATCACATCGGTCAACACCTGGTGCACAGGGTTGAAAGTCTGTATGATGACGCGACCGCCGCCTCCATGGCGGCCTGCCCGGCCGCTCACCTGTGTCATCTGCTGGAAAGCACGCTCGAAGGAGCGGAAGTTGGGGAAGTTGATGATGCTGTCTGCCCCTATTATGCCCACCACTGACACATGCTTGAAGTCGAGCCCCTTGGTGACCATCTGCGTGCCCACCAGAATGTCGATGCGTCCCGCCTGGAAGTCGGCCAACAACTCCATGTACTGGTTCTTCTGCATCGTGCTGTCGAGGTCCATGCGCGCCACCCTCGCGTCGGGCATCATTATCTGCAAGTCCTCCTCCACGCGCTCAGTGCCTACGCCCACCATGCGCAGCCGCGTCGAGCGGCAGGCCGGGCACTCCCCGGGCACGGGAATGCTGTAGCCGCAATAGTGACAGCGCAGCGAGTTGGAGGCCTTGTGGTAAACGAGCGACACGTCGCAGTTGACGCACTGTGGCGTGTGGTGGCAGTCGTCGCACTCGATGCGCAGCGAGAAGCCGCGCCGATTCTGGTAGAGTATGGCCTGCTCGCCGCGCGCCACGGCGCCGCCTACAGCGTCGAGCAGCGTCTGGCTGAAGTGGCCGTGCACACTTTTCTCCGCATGGGCCTCGCGCATGTCGACCACCTCGACCTGCGGCAGGCTGAAACCGCCGTAGCGGGTTGTCATCGTGGCCAGTCCGTACTTGCCGCTGACGGCGTTGTAGTAGCTCTCTATGCTCGGTGTGGCGCTGCCCAGCACCACCCTTGCCCCGAGGCGCGAGGCCAGGTAGATGGCAGCGTCGCGGGCGTGGTAGCGCGGCGCGGGCTCCTGCTGCTTGTAGCTGGTGTCGTGCTCCTCGTCCACAATTATCAGTTTCAGATTGTTGAACGGAAGAAGCAATGCGCTTCTTGCCCCCAGCACCACCTGCACACCGCCGTCGGGGTCTATGGCCCTGCGCCACACCTCCACGCGCTGGCTTGCCGAGAAACGGCTGTGATAAACGCCCACAGCCGAGCCGAAGTAGCGTCGCAAGCGGTTAATTATCTGTGTGGTGAGTGCAATCTCCGGCAACAGGAAGAGCACCTGTCCCCCCTGCTCCACCACATCGGCCATCAGTTTTATATAGACCTCTGTCTTGCCACTTGAAGTGACGCCGTATAACAGATTGACATTCTGCCCATTGTCACTCAACAAGCGGTAGGCTGCCGACTGCTCCTCGTTGAGCTCTATCGAGGCGGGCGACACGAGTTTGCTGTCGTCCACACGCTCAAGGCGGCTCTCCATGCGCTCCTCGGCCACGAGCACACCGTTCTTGATCAGCGTCTGCAGCGACGAACCCTGCGGCAACTCGCGCTTGGCCACCGCCATACGCTCCTTGCCGCCCTTCTGCAGCAGCTGCATTAGCACCTCAACCTGCTTGGTGCGTCCGGCACGCTCAAGGCTGTCGAAAAGACCGCGCAGCGCGTCGTCGCCCCGGTAGACCTCGGCCAGGCCGACAAAGGTTGAGGTCTTCGGCTTGTAGCGCTCGCGCAACTCCTCATCCATCACTATAATGGAGCGCTCCATCATGCTGCGTATAAGTGGCATCACCTTTGCCACACCAATGGCGCGGCCAATGTCCTCTACCTTCACCACAGGGTGGTCCATGAGCAACTGCACAATCTGCACCTCGTGCTTGCCGAGGCTCGACAGCTCGCCGTCGTAGTCGGGGTGAATGGCCACGACGCTCTCGCTGGCAAGCCTCATTCTGGCAGGCATGGCCACCGCCATCACGTCGCCCGGCGAGCACATATAGTAGCGCGCCAGCCACTCCCAGAACAGCATCTGCTCCTCGGTGACAACCGGGCGGCTGTCAATCACGGCCACGATATACTTCGTCTTCCACACCGGCTGGCTGGTGTGCACACGCCTGACTATGGCCGAATAGATGTGCTGGCGGCCAAACTGCACCGCCACGCGCACACCGGGACGCACCTGCCCATTGTACTCCTGCGGCACCCTATAGGTGTAGCAGCCAGGCAGGTGGAGCGGCAGCAGCACATCGACATAGTATACGGAGGCCTCGCTCATTTCGAGGCGCAAAGTTACGCATTTTTTTTGAAACGCCGCCAGCGCACCCGGCAACTCCCCCGCAGCCCCACCGACAACAGCCCCACACAGCCAGTCTTGACCGAAAAAGGAAATTACTGAATATCAGCATGTTGTATAGTAAGATAGACAATAAACATAAACCACTGATAATCAACACTAAAACCATACCAACTCCTACTCATCTCCTACTCAACTACTACCCATCGCCTAATCATCACCTAAAAAAGTAGGAGATAATATTGTGTTGACATGTGGTTGAGACGATGATGATGCAGGCCTGGCCGGGACTTTTGACAATATTTGTGCGGCCACACGCAATAATCGCGCGCGTGCTTGCGTTATGAGAAGCAGAATCAACAACGACAGCGCCACCCATGAAAGTCATCATACTCGGCACAGCATGGCCTTACCGTGGCGGCCTCTCGGCATTCAACGAGAGGCTGGCACGCGAGTACGCCATGCGCGGCGACGAGGTGGAGATTGTGACCTTCACCCTTCAATATCCCTCCGTGCTCTTCCCCGGCAAGACGCAGTACAGCAGCGAGCCAGCCCCCGAGGGGCTGAAAATCAGCCGCAGGCTCAACGCCATCGGCCCTTTAAGCTGGCTGCGCACCGCGCGCTACATCAAGAGGCAGCGTCCCGACCTGCTGGTCACCAAGTTCTGGCTGCCCTTCATGGCACCGGCGCTGGGCACAGTGTGCAGGCTGGCAGGAGGCAAGGGCACGCGGCGGGTGGCAATACTCGACAACCTGGTGCCCCACGAGAAGCGCCCCTTCGACCGCCTGCTGGCACGCTATTTCGTGCGGTCGGTCGACGGCATGGTGGCCATGTCGCGGTCGGTGGAGGCCGACATCGCCCTGTTCGACCCCAAGGGACGCAAGGCCAAGGCCTTCTGCCCACACCCGCTCTACGACCACTACGGCGGCGCCATGGAGCGCGACGAGGCGCTGCGCAGGCTCGGTCTCGACCCCTCGGGGCGCTACGCCCTCTTCTTCGGCTTCATTCGCGACTACAAAGGCCTCGACCTGCTGCTTGAGGCCATGGCCGACAGCCGCCTGCGGCAAGCGGGGGTGAGGCTGATTGTGGCTGGCGAATTCTACAACGACCCCACGCCCTACACCAGCCTGATTGACCGCTTGGGGCTGGGCGACAGGGTGAGCCTGCACGCCGACTTCATTGCCGACAGCGAGGTGAGCCTGTACTTCTGCGCCGCCGACCTTGTGGTGCAACCCTACAAGACAGCCACGCAGAGCGGCGTGACGCAGATAGCCTACCACTTCGAGCGCCCCATGGTGGTGACCAACGTGGGCGGACTGCCGGAGATAGTGCCCGCCGGCAAGGCGGGATTCGTGGTGGAGCCACGCCCCGACGCCATAGCGGCTGCCGTGGCACGCTTCTTCGACGAGGGCTGGCAGGCCAGGATGGCCTCCGGGCTGAAGGAGGAGAAAGCCAAGTATGCATGGAGCAACATGACGGCCGCCATAGACAGCTGCGCCGCGCACGGCGCCGACAACCAAACGAACAAAGCAACAACATGACAATAAGAAGCAAAGCCCCCCTGCGGCTGGGGCTGGCCGGGGGCGGCACCGACGTGTCGCCATACAGCGACCTCTTCGGCGGAGCCATACTCAACGCCACCATCAGCATGTATGCCTACACCACCATCGAGCCCACCGACGACGGGCGGGTGGAGTTCGTGGCGCCCGACAAGGGTCTGCGCGAAGTGTACGACAACGCCATGGAGGTCGACACCGACGGCTACTTCATACTGCACAAAGGCGTCTACAACCGCATAGTGCGCCAGTTCACACACAGGCCGCTGTCGCTGCGCGTGGCCTCGTTTGTCGACGCGCCGGCGGGCAGCGGCCTCGGCACCTCGTCAACCCTGGTGGTATCCATCCTCGGAGCCTACGTGGAATGGCTCAAGCTGCCGCTGGGCGAATACGACATTGCGCGGCTGGCCTACGAGATAGAGCGCGAGGACCTGGCACTGGCAGGCGGCAAGCAGGACCAGTATGCCGCCACCTTCGGCGGCTTCAACTACATGGAGTTCGCTGGCGACAACGTGATAGTCAACCCCCTGCGCGTGCGCCAGCGCTACATCGACGAGTTGAACCACAACCTGTTGCTCTACTACACCGACACCTCGCACGTGAGCGCCGAGATAATCAAGGAGCAGCAGAGCAACGTGCGCAACAACAACACGTCGAGCATCGACAGTATGCACCGCCTCAAGGAGCAGGCCATGCAGATGAAGGAGGTGCTGCTGAAGGGGCAGGTTGACGCCATCGGAGGCATACTCGACTTCGGCTGGCGGCACAAGAAGATGATGGCCAGCAGCGTGAGCAACAGCCGCATAGACGCCATCTACAACGCCGCCACAGCAGCCGGGGCCACCGGCGGCAAGATAAGCGGCGCGGGCGGCGGCGGCTTCATGTTCTTCTACTGTCCGGGCCTGACGCGCTTCGCGGTGAGGCAGGCGCTGGCCGGCTTCGGCGGCGAGACCAAGCGCTACGAGTTCACGCCGGAAGGATTGAAGACCTGGACCATAAAATAACCAACGCAATGAATCCACGAATAGCCCAATCGATAGAACAGAGCGTGGCCGTGAAACAGGCCGTGCTGGCCGACACCGCGCTGATGCAACGCGTGGAGCAGACGGCCGAGCTGATAGAGCAGTCGCTCCGCGACGGCGGCAAGATACACTTCTGCGGCAACGGAGGCAGCGCCGCCGACGCGCAGCATCTGGCTGCCGAGCTGAGCGGCCGCTTCTACTTCGACCGCCCGCCACTCAACGCCGAGGCGCTGCACTGCAACACCTCATACCTCACCGCCGTGGGCAACGACTACGGCTACGAGCATATCTTCGCCCGGCTGCTGCGCGGCACGGGGCACAAAGGCGACGTGCTGGTGGGCATCAGCACCAGCGGCAACAGCCGCAACATTGTGGAAGCCTACGCGGCGGCGCGGGATATGGGCATCAGCACCGTGTCGCTGACTGGCGCCACCGGGGGATTGATGAAGGACTGCACACTGCTGCTCAACGTGCCGAGCACCGACACCCCTCGCATACAAGAGAGCCACATCATGCTGGGGCACATCATCTGCGAGCTGGTGGAGACGGCCATGTTCGGTGGCACAAACAGTTGCCGCCCATGAACGAAGCGGTGATACTGGCCGGAGGCTTCGGCACACGGCTGCGGCAGGTGGTGAGCGACCTCCCCAAACCCATGGCCCCAGTGGCAGGCAGGCCTTTCCTGTGCCACCTGCTCGACCGCTTGCAAGGCTGCTACGACCACGTGGTGCTGGCCACAGGCTATATGCACGAGGCGGTGGAAGAATACTTCGGCAGCAACTATGGCGGTATCAAGATAGACTATGCACGCGAGACAAAGCCGCTCGGCACAGGCGGAGCCATAGTCAATGCACTGGCCAGCTGCCGTGAGGAGCGCATAACGGTGCTCAACGGCGACACCCTGTTCGACATTGCGCACAGCCAGTTCATACAGCAGGCCGACGCGCTGCCCTCGCGCCTGGTGGTGGCCACGCGCCGGGTACCCGATGCCGGACGCTACGGCGCGTTGCTCACTGACGAAGACAGCCGCATAGTCGCCTTCGCCGAGAAGCGGGCCGACGGTGCCCCTGGCCAGATTAACGGCGGCATCTACCGTATGCAACGCCAGCTGCTCGACGCTTGGAAGCCAGGGGCGGCGTTCTCCTTTGAGCAGGAGGTGCTGCAACAGTTGGCCGAGCCGTTCTACGCAATACCCTCGGAGGCATACTTCATCGACATTGGCGTGCCCGACGACTATCACCGCGCTCAACTCGACCTCGCCCCATCAACCAAGCCATCGGAATGAAAGCGCTGTTCCTGGATCGCGACGGGGTGCTCAACGCGCTGCGCCGCAACGACTACGTGAAATGCCCCGACGAACTGCAGGTGCTTCCCGGCGTGGCCGAGGCACTGGGGCTGTGCCGCCAACGGTTCGACTGGATTTTCGTCGTCACAAACCAGCAGGGCATAGGCAAAGGGCTGATGACTGAGGACGACCTTGCCGCCGTGCACCGCAAACTGCAAGCCGAGACCGGTGGCCTGATAGACTGCATATACCACTGCCCGCACCTGGAAAGTTCGCACAGTTTCTACCGCAAACCCAATGTGGGCCTGGCCTTGCAGGCCAGGCGTGAGCATCCAGGCCTGCGCCTGAAAGACAGTGTCATGGTTGGCGACAGCCTAACCGACATGGTTTTCGGCAAGCGTGCAGGCATGAAAACCGTGCTTGTGGGTGAGAACTCGACGGCGCATCTGGACCGTCCCTGGCTGGTGGACCGCCGCTACCCTACCCTGCTCGACTTTGCAACTTCGATGGGATCAAGGCTTACATAGACCGTGTCGCCGAAGCTCTTCCCGATCGCCTTGCGCACAGCCTTGGTAATCCCGATTACATAGCACACACGCCCCTCATCGTCGCGCACACCCATGTTGACCACACTGCCGGCGTAAGGGTGGCCGTCGAAGGTGGCGTTGACGCGAAGCCTGCCCCTGCCGTACACCGCGCGTATGTCGACAGGCACAACGACATAGGCGGCATCCAGCCCCTCACTTTGCATGATTGTGGCGGTGAATGAGTGCGTCATATCTGTTTCTCGCGCAGAACACCGTGGTAAAGACGGTCGTGGCAGAGGCCGCACGGCGAGTAGCCCAGTGCGGAGTAGTAGCGTTCCAGCACCGTGTTGCCCACAGCTGAATCGAGGCGCAGCAGATTGATGCCACGGGCTTTGGACAGAGCCTCCACGGCAACCATCATGTCACGCCCCGCGCCTGGATACGATGGGTCGGACACAAGGTGGTGCAGATACACCGCCTTGCCACAGAGAGCACCGGTGTACTGTCCGTCGCGCGTCCAGCGCACATCGTCCGGATAGAGAGCCACCGCCACCACAACACAGCCTTGATCCTCGCCCACCATAAAGCTGCCCACGGCCTCCTCCCAGTAGCTTCGCGGGTAGCGCCCGAAGTAGTCGGTCTCATTCCATTGGTGCAACCCTTTGAGGTTCATCCAGTCAATGCGCGACTGCACCAGCTGCATGATGCGGTCCACGTCAGCCAATGCGGCCTTTCTGATAATCATAGAGGCAGAGGGTGTGGTCGGTTGGTGAATATTCGGCATAGTTGCGGCCTATGAGCCAGTCGCCGGTGTTGACGTATGTGCAGCCTTCACCCAGCGGCATCACCAGTGGCGTGTGGCGGTGGCCGAAGACGCAATAATCGATTGGCTCGGCCTCCAGCCGCTGGCGGCAGTAGACGACGATGCCCTCACGGTCGTCGCCCAGGTAATGGAGGGAATCCTGACGCTCGTGGCGAAGCTTGTTGTTGTCGCTCCACCGGCGGGCAATCGGGAATGTGAGCGAGGAAGGCAAAGCGGCAAAAAGGCGCTGGTTGAAGCGCGAGCGGAACACTCCGCGCATGAAATCAAACCCTTTGTCCAAGTGGCCAAGACCGTCGCCATGCCCCACCAGGAAGCGGCGCCCGCCGATGAGGAAAAGCTCCGGCTCACTGTAGGTCGCCGCGCCCACCTCGCCCTGCAGGTAGTCGAAGACCCACATGTCGTGGTTGCCGATGAAGAAATGGATGCCCACACCGCTGTCTGACAGCTCGGCCAGCCTGCCGAGCAGGCGCACATGGCCTCGCGGCACCACGTGGCGGTAGGTGAACCAAAAGTCGAAGATGTCGCCCAGCAGGAAGACTGCCTGACAACGACCGGCGGCCTCGCCGAGCAGGGCGCAGAGCTGCCGCTCGCGCTCAAGGCTGTCGGCACCGCTGCCGAGGTGCGCGTCGGAAAGGAAGAGGACGGGGCGTCCGTCACCATGCCCTACCTCAACCATGAGCGCGGGTTTTGCGACGCTGTGCCTTTCCACAGCTGGAAGCTGAACTCGGCGGTGCCGTCCTCGTTGGTATAGACAGTGCCGAGGTTCTGACGGGTGGTTACCTTCGCGCCCTCCTTCACGGCGACCGTGCCCATGTTAGCGTAGACAGTCATGTAGTCGCCGTGGCGGACGATGATGCCGCGTGTGCCTGCGGGGGTGGTGAAGACACGGCTCACCGTGCCGCTGAACACTGCCTGCACCGCCGTGCCGCTCTTGCAGAGCAGGTCGATGCCGTTGTTCATATTCTGGCCACCGCTCTGATGGGTGTATTTGCCATATTCACGCAGCACCTTTTGGTAGTAGCACGGCCACGGCAGCTTGCCCTTGTTCGAGGCAAAGTCGGCGCTCAACGCCACATCGGCGCCGCTCGCGGCCGACGTGCCGCCGCTTGCTGTCTTGCCCTGGCTGCCCACCTGCTCCTTCTTGGCGCGGTTGGCCTTGGCAATCTCCTCGTTGATAATCTTCTGTATCTGCTGCTGCAGCTGGCGCTTCTGACGCTCCTTCACGTCAATCTGCTGCTGCAGCGACTTCTCCTGCTGCTTGCTCTTCTTCAGGGTCTGCTGGCGCTCCTTCTGCTCCTGGGCCAGGGCCTTCTGCTGGCGCTGCTCCTGCACGAGGAGCGAGGTGGTCTGCTGTCGCTGCTGCGCCAGCTTGAGCCCCGCCTCGTTCAGCTCGTCCTCCTTCTGCTTGATGAAGCCCGCCTGGCGGCGGCGGTAGCGCGAATACTCGCGAAAGTACTTCTGCCGCAGGAAGGCGTAGTTGTAGCTGCGGGTGTCGAGCAGCAGGACAAGGCGGTCGAGGTTGCCCCGCTCGTCGTAGAGCACACGCACCACGCGGGCATACTCCGTCTTCAGCGAGTCGACCTGCGAGCGCATGAGCTGTATGCTGTCGCTGGTGGCGGCCATCTGCTCGCCCAGCAGGTTTAGCTGGCCGCTGATGTTGTTGATGAGCTTGGTGCGCTGCTGTATCTTCTGCTCCAGCAGCTGCAGCTGCTTCTGGCTGTTCTTGCTGTTCTTCTTGGCTTTGGCGAGGTCGGCGTTCAGCTGCTTTATTTCCTTCTCCACCTTGGCCTTGTCTTTCTCCAGCTGGCTCTTGCTTTGCGCCGACACCGAGGCCGGCGCCAGCGACAGGGCAGCCGCGAGCGCAATCCACAGCCAGGCGCGACCCGCCCGGGGCCTACCAGTTGAGGATGCGCTTGAAGTCATATTCCTCGGGGTTGGGCAGATAGCGGCGTGCGGCATCGTAGTCGGCGGGCGTGATGTAGTCCATGATGTCGTTCACATAGCTCTGCACCTTGTTGCTTCCCACATTGACCAGGCGCGGCGGTATCTTGCCCGTGGCGGGATCCTGCAGGTCCTTGAGGTAGAGCGGCGCCACGTTGCCCTGGTGGTCGACATAGACCATGCAGCCCGTGCAGCCGTCGTTGAAGAGGGTGTGCACACCCATACCCATGAGCGAGCAGTAAGTGAGGTCGAAGGCTATCGGCGTGTGGCAGCGCACCTCGTAGCCTATCTCCACCGGCCGTGTGCGCACCTTCATGCCGAGCTCGCGTATGCGGCGCTCCACAAGGTCGTTGAATATGTGAGCCTTCGACACCTTGCCCAGCTCCGGGTGGCCGTGCTCGTCGTAGCTGAAGTGTATGCCGCTGTTGCGTATCTCCTCGTCGCTGAGCGAGTGGAACACCCCCTCGCTCACCATCGCCGCGCCGTAGTCGATGCCCATCAGCTTGCGCTTAACGATGCTCGACACAACCATCTTCACTATCTTGTCGACCGTGATTTCGGTGCGGTTGAAGAACTCAGGAATAATCACCATCGGGTAGTGGCACGCGCCCGCAATGCCGAGGGCGAGGTGACCCGCCGAGCGGCCCATGGCGCTCACCACGAACCAGTTCTCGCTGGTGCGGGCATCCTCCATCACGGCGGTGGCCAGCACGCACCCCTGCGCCTTGGCGCTGTTGTAGCCGAAGGTGGGGCTGCTGTTTGGCAGCGGCAGGTCGTTGTCGATGGTTTTGGGCACATGAATGTTGGCAATCGGGTAATGCTTGTCGGCCAGGAACTTGGCCACGCGGTTGGCCGTCGACGCGGTGTCGTCGCCACCCACGGTCACCAGCAGCTTCACCTCGTTGTCGGTGAAGAAGCGCAGGTTGAAACGCTGCTCAAAGTCCTCGTCGCTGGGCTTGAAACGGCTCATTTTCAATATCGAGCCCCCCTTGTTGAATATCTCGTCGGCAAGGGTGTAGTCCAGCTCGCGCATACGCGGCGACTCGGTGAAGAGGGCGCTGTAGCCCCCATGCAGCCCTATGACGCGGAAACCGTCGCGCAGGAAGGTCTTGGCCACCGAGGCCACCACTGTGTTCATTCCCGGGGCGGGGCCGCCGCCGGTGAGTATGGCAATGCTTTTCATCTTGCAGTCTTTGTCTATATAATTAATAACCGCCTAACGGCGCGCCTGCGCTTTTATTGCACCATGCCGAAAATAAAATGCCCCGCGAAGGCTGCCAGGCCTGCCCCTCCGCCGCATTAACAGCATGTCAACAACTGCTCATCACAATACCATCACCTACTAAAGTAGGCATTCAGTAGGCGATGGGTAGTAGATGAGTAGGAGTTGAGTAGGAGTTGGTCTATCCTTTGCACTGATTTACAATTAATTACAGACAACACTTGCACCGAGGTTCTTTCATTACGATAGATAATTATAAATCAGACGATTATACCAAAACTGGATTTCAAGCATCCTGTTGCGTAGCGACGCCGTAGGGAAGCACCACGCAAGGCCGCCAGCCGGTGCCTGGCAGGCTCACTACTGCCGGGGCGCGATTATCCTCGCGTCAGCCAAAAAAAAAGGCGTTTCAACGCACTATTTTTGTCATTCGAGCGTTTATAAGGGTGCCAAATGTTAAAATTTAACTATTTTTGCCGGCAGAAAAACTCAACTACAAGATGAAAAAACAACTCATTATCACTCTGTTGCTATGCACGGCGACACTCTGCGCAGCGCAAGGGCAGCTGTCGCTCGACACCTGCCGCGCACGCGCTTTGCGCGCCAACCTGGGCTTGAAGCGTGCCGAAGCGAAGCGCGAGCAGACCGACGCGCTCAAACACGCGGCCTTGTGGCAGATGCTGCCCAAGGTGAGCGCCAACGGCGGATATGTGTGGATGGATCGCAGCGTCAACCTCCTGAGCGACGAGCAGAAAGAGCGCGTGGGCCACATGGGCGACAATGTGCAGGCCGACATAGTGCAGGCGCTGCACGACGAGCTCGACGGGCTGCCCCTCTTCGGCAGCGCCCTGGCCGATGCCCTGGGCAACGCGCTGGGCAACGGACGCGCCATCAGCGCGCTCAACGGCGTGGGCGAGGACATAGTGAACGCTCTCGAGACCGACACGCGTAACATCGGCGTGGCCGCCGTCACCCTCACGCAACCTATATATATGGGCGGCAAACTGCTCGCCGCCTACCGTGCGGCAAGCCTGCTCGACGAGTTGAGCGGCGTGCAGCTCGACAAGGAGCGCGAGGCCACGCTGCTGGCCGTCGACGAGGCCTACTGGCAGGTGGTCAGCGTGCAGCAGAAGAAAGAGCTGGCCGAGCAGTTCGCCTCGCTGCTCGACACGCTGGAGCACAACGTGCAGCTGCTGGTCGAGGCCGAGATGGCCACCAAGGGCGACCTGGCCAAGGTGCGCGTCAAGCACAGCGAGGCGCAGATGACGCTCACCAAGGCCACCAACGGGCTGGCGCTGGCAAAGATGCTGCTGGCGCAGCGGTGCGGAATGCCGCTGGGCAGCGACTTCGAGGTTTCGCCCGACGGGCTTGAGGCCGGGGCCGCCGAGGGCGAGGCCACACGCTTCGCCACCGCCGACATGGACGCCGTCTACTCGCGCCGAGCCGAGCTGCGTATGCTGCGGCTGGCCGACAGCCTGGCCCTGCAAGGGGTGCGCGTGGCCGCCAGCACACTGAAGCCCAATGTGGTGGCCACAGGCGGCTACATGCTCTCCAATCCAAACGTCTTCGACGGCTTCAGCAACAGCTGGGGCGGCACATGGATGGCCGGGGTGGCAGTGAACGTGCCCATAGCCCATCCGGGCGGCATCTACTCGCTCAAGGCGGCCAAGGCCAAACGCCGCGAAGCGCAGCTGCAGCTGCGCGAGGCCGAGGAGATGATAGAGCTGCAGGTCAACAAGCTCGGTGCCGAGCTGGAACTGGCCTACCGCCACCGCGCCGAGGCAGAGAGCAACCTGGAAGCCGCCGAGGAGAGCATGAGGCTGGCCGACGAAAGCTTCCGCGAGGGCATGTGCAGCAGCAGCGACCTGCTGGCAGCCCAGACGGCATGGATGCAGGCCGAAAGCGAGCTCACCGACGCCAAAATCGAGATAGCCATGGGTCGCCTCTACCTGCGCCAGGCTCTTGGAAGAAACATCAACAACGACTAACAATATACCAACACTGCAATGAAAGAGAACAACAAATCGATGCTGATAGGGCTTGCCGTGGTGATTGCCACGGTGGCGCTGGTGGCCGTGGTGGGGCTGACGGCCATTCATCCACAGAAAGAGATCATAGCCGGCGAGGTCGACGCCGCCGAATACCGGGTGAGCAACATGGTGCCCGGCCACATCGACACCCTGTATGTGCACGAGGGCGACCGTGTGCGACGTGGCGACACGCTGGCCCACATAGCCAGCCGCCAGGTGCAGGCCAAGATGATACAAGCCACGTCGGTGCGCAACGCCGCCAGCGCCCAAAGCCGCAAGGCACAGGCCGGAGCCCGCAGCCAGCAGAAAGAGATGGCCTACCAGGTGTGGCAGAAGGCACAGGCCGCCGAGGAGGTGTACCGCAAGAGCTACGAGCGCGTCAAAGGCCTGAAGGAGAAGGGTGTGGTGAGTGCGCAGCAACTCGACGAGGTCGAGGCGAAGTACAAGGTGGCACAAGCCGACTGCGCGGCGGCCGAGCAGCAGTACCTCATGGCACAGGAGGGAGCCCAGCGCGAGGACATCGACGCGGCGGCGGCCCTGGTGGGCCAGGCCGGCGGAGCGGTGGCCGAGGTGCAGAGCTACCTCGACGACAGCTACCTCGTCAGCCCCTGCGACGGCGAGGTGGTGGAGGTATTCGCACGCATGGGCGACCTCATCGGCACCGGCAGCCCGGTCATGAGCGTGCTCGACATGGACGAGTCGTGGATGTTCTTCGCCGTGAGGGAGGACCTGCTGAAAGACATCACCGTGGGCTCTACGGTGCAAGTGCGCGTGCCCGCCCTGGGCGACAAGACCTTCCCCTGCACCGTGAGCCGCGTGCAGGCCATGGCCAGCTACGCCACCTGGCGCGCCACCAAGACCAACGGCCAGTACGACGTGAAGAGCTTCGACGTGAAGGCAGTGCCGCAACAACCCATCGAGGGCCTGCGCCCCGGAATGACAGCCATAATCGAATAGCACGATGGCACGCATTGCAAGGGTGGCGAGGCGCGAGATGAGGCGCGTGGTGAAAAAGCCACGCTACCTCATACTGCTCACCCTCGGTATCATACTAACCTTCACATTCTTCGCCACAATGATGCGCGAAGGGCAGCCCCAGCGACTTCCGGTGGCTGTGGTCGACATGGACGGCAGCTACCTATCGCGCCGCCTGTGCCATGAAATCAATGCCACGCAGGGAGTAGAGGTGGTGGCCGTCTACGACAACCACACGGCAGCCAGGCTTGCCATGCAGCGCGGCGAGATATTCGCCTTCTACGAGATACCCAAAGGCACCTACAACGACGTGCTCCAGTTCCGCTCGCCCCACTTCGGCCTATACAGCAACCCGGCCTACCTCCTGGCAGGCACCTTGAGCTACAAGCAGCTGGCCACGATGGGTATGCTGGCCGCCGGAGCCGTGCAGCGCGAGGTGCTGCGCAAAAAAGGCTACAACGAGGAGCAGATTATGGGGCTGATTATGCCCGTGGAGTTCGACACCCACCTGGTCGGCAACCCCTGGGCAAGCTACCAGGTCTATCTCATGACAACCCTCGTACCGGCCGTGATAGCCTTCATTGCCCTGCTGCAGACACTTTACCTCATGGGACGCGAGTGGGAGGAGCGCACCGTGCGCAGCCTAATGAAGAAAGCCGGTGGCAACGCCTTCGTGGCGCTGGCTGGCAAACTGCTTCCCTACACGGTGCACTTCACACTGCTGCTGTTGGTGGCCGAGCTGATAATGTTCGGCCCGATGCACTTCCCGATGGCGGGCAACTGGCCGCTAATGATGCTCGCCTGCCTGCTGCTTGTGCCTGCGGCACAGTGTGCCGGGGTGTTCATTGCCGGATGCATACAGGATCCGCCGCTGGCCACTGGCATAGGGGCGGTGTATGGGGCACTGTGCTTCTCGCTCAGCGGTTTCTCGTTCCCGATAGAGGCCATGCCCAACGTCTTCAACGGCTTGAGCTGGCTCTACCCCATCCGCCACTTCTACCGCACATACTGCGACGTGGCCATATTCGGCAACGGACTGGAGCACTGCTGGCCCCACATCTGCGCCCTGCTGGGCTTCGGTGTGCTGGGGATGGTGGGGGCGGCCATGTTCGCGCGCCACTACCGCCAATGGGAAAGGAGGCCGGCATGAAGCTCATACTTCAGGATATATGGGAGGTGTTCACCGCCGAGCTGCGGCGTGTGTTCTCCAACCGCATGACGTTGCTTGTCTTCTTTGTGGCCACGGTAATCTACCCGCTTGCGTTCTGTGCCATCTACAACACGGAGTACATGCACAACCTGCCTGTGGCCGTGGTCGACGAGAGCCGGTGCGAGGCCAGCAAGCGCTTCGTACACAAGCTCGACGCTCTGCCGGAGGTCGACGTGCACTTCCGCTGCAACAACATGGCTGAGGCCGAGCAGTTGATGCGCGACCACCGCGTGCACGCCATCTTCTACCTGCCAGCCGACTACGGCACCCGCCTGGCCGACATGCGCACGGCACGCATAGGAGTGTTCTGCGACATGAGCTCGTTCTACTACTACAAGAATGCCGTAGTGGGCGGCAGCAACCTGCTCATCGACGAGATGCACACCATCGAGCTGGAACGCTACGCCATGGCGGGCATCGACGGCGAGCAGGCCAGCAACCTGGTGCAGCCGGTGGTGTACGACGACGTGAAGCTCTACAACCCTGCCGGAGGCTTCGGCAGTTTCTTCATACCGGCACTGCTGATGCTGGTGCTGCACCAGACGCTCTTCTTCGGCATAACCATCATGGCGGGCGAGGCCAACGAGAGCCGTCGTGCCCTGCACCTCATTCCGCCACGCCTGCGCAGCCGCTCCATCCACCGCGTCACCGCAGGCCGTGCCCTGTGCTTCATCCTGCTTTACATACCCATCTCGTGCTTCGTGCTGTGGTTGGTGCCGCGATGGTTCAGCCTGCCACAGCTGGGCTCGCCGCTCACGCTGGCCGCATTCCTGCTGCCGTTCATACTGGCCGTGACCTTCTTCGGCATGACCTTCGGCAACTTTTTCGTACACGAGAAGATGAGCGGCGTGCTTTGCGGCCTCTTCTTCAGCGTGCTGCTGTTCTTCCTGAGCGGAGTGGTGTGGCCGCAGAGCAACATGCCGCGCTTCTGGCTGGCTTTCAGCTACCTGTTCCCCTCCACGCCAGGCATACAGGGCTTCGTGCGCATCTCGTCGACAGGGGCTGCCCTGCACGAGGTGCGGGGCGAGTACCTGGCCCTTTGGGTGCAGGCGGGGGTATACTTCATCACTGCCTGCCAGTCGCTCCGTTTCATTAAAAAATACCGCAAGCCATGACAGGCAACACACCACAACACAAAGGCAAGGAGCACAAGCTGCTGCACCCCTTCGGCACCCCGCGCCTGATGCGCGTCACGCTGGCCTCGGCGGCCATACTCTGCGCCGTGATGGTGATGGGCAACTACAACAACGCTACGCACAGCCTCAACCAGGATTTCCACCCGCTGGTGAGCCTGACCACGATGCTGCTCAACTTCCTGCTCGTCTACACGTTCAACTTCTGGATAGTGCTGCGCATCAAGCGCCCGGCGCAGCTACTACTGGCCTTGCTGGTGTCGCTGGTGACCGCCGGGGCCATGGCCTGCGCAAGCTATGCCGTAGAGCAGGCCGCCTACGGATGCTCGGTCTACACGCTGCCGGTGGCCATCATCATCTACAGCACCACTGCCATGATTGCCTACCTCGTCACACTGCTGCTTTTCAACGTGACCCGCCAGCAGCGCCTGTCGCTGCAGAACGAGCAGCTGCAGGGCGAGAACCTGCGCATACAGATGGACAGCCTGATGAAGCAGATGTCGCCCCACTTCCTCTTCAACAGCCTCAACACCCTCGACGCCCTCATCGGCACCGACGACGGGAAGGCACACCAGTACCTGCACAAGCTGGCGGCCACCTACCGCTATGCCCTGGAGGGACGCCACGAGGTGAGCCTGGCCGACGAGATGGAGTTCACACATAACTACCTCTACATGATGAGCATACGCTATGGAGAGAGCCTGCGCGTCAGCGAGAGCATCGACCCGCGGATGCTCGCCCTGAGCATGGTGCCCATCAGCGTGCAGTTGCTGGTGGAGAACGCCATCAAGCACAACGTGGCCACCACCCGCGCCCCGCTGCCCATCGAGATTGGCACCACTGCCGACGGCAAGCTCGTGGTGAGCAACCCCATCAGGCCCAAGTCGGAGACCCACAATGCCGACGCGGGCATTGGCCTTGGCAACCTGTCCAAGCGCTACAGCCTGCAGTTTGGCCGAGAGATCACAATAGAAAACGACGGCACCACGTTTGCCGTGAAAATACCACTGATATGAGAAACATCGTCATCGTCGAGGACGAGTCGCTGGCCGCAGCCCACCTGGAGCAGGCTCTCCGCAACGTGCTGCCCGAGGCCAGGGTGCTGGCGGTGCTGCAAAGCATCGAGGAGTGCGCCGACTACTTCGGCGGCAGCCCCTCGCCCGCCCCCGACCTCGTCTTTATGGACATCCACCTGGCCGACGGCTCGGCCTTCATCGTGTTCGACCGCGTGCGCATCGACTGCCCTGTGGTCTTCACCACCGCCTACGACCAGTATGCCCTCGACGCCTTCCGCAGCGGCGGCGTCGACTACCTGCTCAAGCCCATAGCGGAGGACGACCTGCGGCGCGCCGTGCAGAAGATAGAGCGGCTGGCCGGGGCCGGGGCTCCGCAGTCCAAGCCGGCGGCGCAGCGCGGCCACCAGTCGTTCCTCCTCATCCCCATGCAGAACCAACTGGTGCCGGTCGACCTGCGCAAGGTGGCCTGCATGTATGTCGAGGACCGCGTGACACACATCGTGATGGCCGAAGGGCGGGGCTACGTGGTCGACAGCCCGCTCGACACCCTTATGGAGCGGCTCGACCCAAGGCTCTTCTACCGCGCCAACCGGCAGTACATCGTGGCCCACAGCGCCATACGCAGCATCACCGTGATACCTCCGGGCAAGCTGATGCTCACCCTTGCGGTGGCCACACCGGGGCCGGTGACCATCAGCAAGGCCAAGTCGCCCGAATTCAAGGAGTGGTACACCCTTTAGCGGCTGTCCGCAAAACACGCCAGGACAGGCTGTTCTTCGATTGTTCTCCGATTGTTCTTCGATTGTTCTCCGATTATAAATCGAAGAACAATCGAAGAACAATCGGAGAACAATCGAAGAACAGACGGCCCTGACACGGAGTCAGCGCTGCCCGGCGGGGGTTGCCGGGCGGGCCGCGCAATAAAGTGGTGGCTCCGCGCGTTATAATCACGAACACAACAAAAACAAGACGCTATGCTCAACATCGTCATCTTCGGCGCACCTGGCGCCGGCAAAGGCACACAGGCCGACCTTTTGGCCGAGAAATACGACCTGCTGCACATCTCTACCGGCGACCTGCTGCGGCAGGAGGTGGCCAAGGGCTCGCCGCTGGGGCAGCGGGCGCAGGCCATCATGAACCGCGGCGACCTGGTGGGCGACGACATAGTGGTGCAGCTGCTGGCGCAGGCGCTGCGCGGAGTGGCAGGCGGCGAGGGGCAGGAGCCCTCGGAATACAGGGGCTGCATCGTCGACGGTTTCCCGCGCACCGTGGCGCAGGCGCAGACGCTGGAGTTCCTGTTCTCGAAGCTGAGGCTTTCAATCGACGCCATCATTGCCATCGACGTGCCGCGCGACGAGCTGGTGAGGCGCATACACGAGCGCGCCGCCATCAGCGGCCGCGCCGACGACACGGAGGAGGTCATCCGCCACCGCATAGAGCTCTACGACGAGCAGACGCGTCCGGTGCTCGACTACTATCGCGTCAGCGGGCGGCTGGTCACCGTCGACGGCAGCGAACAGATAGCCGACACCAACACGCGCATCTGCAAGGTGATGGATGTGTTGCTGCGCGGCGGCAAGCGGTAGGCGAGGCTCAACGGCCAGCCATCCACTCGTCGGGGCCGCAGTGCATCACGCGGCGGAAGGCCGCGTCGAAACGGTCGAGGTCGAGAAAACCGCAGCGGTGGGCCAGACGGGTGAGCCCCTCGCGGCCTGTGTAGCCGCCACCCTCGGCCGATAGCAGCAGCCCGGCGGCATACTCCACACGCAGACCGTCGATGTAGTCGCCGAACTTGCCGCCGCTGAGGTGGTGCACACAGTCTATGACGTCATCCTCGGTCATCTTGAGGGTCGACGCAAGCAAGAACACAGAGATGTCGGGGTCAAGGTAGGCCCGGCCGCCCTCCACGTGGTCGGCCAGCCTGCGCGAGGCCGCCTTGATGTTGTTGCGTGCCAGCACGCGCGCCGGATACTGCGGCAGCCGCTCGGCACCGTAGTCGAGCCTGTAGACATTCCAGCCGAGCAGCAGCGTCGCCGCCGCCGCCACCGCCGACCACATGGCGGCCGCCCACACCCCCCTGGGCGAGGCAAACGGCCACGCCACGACCAGCACCGCATAGGAGGCCGCAAGCACCGCCTCGCACACCACCACGCCCCGAGCCCCTGCCGCACGGCGGCTGTTGCCCGCGTAGTAGTTGCCCAGCAGCCTGCCGAAGCCGCGCAGCCCCCTAAGTCCGGCCACGGCGGCCAGCACCGCCTCGGCCACGGCAACCGTGGCGAAAAGCCAGTAGTGCACGGCCACAATCACATTGTAGCGCCAGCTGCCCTCATAGAACTCGCCACCGTCGCCAGTGGCCGCGCGCGCCACCCACAGGCGGTACATGTCGGCTCCGCCCACCGCCACCGACGCGGCCATGAGCAGGGCCACCGTGGCGGGCACCGCCACAGCCAGCCTGGCCAGCAGCCCCACCCCGCGCGGACGCAGCAGCACAGCCAAGGCGCTGTACATCACCATCGGCGTGGCAAGCGCGGCAAGCATGTACATGATCACCAGCAGGTATTCCCCGCACAGGAAGGAATTGAAAAGGGTGCTGTAGAGCAGCATGGTGCAGCCCGAGGCCATCGACGACCCCATGAGCAGCCATTGCGCGCCCAGCACGCTGCGCTTGAAGAAAATCATGACCACAGGCCATAGCAGCGAAAGCAACCCCAGCACGAAATAGCATATGGCCACCGGCGTCATGACACGCCTCCTTTCATGCGGCCGCGCATGAGCAGCGCCAACTGCCTGGCGTCGACCCGCAGTGCGAACACGAAGCGCCCCACCATCCATTGCAGCGCAGAGAGCACCACAGCCGTGCCGATAAGCCAGTATTTGAAGTAGGCCGGGCGCGCCTCGACGAAGTAGAACGTGGCCGCGGCCAGCGGCAGGAAGCACCACACAACCGCGCTGACGGCACGGCTGTCGAGCTCGCCTCCGCCAACACTGTCGGCATAAAAGGTGTTGTAGCGCACGGCAAACAGCCTCACCTTGCAGCCAGCCGCGACAAGCACCGCGCACGAGTTTGCTACAAACAAGGCAGGAAAGACCATGCGGTCAACGACGAGGTGCACATTCCAGGCGGCGTCGCCCGGAACCATTGCGGCCGAGCCAGCGCGCCAGGCCTGGCACATGGCCTCGTAGCGCCTGGGGCCAATCGAGAACGATGTGGCCGTAAGCACCGCCATGAACAGCAACGGCACAGCCATGACCCACCGCTGCCCCAGGCTCACCCCCCTGGGCTCGGCCAGTGAGCACGCCCCAAGAAAGCATACAGGCGCGCAGAACAAGGCCGACACCTCAAAGAAATAATCGTAGATGAACAGGCCGCCAGCGCGCCCACGGAAGTAGACGGCCAGCATTGACTCGGAAAAAGCCATGACCAGCATTGACACCGACAGCAGCAGCTGCGCCCTGGTGGGCCGGCGCGGGAGCAGCACCGTAAGCATTGACCACACCACGCTCACCAGCGCCGGAACGAAGAGGATGAAGTTCCACTTCATCGGTGTGCGGCCTCCAGCTGGTCTGACTCTATCAGGCTCACCAGTTCGTCGACGGCGTCGCTTTGGTCAATGTCGCGCTTGACTATGTCCCTGCCCTTGTAGAGTGTGATTTTGCCCGCGCCCGAACCCACGTACCCATAGTCGGCATCGGCCATCTCGCCCGGGCCGTTGACGATGCACCCCATGACGCCGATCTTCACACCGGTCAGGTGTGCGGTGCGCAGCTTGATGTCGTGCAGAGCCTTCTGAATGTCATACTGCGTGCGTCCGCACGAGGGGCAGGCGATGTACTCGCATTGTGTGATTCTTGCGCCCACGGCCTGCAGTATGCCGTAGGCCACCGGCATCTCAGCCTCGGGCGGCTCAGTCAGCGACACACGTATGGTGTCGCCGATGCCGTCGAGGAGCAAGGCACCGATTCCGGCCGCGCTCTTGAGGCGGGCCTGCTCGCCGTCGCCCGCCTCGGTGACGCCGAGGTGAATGGGGTAGTCCATGCCCATGGCGTGCATCTTGTCGACAAAGAGGCGCGTGCTCTCCACCATCACCTTGACGCTGCTGGCCTTCATGGAGAACACCAGCGAGTGGAAATCACGCCCCGCGCACACCTGCGCGAACTCCAAGGCGCTTTGTGCCATGCCCTCTGGCGTGTTGCCGTAGCGGCTCACCACACGCTCGCTGAGCGAGCCGTGGTTGGTGCCAATGCGCATGGCGGTGCCATGGGTCTTGCAGATGTCAATGAGACGGCCCATGCGGTCGCCTATGCGGAGCAGCTCGTCGTTGTATTCCTGCTCGGTGAACTCGGTGCGTCCGGTGTTGCGGTCGGTGTAGTTGCCGGGGTTGACGCGCACCTTCTCCACCAGCGCGGCGGCCACCTCGGCAGCCTTGGGGTTGAAATGGATGTCGGCCACCAGCGGCACATCGCACCCCCGGCGCAGCAGTTCGTCCTTTATGCGCCCCAGGTTCTCGGCAGCACGTACATCGGGAGCCGTAATCCGCACCAGCTCGCACCCGGCCTCGACCATACGCAGAGCCTGCTCCACGGTGGCGCGGGTGTCCATTGTGTCGGTGTTGGTCATGCTCTGCACGCGCACCGGCGCGCCGCCACCCATGGCCAGACGGCCTATCATCACCCGGCGGCTCATGAGATGCGGGCAATGGTGCGCTGCAGCGAGAGCACCTGGCTCTTGAGCTGCTTTATCTGGTCCTGAAGGTTGGCGTTCTGGCTGCGCAGGCGGCGGTTCTCCTCTATGAGTTCCAGCTGCGTGGGCTCGCGCCGCTCTTCCTTGGCCTTCTTCACCGCACTGCCTATTGTCTCATCGTTGAAGGCCTTGGCAACACCCTGCTGGTCGGCCATCCTTATCAGCTCGCCGGGGGCGAATGGTATGTCGAACCCCGTCTCGTCCTCGACGTAGACGCGCCCATCCTCCACCCTCTTCACGATGCCGCCTCCCACCGAGTTGAGGAACTTAACCTTGTCACCTATGTTGAATTGCTGCATGTTTATGTCGTTTTTAGTGGTTTCTGCTATAGTATCTCGTCGGCCAGGGCCGCAAAGTCGATGCCGTCGAAGTTGCCGCTGCTCATCATGAGCAGGTTGGTGTTCTCCCACCGCTCGGCCTTGACGCGCGCCACCAGCGCCGCGCTGTCGGAGAAAACCTCTACGCCGTCGCCGAATGCCCTGGCCACATTGGCCGGGTCAAGGGGAGGCAGCTTCTTCAGCCGCAACGCATGATTGCTGAAGTAGACGAGGCGCACATCGGCCTGATCCATCGTGTGGGCATACTGCACAAGGAACTCCTGAGTCAGCGAGCTGAACGTATGCAGCTCCATGCAGGCTACCAGCCTGCGGCCAGGATACTGCTCACGCATGGCCGCCACGGTGGCGCGTAGCTTCGAAGGGGCATGGGCGAAGTCCTTGTAGACTGCACAGCCTGCCGTTTGCTTCACCAGTTCGAGCCGCTTGCTTGCGCCACGGAAGCTGGCTATGGCCTGGTCGAACTGGCGGTCGTCGACGCCGACCGTGCGGCAGGCCAGCCGCGCGGCGGTGAGGTTGAGCAGGTTGTGGCGGCCAAAAACCCCCAGGCGCGTGCCGCCGATGACGGTTACGCCGTCCTCGACACTGTAGTCCGGGCAGCGATAGGGCAGCTTGCTGATGTCGCCACGCCTGTTCTCGGCGACCACACGGCGCACCTCCGCATCCTCGTCGCAGTATATCAGCGTGCCGCCGGGCTCCACCAGGTCAATAAACTTTGCGAACTGGCCGCGATAGTCGTCGAAGGTCGGGAACACATTCACGTGGTCCCACTCAATGCCGGTGACGATGGCCACGTGCGGATGGTAGAGGTGCATCTTGGGCCTGGGGTCGAGCGGCGAGGTGAGGTACTCGTCGCCCTCCACCACCATCACCCTGGCCGTGTCGGAGAGGCGCACCATCACGTCGAAGCCCTCCAGCTGCGCACCCACCATATAGTCGGCCTCGATGCCCACACACCGCAGCACATGCAATATCATGGCCGTGGTGGTGGTCTTGCCGTGCGAGCCCGCCACCACGATGCGCTTCTTGTCTTTCGACTGCTCGTAGAGGTACTCCGGGTAACTGTAAATCTTCAGCCCAAGTTCGCGGGCACGCAGCAACTCCGGGTTGTCGGCGCGGGCGTGCATACCCAGCACCACAGCGTCGAGGCCAGCGGTAATACGCTCCGGGTGCCACCCCATGGCGTCGGGCAGCAGGCCGCAGGCGGCCAGCCTCGAGCGCGCGGGGTCGAATATCTCGTCGTCGCTGCCAGTCACCTCCACCCCCTTGCGGGCAAGCGCAATGGCCAGGTTGTGCATGGCCGAGCCTCCGATAGCTATAAAATGGACTTTCATCGCCTCCAATGTTGAGTTTGCACAGAAACGCGACGCGCCGCCATTTATTGCGCGACGCGCCATAAAAAAAGCTCAGAGTGAACGCCTGCCGGCAAGCCGGAGGCACAGACGGGGATGCCCGCGGTCAGTCCTCGTGCGAATAGCCGAAAGAGCGCAGGGCACGGTCGCTGTTGCGCCAGTCCTTCAGCACCTTGATGTGCAGCGAGAGGAAGCAGCGCTTGCCGGTGAACTCCTCGATGTCGCGGCGCGACTCGATGCCCAGCTTCTTGATGGCCTTGCCCTGGTGGCCTATCAGGATGGCCTTCTGCGACTCGCGCTCCACGTAGATGAGGCACGAGATGTTGTCGATGCCGTCGCGCTCCTCATAGCTCTCCACGGCCACCTCGCAGCTGTAGGGTATCTCCTTCTGGTAGTAGAGCAGTATCTTCTCGCGCACGATCTCGCTCACGAAGAAGCGCATGGTCTGGTCGGTGAGCTCATCCTGCGGGAAGTAGGCCGGATGCTCGGGCAGCAGCTCCATGATGCGGTCGAAGATGGGGCGCAGGTTGAAACCCTCGGTGGCCGAGCAAGGCACCACCGTGGCGCGGGGTATCAGCCTTTGCCAGTGCTCTATGCGCTCGCTCACCGACTGCTGGTCGGACAGGTCGATCTTGTTGATGGCCACAATGACCGGCACCGTGCTTTCCACCACGCGGCCCAGCACCTGGCGGTTCTTCGGCTCCTCGCCCAGCTGGGTCACCAGCAGGAAGACGTCGGCGTCCTGCAGCGCGGTGCCCACAAAGCCCATCATCTGCTCGTGCAGCTTGTTGTGGGGGTTGACAATGCCGGGCGTGTCGGTGTACACTATCTGGAAACCGTCGCCGTTGACGATGCCCATCACCCTCTTGCGGGTGGTCTGCGCCTTGCTGGTGATGATGCTCAACCGCTCGCCCACGAGGGCGTTCATCAGTGTCGACTTGCCCACGTTGGGGTTGCCGATGATGTTGACAAATCCTGCCTTCATGCCTTTAGAAGTACTCTATCTGCCTCACGGTGGTGTAGGTGGGGAGCATACGGTCGCCCAGCATGTCGTATTCGGTGCAGGTGGTCCAGTTGCCGTGCGAGTCGTACTCGCGGCGATAGATGGTCACGCTCATCTCCGGCTCCTCCTCGGTGTAGTCATAGAGGGTGTAGCTGGTGGGGTAGCCCTTGTCGTCGTATTCCCAGCGCTTCTCCTGCACCTTCTGCCGCGAGCGGTCGTAGACCACGGCCTTCTGCACCGTGCCGTCGGGGTTGAAGGTGTACACCTCGCGCTTGAAGACGTTGTTGCGGTGGTCGTTGAACGAGCGCTGGCTGATGCGACCCTCCTTGTCGTGAGCCAGCAGCAGGCGGCTCTCCACCTGGCGCTCGGCGTCCTCCACGTAAATCTCGGTCAGCGTGAGGTCGGCGTTGTAGACGTAGTAGGTGCGCCCCACCACATCCTCGCGGTTGTCGACGATGTGCTCCAGCGTGGTGAGCCCGAAGCCGTCGTGCTTGTAGCGGGTGCGGAAGATGACATCCTCGGCCACCGACAGGTAGGTCTGTGAGCGGCGCTGCCCGTTCTGCTTGTATTCGGTCACCAGGTGCTCCAGCTGCTCGCCGCGCTCCAACTGGTCGCGCAGGTTGAGGTGCGCCTCGTACATCACCGCGTCGATGCGCTTCACGCTGCCGTGCAGCTCGTCGTCCTGGCGGTCGCGCCCCGTCTGCGCCGCCGCGCCGCCGCACAGCGCCAGCGCGGCCATTATGGCAACAAATCTGTCTATCCTCATTGCATTCTTTGTTCTGTTTGCTGCTGGTAACGCTGCCGAGGCTCCTTTTATTGCGCACGCGCCACTTTTTTTATGTCCCTGCCCCTAAAAAACACCTCATGCGGCAGCCCAAAGCCATGTCAACAACTACTCAAATACCTGTCAACACCATATCATCGCCTACAAAAGTAAGCGATGAGTAGGCGTTGGGTAGTAGATGAGTAGGAGTTGAGTAGGAGTTGGTCTATACTTGAGGTTGATTTACAAGCACTTATTTACCGACTTATTACCCCCTGCCGGCTGGACTGCGTAAAAGAGTGATATTGTGGCAAGTAAACAAAAAAGCGGCCGCGCGGCAGGATTGCCGCGCGGCCGCTGTGTGTGCGGATGGCGCAGAGGGCATTAGTCGATGCTCACGACACGGTAGTTGGTGGTGCCGAGGCCGATGGCTTCGGCGCGCTCGATGGTGAGCAGGCCGTGACGGCTGTTGATGCGCTCCACGAGCGGGGCGTTGTCGTTGCCCTCGGAAGGCTGCATGTTAAAGATGATGTCGACGCAGGCCTTGTCGAGCGCCACGGGGTCGGTCGAGGCCAGAATGCCGTAGTCCTTGAGCACCACCTCGGAGGGGCTGGCCGAGCAGTCGCAGTCGACCGACATGTTGTTCATCACGGCTATGTAGACCACGTCCTTGCCTGGCTGCTTGAAGTAGTTGTGCACAGCCTGTGCGGCGGCGGCCATCGACTCGAGGAAGCCGTCCTGGTCGTCGACGTTGCTCCACAAGCCCTCGACCACCTGCTGGCGGCCTGCGGTGTGGATGTAGGCCTTGCCGTTGCTCGAGGCCACGCCGATGCTGGCGTTCTTGAGCACACCGCCGAGGCCGCCCATGGGGTGACCCTTGAAGTGGGCAAGGTTGATCATGAAGTCGTAGTCGGCCAGGTGGCTGCCCACGATGTCGTACTTGATGTGCTGGGTGTCGGCCACGGGTATCTGCATCTCGCCGTCCTCGTCCATGAGGTCGACGCCGCCGATGGTGTTGAAGCCGTGGTCCTCGATCACAGCCTTGTGCTCCTCGAAGGTGGTGCGCTTGCCGGCATAGGCGGTGTTGCACTCCACCAGGCGTCCGTTCACCTTCTCCACCAGCTGGCCGATGAGCTCGGGCTTGAGGTAGTTGGGGTTGCCGTTCTCGCCGGTGCTGATTTTCACGGCCACCTTGCCGCTGGCCTTCACGCCGAGGGCCTCGTAGATTTTCACGAGCGACTCGGGGCTGATGTCGCGGGTCATGTAGACCACCGCCTGGTTCGCGGCCTCGGCTGGAGCCTCGGCCTTCTTTTGGCCGCAGCCGCAGGCGAGCAAGGCCAGGGCTGCCATTGTCATGATAGTTGCTTTTTTCATATTTGATTTGCGTTGGTTTGTCATTTTTTCTTTTCCGACGGCCATATGGCCTCCATGGCCGCTATGGCGGAGCCCACGCTGTCGACGCCGCCAAGCGAGAGGGTCAGGCGGTCGGGGGTCTCGCGCAGCCGTGCGGCGGGGTTGGCCTGCACGTGCTGTATCAGCTGCACAAAGCGGTTGCCACGGTAGAAGGGGCTCTGCTGGTTGGAGGGGAAGTGCATCACCACGCGGCCCTGCTTGAGCACCAGTTTCTCGATGCCCACCAGCCTGCCCAGGCGGCGCAGGCGCACGCTGTCGATGAGCTCGTCGGTGGCCTGCGGCACGGGTCCGAAGCGGTCGACAAGTCGCGAGCGGTAGGCGGCCAGCTCGTCGTCGGTGGCGAGGTCGCCCAGTTCGCGGTAGAGCAGCAGGCGCTCGCTCACCGAGCTCACATAGTCGTCGGGCAGCAGGGCCTCGAGGTCGGTCTCAAGCACACAGTCGGCCGAAGCCGGTGCGGCAGGGGCGGGCAGCTCGTCGGGCAGTTCCATGCGCAGCTCGTCGATGGCCTCGTTGAGTATTTTGTGGTACATGTCGTAGCCCACCTCGCTGATGAAGCCGCTCTGCTCCGCGCCGAGAATGTTGCCCGCGCCGCGGATGTCGAGGTCGCGCATGGCCAAGTTGAAACCGCTGCCCACCGACGAGAACTCCTCGATGGCGCGAAGGCGGCGCTGCGCGTCGTCGGTGAGGGTGAGGTATGAGGGTATGAGCATGTAGCAGAACGCCTTGCGGTCCGACCGCCCCACGCGGCCGCGCATCTGGTGCAGGTCGCTCAGCCCGAACTGGTGGGCGTTGTTGATTATCATCGTGTTGGCATTGGGAATGTCGAGGCCGTTCTCCACAATGCTTGTGGCCACAAGCACGTCGATCTCGCCGTCGAGGAAGCGCATGAGTGTCTCCTCTGCCTGCTTGCCCTCCATGCGGCCATGCGCAATGGCCACCGATGCGTCGGGCACCAGGCGCTGCACCATGCCGGCCATCTCCGGCAGGTTCTCCACACGGTTGCTGATGAAGAAGGTCTGCCCGCCGCGGCTCATCTCGTAGCTGATGGCGTCGCGTATCAGTTCCTCGCTGAAGTCGCTCAGCTCGGTCTCGATGGGCTGGCGGTTGGGCGGCGGGGTCTGGATGATGCTCAGGTCGCGCGCACCCATGAGCGAGAACTGCAGGGTACGCGGTATGGGTGTGGCGGTCAGCGTGAGGCAGTCCACCCCCACCCTCATCTGCTTCAGCTTCTCCTTGACGCTCACGCCGAACTTCTGCTCCTCGTCGATGATGAGCAGTCCCAAGTCCTTGAAGCGAATATCCTTGCCGGTGATGGCATGAGTGCCGATAAGAATGTCTATCTTGCCGCTTTCCAGATCCTTGAGTATGGCTGTGCGCTCCTTGGTGGTGCGGAAGCGGTTAAGGTAGTCTATGCGCACCGGCATGTCCTTCAGCCGCTGGCAAAAGGTGTTATAGTGCTGGAAAGCAAGCACAGTGCTTGGCACAAGCACCGCCACCTGTTTCGAGTCGCAGCAGGCCTTGAAGGCAGCCCTTATGGCCACCTCGGTCTTGCCGAAGCCCACGTCGCCGCACACCAGGCGGTCCATCGGGGCCTGGTCTTCCATGTCGTGCTTCACAGCCACGGTGGCCTTCATCTGGTCTGGCGTGTCCTCGTATGCGAAGCTGGCCTCCAGCTGCTCCTGCATCTGGCCGTCGGGGCTGAATGCAAAGCCACGGCTGGCCTTGCGCTTGGCGTAGAGGGCAATGAGGTCGCGCGCTATGTCCTTCACCTGCTTCTTGGTGCGCTGCTTCATCACCTGCCACGTGTTGCTGCCCAACTTGTTGAGCACGGGCGGCTCACCCTCGCGGCCAACATAGCGGCTAATCTTGTGCAGGCCGTGGATGCTGATATAGAGCACGTCGTTGTTCTTGTAGATGATGCGTATCAGTTCCTGGCTCTTGCCGTCGTGCGTAACCTTCTCCAGCCCGCTGAAGCGCCCCACTCCATAGTCTATGTGCGTCACATAGTCGCCGGGCTTGAGCTCGAACAGTTCCTTGAGGGTCATGGCCTCGTGGCCTGCGCGCACATTCTTGACGGTGTACTTGTGGTAGCGCTCGAAGATCTCGTGGTCGGTGAAGCAAAGCAGGCGGGCATCATGGTCGATGAAGCCGTGGGCCAGGTTGAGCCTTGCCACGGTGGTGCAGGCCTTGATGTCGGGGCTTTCCAGCAGACGTTCCAGCCTGCGCAACTGGCTCTCGTTGGACACGGTGACCACAATGGTGTAGCCCAGCTCGGCATGTCGCTGCAGGCTGTCGAGCAGCAGGTCGAACTGTTTGCCCAGCGAGGGCTGCGGCTCGCTGTGGGCATCGAGCCTGGACTCCTGCTTGAAGTAGTGACTGTTGCCGTATTCCACCAGCTTCATGGAGAGCATCTTGCGCAGCAGTTCCTCCGCGGTGCAGGCCATCTCGGCCGCATCGGGCAGGCGTCCGGCTATGGGGTGAGCCGTGTCGGCCAGCCTTGCGGCGCGGGCTTTCTCGGTGTCGGCGAAGCGTGCCTCGACGCTTTCGAGCAGCTGCATGATGCTCTGGCACCACACCACATCGGTCGACGAGAAATATTCCAGCAGCGACACCCTCGAGCCGCCGCCCTCCCCGTCGCCGCAGCGGCTCATGTCGGGCACCACATCCACGCGGTCCATCTTCTTCACCGACAGCTGTGTGGCCGCGTCGTAGGTGCGAATGGAGTCGACCGTGTCGTCGAAGAACTCTATGCGATACGGGAGGTCGGAGGCGAAGCTGTAGACGTCGACAATGCCGCCGCGCACCGCATACTGGCCAGGCTCAACCACAAAATCCTCACGCTCGAAGCCTAACTCTTGCAGTCGCTCAACCATCTGCCACATGTCGACGCCCTGCCCAACGGCCACACGCAGCGTGTTCTTGAGCATGACACTGTTGCCAACCACCTTCTCGCTGAGGGCTTCGGGGTAGGTCACCACCACCACCGGCGATCCTGCGGCCAGTTCCTTGACCACCTCCGAGCGCATCAGCACGTTGGCGTTGTCGGTCTGGTCGGGGTCGTAGTGGTAGGCGCGCCTGTAGCTTGTGGGGAAGAGCATGGCGTCCGCGCCGAGCGCCTCCAGGTCGTTCTGCAGGTAGAAGGCGTCCTCCTTGCCCGGCGCCACCACGAGCATACTCTGCAGCGGCAGTCGCATCCTCGCGGCGGCAATCACCACGGCGGGCATGGAGCCCGTCATGCCGTCTACATGGATCCTCGGCTGCGGCTTTTCCAGCTCGCGGTGCAGCGCGTCGAGCAACGCGCCTCCGGCGTAGAGTTCTGGCAGGCTCTTCACCTTCCCTGCCCCACGCTTGGCTTGCCAGCCTGCTGCCAGGCGTCGAAACCGCCGCCCAGCTCATAGACAGTGTAGCCCTCGGCCGCAATCAACGCCGCCGCGCGCTGGCTGCGCTTGCCGCTGCGGCAATAGACGGCCACGTCGGCCTTAAGCCGCAGGCGTTCTATGAAATCGGGCTGGTTGACGTCGATGTTCTCCGCTCCGGCAATGTGGCCCTCGTTGTACTCGGTGCGGGTGCGCACATCAATCACGCGCACCTGCCCGCGCTGAGCCATGTCGGCGAAGTCGTTGACGCAAAGGGTGATGATTTTGTCGTGCAGCGGATTGTCCTTCCCGGTGCCGCGACCGCCGCCGCATCCGGCGGCCAGCAGCCCCGCCAGCACGAAAAACGCGAGTATCTTCTTCATTCTGTTGCTTGTTTGCTTTGTGGTTGGGGTTCGGTTGCGTTGCGCAACGCGGGTGCAAAATTACTAATTATTTCCGATATGGCCAAACGCTGGCTTTCGCCAAGGGGCAGGGCGTAGTAGACACACTCAGCGTCGCGGTGGAACTCAAGCGCGCCCCAGCGCCGCCAGTAGCGGTGGGTGGCGAGCCGGTGGAGCACCGGCACGAACACAAAATCGAACCGACGGCGCAGCTCGGGCATGATGCAGGTGAGCATGTCGTGGTTGAGGCGCGTGCCTCGCAGGTCGGCGCGGACTATGAAAGAGAAGACCGCCGTGTAGCGCAGCGCGTTGAGCCGCGCCAGCAGCTCAGGCTCGCACACCGGCATCTGCTCCGCCTCGTCCTCTATGCGGTAGGAGCTCATGTTGAGCAGACCCGCCACCCTGCCGTCGGCACCCACGGCCTTGACGCTGAGCGGCCAGTCGAATGCCAGCGTCGCCACCCACTGCTCCACCTCGGCGCGGTCGAAGCCATACTGGGCAACCATCCAGTCGACCGTCAGCGGAGCGTCGGCCGCGGTCATGCGGCGCAGTTCGAACCCATTCATCGGCACCAGCACTCCACGACGTTGTAGGTCAGCAGCAGCTCGGGGTGGTAGGAGAGCTTGGCCTTGCGCAACCCCTCCAGCCCCATGTCCTCCTCGCGGTTGAGGTAGACCACGCTTTCGGGCAGGTGGGCGGCAAACTGCTGGTTGATGATGCTGAAGGCGCCGTCGACGCTGCGGTCGGCCTTCTCGACGCACACGTCGAGCGTGTCGCGCGTGACCGGCGAGCCATAGGTGAAGGCCACCATGCGCCCGGCCGTGTAGACGCTTCCGCCCACCATGCCCAGCCGCTCCCAGTTGGCGAAGACGGTCTCCATCACGCGCTGCTCGGCCACGATGGTGTCGCCGTAGTCGGGGTTCTCATGCTCGCGGGCGTCGCGCCACAGCGCCTCAAGCCTGCGGCACTCGTCGAACATCGTGGGGTCGAGCGGACGGTACTCGAAATGCGGGTTGTCCAGGCGGAACTTGTTCACGTGGTTGCGCTTGCCCTTGAGCTTGCCGCCAGCCAGCGAGGCCAGGTCGGCCCGGCGGTAGATGTAGTCGTACTGGTTGCGGCGCGGCTCCACCCGCACCGAGTCGGGGCAGAGGCGGCGCAGCTCCTCGGCCTGCCCGTCCTCCAGACCCATGAGGCAAAGGCTGTCGCCAGCCGAGGCGGCATCGTCGCAAAGGGCGCCGAGCAGAGCCTCAGAGGGGTTGCCGCCGCAGCAGACCATATAGGCCCGGTGGCCGTCAAGGTTGAAGCGGAGCACCGCCGCCCCGGGCAGCAGGCACAGCTCGGTGTCGAACCAGAACTGCCACCCAATCAAGTTGGCGAAAGAGAAATTGCAATTGCGCCGCCCCGCGTCGAGGCTCACCGCCTGGAACGCCTCGCGGTCGTCGATTGTCAGCCTGTGGAATGTCATCAATCTGTGCCGTTTTCTGTGAATAACCGCTGGTGAACGCAACCCTGAAAGTTTTATTATGCGCCCCGCCCCCGCCGCCCCGAAAAAAGGAGCCCGCCCTACCCCATGCTCGAGTCAGGCGGAAGAGCGCAAGATTTCCGAAAAAGGGAACTACACCTCTGTCAATCAGCACTATGCGCATACGGCAGGCATATCTTCAGGCAAGCACAAATCTAACCCCCGCATAAGAGGCAGCAAATCAACGCATAAGCCATACCAACTCCTACTCAACTCCTACTCATCAACTACCCAACGCCTAATCATGCACTTCATATGTAGGCGATGACAAGTAGTTGTATAGAGCATGACATGCTGTTGACACAGCCCTGCCGGCGGGCGGAGGGGTGGATGCGGGCGGGCAAAGTTATCAACACCGGGGCGGGGATTGCCTTTTTTTGCGTAAATTTGCAGCGGAAAATAGACCTCAACAATGAGAACCATACATTGCATAGCACTGGCGGCCACGCTGTTGGCTGCCGCCTGCGCCGCGCCGCCACCCGAGCCATTCGGCCCCGTGCCCAGCAGCTCGCAGCTGGCGTGGCAGCGCATGGAGACCAACATGTTCTGCCACTTCGGCCCAAACACCTTCAGCGGTGCCGAGTGGGGCAGCGGCGACGAGGCCGAGGACATGTTCAACCCCGCGTCGATAGACTGCGGCCAGTGGGTCGATGTGGCCGCGCAGGCCGGGTTCGGCGGCATCATTGTCACCGCCAAGCACCACGACGGCTTCTGCCTGTGGCCGTCGGGGCAGAGCGCGCACACCGTGGCGCAAAGCCGTTGGACGGAGGGCAAGGGCGACGTGCTGCGCCTGCTGCGCGACGCCATCGACGCGCACAACGGCAGCCAGGCCGCGGGCGGCCGCAAGGTGCGTATGGGGGTCTACATCTCGCCCTGGGACCGCAACCACCCGGCCTACGGCACCGATGCCTACAACCAAGTGTTCGCCAACACCCTGCGCGAGGTGCACTCGCAGTATGGACCCATGTTCGAGCAGTGGTTCGACGGAGCCTGCGGCGAAGGTCCCGGCGGCAAAAGGCAGGTCTACGACTGGCCCCTGTTCATGCAGACAGTGGCCGACCTCAACCCGCAGTGCGTCGTGTTCAGCGACATAGGTCCCGGATGCCGATGGGTGGGCAACGAAGAGGGGCGCGCTGGCACCACCTGCTGGAGCACCCTCCGCACCGACGGCGCCACGCCCAGCGAGAACAAACCCGCCCCCGACGAGCTCGTGACCGGCCACCGCGACGGCGACAAGTGGGTGCCGGCCGAGGTCGACGTGAGCCTGCGCCCTGGCTGGTTCTGGCATCCCGGCGAGGAGCCCAAGACGGTGGAACAGCTGGTCGACATCTACCTCACCAGCGTGGGGCGCAACGGCCTGCTGCTGCTCAATGTGCCGCCCGACACCAACGGCCGCATCTGTGCTGCCGACTCGGCGCGGCTGGTGGCATGGCGCGCCGAGATTGACCGCATCTTCGCCCGCGACCTGGCGGGCGGAGCCACAGCCAGGGGGCGTCACCTGCGCGGCCGTCGCTACAGCGCGCAGAACGCGCTCGACACCGCCTACCACACCTACTGGGCCGCCGCCGACAGCGTGGCATCCGTCAACATCGACTTCGGCAGCGAGGCCACATTCGACCTCGTCGTGCTGCAGGAGTACATTCCGCTGGGCCAGCGCGTCTGCCGCGTGGAGCTGCACTGCCAGGAAGCCGACGGGCACTGGATGCCTGCCCTGCCCGACGACGCGCCGCTCTGCACCACAGTGGGCTACAAGCGCATCGTGAGCCTGCCGTCGGCCGTGACAGCCCGCCGCGTAAGGCTTGACTTTGTCGGGCTGGCCGCCCCGGTCATCAACCGCATAGCATTCTACAACTCCGCCCAATAATCCCGCCCAATGACACACCTTCACCGCCTGCTGCTCTGCACAGCCCTTCTGCTACATGCCGCCAGCCCCTCGGCGCAGCCGCTGCCACAGGGACGCTTCCGCAACCCGCTTGAGAGCGACATAGGCCTCTCGGCCACCTTCGCCGAGTTCCGCACCAACCACTTCCACGCGGGCATAGACATGCGCACCGGCGGCACGGAAGGCCACGCCGTCCACGCCGCCGACGACGGCTACGTGGCGCGCGTGAGCATTTCGCCATGGGGTGGCGGAAAGATACTCTACATCAAGCACGAGGGAGGCTACACCAGCGTCTACATGCACCTGCGTTCCTACGCCGGAGCCATAGGTCAGGCCGTCACGCGCGAGCAGTACGCGCAGAAAAGCTACAGCATCAGCAAGACATTCGCCGAGGGCGAGCTGCCGGTGAAAAAGGGGCAGGTGGTGGCCTACAGCGGCAACACCGGCGGCAGCGGCGGCCCCCATCTGCACTTCGAGCTGCGCACAGGCGGCGAGGCCGACCTCCACACCCACGCCACAACCATCAACCCGCTGCTCTTCGGCCTGCCCTACCGCGACGGCATCAAGCCGACGTTGCGCGGGGTGCGGGTCTACCCCGTCGGTGGCGAGCCCTACAGCCTGGGTGCCGACGGCATAATCAGGGCAGACAGGCCGTTCTACCTGGGCATCTACTCGACCGACGCGGCCGAGGGCTCCACCCCCAACAACGGTCCCGACCACGTGGAGGTGTTCCTCGACGGCACACCGTTCTTCACCTACACCACCGAGACCATACCCCTCGACAGCACCCGCATGGTCAACGCACTGATTGACTGGGCTCACTTCAGCAACACACGTCAGCCCTACCTGCTCACCCGTGGGCTGCCCGGAGCCGCCGGGCCATGGGTGCCCACCAGGATGGGCGACGGCATATTCCGCCTCAAGCCCGGCTCCACCCACAGCATAGGCATCCGCGTGAGCGACATTGCGGGCAACACCGCCGAGAGGGTAATCACCGTGCATATGGCCTCGCTGGCGACACAGACCGTGGCGCAACGCAGCGCCCCCGACGCCTACAACCGCCCATACATCTTCGACAACGGCGCCATGCGCGTGGACATGGAGCCGATGACGCTCTACGCCGATGACAGCATGAGGTGCCAATCAGCAGGCGGGGCCTTCACGGTGGAGCCCACGGTGAACAACATACCGCCGCACAAGAGCTACACGCTATGCCTGCGCGGCTCGCTGCCTGACGTGCCTGCCGAGAAGACGGTGGTGGCGAGCGTGAGCAGGAAACAGGGCAACAGAAAACTCACCGCCTACAAGACCACCCACGCCGACGGTATGCACACGGCCCAGGTGCGCGAATGGGGCGAGTTCACCCTCGCCGCCGACACCACCGCGCCCACCGTGCGACCCATCAACTTCGCCGAAGGGCGCAAGCTGAAGACGACAACGCTGAAGGTGGGCATCGCCGACAACCTGGCGGGCATAGAGAGCTACAGCTGCACGCTCAACGGCCAGTGGATACTGGCCGAATACGACGGCAAGACCGCCACCCTCGTCATCAACGCTGCCGGCAAACTGGAAGCCGGAGCCAACAAACTGCGTGTCGTGGTCACCGACGGTACCGGCAACTGCACCGACCGGACTTGGAGCATCTCCAAATGAGAGAAGGGCCGGCGCTTTGTGCCGGCCCTTCTTTCAATGAACCTAATCTCTGCGGGCTCTCAGCTCCTCATAGAACTTGGCATGTGAAGCCTCGACGTAGGGATGCAGCCAGAGGTTGCCTATACCCAGCGTGAAGACGCAGAGTATCGCCCAGCCGATGAAACTCAAGTCCAGACAGAAGAGTTTCCACTTGTAGCCTTTCATCATCATGCGGCTCTCATGGATGCAGTCGTCGGCATCCAGGTCAGGACGGTCGTTCATAATGTAGGGCGTCATGGCGTAAGCATAACTCTTGATGATGCCCGGGATGATGAGCAGCAGGCTCCAAAGAATCGTGTAGAGCATCACCAGCAGGGAACCGCCAAGGTAGCGGCCATAATTGTTGAAGACATTGAACTGGTCACCCACCATCTCGCTGCTGTCCTCGCCGCGCACCAGGCGCACAAAGCACAGCATGAAGCCGAACTCCAGCGGGCACACCACCAGCAGACCCGCAAGGGGGATGGAACCGGCGGCAGCGGTGATAAGGGTGAAGACCAGCGTGGCCAGCACAGCCTGCGTCCAGTTGCCCTTCAGCGCATAGCGCGCCGCGTGCCGTATCTCCCTGTTGCGCGGCATTACACTGCCAGCAGCGTTGTTTTCAATGTTTTCCATAGTGCAAAGTGATTATTCGAACGACTTGATGGCCTCCTTGATGAGCTCCATGGCCTCGCGCAGCTGCTCCTCGGTGATGACCAGCGGAGGGGCGAAGCGGATGATGTGCTGGTGGGTGGGCTTGGCCAGCACGCCGAGGTCGCGCATCTTCAGGCACACATCCCACGCCTCCTTGCCGTTGTGGGGCTTGATGATGATGGCGTTGAGCAGGCCCTTGCCGCGCACCTTCTCTATCATCGGGCTCTCGAAGGCACCCATCTCCTCGCGGAATATCTTGCCAAGCCGCTCGGCATTCTCCATCAGGTGCTCGTCCTTGATCACCTGCAGGGCGGCTATGGAGACCTTGGCGGCTATGGGGTTGCCGCCGAAGGTGGAGCCATGCTCGCCGGGCTTGATGTTGAGCATGATGTCGTCGTCGGCCAACACGGCGCTGACTGGCATCACGCCGCCGCCCAGGGCCTTGCCCAGGATGAGCAGGTCGGGGCGCACGCCCTCGTGGTCGCAGGCCAGCATACGGCCCGTGCGGGCTATGCCGCACTGCACCTCGTCGGCCATGAAGAGCACGTTGTGCTTCTTGCAGATGTCGTAGCACTTCTTGAGGTAGCCCTCGTCGGGCACATAGACGCCCGCCTCGCCCTGTATGGGCTCGAGCAGGAAGCCCGCCACCTTCGGGCCATGCTCGGCCAGACAGCGCTCCAGCGCGTCGGCGTCATTGTAGGGTATGCGGATGAAGCCGGGGGTCATCGGGCCGTAGTTGGCGTAGCTCTCCGGGTCGTTGCTCATGGTGATGATGGTGATGGTGCGGCCATGGAAGTTGCCCTCGCAGCACACAATCAGAACCTCGTCGTTGGGTATGCCCTTCTTCACCACGCCCCAGCGGCGGGCCAGCTTGAGCGCCGTCTCGTCGGCCTCAGCTCCGGTGTTCATCGGAAGCACCTTGTCGTAGCCGAAGTATTCGGTGACGTACTTCTCCCACTCGCCCAGGCAGTTGTTGTAGAACGCGCGGCTGCTCAGCGTCAGCTCGTGGGCCTGGTCGCACATGGCCTGGACAATCTTCGGGTGGCAATGGCCTTGGTTCACTGCGCTGTAGGCCGAGAGGAAGTCGAAGTAGCGCTTTCCCTCGCAGTCCCATACAAACGCGCCCTGGCCTTTGGCAAGCACCACTGGCAGCGGATGATAGTTGTGGGCTCCGTAGCGAGCCTCCATCTCCATGAATTGCTCTGATTGTGTCATAGTTACGGTGTATTTTTTGATGATACTTTCAGTCGCTTATCGCGGTGCAAATCTACACACATATTTTTGACTGTGCAACTTTTTTTCACTTTTTTTCGAACCTCACCCACCCTCCATCATCGCGCCCAGGAGGCAGGAGCAAGGCCTCCGCGCAGTGTCAACAACATACCAACATATTGCCAACACAATATCATCGCCTGCTCGAGAAGTAGATGACAAGGTGTTGGGTAGTCGATGAGTAGGAATTGAGTAGGAGTTGGTGCTTATTTATGGCTGATTTCCAGGCTTTTCGCAACGTGGCTTTTACCCACCGCGCACAATCGCGCGCAATCCATTGAGCCACAGTTGCTTCGTACAAATATCAGCCTCAGCACACTAAAACCGCCACAGCGGCGTTGGGGAAGACAGCGACATGGACGACACGAAGGACATACTGGCCGTGGACGGGCTGACGGTGAGCTTCGGCGGGCGGCGTGTGGTAGACAACCTGTGCTACACGCTGCGGCGGGGCACCACGCTGGGCATAGTGGGCGAGTCGGGCTCGGGCAAGAGCATCAGCTCGCTGGCCCTGATGGGGCTGCTGCCGCCGGGGGCGCGCGCCGAGGGGCGCGCCATGCTCGGCCAGACCGACCTCCTGGCGCTCGACGAGCGCTCGATGCGCGCTGTGCGCGGCAAACGCATCGGCATGATATTCCAGGAACCGATGACGGCGCTCAACCCGGTGCACCGCTGCGGACGGCAGGTGGAGGAGATGCTGCTGGCCCACGAGCCGGAAGCCCGCGACACGCGCCGCCGCGTGGTGAACCTCTTCGACGAGGTGATGCTGCCCCGCCCGGAGAAGATATTCGACAGCTACCCGCACCAGCTCAGCGGAGGCCAGCGGCAGCGGGTGATGATAGCCATGGCGCTGGTGTGCAACCCCGACATTCTGATTGCCGACGAGCCCACGACGGCGCTCGACGTCACGGTGCAGAAGACCATACTCGACCTGCTGCGCAGGCTTCAGCGGCAGCACGGCACGTCGATTATCTTCATCAGCCACGACCTGGGGGTAATAGGGCAAGTGGCCGACGACGTGCTGGTGATGTACCGTGGCAGCGTGGTTGAGCAGGGGCGTGCCGACGCGGTGCTGCACCGTCCGTCGCACCCCTACACGCAAGGGCTGCTGGCCTGCCGCCCGCCGGCCGACGCGAGGCCTCACCGGCTGCCGACGGTCGACGACTACATGCAGGGCCGCGTGCTACAGGCTGAGGCCGAGCCACGCGGGGAGGCCGGCGCCCGGGCCGGCAGTGTGCCGCTGCTGCACGTAGACGGACTCACTGTCGACTACACCCTGCGGCGCAACCTGCTGGGACGTCCCACGCAGCAGGTGCAGGCCCTGCGGGGCGTGAGCTTCGACGTGATGGAGGGCGAGACGCTGGGACTGGTGGGCGAGAGCGGCAGCGGAAAAAGCACGCTCGGGCGCGCGCTGCTGCGGCTGGTGGAGCAAAGCAGCGGCAACGTGGCCTACCGCGGCTCGAGGCTCGACCGCATGGACAGCCGCGAGATGCGCCGCCTCCGCCCCAAGATGCAGATCATCTTCCAGGACCCCTACTCGTCGCTCAACCCCCACATGACAATAGGCGAGGCCATCATGGAGCCGCTGCGCGTACACTCCAAAGGCATGAGGCGCAGCGAGATGCAGGCCACAGTTGAGGAATTGATGGAGCAGGTGGGGCTCGAAGCCTCCTGGCACGGCCGCTACCCTCACCAGCTCAGCGGCGGGCAGCGGCAGCGCGTGGGCATAGCGCGCGCCCTGGTGCTGCGGCCCGAGCTGGTGGTGTGCGACGAGAGCGTGTCGGCACTCGACGTCAGCGTACAGGCGCAGGTGCTCAACCTGCTCAACGACATCAAGGAACGCTACCGCCTGACCTATCTCTTCATCACCCACGACCTGTCGGTGGTGCACTACATGGCCGACCGCATCATCGTGCTCCGCAAAGGCAGCATTGTGGAAAGCGGCACCCCCGACGACATCTTCCACAACCCGCAGACCGACTACACCCGCAGCCTGCTCGACGCCATTCCCCGCATTTGAGCGCGCCACCGCCAGGAAGTCCGCGCCGGTGGGCATTTTTTCACGCGCGAGGCACAATAAAGCGCGCGCCACCGCGTTAGAGCGTTCATTGGCGTGAGGCATGTGCCGCCCGCGCCCGCAGTTCAGCCCATGGCAGAAAGACGACATATCACAGTGGCGATGGCGGTGACCAACGACCTTTCGGCCGACCGCCGTGTGCTGCGCCACGCCGACACGCTGGCCGAGGCCGGCTGCCGCGTGACGCTGATAGGGCGCGAACTGCCGTGGAGCAAACCGGCCGACACGCGCCACGAGGTGGTGCGCCTGCGGCTTAAGCACCTGCGGGGATGGCGTTTCTACGCCGAGTTCAACCGCAGGCTGGCATCCGAGCTGCGGCGGTTGAAGCCCGACATCGTGTGGGCCAACGACGCCGACACCCTGCCCGGCTGCCACGCCGGGCGCCGCAAAGGGGCAGCCTTGGTGATGGACGCCCACGAGATGTTTCCCGAAGTGCCAGAGTTGATGCACAAGCCGCTGGTCAGGTGGGTGTGGCGCACGGTGGAGCGGAGCCTCATGCCGCGGTGCGACGCGCTGCTCACCGTGTGCGACAGCCTGGCCGACCACTACCGCCAGGAGCTCGGGGTGAGCATGGAGGTGGTGCGCAACATCGGCAGGCGCGCGCCCGTCGATGCCGAGCCGCCCGCGCTACCCGGATCGGGACCAGTGCTGCTCTACCAGGGCGCGGTGAACCTGGGGCGCGGGGTGGACTGGGCAATCGACGCCATGGAGTTCCTGCCGGAGTGCCGCCTGGTGGTGGCCGGGGCAGGCGACCTGCTGGGGCAGATGCAGAGTTACGCCGCATCGAAGCCCTGGGCGGGGCGAATAACCTTCCTCGGGCAGTTGACGCCGACCGCGCTGGCCGCGCTGACGCCGCTGGCAGCAGTGGGGCTGGTGATGCTGGAAGACATGGGGAAAAGCTACCACTGCGCCCTTCCCAACCGGGTGGGCGACTTTGTGCAGGCCGGAGTGCCGATGGTGGTGAGCGATCTGCCGGAGATGGCGCGCGTGGTGCGCCGCTACCATGTGGGCGAGGTGATGGCAGACTCTGGTGCCGCGGCGCTGGCCGACGCGGCAAGGCGCGTGCTGGAACGCCAGTGGCACGAGGCCGACTTCGACAAGGCCCGCGCCGACTTCGAATGGGACAAAGAGCGGAAACGCCTGCTGGCAGTGCTGCGGCTGGCGGCATCGCGACGCGGGCTCGGCCCGATTGACACTGACCTTTAACAAACCTAACAAAAACAAACAAATCGAGATGGTATACGAGATTTTTCTCATCCTCTACTTCGCGGGGTCGCTCTTCGGCCTCTGCCTGGTGTTCAAAAAAGCCGGCGAGGCCTGGTGGAAGGCACTGGTACCGGTGTACAACGTGGTGGTGTGGACACGGCTGCTGGCCAAGAAGTGGTACTCCTACCTCTTCCTGTTCGTTCCGGCCATCAACATTTTCAGCCTGCTTCTGCGCGTGACCGACACCGCCCGCGCCATGCGCCGCTACGGCTTCGTGGAGCAGGCCCTGGGAGTCATCTTCCCTTGGGTGTACCTGCCCTTGCTGGGCTTGAGCCGCAACACCGTGTGGCACGACCCTAAAACCGACCCGCCCGCCAAAGTGAACGAAGGGCGCGACTGGCTCGACGCCATCGTCTTCGCCCTGGTAGCCGCCGTCATCATTCGCGGCAACGTGTTCGAGTTCTACAAGATACCCTCCAGCTCGATGGAGAAGAGCCTGCTGGTGGGCGACTACGTGATGGTGAGCAAGCTGGCCTACGGCCCCCGTGTGGCGATGACGCCGGTGGCTGTGCCGCTGGTGCACAACGTGATGCCGTTCAGCGGAGGCCGCACGGAGTCGTACTCTAAGATAATACAGCTGCCCTACCACCGCCACAAAGGCTTCGGCCACGTGGAACGCTACGACGCCGTGGTGTTCAACTACCCCGACGGCGACACCATGTGCAGCGCGCAGTTCAGCAACCGCTCATACCACGAGCTGGTGCGCCGCTACGGCAAGGAGGCCGTGGAGCAGGACCGCGTGTACGACGAGTACGGCCAGCGCATTGAGATAGGCAAGATAAGGGTGCGACCCGTCGACAAGCGCGAGAACTTCATCAAACGCTGCATAGGCCTGCCTGGAGAGGAACTGCAGATTGTGGACCAGGAGGTGTACATCAACGGCAAGCCCATAGCCACCCCCTCGGGAGTGCAGACAACCCACGCCGTGCTGTTCAACGACATAGCCCTGCCAAGCCGTGTGCTGGGACAGATGGGGTGCAGCAACGACGACATAGCCGAGGCCGAGCTGCGCCGCCGCTACTCGCAGACGCCCTACTACCTGCTGCCGCTGACAAAAGACATGGCCTCGCGCCTCGAATCGAAATACGAGGTGCTTGACGTGCAGCGTGTGGTGAACAGTGCCGACAGCACCTTCCCGCAGACGCTCTTCCCCAACGACAGCCGCTACGTGTGGAGCGTGGACAACTACGGCCCGGTGCACATTCCCGCCAAGGGCGAGACCCTGCGGCTCACCACCGAGACCCTGCCGTTCTACCGCCGTGTGATTGAGGTGTATGAAGGCAATACCCTCGAAGTGCGCGACGGTGTGATATACATCAACGGCCAACCCACCGACACCTACACCGTGCGACAGAACTACTACTGGATGATGGGCGACAACCGTCACAACAGCGTCGACAGCCGCTTCTGGGGCTTTGTGCCGGAAGACCACATTGTTGGCAAGGCCAAGCGAATATTCTTCAGCTGGGACAGCGACAGAAAGCGGGTACGCACCAATCGCATATTCCGCAGCGCAGGCCGCATCGACTAAACTCACCGCAATGGACAACCACGACACCACCAACGAGCAAGGCTCGACCATGTCGCTGGGCGACATGTTCCACGACTACTGGATAGACTACGCGTCCGACGTAATCCTCGACCGTGCCGTGCCCGACATAGACGACGGGCTGAAACCTGTGCAACGGCGCATACTGCACGCCATGAGCGAAACCGACGACGGCCGCTACAACAAGGTGGCCAACATTGTGGGCAACACTATGCAGTACCATCCACACGGCGACGCCTCCATCAAGGACGCACTGGTAGGCCTCGGCCAAAAGGAGCTGCTGATTGACTGTCAGGGCAACTGGGGCAACATACTCACCGGCGACGACGCCGCGGCAGGCCGCTACATTGAGGCACGACTGTCGAAGTTTGCCAAAGAGGTGGTCTTCAACGCCAAGACTACACAATGGAAGCCCTCCTACGACGGACGCAAGCGTGAGCCTGTTACCCTGCCCATCAAGTTCCCGCTGCTGCTGGCGCAGGGCACCAAGGGCATTGCCGTGACGCTGACCAGCGTCATCATGCCATACAACTTCTGCGAGCTGCTGGAAAGCTCAATCAAGATATTGCAAGGCGAGCCTTTCGAGATATTCCCCGACTTCCCGACAGGCGGCCTGATAGACGTTAGCCGCTACAACGACGCAGCCCTCGGCGGCAGGCTTCGCATCAGGGCCAAGATGCACTATGACGACAAGCGCAAGGCAATAGTGATAACCGAGCTGCCATACACCGTCACCACCGATGTACTTATCGACAGCATTCTGCAAGCCAACGAGAAGGGCAAGATAAAGATAAAGAAGGTGAACGACAACACTGCCGCAAGCGTGGAGATAGTGGTCTACCTCCCGGCAGGCGTCAGTCCCGACCAGGCCATCGACGCCCTCTATGCCTTCACAAGCTGCCAGATAAGCTTCTCGCCTCAGACCTGCGTAATTGTGGACAACCGCCCGGTATTCATGACCGCCAGTGACATACTGCGCCACAACACAGAGCGTACCCGCGAACTGCTGCGCCAGGAACTGCACATCCAACTGGCCGAACTGGAAGACCGCTGGCACTGGGTGAGCCTGGAAAAGATATTCTTCGAGAAAGGCATATACAAGAAGATGGAGCAGCGCGACAGCGCCTCGTGGGACGAACAGGTGGACGACATGCTCGCAGCATTCGGGCCTTACCAAAAACTGTTCAAACGGGAGATTACCCGCGCCGACGTGCTGAGACTCACCGAAAAGCCGGTGCGCAAAATATCGAAGTTCGACATAAAGAAGGCCATGGACGAGTTGGCGTCGATAGAGATGACCATAGAGGAGGTGAAAAACCATCTGGCACACCTCACCGACTACGCCATAAACTACTTCCGGCACATACTTGACAAATACGGCAAAGGCCGCGAGCGCAAAACCGAGATACGCAACTTCGACGACATCGAGGCAACCACCGTGGCCTTGGCCAACGAGAAACTGTACGTAAACTACTCGACAGGCTTCGCCGGATGGGGGCTCAAGCGCGAGGAAGGGGTCGAGGCCGCCTGCGACTGCTCGCGCATGGACGACATCATCGTCTTCCGTCGCGACGGCACGATGATGGTGACCAAGGTGCAGGAGAAAGGCTTTGTGGGCTCAGCCGACTGCAAGGAGATACTTTTCATTTCGGTGTTCCGCAAACGCGACGAGCGGACGGTCTACAACATGATCTACCGCGACGGGCCTTCGGGCTACGCCATGGTGAAGCGCTTCAGCGTCACCTCCATCACCCGCGACCGCGACTACCCGCTCACCAAAGGCTCCAAGGGAAGCAAGGTGCTGTACTTCACTGCCAACCCAAACGGCGAGGCCGAGGTGATAACCGTGCACCACGTGAGCAACCCGAAGCTGAAGAAGGTGTCATTCGACTTCGACTTCAAGACCCTGGCCATCAAGGGGCGCAACAGCATGGGCAACATCCTGACGCGCAACGCCGTGCGCTCCATCAACCTGAAAGACACCGGTGTGAGCACCCTCAGCGCCCGCAAGATATGGTTCGACACCAACGTGCAGCGGCTCAACGTGAACGAGGCCGGTATCTATCTGGGCGAGTTCAAGGGTGCCGACCGCATACTGGCCATCAACCGCTCGGCAAACTACCGCACCACCACCTTCGACCTGGCAAACCACTACGACGACGACCTTGCCGAGCTGCGCAAGTTCCGGCCCGACGCCGTGGTGACGGTGCTGTACCGCTCGGCGGAAGGATACCCTTACCTCAAACGCTTCACACCAGAGGCCACCGACCGCAAGACTCCATTCCTCGACGACGACGGCAGCACACTCATCAGCCTGTGCCTCGACTTCCACCCCAGGCTGGAAGTGGTCTACACCGCAGACAGCGGCAAGAAGATACAAAGCGAGATTATAGAGCTCGACGACTTTGTGGGCATCAAGGGAGCCAAGGCCAAGGGCAAGCGCGTGACAACATTCGCGGTGGAAAGCTTCAACTGGCTCACACCGCTTGTGGCCGACCCCGAACCGAAGGCCGACACGACGCAGGCCGAAGACACAGCCGTCGAGGATGTTGACGACCGGCAGGGTTTCGCCGAAGGCACACAAACCGAACTCTTCTGACCATGCGCCTGCTCTTCGTGCTGCCACGCTTCCCCTACCCTCTCGACAAGGGCGACAAGCTTCGTGCCTACCACCAGCTTGTCGAACTGGCCAAGCGTCACGAAGTGCACCTCTTCGCGCTGTCGCACAGCCCTGTGGAAGAATGGCAGCTGGAGGCCCTGCGGCCCCACTGCGCCAGCATACACGTGGAGCGTCTGCGAGCGCCCGAGGCATGGTGGGGTGTGCTGCGTGCTTTCCTTAAGGGCGAGCCGCTGCAGGTGGGCTACTGGACCACACGGCGCGCCATGCGCCACTTTCAAGAATACAGGCAAAGCCTGCCGTGCGACGCGATGTATGCCCAGATGGTGCGTACAATGAAGTATCTGGGCGGGTTTCAGCCAGGCGGTTGCACAACGAGGGTGCTCGACTTCCAGGACGCCCTGTCGCTCAACGCCAGGCGCCGCATGGAGCGCTCGCGCGGACTGACGCGCTGGATGCTGCGCTATGAATGCCGTGCCCTGCAACGCGCCGAGCAGAAGGCGCAACAGCTTTTCCACACCACCATTATTGCCCCGGCCGACCGTGACGCCATCGACAGCAGCATTGCCATCGTGCCCAACGGCGTGGACACCGACTTCTTCCACCCCTCCCCATCGGCGGCGGACGGCGAAAGCCACACGCTGGTCTTCACCGGCAACATGGCCTATGCGCCCAATGTCGACGCGGCCTGCTTCCTTGTGGGCGAGGTGATGCCGCTCGTGTGGGCCTCCATCCCTGAGGCCACAGTGCTGCTGGCAGGCGCCGACCCCAAACCTGCCGTGAAGGCACTGGCCGGACGCCGGGTAGCCGTGAGCGGCCGCCTGCCCGACATACGCACCGCCTACGCCTCGGCCAGCCTTTTTGTGGCGCCGATGCGCATTGGCAGCGGTATGCAGAACAAACTGCTCGAGGCCATGGCCATGCACCTGCCCTGCGTCACCACCACGCTGGCCGCCGCCCCGCTGGGCGCGGAGGATGGCAGGCACCTGCTCGTGGGCGACAACGCCGGGCAGCTGGCCGAAAGGATAGTGAGCCTTCTCGGCTCCGACGCCCTGCGCGGCAGCATAGCCGACGGCGGCCACAGCTTCGTGGCGGAGCGCTACTCCTGGCAGGCCGCCGTGGCTCCTCTTGAGGAGATATTAACTCATTAACACATACAAAAACATGGATCTTAACGGACGCAGACAAAGCACCAATTTCGAAGACCGCCGCAGCGGCGGCAAAACAGGCCTCATTGCCGGGCTGGGCGGCGGCGGGGCAATCATCGCCATCATTCTCACACTGCTGCTCGGAGGCAACCCCTCCGACGTGATCGAGCAGGTGGCATCGGGCAACATGCAGGCCGGGCAGTACACCCCCACCGCGCAAGAGGAGGAGTTCAAGACCTTCGCCCTGCAGATACTGGCCTCGACCGAGGACGTGTGGAGCTCCGAGTTCAAAAAGCAAGGACTCACCTACCGCGCGCCGAAGCTGATACTCTTCCACGGCTCGGTGCAGAGCGCCTGCGGCGGGGCAACCTCGTCGGCAGGCCCGTTCTACTGCTCCGCCGACGAGCAGGTGTACCTCGACCTCGACTTCTTCAACGAGATGAGCACCACAATCGGGGCCGGGGGCGACTTCGCCTGCGCCTACGTCATTGCGCACGAGGTGGGGCACCACGTGCAGCACCTGCTCGGCACACTCGACCAAGCCCACAGCCAGATGGCACGGCAGGGCGAGGCCGACAAAAACCGCACCAGCGTGCGCATTGAGCTGCAGGCCGACTACTATGCCGGAGTGTGGGGCTACCACGAGAACCGGATGTTCGGCTCGTTGCAGGACGGCGACATCGAGGAGGCCATCAACGCGGCACAAAAGATTGGCGACGACTACCTGCAGAAGAAAGCCCGTGGCTACTCCACGCCCGAAAGCTTCACCCACGGCACCTCGGCCCAGCGCATGAAGTGGCTCAAAAAAGGCCTCACCACCGGCAACATCAAGGGCGGCGACACCTTCTCACCGGCCTACAGCTCGCTGTAAACAATCATTCTTCTTCCTCGCAGGAAAGGCGCAAGCCAGCACTGACCGGCAGCCTGCGAGGCCTCGCCTTGCTCCAACAAGCCCCATCCGGCGGATGGGGTTTTTCTTTTTCTACTGCCCCGAGCCACGTCTGCGCCGCGCCAAAGCCCCTCCACACGGGCTTGAAAACAGCCTCAAAGCCGTGACAATCACTATTCATTGACTGGCCAACTACTTGTCATCGCCTACAAATGTAGTTCTTGATTAGTAGTTGGGTAGGCGATGAGTAGGAGTTGAGTAGGAGTTGGTCTTGCCTCAACACTGATTTACAGTTGGTTGCGAATATGACTATTACCCCCCGCCCGGCTCGGATGGCTCTTCATTCGTAAGATACTGATAGTCTGCACAGAACGGAGGCTGCTCGAAGCCTGTCGGCGGCAGGCGCGGCCGTCAGTGGCGGCGACGGCGGAGGGCTGAGGAAAAAAAGCGTGCAGCAATCGACTTTTTTTGCGTACTTTTGCAGTCCTTATTTAAGCCGAACCACTATGCCGACAACCAATACAAGACGCAACACGAGAATGACTTACGAGCAGGCTTTCAGCATCAACAGCAACACGCCCCCGCAGGCTGTGTCGCTGGAGGAAAGCGTGCTCGGAGCGCTGATGCTCGACCAGACCGCGCTGCTCAACGCCATAGAGACGCTCCACGTGGAGTACTTCTACAAGCCCGAGCACCAGACTATATATCGCGCCATACACAAGCTGTTCGAGATGAGCCAGCCGGTCGACATGCTGACGGTTGTGGAGCGACTGAGGCTCGACGGCGAGCTTGAGGCCGCCGGGGGTGCCTACGCGGTGAGCAAGCTGACGGAGAACGTGGTGAGCGCGGCGCACATAGAGTACCACATAAGGATACTGAGCGAGAAGTACATACAGCGCGAGATCATACGCATCAGCACCGAGACAATCACCGACGCCTACGACGAGACGACCGACGTGGTGAACCTGCTCGACAAGACTGAGCAGCGGCTGATGGACATAAACGACAAGAACTTCCGCTCGGACTACCACCCGGTGAGCGACTTTGTGGCGCAGGCCAACAAGCAGATAGAAGAGGCCGGGCAGAAGGCCGATGGCCTGAGCGGCCTTGAGACGGGCTTCATCGGCCTCGACCGAATAACGGCGGGCTTCCAGCCCGGCACACTCATCATACTGGCGGCGCGCCCGGCCATGGGCAAGACAGCATGTGCCATGAGCATGGCGCGCAACATTGCGGTCGACTTCAAGAAGGCCGTGGCCTTCTTCTCGCTCGAGATGAGCGGCCAGGAGCTGGCCATGCGCCTGTTGAGCAGCGAGGCCAGCCTACCCGGCGAGAAGCTGAAGACAGGCCACCTGGCCGCCCATGAGCGCGAGCAGCTGAAGGTGGCGGCGCAGCACCTGGGCAGCGCCCCGCTCTACATCGACGACACGCCGTCGCTCACCATCTTCGAGCTTCGCGCCAAGGCTCGCAGGCTGAAGCAGCGCTTTGACATACAGATGATCTTCATCGACTACCTACAGCTCATGTCGAGCGGCACTACCGACAACCGCAACGGCAACCGCGAGCAGGAGATAAGCATGATAAGCCGCCAGCTGAAGGCCCTGTCGAAGGAGCTGGGCATACCGGTGCTGGCCATGTCGCAGCTGAGCCGACAGGTGGAGAACCGCGTGGGCAACAAGCCGCAGCTGAGCGACCTGCGCGAGAGCGGCGCCATAGAGCAGGACGCCGACATGGTGATTTTCATATATCGCCCGGAGTATTACAAGATAGAGCAGTACGAGGACGGCACCTCGACCAAGGGCATGGCTGACCTGCTGATAGCCAAGCACCGCTCGGGCAAGGTGGGCGAGGTGCACATGCGCTTCGTAAACGAATATGTGCGCTTCGACAACCCGATGGACCAAAGCCTGGCGGCGGCGGGCGGCATGTCGATGGTGTCAATGCCGCAAAACAGTGCCTTCGACCAGGGCGGCGGCACCATCACACTCGACTCGAAGATGAACAACGACCTGGCTGGCGACGACTCCGTGCCGTTCTGACGGAGGGTCAGAACCCCGGCAGGCCGAGCCACAGCGTGGGCAACATCAGCAGGAAACCCACCACAATCAGCGCCACAATGAACTTCCACACCCACCGCAGCCATGTGCCGTAGGGTATGCGGGCCATGCCAAGCACACCGACAAGCACGCCGCTGGTGGGGGTGAGCATATTGGTGAAGCCGTCGCCGAACTGGAAAGCCAGCACGGTGGTCTGCCTCGACACGTTGATGAGGTCGGCGAACTGGGTCATGATGGGCATTGTGAGCGCAGCCTTGGCCGAGCCGCTGGGCATGACGACGTTGAGCAGCGTCTGGAAGAGGTACATCACCCCCAGCGAGGCCACATCGCCGGTCTGCGCCAGCGAGCGCGTGAGGCCGTAGAGCATGGTGTCAATCACCCGCCCGTCCTTGAGGATGAATATAATGCCGCTGGCAAGCCCCACCACCAGGGCGGCCGAGAGTATGTCCTTGCCGCCGGCAAGGAAGAGCTTGGCGATGTCGTCGGCACGCTGGTGGTCGATTATCCCTGCCAGTATGCCCATGGCCAGAAACAGTGCCGAGATCTCGGCTATGTACCACTCGAAGGCCAGCACACCAACCACCAGAGCCACAATGGTCAACAGCAACAATATCAGTATCAGCCCCTGGCGCCCGGTGAGCGAGGGCTGCTCGGTGCCCTGCAGACGCTCGCGCCAATAGTCGTCAAGTTTTTGGACAGGGCTGCGCTCGGGCTTGGCCTTCACCCTGTGGGCATACCACAGCACGAAGGCAATGCCCACCACGGTGAGCACCACCCAGCAGAAGAGCCTGTATTCCGCGCCCGAAAAGAGCGGCAGCCCGGCAATGCCCTGCGCAATGCCTACAGTGAACGGATTGAGTATGGCCCCGGCAAAGCCTATGTGGGCAGCCACATAGCACATGCATACGCCCACTATCGAGTCGTAGCCCATCTGTACGGCCAGCGGAATGAAGACCACGACAAAGGCTATCGTCTCCTCGCTCATGCCGAACAAGGCGCCAAACAGGCTGAAAAGCACCATGACCGACACGATGATGATGTTGTCCACCCCCACCCACCTGACCACACGGAAGCGGCTCCACCGCTGCACTCGCCGCAGGAAAGCCATGACGCCCACGTCGATGGCATGGCTGTTGTTCACTATCCAGAACGCCCCGCCCACTATAAGTATGAACACAATGATGTCGGCCTTGTCGACAAAGCCGTTGAACAGGGCCGAGAAGACCTGCCAGGTCTGCGGGGCGCGCTCGACGTAGTGGAACGAACCGTCGACCACCACCTCGCGCCCACCGGCCATCTGCCTGGCGAACTCACCGGCTGGCACAATCCATGTCAACACCGCCGCAAGCACAATGAGGGCGAAGACTATCGTGAAGGTGTGGGGAATGCGTTTCATGGCTGCAGGCAGGCTTCACGTATTGCGTCGGCGTCGATGCGGCAGTCTTTCTTGAGCCTCGCCACGGGGCCATGCGCCACAAACTCGTCGGGTATGGCCAGCAGCCGCAGCGCAGACACCGCACCAGGGTGGCGCTGAGCCATGTACGAGGCCACCGCCTCTCCGAATCCACCCATGCGCACGCCGTCCTCGACGGTGACGATGCGGCGATAGCCACGCGCGGCGACCTCGTCGAGCAGGCCTGTGTCGAGCGGCTTGAGGAAGCGCATGTCGAACAGCGCGGCACCTATCTCGTCGGCCACGCGCAGGGCGTCGTTGCCCACTGTGCCCAAGGTCAGCAGGGCAACCTCGCCCCTACCCTTGCGCAGCTCGCGCCCACGTCCGGCCTCTATGCGTTCAAAAGGGCTGCGCCACTCGGGGCACACACCCAGTCCGCGCGGATAGCGTATCACCCATGGGCCGCCGGGCAGCTGCGCGGTGTACATCATGCTGCGCAGCTCGTGCTCGTCCATCGGGGCGCACACCGTCAGTCCAGGCACAGGCCGCAGGGCAGCCAGGTCGAACACTCCGTGGTGCGTCGGGCCATCGTCGCCCACCAGGCCGGCACGGTCGAGGCACAGCACCACGTGCAGCCCCTGCAGAGCCACGTCGTGAATCACCTGGTCGTAGGCACGCTGCGCGAATGAGGAGTAGATGTTGCAGAAGGGAACCATGCCGCCAGCCGCCAGCCCGGCGGCGAAGGTCACGGCGTGCTGCTCGGCGATGCCGACGTCGAACACGCGGTCGGGCATACTCTGCATCATGATGTTGAGCGAGCAGCCCGAGGCCATGGCAGGCGTGATGCCCACAATGGCGGGGTTCATCCCGGCAAGCTCCACCATGGTGTGGCCGAACACTTCCTGGTACTTCACAGGCTTGCCGCCAGCCTCCTCGCTTATCTGGTTGCCCGTGTGGCTGTCGAAGCGGCCGGGCGCGTGGTAGGCCACGGGGTTTTCCTCGGCCTGGCGCAGCCCCTTGCCCTTGCGGGTGACCACATGGAGCAGCTTCGGGCCGTCGAGCTCGCGCATACGCTGCAGCATGTCTACCAGCCCCGGCAGGTTGTGTCCGTCGACCGGGCCGAAATAGCGTATGCCCAGCGACTCGAACAGGTTGCTGCCACCCAGGGCCACGGTCTTGGCCGTCGACGTGAGCCGCTGCAAGATGCCTATCGAATGGTCGTGCCGACGGCGGTCGCCGCTGCCGTCAAGCCGCCTCCATGCGCTTGTCTTCAGCCTGTTGTAGCGGCGCGAGGAGGTGATGCGTGCCAGGTATTTGTCCAGGCCGCCCACAGCCTTGTCTATCGAGATGCCGTTGTCGTTGAGTATCACCAGCACATTGGCCTTCGACGAGCCGAGGTTGTTCAACGCCTCGAAAGCCTCGCCCCCGGTCATGGAGCCGTCGCCGATGACGGCGATGTGGCTGCGGTGGATATTGCCCTGGAAGCGGCTGGCAGCAGCCATGCCCAGCACCGCGCTGATGGAGGTCGAGCTGTGTCCCGTGCCGAAAGCGTCGTAGCGGCTCTCGCTCATCTTCGGGAAACCGCTGAGGCCGCCGTATGAGCGCAGAGTGTCGAACTCGGCGCGGCGGCCGGTGAGTATCTTATGGGCGTAGGACTGGTGACCCACGTCCCACACCAGCTTGTCGTCGGGCGTGTTGAACACATAGTGCAGCGCCACGGTGAGCTCAACCACCCCCAGGCTCGACGCCAGGTGGCCGGGGTGGTTGGAGAGGGTGTCAATGATGAATGCGCGCAGTTGGTCGGCCACCCCCTGCAGGCTCTCCACAGGCAGGCGGCGCAGATCGTCGGGCGAGTTGATTTCGTTCAGCAGCATTTAGTTCTGTTTGTATTCATAGCTTGGGGACGACTTGGGAAGCGGCGCGAACGACTTGTTCAGCTTCTTGTCGGCCAGCCTGCCCTGCGCCCCGTGGCGCAGCTCCCACTTGCCGTCGACCCACACGTAGGCCAACTCCGCACCCGAGGGCACGTAGTACTGGAACAGACCCTTCATGCCCTCCATCTGCGGCTCCACCTCGTCGAAGATGATCATTCGCTCCTTGTGCTCCTTGGTCTTCTCCACGGTGACATAGCGGCCGTTCTTCTTCACCCGCTCGCGGGTGGTCACGCTCACCGTCTGCTCGTCGTAGCCCATGCCCACCGCGGCGTCGCCACGGTACTCCAGCACCACGCGGCGCAGGTTGCGCTCGCGGCGGAACACCGCCGCGCCGAACTGCGGCGTGCCTCCGCGCAGCGTCACGGGCTCAATCACCCTCATGTCGGTTATGTTGTCCACGCCGTTCCAGCCCAACAGGGTGTAGTATGTGCGGTCGGAGGCCGTGGTCTGCAGCAGGTCCTGGTAGATGGCGCCGAGCCAGCAGTCGGGGCGCAGCACGCTCTCCTCGCGGCCGATCACCTCGTCGCTCTTGTCGTTGAGCAGGCGGTACTCGTACTGCTCCGAGCGATCGTTGTAGAACTGCACGGCGCCGAAGCACTCGAACTCGCCCTCGTCGCTCACCACAGCCCAGGTGAACACTCGCAGCTTCTTGTCGGGCGAGGTCAGCACGCTCACCGAATTGGGCAGCTTCCACTGCCACCGCTCCGACTGCTCCTCGTCGAGCGCGGCGGCCAGCTCCTGCACAGCCTCCTCCGAGGCCAGGTAGCGCTCATTGTCGGTCGGGGCCGAGGCGGTGCGCTCAAACAGCTCAGCCAGCCGCTGCTGGTGGGCGGCCATGAGCGAGCGGTCCTGCGCCACGGCGACACCGGCCGCCATCAGCAGCAACACTATTGTCATTCTTTTCATTGCACGCATACACAGCCTAACGGTGGCAGCGTTGTTTTATTGCGGCGCCGCCGCTCTATTTTTTTCACCCCGTGCAAAGGCATCGCGCCCCTGCAGGGGTGGCAAGGCAGGTTGTTCTTCGATTGATGTCCGATTGTTCTTCGATTGTTCTCCGATACAAAATCGAAGAACAATCGAAGAACAATCGGAGAACAATCGAAGAACAGACGGTGTTGACACGGACCTAGTGCCCAGTCAGTACTGAAAATGAGCAGGTTACAGGCACAGCTAATCCAAAAACAGCGTCACATCTCCCGCAACAGGCTGTCTTTCAACTGCAAGCCACCCCTTTGCAGGGGGAGAAATCAGGCCTGGCGGCCATGTTTCCGCAGCCATGCCGCGGCATAGGAGCAGGTGGCCTCCACGCGGCCTCCGCGCGCCTCGATGGCCTCGACGGCACGGCTCACCAGCTCGGCTGCCACGCCCTGCCCGCGCAGGCGGTCGTCGACGAAGGTGTGGTCGATGGTGAAGAGGCCCGGAGCGGTCTCGGGGAAGGTGACCTCGGCCAGCGTCTCGCCGTCGCGCACGAGGTAGATGCGGTTTTGTTCGGTTGTGTACTGCATTGGTGCTTGCTGTTTGGTTAATATACTGTGCGGCCGTGGCTACGCGAAAAGCGCGCGCAGGGCCTCCTCTATCAGGCCCACGGGCACCACCTCGATGGAGTGGCGCCTGCGGTCGATGGCCTTGACGGAATATTTGCTCACGAAGATGCGTCCGAAGCCGAGCCTTGCGGCCTCCGACACTCGCTGCTCCACCCCACGCACAGGCCTCACCTCGCCGCCCAGGCCGAGCTCGGCGGCAAAGCAGTCGCGCGGCGAGATGGCGATGTCTACGTTTGACGAAAGGATGGCGCACGCCACGGCGAGGTCCATGGCGGGGTCGCTGATGCGAAGGCCGCCGGCTATGTTGAGGAAGACGTCCTTGGCGCCGAGCTTGAAGCCGCAGCGCTTTTCGAGCACGGCCAGCAGCATGTTCATGCGGCGCGAGTCGAAGCCGCCCGCGTTGCGCTGGGGTGTGCCGTAGACGGCGCTGCTCACCAGACTCTGCACCTCGACAAACATGGGTCTCGCGCCCTCGAGCGTGGCGGCGACGGCGGCCCCGCTCAACGACTCGTCGCGCTGCGAGAGGAGGTACTGGCTGGGGTTGTCGACCTCGCGCAGGCCGCCTTCGTGCATGTCGAAGATGCCAATCTCGGCGGTGGAGCCGAAGCGGTTCTTGATGGCGCGGAGTATGCGGAAGCCGTAGTTGCGGTCGCCTTCAAACTGCAGCACGGCGTCGACGATGTGCTCCATCACCTTGGGGCCTGCCAGCGTGCCATCCTTGGTGATGTGGCCAATCAGCAGCACCGGAACGCCGGTGGTCTTGGCGTAGTGCTGGAACTCGGTGGTGCACTGCCTTATCTGGCTCACGCTGCCTGCGGGCGAGTCGATGTCCTCGGTGGTGACAGTCTGTATCGAGTCGACCACCAGCAGCTCAGGCCTCACGGCCTCGACATGCTCGAAGATGCGCTGCGTCACGGTCTCACTCACCACATAGAGCCCGTCGGATGGGGTGCCTATGCGGTCGGCTCGCATCTTGATCTGCTGCTCGCTCTCCTCGCCGCTGACGTAGAGCAGGCGGCGGTCGGCCATGGCAATGGCGGTCTGCAGCAGCAGTGTGCTCTTGCCTATGCCCGGCTCACCCCCCAGGAGCAGCAAGCTGCCGGCCACGATGCCGCCGCCCAGCACACGGTCGAGCTCGGCGCAGTGGGTGGTCATGCGCGAGGTGTTCTCACAGGCCACCTCGTGCAGCCTCTTCGGCCTCGATGCCGCTGAGGCAGACCCCTGCCTCGGCAACCCAGGCGAGGCGGCCTTCACCACCTCCTCCTCGATGGTGCCGAACTTGCCGCACTCGGGGCAGCGTCCGAGCCACGAGGCGCTGCGGTAGCCGCACTCGCGGCAGAAGTAGTAGCTTTTTGCTTTGGCCATGGGTAGAGTCTATGCTTGTGGACCGTTGTCAAGGTTGCCTGCGCGGCAGTAGACCATGTCGTCCTCGCGCAGCCACTTGGCGGCCAGCGAGCGCAGGTAGCTGGGAGTGGCGCTGGCAAGCACGCCGCGAAGGTTATCGGTGAGGGTCTCGTCGACCCCTGCCTGCACCATGCCGCACACACGCTCGGCGCGCTCGAACACGCCGTCGACAGAGCGCATGAAGTCGCCCGCCATCACAGTCTTCACCAGGTCAAGCTCCGCGCCGTCCACCTCCTCGGCCGCCAGACGCCGCAGCTCGCGGCGCACCTCGGCCTCGGCAGGCCCGGCGGCATGGGCAGCCACGTCGGCGGCAATGTAGAAGACCACGCAGCCGCGATACAGCTGTGTGCGGGCGTAGACGCCGTAGGTGTAGCCCTTGTCCTCGCGCAGGTTGCCCATCAGGCGCGAGCCGAAATAACCGCCAAGCAGAGTGGTGAGCAGCATCAGCCCGGCATAGTCGGGGTCGCGCCAGTCCACGGGCAGCACACGGCCCGCGCGGAGCGATGCCTGCGTGGTGCCGTCAATGTGCTCGTACAGCGGCTCTGAGCCGCCGTCAATGCCGGGCATGGGCGCAAGCGAGCCCACACGATCCACGGCCCGTGGCTGGACTCCGCTGCCGAGCAGTTCCTCGGCCGCGCGCTCGAGACCGGCGTCGACCGCACCCGAGAGCAGCACCCTGGGCGCGTTGAAGCGCTGTGCATAGTGGCGGCGCACCTCGTCGAGCGACAGGCGCTCGGCGTCGGCGGTGGTGGCATAGCGCCCCAGGGGATGCTCCCTGCCGAAGAGACGGCTGTACCACAGCCTCCGTGCCACGTCGCGCGGCCTCATCATGGCCTCAGCCACCTCCTGCCTGCGCTGGGCCCTGTACACGTCGAACTCGCGCTGCGGAAAGAGCGGCTCACGGCGCAGGCCTGCCAGCAGCGAGCACACCTCCTGGGCATACTTGCTGAGGGTGTAGACCGTGGTGGTGGCCGCGAGCACGTCGGGTGTGTGCTCCAGCACCACGCCGCGGTAGTCAATCCACTCCGACACCTCGGCCTGGCTCATCGTGGCCGAGGCGCATGTGTGGAGCCTCAAGGCCGCCGACGCGCACAGGGGCATGGCCTGGTAGGCCGAGCCGGCCTCGTCGACCACGTCGATACGCACAAGGGGTGTGGACGACGACTGCAGCACTCCTATTCCGTGGTCTGTCATTCGCGGCTGAAGGTCGCCGCCTGCGGGTAGTTCCATCATATTGGTCGCTTGCCTCATGTTTGCCGGTACGCGCTCAGAGCCTTCAGAAGTCCACCGTCAGCTTCACGTTGAGCTGGCGGGCCGTCAGGTAGTTTGGCACCGGATAGTAGATATTGGTGTAGTCGGCCACCCACAGGTAGCTGACCACATTTCGGAAATTGAACAGGTTGAACACTTCTATGCCCAGCTGCACGTCGGCCACACGGCGCAGCCACGGCAGGTTGCGGACAGCCTCAAACTGGGTGAGCTTCACGGTGTTGCCCCAATCCACGCGGTAGTAGGCAGGCAGGCGGAAGAGGGCGTCGCCGGTGCCGTCCATGGGCACGGTGACGGGGGTGCCGCTGCCGTAGACGAGGCTGAGGCTCATGCGCCACCAGGGTATGGTGGGCAGGTTGTCCTGAAGGAAGAGCTTGAAGCCGACGCGCTGGTCGGTGGGGCGCGGACGCCACTTGCCGCCGTCGACGCTCTCGGCGGTGCGCATCACCGACAGGCTGGCCCACGACTCGAGACCGTCAACCAGCTCGCCGCCCACCCTGACGCTGACGCCCACGGCATAGGCCTCGGCGCGGCTGTCGGGCATATAGCGCAGGCGCAGGTTGTCGACCGTGTAGGGGACGACGTCGGTTAGCCACTTGCCATAGAGGTCGGCAGTGAGCGCAAACGGCCGCTGCCACAGCATGAAGCGCCAGTCGGCCGACGCCGTGGCCTGGTAGGAGGTCTGCGGGTCGAGGCCGGTGCGGAGGCTGCCGTCGCTGCGGCGATACTCGCGGTAGAACGGTGCCTGGCGGTATACGCCGCCAGCCAGCCGCAGCACCACGTCGCGCTGCCACTGCGGCTTGTAGCTCACGCCCAGGCGCGGACTGGCGAGGGCAGAGAGGCGCCCGTCGCAGACGTAGGCCTGGCCGCGCAGGCCGGCCCATGCATGGAGCCCGGCGCCGGAGCGCAGGGTGAAGTCGGCCTCGCGCTGCGCGAAGGCGCTGGCGCGGAGGGTGAGCAGACTGTTCTCGGCACTGACGAAATCTTGCAGCAGGGGGTTGGCGGGCGCGTTGAGCGGATCGCCCGGCTCGCCCCAGAGCGAGGGCAGGCTGTAGCCCGCCGAGTCGACCCACCGCCACTCGCGCAGGCGGTCGGCCACCCTCTCGCCCTGCACCTTGACGCCACCCACCCAGCGGCCACGGCTGTCGGTGCGCGTGGCGCGAAACTCGGCGCTGGCCACGGTGGTGAGCAGGCGGTTGCGGGCGTGCTCGAGGAAGGTGCCCACGCCGCGGTCGAACTGTATGGTGTCGCCAGCCTGCTCGCCCTGGGTCACCTCGTAGAGAAAGTACTGGTCCTGCACGTCGTAGCGCTCGCTCTCGTCGAGGTGCTGCACAGCCAGCGTGGCCTGCAGCCGCCAGCGGTCGGAGGGGCGGTAGTCGGCCGTGAAGGCTCCCAGCAGCGTGGCGTAGCGGTCCTGCTCCTGGCCGTCGAAGTATATGCGCAGCGACATCGGGTTGAAGAAACCGCCGAAAGTGGTGGTCTGGCTCTCGGGCACCAGTCCGTAGACATTGCGCGTGCCGATGAGCATGAGCCCCAGGTCGAGCCTTTCGCTGGGGTGCAGACCCACGATGGCCTGCAGGTCGGTGTAGGCAGTGGTGTACGAGCCACGGGTGTCGAGGCTGCCGAGCAGGTAGCTGTTGGAATGGTAGCGGGCGCCGACGGCATAGTCGAGCAGCCGCGAGGCACGCCCGCGCACCGTGGCCGAGCCGCCCAGCAGGCTGGCCGACACGCGGCCGGTGGTGGTGGCGGGGCGCGAATAGGTGATGTCGAGCACCGACGACAGCTTGTCGCCAAACGAGGCGTCGAAGCCCCCGGGCGAGAAGAGTATGAACTCGACAAGGTCGGGGTTGACGATGCTCATGCCCTCCTGCTGGGCACTGCGGATGAGCATCGGGCGCATCACCTCGACGCCGTTGATATAAACCAGGTTCTCGTCGAATGAGCCGCCGCGCACCGAGTACTGCGACGACATCTCGTTGTTCGACTGCACGTCGGGCAGCAGTTTGATTAGGCTCTCCACACCGCCCAGCGGCCCCACGGCGTCGTCGAGCCTGCCCACGTCGACCGACTCGAATGGCGAGGTGCGCGAGCGGTCGTCGCTCACCTCCACCCCGTCAATCATCAAGGCGCCAGGGTGCAGTGCCGCGTCGAGCCTCACCGCCCCCCTCACCAGCACACGCGCCTCGTGGCGGCGGAAACCGGTGAAGCTGAAGACCACGGTGACCGAATCGGCCGCCCCCACGGCAAGGCTGTAGCGGCCGTCGGTGCCGGCGGCCACACCGATGCCCAGCGACGGCACTCCTACCGTGGCGAAGGGCAGCGGCGCGCCGGCGGTGTCGGTGACCACACCGGAGAGCACCCCCTGCGGCCATGCGCAGGCGGCGGCCACGACAGCCCAAAAGCAGAGCAACAACCTTTTCACGCAGCAACTAACACCAACCGGCCCTTTTTATTGTGCCACCAGCATAAAAAAGCACTCCGCCGCCGCTGTCGGGCCGCCGCCGCGCAAGCGCCAGGGTGCTGTCAAGCACATGGCAAACCCAAGTCAACACCATACCAAGACCTACAGAAGTAGCGGTTAACAAGGAGATGGGTAGTAGATGAGTAGGAGTTGAGTAGGAGTTGGTCTATCCTTAAGGCTGGTTTGCAGCCACTTACGCGCGCACATTCTACCCTCCCCCCATTTTTGAGGCCAAAACACTGTGGCGCAGAGCTTTGCGGTGATTGTTCAAAAAAATAGTTGCACAGGTCGGGGGAAAAGCGTATCTTTGCCATTTTGAGACCGCCGCCCACAAGGCACCAACGGCCTGACAGACAAATAGAAAGACAAGATATTAATGGCATCCGAGAACGAAAAAATCATTCGCGTCGACATTGAGCAGACGATGAAGACGGCCTACATCGACTATGCGATGTCGGTCATCGTGGCGAGGGCGCTGCCCGACGTGCGCGACGGCCTGAAGCCGGTGCACCGCCGCATACTCTACTCAATGAACGAGAACGGCATCCTCTACAACACGCCCACCAAGAAGTGCGCCCGCATAGTGGGCGACGTGATGGGCAAGTACCACCCGCACGGCGACTCGAGCATCTACGGCGCCCTGGTGCGCATGGCGCAGCGCTGGTCGATGCGCTACATGCTGGTGGACGGGCAGGGCAACTTCGGCTCCATCGACGGCGACCCGCCCGCCGCCATGCGCTACACCGAGGCGCGGCTGAAACAGATAGCAAATGAGATGGTGGCCGACATAGACGAGGACACCGTCGACATGGTGGCCACCTACGACAACGAGGGCGAGGAGCCCACCGTGCTTCCGGCTCGCATTCCCAACCTGCTCGTCAACGGCTCCAACGGCATTGCCGTGGGCATGGCCACCAACATGCCCACCCACAACCTGCGCGAGGTGATGGACGGCTGCATAGCCTACATCGACAACCGCGACATCAGCATCGACGAGCTGATGCAGTACATCAAGGCGCCCGACTTCCCGCTGGGCGGCATCATCTACGGCATCGGCGGCGTGCGCGAGGCCTACCACACGGGCCGCGGCAGCGTCATCCTCCGCGCCGAGACCACCATGGAGGAGGACGAGAAAGGCCACAACGTCATCGTGGCCACCTCGGTGCCCTACGGCGTGAACAAGGCCGAGATGCACAAGAAGCAGGCCAACCTGGTGAAGGAAGGCAAGATAGAGGGCATACTCGACATACGCGACGAGAGCAACAAGGAGGGCATACGCATGGTGTACGTGCTGCGCAACGACGTGGTGCCCAACGTGATACTCAACAAACTGTTCCAGCTCAGCGAGCTGCAGTCGTCGTTTGCGGTGAACAACATCGCGCTGGTGCACGGCCGCCCGAAGCTGCTCAACCTCAAAGAGATTATCGCCAACTTCGTGGAGCATCGCGAGGAGGTGGTGACCCGCCGCACCCGTTTCGAGATGGAAGAGGCCATGAAGCGCGCCCACATACTGGAGGGCCTGCTCCGCGCCATAGACATCATCGACGAGATAGTGGCCCTCATCCGCTCCAGCCGCACACCGGAGGACGCGCGCCAGGGCCTGATGTCGCGCTACAGTTTCTCGGAGGAGCAGTCGCGCGCCATCGTGGACATGCGCCTGGCACAGCTCACCGGCCTCAACCACCAGAAGCTGCAGGACGAATACGACGACAAGCTGCGCTTCATTGAGCGCTGCAAGGAGATACTCGGCGACCACAACGTGCTGATGGAAGTAATCAAGCAAGAGTGCATAGAGGTGCGCGAGAAGTACGGCGACGAGCGCCGCACACAGATAAAGTACGACGCAGCCAACTTCCGCATAGAGGACACCATACCCGACGACCAGGTGGTGATCACCATCAGCCACAAGGGCTACATCAAGCGCACCCCGCTGGGCGAATACCGCACGCAGAGCCGTGGCGGCGTGGGCTCGAAGGGCAGCGCGGTGCGCAGCGAGGACTTCGTGGAGCACATATTCACCTGCACCAACCACAACTACCTGCTGCTCTTCACCGAGAAAGGCCGCTGCTACTGGCTCCGCGCCTTCGAGGTGCCCGAAGGCGAGCGCAACACCAAGGGGCGCCCGTTGCTGAACGTCATCAACATCGAGCCCGACGACAAGGTGAAGGCCTACGTCAACGTGGAGACGCTGGGCGACCCGGAGTATGTGGGCAACCACTACGTGGTGATGTGCACCCGCAACGGCATAGTGAAGAAGACAACGCTTGAGGCCTACTCGCGTCCGCGCACCAAGGGCATCATCGCCGTTGGCATACGCGAGGGTGACGAGCTGCTCACCGCCCGCCTCACCGACGGCGAGAGCTACATGGCGCTCGTGTCGAAGAAGGGCAAGGTGATGATATGCCCGGAGGGCGAGTTCCGCGCCATGAGCCGCGGCGCCAGCGGCGTGAAGGGCATGGAGCTCGACGGCGAGGACGACAGCGTGATCAACATGCTCTGCCTGCCGAGCGAGGACGAGGACCTGCTGGTGGTGAGCGAGCGCGGCTTCGGCAAACGCTCGCAGCTGAAAGACTACCGCGCCACGCTGCACCGCGGAGGCAAGGGTGTGAAGGCCATGCAGATAACCGACAAGACAGGCCCGCTGGTGGCAGTGACCAACGTCACCGAGGAGCACGACCTCATGATCATCAATCGCAGCGGAATCACCATAAGGATGCGTGTGAGCGACCTGCGGGTGCTGGGGCGCAACACACAGGGCGTGAAACTCATCGACCTGCGCGGCAAGGACACAATAGCCTCCATCACAGCCGTCCCGACCGACGAGGATGAAGAAAATGTGGCCGAAGAAAGCAATAACTCAACAGAAACCGACACTAATAACGTAGAGTAAACACCAAAACTTGAACCGATATGAAGGCAAGTAAAATTATCGCAATGGCATTGCTCGGCGTCATCACGGTGGGCGCCAACGCACAATCGCTCAACGTGGAAAGCGCAGTAGGCGACCTGCGCAAGGGTTCCCTCAAGAAAGCCAAGGCCGAGATTGATGCGGCCGCGGTGCACGAGAAGACCAAGGACGATGCAAAGACGTGGTACTACAAGGCTCTCATCTACGCCGAGATAGGCCGCGACTCGCAGCAGAAGAAGCCCAAGTTCAAAGACCTGGCTCCCGACTGGGCCGACCAGGCTTACGAGGCCGCGCTCGAGTGCAAGCGCCTCAACACCAACAACGAGGGCGACTTCAACAAGGGCCTGGTGAGCGTCTTCTCGATGGTGGGCTACGACTACTACAGCCGTGCCCGCAACCTCTTCAACGAGAAGAAGTACGTCGAAGCCATGGAGACCGCCGGCCGCGCCGCCGAGATGTACAACAACAGCGGCGAGGGCGACAACAGCAGCGAGGCCATGTTTGTGGCCGGACTGAGCGCCGTGGCCAACCACGACACCGCCAACATCAAGAAGTACTTCAACAACCTCATGCGCAAGCGCACGGACAAAGAGCAGGTGTACAACTACCTCTTCAACATCTACAAGACCGAGGGCAACATGGACCAGGCCATGAAGGTGGCCTCCAACTACCAGAAGGCCACCAAGGGCAGCTACAAAGCCTACCTGCTGCTGGCTGAAGGCTACCTGCTGGGCGAGAACATGGAGAAGGGCAAGGAGATGATTAACAAGGCACTCGAACTGACCAAGGACAGCACCAACATCTACCCCGACCTGCTCACCTCGGCCGGCTCGCTGCTGATGATGACCGGTGACATCGACGAGGCCCGCACCCGCTTCGATGAGTCGATAAAGCTGAAGCCTGTGCAGTTCGGAGCCAACTTCGGCATGGGTCAGATGTACTACAACAGCGCGGTCGACAAGATTACCTCGACACCCGAGCCCGACCCCTTCAACGAGGAGTCTATGGCATTGGTCGAAAAGCTCACCGCCGAGGCCAACGCCCTCTTCGGCCAGTCGACCACCTACCTTGAGGCAGCCGTCAACTACATCGACAACCTGCCCGAAGGCGAGGAGAAAGCCGCGCAGCGCGCCAACCTCGGCAACGCCCTGCAGGCCCTGAGCACCGCCTATGCGCGCCTTGAGCGCTACGACGAGGCGAAGGCAGCCCGCGAGCGCTTCGAGAAGATGGCCGCCGAGCAGTGACCCCACCGCCACACAGCGACAACCCAAGCCCCAGCATGAATGCCGGGGCTTTTTTCGTACCTAGCCACTCAACAGCAGATTGTTGAAAAGAAAAGATGGCACACAAATTGCAGAACAATTATATGTTGTAACTTTGCAATTTGAAACACAAGGAGAATACATGGAAGCCAACTTGAGCGAGAACATGCGTAACACGGTGAACTTCAGCAAAGAAGAAGCCATACGCCTTAAGAACGGAGCCATCGGGGTGGAGCACCTTTTCCTCGGCATGACGCGCTGCAACGAATGCTCGGCGCTGAACATGCTGGCCGCGCTGGGAGTGGACACCGCCGAAATCAAGGAGCGAATAGAGCGGCAGGTGAGCAACGCTGCCGCCGACATACGCTACAGCGCCGACAGCGAGATAGCCATGCTGCGACAGACCGAGAAAGTGCTGCGGTTGAGCTATCTTGAAAGCATCAAGCTGAAGGCAAAAGAGATACGCACCGAACACCTTCTGCTGGCAATGCTGCAGGAGAACGACAACCTCGTGAGCAACATGCTGCAGAAAGCCGGGGTGGACTACGAGCGCTTCTCGCGAGTGGTGCGCGGTAACGCCCGCGACGAGAGCGGCGCACTGCCCGACTTCAGAAGCCAGACCAGCGAGGACGACAACGACGACCCGTTTGCCGACCCCGTGGAGAACGACCCCGCCGTGGGGACTCGCAGCCAGCAAAGCAGCGGCAGAAGCAAGAACGGCACACCAGCGCTCGACAACTTCGGGCGCGACCTCACAAAGCTTGCCGCCGACGGCAAGCTGGATCCCATCGTGGGCCGCAAGCACGAGCTCGAGCGCATTGCGCAGATCCTGAGCCGTCGCAAAAAGAACAACCCCATACTTATTGGCGAAAGCGGCGTGGGCAAAAGCGCCATTGCCGAAGGGCTGGCGCAGCAGTTGGTGTCAGGCCAGGTGCCGCGCACACTGCACGGCAAACGCTTGCTCAGCCTCGACCTGGCATCGCTCGTGGCCGGAACAAAATACCGCGGCCAGTTCGAGGAACGCATGAAAGCCATCATCACCGAGCTGGAGCAGCACCCGGAAATCATCATCTTCATCGACGAGATACACACCATCGTGGGCGCCGGCAGCGCGGCGGGCAGCCTCGACGCCAGCAACATGTTCAAACCCGCGCTGGCACGGGGCGTGATACAGTGCATCGGCACCACCACGCTCGACGAATACCGCCAATACATCGAGAAGGACACCGCCCTTGAGCGCCGCTTCCAGAAGGTGATTGTAGAGCAGGCCACCCCCGAAGAGACGCTGGAGATACTTTCAAACATACGAAGCCAGTACGAGCGCCACCACATCGTGACCTACACCGACGAGGCCCTGCAAGCCTGCGTCGACCTCACAGAACGCTACGTCAGCGACCGCCTGCAGCCCGACAAGGCCATCGACGCCATGGACGAGGCCGGAGCCAGGGTGAGAATAGCCAACATGTCGGTGCCGCGTGAGATAGTAACCCTCGAAGAGGAGTTGGAGCGCGTCGAGGCCAAGAAGAAGGAGGTGCTGGCCGACAAGCGCTACAGCGAGGCCGCCGAGCTTCGCGACCAGGGACGCGACCTGGAGGCCAAGCTGGCCGACATGCGCAGCAAATGGGAAAGCGACGAGCGCGACCGCAACATCAAGGTGACCGAGGCCGACGTGGCGGCGGTGGTGGCAATGATGACCGGCGTGCCGGTGGAACGCATAGCCGAGAGCGAAAGCACCAGGCTGATGCAGATGGAAACCGAGCTGAAAGGGTCGGTGATTGGGCAGGACGAGGCCATCAGACAGATAGCCAAGGCCATACGGCGCAACCGCGCAGGATTGAAAGACCCCAACCGCCCCATCGGCAGCTTCCTCTTCCTCGGCCCCACGGGCGTCGGCAAGACCTACCTCACCAAAACCCTGGCCAAGTACCTCTTCGACAGCGAGAACGCCATGATACGCATCGACATGAGCGAATACATGGAGAAATTCGCCGTGAGCCGCCTCATCGGGGCGCCTCCGGGATATGTGGGCTACGAGGAAGGCGGCCAGCTCACCGAGCGCGTGCGCCGCAAGCCCTACTCCATAGTGCTGCTCGACGAGGTGGAGAAGGCCCATCCCGACGTGTTCAACGTGCTGCTGCAGGTGCTCGACGACGGCCAGCTCACCGACGGCATTGGCCGCAAAGTTGACTTCCGCAACACCATCATCATCATGACCTCCAACATCGGCAGCCGCCAGCTGAAGGACTTCGGCGTGGGCGTGGGCTTCAACACCGCCGCCCGCGAGGCCGAGAAACAGGCCATGCAGCGCGACGTCATAGAGAAAAGCCTCAAGAAAAGCTTCGCGCCCGAGTTCCTCAACCGCATAGACGACATAGTGTACTTCAACTCGCTCGTGCGCGACGACATACACAAGATAATCGACATCGAGCTGCGCGGCCTCTTCCAGCGCATACGCAAGATGGGCTTCGAGGTGAAGATGGACGACAAAGCGAAGGACTTCCTGGTGGCCAAAGGCTGGGACGAGCAGTACGGCGCACGCCCGCTGCGCCGCGCCATACAGCGCTACGTGGAGGACGACCTGGCCGACGAAATCATCCGCGCCGACATTCTGCCCGGCGACACTGTGAGCATCACCGCCGACGACGACCGCATCACTTTCGACATAGAGAAGGGCGAAGCCAGCCTCACCCTCGACGCCTCGCTGAACGAGGCCGCGCAATAGGCCGGCAAAAAGCAAGCACACACCAACCGGGGGGCGGCTCCAAGCAAGGAGCCGCCCCCTTTTTTCGGGCAGCCGCCACCGCGCAGTGGCCATGCCTGCGAGGCCTGTTCTTCGATTGATGTCCGATTGATGTCCGATTGTTCTTCGATTATAAATCGAAGAACAATCGGAGAACAATCGAAGAACAATCGAAGAACAGACGGTGTTGATATGGACTCAATGCCTCTTCAGTACTGAAAATCACGCCATTACATGCTCCACCAACACGTTCCGCCTGGCTATATTGCTGGTTGACAATGGGAAAGAACGTATATGCAGGGGGCAGGATGCAGACTATGTGGGCAAACTGATGTTTTTTTGTATCTTTGCACTGCGGACAAGAAACGGCATACCACACTTGGAGATAACACTTTCAGGCCATTACGGCTACCGCAGGCTCATGCGGTCGGCCATTCCCAGCATCGGCATGGTGCTTGTGACGTCGATTTACAGCATTGTCGACGGCCTTTTTGTGTCCAATTTCGCAGGCAAGAGCGGATTTGCGGCGGTGAACCTGATGTATCCGGCCATGATGATGCTGGGTTCCATCGGGCTCATGGTCGGCACCGGCGGCGGCGCGCTGGTGGCCAAGGTGAAGGGCGAGGGCAAGCCGCACAAGGCCGACAGCATTTTCTCCATGCTCGTCGGGTTCTCGCTGGCGGTGGGCGTGGTGGCCGGGGCTCTGCTGGCGCTGCTGGCCCGGCATGTGGCCGTGTGGCTCGGGGCCGACGCGGGCATGATGCGCGAGTGTGTCCTTTACTGCCGCCTGTGCATGATCGGTATGCCGGGCTTTGTGCTGCAGATGGCCTTCCAGTCGTTCTACATGGTCGCCGAGCGGCCGCAGCTGGGCACATGGATGAGCGTGGTGTGCGGCGTGGTGAACATAGTGCTCGACGCCCTGCTCGTGGGCTTGTGGCGCATGGGGGTGGCGGGTGCGGCGGTGGCCACATCGGTGTCGCAGCTGGTGGGCGGCGTGTTTCCGCTGGTTTACTTCAGCTCGCGCCGGCTCAATCGCGGCAGCCTTCACCTGCTTGGCGGGGTGCTGCCCGGATGGAGGCATGTGGGCAAGGCCTGCGTCAACGGGCTGAGCGAGTATGTGGGCAGCGTGGCGATGAACATTGTGAGCATTTGCTACAACATACAGCTGATGCGCCACCTGGGCGAGGACGGCGTGGCGGCCTACGGTGTGGTGATGTACATCTCTTTTGTCTACGCGGCGGTGTTCATAGGCTACAACCTGGCCGTCACCCCGATAATAGGCTACCACTACGGCGCGCGCGACGTGGGCGAGCAGCGGTCGCTGCTGGTGAAGTCGGTGGTGCTGGTGGGGCTCATGGGGCTGGCAATGACGCTGCTGGCCGAGCTGGGGAGCCGTCCGGTGGCAAACCTCTTCGTGGGCTACGACGCCGGACTGGCCGACCTCACGGTCAGGGCATTGCGGCTATATATGCTGTGCTTCCTGATATGTGGCTGGAGCATGTTCGCCTCGGCTCTTTTCACCGCCAGGCAGAACGGGGTGGTGAGCGCTACAATAGCCTTCGCGCGGTCGCTGGTGTTCGAGCTGGCGTGCGTGTGGGCGCTGCCTGCCATCATGGGAATAGGCGGCATATGGATTGCCGTCGATGTGGCCGAGGCGCTGTCGCTGCTGCTCAGCGTGGCGCTGGTGGTTAGGTATGCACCTGACTTACTTTGAGGACGGCTGGCCGTAGATCAATGCCACCATGTCGGCGGCCACCGAGTCGGCGGCGGCAGGGGGCACGTCGGCCTGCGCGCCGTCGAGCAGCGCCCGCGCCGCGTCGACAGCCTGAAGGTCGAGCGCGTCGGTGGCAATCTGCACGTTGCGAAGCCTTCCGTCCTCAACGTCGAGCATCACTTCGACATCGCCCCATTCGAAGTGGCCGCTGCGGCTCACAGAGAAGTTGCGCCAGCGGTCGTAGAGCCACTGGCTTGACGCGAACTCGTCGCGCAGCCGCTGCACATCGGCGCGCGAGGCCACCTCGTCCCAGTCCAGCCGGCAGGCCTTGCCGCCATAGGTCTGCTCGAAAGCGTCGAGCAGCGGCTGCACGATGCTGGCGGCCGTGATGTCCGCGCAAAGGCTGCCGAGGTTGGCCACACGGCTTTGCACCGACCCCACGCCATGCTTGAGCAGCTTGTGGGGCTTGGGCCGGAGGTAGCGCGCAAGGTCGTCCATATTACTGCGTATTAGAATGGTGCCGTGGTGAAGCGAGTTGGCCTGCGCCTTGGCGAAGGCATTGCCGCTGAACTTGCGCATCGATGTGCTGCCGTCGTCCTCGGGGCAAGCCACCAGCACGTCGTTGCGCCCACTGACCTCAGTTCGCAGGCCGAAACGCTGCACAGCCCCCTGCAGCACGCCGAACTGCCGCGCCTTGTCATAGAGGTCGTGCGAGGCTATGAAGCTGAAGTTCAAGTTGCCGTCGTCGTGGTACACTGCGCCGCCGCCTGTGCGGCGCCGCATGAGGTAGCCACCGTCGGCCAACAGAGCGTCGAGGTTGACCTCGGAGAAGGGGTTCTGGTTCTGACCGATGACCACGGTGCGCCTGTTGCGCCACAGGTAGAGGGTCACAGTGCCGGGCTCCTGGGTGGCCAGCAGGTGGTTCTCGACGGCAATGTTGAGGTAAGGCACAGTCTGTGCAGAGACGAGAAACTGTAGTCGCATGATGAAGATATTAGGGGGAGGTTGCTAAAAGCGGTAGCAAAGGGTGATGTGGTTAGGAGCCTGCGACAGGTGGTAGTTGCGCCTGGCATAGCTCACCTCGAAGCGGCGCGTGCGCAGGCCGAGGCCGAAAGAGAAACCACTGATGTTGAGGGCGTCGAAGCCGCGCATCTCGGCACTTTGGCGATAACTGTAGCCCACACGGGCAAAGAAAGAGCGCCCCAGGTTGAGCTCGACACCGGCCTGCGCGTGGCGCATGGCGTTGTCGATGGTGGCGGCCAGCCAGCCACGCTCGGTCACCTCGCCGCTGAAGGGGTCGACGGTGCTGTTAGGATGCAGCGGGTCGTCGTAGTCAAGCCTCCAGCGCGAGAGTTCGTTGAGGGCGAAGAACAGGCGGAACGGCGCGCGTTTCAACTTGTAGCTAACCTCCGCGCTCAACTCGCCCGGCAGGCGCTCGCGCTTTTGGTCGAATGTGGTGAGCTGCGCGCCGATGTTGCGGAGCATGAGGGTGGCCGTCAGCGTGCGCTCGGTGTTGGTGTAGCTGGCCGCCACGTCGAAAGCCACAGTCAAGGCCTTGTAGCTCTCGTACTGCGAAAGCACCGGCTTCATCTGCGCGCCGAAACTGAAGTTGCTGTCGAGCCACATCCCCCACCCCACCGACAGTGCATAGTCGGCGGCGGCAAATGCGCCTTGCGGAGTCCCCTGCTCGTCGTAGGCCGCGAAGCGCCCATAGTTCACGAAGTGGAAACCCAGCGAGAGCGTGCCCAGCCTCTTGCTGTGCATGATGTAGCCCAGCGAGCCCATATTGGAACCTCTAAACAGCGGCACGTAGCTGGCAGTGACGCTTCCGGCCATGGCCTGGCGCAGCATGGACGGGTTGGAGAGTCCAGCCACAGGGTCGTCGGTGAACAGCGGCAGGTAGTCCAGCCCCAGGGCGGCGGTGCGTCCGTACGTGGTCAGGTCGAGCACGGCCAGCGTGTTCATGCCCGCCACCTGCGCCCCGGCCACTCGTGGTTGGCACAACAAAAAGTGGAAAGCCATGCCGACGAATATCGGCACAGTGGCTTTCCACCATTGTCTGCTTGTTGTAGGCATTATCTCTGTTTGTTGCGCTCGTGCCTCATCAAATGTGAGGGTTCGAGGGCCATGCGGTCGGTCTCGAGCAGCGAGGCAACGCCCTCGTCCACACGGCGCTTGGCCTGACAGGCTTCGCAGTGGCAATCCTCGTGGTACTCGCGCGGTTCGGTATAGGTGGTAATCACACCCTCGAAGTTGCGAAGTATCACCTTGTCCGGGCTTTGCGAGATGACGTACTGCGGCATCACAGGGGTCTTTCCACCACCACCAGGCGCGTCGACCACAAAGGTGGGCACCGCATAGCCGCTGGTGTGTCCGCGCAGGTTCTCGATAATTTCTATGCCCTTGCTTACCGGGGTGCGGAAGTGCTCAAGGCCCATCGACAGGTCGCACTGGTAGATGTAGTACGGACGCACACGGTTGCGCACCAGCTCATGCATGAGCTTCTTCATCACGTGCACGCAGTCGTTCACGCCGCGCAGCAGCACAGTCTGGTTGCCGAGCGGTATGCCCGCGTTGGCAAGGCGGGCAAGAGCCTGCTCGGCCTCGGGGGTCATCTCGTTGGGATGGTTGAAGTGTGTGTTGAGCCACACAGGATGGTACTTCTTGAGCATGTCGCACAGCTCGGGCGTGATGCGCTGCGGGCAAACCACAGGGGTGCGGCTGCCAATGCGCACAATCTCCACATGCGGTATGGCACGCAGGCGCTGAATGATGTACTCCAACTTCTTGTCGCTCACCATCAGAGCGTCGCCACCAGAGAGCAGCACGTCGCGCACCTCGGGCGTACGCTCTATATAGGCAAGGCACTTCTCGATGCGCTCGCTGGGGCTCTCGTCGTCTTTCTGCCCGGCGAAGCGGCGGCGGGTGCAGTGACGGCAGTACATGGAGCACATGTCAGTGATGAGGAAGAGCACACGATCCGGATAGCGGTGCGTCAGTCCCGGTGCCGGCGAGTCCTCGTCCTCGTGCAGCGGGTCGTCGAGGTCGGCCGGGGCAATGTTGCACTCCGGGCCTGCGGGTATGGCCTGCCTGCGTATGGGGTCGAATGGGTCATTGGGGTCAATCAGGCTCAGGTAGTAGGGCGTGATGGCCATGCGGAACTTGCCCAAGGCCTGCTTGATGCCCTCGGCCTCTTCCTCACTGAATGAGAAGTAGCGGCTCAACTCCTCGTAGGTCTCTATGCGGTTCTTGACTTGCCATTTCCAGTCGTTCCACTCGGCGTCACTCACGCCGGGGAACAGCTCTTTTCTGCGGTTTACTTTCATATTTCTGACTATTGTAGTTCGTTACATTATTCTTTGTCCATCACCAGCCTGACTCCGAAGCCAAAGTGGTTGTCATACGAGAAGGACGGGTTGGAGGTCGACGCCTCCACCCTCAACGCCCGGGGCTTGCCGTCTGTCTGCGACGCTGACCAGTAGTAGCAGAAGCTGTCGTTTACAAAACCATTGCCGTTGCGCAGCCCTGTGTTAGGCAGGAACACAACGCCGCAGTCCTCAAGCTGGCGCAACTCGTCGGTCGTCAACGCTGTGGAGGCAAAGGGTACGCCGGCTTTGTCCAGGTTGCTCTTGGAGAATGACACCACCCCGGGATCGATGAAATTGTCCGGGAAAATGATGATGCCGCAGATTGACGATCCAACCTTCACCTTGCAGTAATGCACACCGCTATTGCTGCCCACAGTGGCGCCCGTACGGACGGAGAGAATGTACTGCCATTCTTTACTGGTGAGCGTGCGCCAACGGTTTGGCTTGTTGCCGCCGTTCACTATCGGGTTGCGCCCCCAGTCGGTGTTCTCGTCGAGCGACTCGCCGTCAGGCCCGAAAGTGTCCTCGGCCGAGGTCGACACTGGGTCGGTGACGCGCCCTTCGATGGGGAAGCCATTAGTGCCCCAGCCGAACAGGCCCACCTTCTCCGCACCGCTGTAGTCTGCGGCCACATTGCCGGTCTCCACCACCGTGCTCTGGTCCTCTTGGAACGCCCACTTGCCGTCGGCAATGGTGTAGTAGAGGTTGCCTTTCGAGAAGTAGACCTGGCGGCCCGCCTCCACAGAGAAGGCATATACATCCCTCACCCGCTCGTTGTCGGCGCGGAAGTCGACCTGCGCCGTGGCCATCACGTTGCGGCCAAGCGCGGGCATGGCGGCCGTGTGGGTGAACACCGTGCGCACCACATCGCCGTGCACGCCGGCCTCCGCCGTGTGGGTGAATATCGATATTGTGATGTCGCCCGCCGCAATCGGCAGTATCGGCACCTGCACATCAGTCACACTGCCCGCCACCAGCCCGGCACCGTCGAAGAGCACACTCACGCGCCGCTCCGATTCCTTGGTGCTTGACGCCGGCGTCAGCCCCAGGTCGGCCGCACCGAGGTTTATCCTCCTGGCGGCAGTGTTGAGCTGCTGCGTGGCGCTGGCCACCACCACCGAGTCGAGCATGATGTCGTGACCCATGCTGTTGCGCACCCGCACGCAAACCGCGGCGCTGATGTGCCTGAACACAATCGTGCCCTCGTCGGCGTCGCCCATGGCCGCCATGGGCAGCGCTATGACCTGCCTGCCGTCGGCAAACCACGAACTGAACGTCCGCGGGAAGACTATTGCGGGCTGACCCAGGGTGGCATGAGAGAGGAACGTGCCTGCCGGATAGAAGCCGTACACCGTGCCGCTGCCGCTGAAGCCCTCGGCGTAGGCCACGCCCCCGTCGAGCGTCACCGCGTATTCCTGGTTGTTGAGCAGCACACGGTCGCCGTCGACCCAGTACACCTTGTCGGCGGCCACCGCAGTCTTCTGCTGGCCCGCGAACTTTTCCGTGCCAAGCACGAGGCCTCTGCCCTCGGCGGGCTTGTCCTTGGTGCACGAGGCGAAGGCCGCCAAGGCCGCCACCAGTAGCACACAGTAATGGAAACATCTGCCAGTCATGCCTCAACCATCTTTAGAACCACGAGTCTTCATACCCCCCCCAATAGCCACCGTCCTGCCGTTGGCTCTCAATGCTGTCGTCCTCGGTCGAGCCTCCCTTGAGGAAACCCGGCATGGGCATACTCATCGAATAACCCATTTCGCTGCGGAAGCTGACGGTGATAAGCCTCGGGGCCTCGTAGCGGCGTTTTATTTTGTCGTCTGCGGTGGTCATAACTGTCGTGGAGGTTGCTGTGTTTGTAACTTCAACTAACGCGGGCGGCACGCCCTTTTGAACCTGCCGGCAGGTCGCCCCGCCGGCAGATTGGGTTGCCATCAGGCATAGAGCTCCTCGAAGATCTTGCGCAGCTCGGGGCTCTCGCGCAGCTCTTGCAGCGTGAACTCGGCGTGGCCCTTGGTGTAGCCGTTGCCGATGATCATGTTGGTGTCGGCGCCGATGCCTTCAGCACCGAGGGCAGCCTTGGTGAAGCTGGTGGCCATGGAGAAGAAGTAGACGATGCCGTCGTCCTTCGTGCAGAGCACGGCGGTCATCTCCTGGTCGGGCACATTGACGCAGTTGATGGTCACGTCGGCCATCTTGCCGTCGGTGAGGCGCTCCACCATCTCGTACACCTGCACCGGGGTCATTCCGGCAGCGCTCTCCACCACATCGCAGAAGCCGAGGTCCTTGATGCGCTGGGTGCTCTTGGGGCTGTTGGCGATGCCTATCACCTTGCCGGTGACGCCGACGCGCTTCTTGGCCTCATAGCAGCAAAGCATACCGCTCTTGCCGCCTGCGCCGAGGATGACCACCGTCTGGCCATACTGGCAGAGCTTGGCGGTCTGCGCGGGGGCACCGGCCACGTCGAGGGCGCTCAGGGCCAGCTTCTCGGGCATGTCGTCGGGAATCTTGGCATAGATGCCGCTCTCGAAGAGGATGGCCTTGCCCTTGATGTCGACCTGGTCGATGGAGGGGCGGATCTCAAGAATCTCGTCGATGCGCAGCGGCGTGAGCGAGAGGCTCACGAGGGTGGCTATGCGGTCGCCCTCCTTGAGGTCGATCTTGCCCTTCAGCGCGTCGCCTATCTTCTCCACCTTGCCCAGCAGCATACCGCCCGAACCGGTGCGGCGGTTGCGGTGCTTGCCCTGCAGCTCCACGTTGAGCAGCATCTCTTTCTTCACCTCCTCCATCACACGCTCCTCGCTTGCGCCCTCGCCAGCCTGCTGCTTGGCGTAGTTGTGGATGTCGGTGAACGACGCGGAGTCAATGTTCAGGGTCTGCACATCGATAAGGATCTCGTTGTCGTAAATCTCGTCCATGTTGTTGTCGAGCTTGTTTGCCGGCTGCGGCAGGACACCCTTCGGCTCAATGACGCGGTGAGTACCGTACTTGTTACCTTTTTTCTGCATTGTGAATGTTGTTTATTATGTTAATTATTAGTTTATTTTGCTGCCTTGAACACACCTGTCAGCACCGCAAAGATACGCAAAATCCTCCAATCGGCCAAACATTTTTGCAAACGCCGCGACAATACCCCCTGCAAAACACTGCTTAACCGCTGGCAGTCAGCGCAATCGTAGCACAGAGGAGTGCAAAACACAAAAACAGGGCACATAACAGCCTCATTTTCAGCGCCTGCAAAGCATCAAGTCCGTATCAACACCGTCTGTTCTTCGATTGTTCTTCGATTGTTCTCCGATTGTTCTTCGATTTTGAATCGAAGAACAATCGGAGAACAATCGGACATCAATCGAAGAACAGAGCGCTCAGGCCCGCTCCTGCCGCTTCACATGAGGACGGAAAGCGAGCGCTGGCCACACCGGAACCTTCGGCAACTCACTTGCCGACGCAGAAGCGGGAGAAGATGTTGCCAAGAAGCTCATCATTGGTCACATCGCCCGTAATGGTGCCGAGGTGGTAGATGGCATCGCGGAGGTCGACAGCCACGAGGTCGGTCGGCATCTGCTGCCCCAACCCTTCAGCCACATGGAGCAAAGCCTCCTGTACACGTTGCAGGGCACTGCGGTGGCGCAGGTTGGTCAGCAGCACCCCGTCGTTGGCCGAGGCGTCTTTCCTCATCGCCGCCACCATGCTGGCCTTGAGGCTATCGATGCCGAGTCCCTCCTTGGCCGAAACAATATGCCCAGGTGGGTTGCTCTCGTGTGGCAAGTCGCACTTGTTGTGAACAATGAAGAGGTGCTTACTGCTCATGTCGCACTGGTCGGTGAAGTAGGCTATATCGTCTGTTGCATAGGCGTTGAACGGTATGGTCACAGATCTTACAAAGAGCAGTATGGTTGCCTGCTGTGCTGCCTTTATGCTACGTGCAAAGCCGAGAGCCTCCAGCTCGTCGTCGCTCTGGCTCAGACCGGCGGTGTCGATGAAGCGGAAGGTGATGCCGTCGATGGTCATCGTCTCCTCAATAGTGTCGCGCGTGGTGCCAGCTATGGGGCTTACTATGGCACGGTCATCGCCTAATAGAGCGTTGAGCAAAGTGCTCTTGCCGGCATTTGCCCTGCCCAGTATAGCCACGGGTACGCCCTGCTTGAGGGCGTTGCCGGTAGAGAAAGAGCCGAGCAGACTCTGCACACGGCTTTGCAACTGTGCCACTGTGTCGAGCATTGTGCATCGGTCGGCAAATTCCACATCCTCTTGCGAGAAGTCGAGTTCCAGCTCCAGCAGCGAGGTGAGGTCGAGCAACTGCTGGCGCAGCCGTTTCAGTTCGTTGGCATAGCCGCCACGCAACTGACTGACGGCCAAGCGGTGCTGTGCCGGAGTGGCAGAATCGATGAGGTCGGCCACGGCCTCGGCCTGCGACAGGTCGAGCTTGCCGTTGGCAAATGCCCGCAGGGTGAACTCGCCCGGCTCGGCCAGCCTCGCACCGGAGGCAATAAGCTCCGCCACGACCTCTTGCTGCACGTAGGGAGAGCCATGGCATGAAATCTCCACCATCTCCTCGCCGGTGTAGCTATGCGGCGCGGGGAACCAGGTGGCCAGCACCTCGTCGACAAGCTGTCCCGCGGTGTCGGTGAAGCGGCAGAATGTGGCCTTGCGCGGCTGCAGGCGGCTGGCGGTGAGGTGACCCATAGCCACAGCCAGCGCCTCACTGCCGCTCAGCCTCACCACGGCCACACCGCCCTTGCCTGCGGGCGTGGCCACGGCCACGATGGTGTCAGTGTTCATTTCCTGCCGTGTATTTGTCGCCGAAAAGAATGTGCATCTCGGCGTCATTCAACCCCAAGTCGACCTTAATGCGGTACATATTGGGGAAGTTGAGAATGAGCACAAGGGTGCAGACTATGGCCAGCATGAACAGCACGCTGTTGCGGCTCGCCACAGTGAGCGCACAAATCACGCACACAACTCCAAGCATGGACAAATAGACCGAGCGAACATGCACGGCATAGCCTGTGAGCTTTGCCCTGAAGCTATCGCTCTGCCGCAGCATGGGTATTCGCTTGCGTACCGTCAGTAGCACGATGCTGACCGACAGCACTGCCAGTATGGTGCCCAATACCAACGCCCACCGGCGGAAAGTATACGAGGGGCTGGGGTGCCACAAGCAGGAATAGGCCACAGCGGCGAGTACAATAATCGCCACCGCCCCATATAGCCCTATGCGTGAGCTGCGTTGAATGGTGCGCATCTCGCTGGTCATAGTCTGAGGTATGCTGGTCATAGTTTGAGGTATTTTGCTGTGTACGACTGTTCGCAATTGACGAGGTCCTCAGGAATGCCCGCAAAGACGACGTGTCCGCCACCGTCGCCCCCCTCGGGTCCGAGGTCTATCACCCAGTCGGCGCACTTGATGATGTCGTGGTGATGCTCGATGACCACAATGGAATGGCCGCGCTCAATCAGCCTGTCGAATGAAGCAAGGAGTTTCTGAATGTCGTGGAAATGGAGGCCGGTGCTGGGCTCGTCGAAGATGAAGAGGATGGGACGGTCGGCAGCCTCGCCGTGCACCAGGTAGGAGGCCAGCTTGATGCGCTGCGCCTCGCCGCCGCTGAGCGAGCTGCTCGACTGGCCAAGCTTCAGGTAGCCCAGCCCCACGTCGCGCAGAGGCGTCAGCCGCTGGTGGATGAGGGCTGTTGCGGGGTCGTCGCCGAAGAAGTCGCAGGCCTGGTCAACCGTCATGTCGAGCACATCACTGATTGTCTTGCCTTTGTAGAGCACCTCGAGCGCCTCTTCCTTGTAGCGCGAGCCATGGCATTCGTCGCATATCAGGTGCACGTCGCTCATGAACTGCATACTCACCGTGACGTAGCCCTCGCCCTGGCAGGTCTCGCAGCGGCCACCCTCGACGTTGAACGAGAAGAAGCCGCTCCTGTAGCCGCGAGCCTTGGCCAGTGGCTGCGAGGCGAAGAGCGAGCGCACCTCGTCGAACACCTTCATGTAGGTGGCCGGGTTGCTTCGGGTGGAGCGGCCGATGGGGTTCTGGTCGACCAGCTCCACCGCAGCCACACGCTTCACGTCGCCCTCCAGCGATCGGCACTGACCCACGTAGTCGGCGCTGCCCTCCAGCCTGCGCTGCATCACGTCGCACAGCACCCGGCGTATAAGAGTGCTCTTGCCGCTGCCGCTAACCCCGGTGACCACGGTGAGTACGCCAAGGGGTATGTCCACGTCCACGTTCTTAAGGTTGTTGGCATAGGCCCCGCGTATGCCGATGCGGTCGCGCCACTTGCGGCGGCTTGCCGGCACGTCGATGCTCCTTCGGCCGAGCAGGTAGTCGGCGGTGAGCGAATGCTTTGCATTAGGCAGTTGCGATGGCTTTCCTGCAAAGACCACCTCGCCGCCCAGGCGGCCTGCCTCCGGGCCGATGTCGACCAGGTAGTCGGCCGAGCGTATTATGTCCTCATCGTGCTCTACCACCACCACAGTGTTGCCCAGATCGCGCAGGCGCTTCAGCACTCCGATGAGCTGCGCCGTGTCGCGGCTGTGAAGGCCTATGGAGGGCTCGTCGAGTATGTACATCGACCCCACCAGCGACGACCCAAGCGAGGTGGCCAGGTTGATGCGCTGGCTTTCGCCACCGCTCAATGTGCTGCTCATGCGGCTCAGTGTCAGGTAGCCCAGTCCAACGTCAAGCAGGTAGCCCAGCCTGTTGCGTATCTCGGCAAGCAGCCGCTCGGTGGTCTTGCGCTCGGTATCGGTCAAGGCAAGCGCATCGAACCACTCGGCCAGGCGTGCCACCGGCATGTCGACCAACTCGTCGATGCTGCGCCCGCCAACTTTTACGTATGAGGCATCCTTGCGCAGACGGTGACCATGGCATTCGGGGCACACGGTGCGCCCGCGGTAGCGCGACAGCATGACCCGGTACTGAATCTTGTACGACTGGCTTTCCACCCACTTGAAGAAACCGTCGATGCCCTCCCAGCGACCCTTGCCGTGCCACAGCAGGTCGAGCTCCGCGCGCGTCAGCTCCATGTAGGGTGTGTGCACCGGGAAGCCGAGGTCGGCCGAGAGGCGCAGCAGGTCGTTCTTCCACTCGCGCATCTTGTCGCCGTTCCAGCACACCACCGCACCCTCGGAGATACTGCGCGTCTTGTTGGGCACGACCAGGTCCTCGCTGATGCCGATGATGTTGCCGTAGCCCTGGCATGTGGGGCAGGCACCGTAGGGGTTGTTGAACGAGAAGAAGTTTGGGTTGGGCTTCTCAAAGGTGATGCCGTCGGCCTCAAAGCGGTTGCTGAACTCGGCACGGAGGCCGTCGGCCATCACCACGCACGCACCGCGCCCCTCGAAGAAAGCGCTCTGCACACTCTCTGCCACACGCGCCGACTGGCCGTCGTCGCCCGGCCGCACCTCGACGCGGTCGACCACCAGCAGCAGGCTGCCGCTCTCACCGGCCTCGTCGGCCCGCAGCCAGTCGTCGATGCGAACCACCGTGCCACGGTCCATGACGCGCTGGAAGCCCTCCTGGTGCAGTATCTCGACCTGCGAGCGCAGCGGGCGCCGGTCGCTGCCCTCGAGCGGTGCCAGTATCATGGCGCGTGTGCCTTCAGGCAGGGACGACACGTAGTCGACCACATCGCTCACCGAGTGGCGCTTCACCTCCTGCCCGCTCACTGGCGAGAAGGTGCGGCCGACGCGCGCGAAGAGCAGCTTCAGGTACTCGTAAATCTCGGTCTGCGTGCCCACCGTCGAGCGGGGATTGCCGGTGCCCACCTTCTGCTCTATGGCCACAGCGGGAGCCAGGCCGTGTATGTAGTCCACGTCGGGCTTGCTCATCCTGCCCAGGAACTGGCGCGCATAGGAGCTCATGCTCTCCACATAGCGCCTTTGGCCTTCGGCAAAAAGGGTGTCGAAAGCCAGGCTCGACTTGCCGCTGCCGCTCAGCCCGGTGACCACCACCAGTTTCCCCTGCGGCAGCCGCAGGTCGATGTTCTTCAGATTGTTGGCGCGGGCGCCCTTGATCTCGATATATTCCACTTAACGATTTTCAATAGGTGTACATCAGCTCGGCCAGGCGGGTCTTGTCGCCTCGCGAGGAGAGCAGCATCATGTTGCCTCCCGGCCTGACCATCACCCTCTGCAGGCTTTGCTTCGAGCCTTTCTCCACCACCAGCTTCTGCACCTCGCCCCCGGCGTCGATGCTGTAGACCACAAGGTTGCACTTACCGCCGGCCTCGTACTGGCCGGCCTCCTTGGCAATGTCGTACTGCGCGGGGCTCTTCTGGTACTCGCACTTGACAACGGCCACCTTGCCGTCGGCCTCGACCAGACCCACACCCATCAGGTTGCGCCCCTCTTTCTGCATGTCGTTGTGGCGTATGTTGCGCACCCACACCACGCGACCCAGAGTGTCGACCAGCTCGCAGTGCAGCCCCACGGCGCAGTAGTCGCTCACCGGCTGCCCGTTTGAATTGCTGTAGTCCACGCGGTAGCCGCGTCCGTAGAGCGTGGCCAGGCCGCCCGCGACCGGGGCAGTGGCGACAAGACCCACACCGTCGGCCAGCAGCTTTTTCTGCACCACCTTGGTCTTGCGGTTGTAGAAGATGTTGATGTCCTCGTTCTGCCACGGGCGCACGGTGTAGCCGCTGAGCGCCGCCGAGTCGACGTTGAACGACAGGGCCAGCGTGCCGGCGCTGAGGACGCCCTTGGTGCCTTCGGCAACCACGGTGCCAGCCACCAGCGCATGGCTGCCCACGACGCCGGCCAGCACAGCCTCCTTCAGCTCGCCGCATTTCAGCGAGGCACCCATCGAGCGGCCCTCGCGGCTGTCGATGCAGTTGAAGAGGAAGCGCGTGTCGGCGCCCTCGCTCTCGGTGCCGAAGGTGACGACGCGACCATCGTCGGTGACTGCCACCTGATGCATCGAGCCCAGCTCGTACTCGCAATCCCACAGGCGGTTCATCTGCGCGTCGAGCAAGGCCACGTAGGAGCGGTACTGCTTCTTGGCGCGGAGCTCAACCACGGCCACCAGCGCATTGTAGTGGCCGTTGGGCGACGTGGCGGTCCAAAGCAGGCACTCGTCGTGCTTGTCATAGTCGAAGCGCGCCAGCGTGTCCATGCCGCTGCCAGCCAGCTCGTGGGCGCGCGTGTCGACAAGGTAGCGACCCACAACCGTGCGCCGCTTCTCTGAACGGTCGGCCACCATCACCGCCGCCACGGTGGACGCCGCGCTCTCGTCAAGCGACGCCGCCAGCACATCGCAGTCTGCCGAGCCGGGCAGCTCCACCTCGGCCTGCGGCCACAGGTTGGCGTTGGTGAACGCCACTATCTTCCTGTGCTTCTTCCCCTCGGTCACCCAGCAGTCAAGCTTGTCTGCCTGACCGGCATAGACCGCCTGGTCGAGCCTGGAGGGCGAAAAATACTTGTTTTCGTTGCCACGCGACAGCGCAGGCTGCGCCGACGCAGCCACAGCCACCGCGGCCATCACGGCCGCAAGAACGAACCTCTTCATAACTGTAGTCGTACTATTTTGTTAAAAATCAAAAACAAGGCCGTGTCGCAGCGCGTCACAACCGACGTGCAAATGTACGCAAAAAAATCCATATCTCGACAACCCCGGCTGAAATATTGCCGGGCACCCCTACCCCACCCC
>JAFVBB010000007.1 GCA_017480225.1 Bacteroidales bacterium
GACGGAGGCTCCATAGTAGGCCAACTCGATGGCTTCGTCGTAGGGTATTTCGCTGATTTTTACCGTGTCGGGGAAGAACTTGGGGTCGGCGTTGAGGAAGCCCGGCACATCTTTCCAGATGGTTACGCTCTCGGCCCCCAGGCCATAGGCGAGGATGGCGGCCGAATAGTCGGAGCCTTCGCGTCCGAGGGTGGTGGTTTTCATGTCCGATGTGGCACCGATGAACCCTTGTGTGATTGCCACCCGATGGCCCGAGGCCAGGTCGGCGAAGCGGTTGCATTCGCCGCAGGTGGCTTCCCAGTCCACACGCCCTTCGCGGAAGTGGTTGTCGGTGACGACGACCTGCCGCGCGTCAATCCACCGCGTGCTTATGCCGATGTGGTTCAGGTAGTGCGCAATGATTGTGGTCGACAGCAGCTCGCCGTAGCCCACCACCTGGTCGTAGTTGTAGTTGTAGCTCCCGGCCTCAGCGTCGAGCGAGGCCAGGGTGGCGTCGAGCTGGCGCAGCATCGACCTCACCTTGCCCTCCAGCTCCTCGTCGCCGGGCATGAGGCCGTTGGCTATGCCCAGGTGGTACTCCTCCAGCCGCTGCCGCAGCCCGGGCTCACCCTGCCCGCCGGGCACCATCTTCTCAAGCAGGTTGGTGGTCTTGCCCATGGCCGAGACCACCACCACCAGGGGCTCCGTGCCGGTGTGGCTTTGCACAATTGAGGCCATGTTGCGCACCGCGTCGGCACTGTTCACCGACGCCCCTCCGAACTTGAACACCCTCATGACAACTCCCTTTCCATGTCGCGCCGCGAGTCCTTGGCCTTGAGGGTCTCGCGCTTGTCGTAGTGGTGCTTGCCCTTGGCCAGGGCAATGGTGAGCTTGGCCAGCCCTTGCGGGTTGACGTAGAGCAACACCGGCACAATCGTGAAGCCGCGCTCCTTGATTTTGTTCTGCAGCTTGCGCAGCTCGCGCCTGTTCAGCAGCAGCTTGCGGTCGCGCTTGGCCTGGTGGCCCCAGTACGAGCCAAACTTGTACTCCGATATGTGCATATCCCTAACGAACAACTCGTTGCCCACGAATGTGCACCATGCGTCGCCCAAGTTGGCCTTGCCTTCGCGGATGCTCTTTATCTCGCTGCCCATAAGCACCAGCCCCGCCGTGTACTCGTCGAGTAGGAAGTACTCGTAGGCTGCGCGCTTGTTTTTTATCTCAATGATGTTCTTCTCCTGCATACTTCCGTTGAACGCGCCGCGCCCGAAAATATTGCCGCCACCCCTGCCTAAATGTTTCGTCTGCAATCTTTGTGGCCGTGTTTCGGCTCATTGTATTGGGCTGATAAATAGCATGTTGTGGTAATTGTGTTTTGTATTGTATTGAAAATCAGTCTAAAGGAGTGTTAGGTCAATATCAAGGCCGTCTGTTCTTCGATTGTTCTCCGATTGTTCTTCGATTGTTCTTCGATTTTGTATCGGAGAACAATCGAAGAACAATCGGAGAACAATCGAAAAACAGGCGGCTTCGACACGCGGCAGAGGCGTGGCGCGCCGCGTCCGCATTATCCTTGTATTGCCCGGCAGAAGGGAGAAGACGGCTGTTGCCGCGAAGCCGTTTGCGTATCGGTGGGCAGGGTGGGGTGTGTTGTTGTGTGGCTGCTAATTCAGCGGAGTCGGCTTGCTTGCGTTGAGCATGGCGTCGCGCACCTCGTTGTCGTCAACGTTCACGTCAATCATTGCCTCTCCTATGCCTCGCAGCAGCACGCACCGTAGTGAGCCGTCGTGGTTCTTTTTGTCGTGATGCATCAGCGGCAGCATGGCCTCGATGTCGCGAAGCGAGTGCCGCGGTAGCTCCATCTTGCCGCCAACCCACTGCAAGTATGTGTTGTACACGTCGACAGGCAGCCCGCACTTGCGCACCGAGAGGTACATCGCAACCAGCATCCCTGCCCCCACGGCCAGTCCGTGCTCCAGGCCATGGTGAAGCTCGATGGCGTGGCCGAAGGTGTGGCCGAGGTTCAGAATGTGGCGCACGTCCGTGTCGTGGGGGTCGGCGGCCACGATGCGCCTTTTCAGCCTGGCCACCTCGACAATCTCGCCGTGCCCTGGCGTGCCGCAGCGTAGCAGACGGTCGTAGAGGCCGGGGTCGCACACAGCCGCCGTCTTCACCATCTCCATCTCGCCGCAGGCCAGCTGCCGGGCGTCGAGCGAGGCGCAGAAGGCCGACTCGATGACTGTGGCCACCGGCGGATAGAAGTGGCCTACGCTGTTCTTCACTCCGCCGAAGTCGATAGCCGTCTTGCCGCCGATGGCTGCGTCGGTCATTGCAAGCAACGTGCTTGGAACCAGCAGGTGGCGGATGCCGCGCATATAGCCTGCCGCCACGAACCCGCCCAGGTCGCACACCGCGCCGCCGCCCAGGCACACCAACGCATGGCTGCGGTCGGCGCCCCCTTCTATCAACGTCTGCCACACCTGTGCCGCCACCTCGAGACTTTTGCACTCCTCGCCCGTGGGCACCTCGATGAATTCGGCACTTTCCAGTGCGTCGACGCCGGCCACCAGCTGCGGCAGGCAATGGTTGAAGCTGTTCTCGTCCACGAGAATGGTGTAGCGCGTGCCTCTCCACTCGTCGCCGCGAAGCTCGCGTGCCAGCGAGGCAAGGCCTCCGGTAAGTAGTTTGCCCTGTTTCATAACGCCCCAGCCAACGGGCATCGTCCCCATTTTATTGCCTTTCCGCGCAATATTCAGTCTTTTGGCGCCGTTCTTGATTATGGTATGAAACTCGAATTACTATCTCCGGCCAAGAACCTTGACTTCGGCAAGGAGGCAATAAACCATGGGGCCGACGCTGTCTACATCGGTGCCCCGGCCTTCGGCGCGCGGGCTGCGGCCACCAACAGCATTGCCGACATAGAGGCTCTTGTCAGGTATGCTCATCTGTTTGGTTCCAAGGTTTTTGCTACTGTCAATACGATACTCTTCGACGACGAGGTTGAGCCCGCCGTGACCATGATTCGCAGGCTGTGCGACGCGGGCGTGGATGCGCTGATTGTGCAGGATATGGGTCTGCTCGAGTGCGATCTGCCGCCGGTGGAGCTGCACGCCAGCACCCAGTGCCACAACAGCGATGCCTCCAGGGTGGCCTTCCTCGGCAAGGCTGGCTTCCGGCGCGTGATATTGGCGCGTGAGACCTCGCTTGAGCAGATGCGCGCCATCAGGCGGGCCACTGCCGTTGACCTTGAGGCATTCGTGCACGGCGCGCTGTGTGTGAGCTACAGCGGACAGTGTTACATGAGCCAGTACCTTGCCGGACGCAGCGGCAACCGCGGATGCTGCTCGCAGCCTTGCCGCAGTTCGTACGACCTGCTGGGTGAGGGTGGCCGGGTATTGCTAAAGAACCGCCACCTGCTGTCGCTCAAGGATTTCAACGCTTCGGCGCACCTTGCCGCCATGGCCGGGGCTGGAATAAGTTCGTTCAAGATAGAGGGCAGGCTGAAGGACCTGGCCTATGTGAAGAACATCACGGCGCATTACCGCCGTCTGCTCGACGGTCTCATGGGCGACGACTACAGCCGGGCGTCGAGCGGACGCTGCACTTTCTTCTTCACCCCCGACCAGGAGCGCACCTTCAACAGGGGCTACACCGACTATTTCCTGCGTGGACGGCAGCCGATGGCCTCGCTCGCCACCCAAAAGTCGATAGGCAAGCCCATAGGAAGCGTCGTTGCCGTGGGTAGGGGCACCGTGACGGTTGGCGGCGACGAGCCGCTGGCTGCTGGCGACGGGCTTTGCTTCTTCGATGGCGACGGCTCGCTGCGGGGCTTTTCGGTCAACGAGGTGCACGGACGCGTCGTCACGCCAAACGCCATGCCGTCAATCAGGCAGGGCACCCCCCTGTGGCGCAACAACGACAGGTGTTTCGAGCGCCAGCTTGAGGGGCGTTCCGCCGAAAGGCGCGTCGCCGTCAACCTTCTGTTCAGTCGTGTGGAGGGCGGCTTTGCTCTGGAGATGACCGACGAGGACGGCGTCCGTGCCGAGTGCCGCGTCGAGGCTGCACCGACGCAGGCCGAGAACCCGGAGCGGGCGTCGGCCATGGTGGTGAAGCAGCTGTCGAAGCTTGGAGGCACTCCCTTCGCCGCCCGCTCGGTGGTCGACGCCACAGGGGGGCACTTCTTCCTGCCAGTGTCGACGCTCAACGAGCTTCGCAGGCGGGCTGCGGACGAGCTGGCACGCCTGCGTGTGGAGCATTTCCGCCCTGCGCCCGCACCGCTTGAGCCGCAGCAGGCAGTCTACCCCGATGTCGACTACCGCGCCAACGTGGTGAACGCGCTGGCCGAGCGCTTCTATCGCCGCCATGGCGCTGCGGTGACCGAGCGTGGTGTGGAGCAGACCGCCAGCTACGACGGCAAGGCTCTCATGACCACAAAGTACTGCCTGCGCTACGAGCTTGGCTGCTGCCTGCGTGGCAAGTGCCATTTCCAGCCCGATGTCGACATTGCCCCAAGTGAGAGCCTCATGCTCCGCAACAACGGGCGCCTCTTCCGGCTCGACTTCGACTGCAGCCAGTGCATCATGCGCGTGCTGCCGGGCTGACCCCCTTCCCCTTACTCCTTTCAATGGCCGTAGCGCATACGGCCTGCCTTGTTGTGCCGCGCGCTGCGTGTAGAGTCGTTGTCGGCACTGCCGTGCTGCCTGTCGTGACAGAGCCTGCGCTGTCTGTTTTTCGATTGTTCTCCGATTGTTCTTCGATTGTTCTCCGATACAAAATCGAAGAACAATCGAAGAACAATCGGAGAACAATCGAAGAACAGACGGTGTTGACACGGAGTCAATGCGGCGTGCGGAGTTTGGCCGTGGAAAATTATTTTTGCCGTTTTCTGTCCCAATTCCGTTTTCTCCAAGTCGCTGTTTTGCAGTATCTGCTGTCTTCTATCTTCTTCTATTGTTCTTCTCTGCCTCTTCATTTTTTTTTTTGAATATGCGCAATATTTTCGTCACTGTGTCGTTTGCCATTCGTGGCATTGGTTGCCGAAATATTCATCACGAAAAAACAGATTGACGATATGGCAGTGTTGAGCCAAAGTGCATTCGGGCAGTTCAGCGGCAGGGTTGGGACCGCCGTTGGCTATATGTGGAAGGGGAAGGCCTGTGTGAGGGTCTACCGCAAGGAGATAAACTATCCCAACACGCCGCACCAGCAGCGCCAGCGCGACTGGTTTGTGGGAATGGTGCGTTTCGCCTCGAAGGCCACGGCGGCCTTGCGGCTGGGGTTGCGGCAGCGGGCAAGCGAGGCCGGCATGACTGAGGGCAACTGGTTCGTGAAGCAGAACAAACGCTGGTTTGGTGGTGGCGACACTCAAGGTGAGGTTGATTACCAGCGGCTTGTGCTTGCCAGCGGCCCGGCTGCCGATGTCTATTTCAAGACTCCCCGCTTCGAGGAGAACGAGACGGTGGTGGTGGAGTTCGAGAAGAACAGCCTGTCGCTACATGCGTCGGGTGCGGACAAGGTCTATCTCTACGTCTATGCCCCTGGGCTGGGGCAGGGGATGCTCACCGCCCCAGCCGAGCGCCGCAGCAAGAGGCTGGCCGTGAGACTGCCCGAGGAGTGGGCAGGGCAGGAGGTGCACCTTTATGGCTTTGTTGTTGACCGGGAGGGGCGCTCATCCGACTCGACCTATATCGGTGTTGGGCGCGTCAATCACTATGAGGAACGTGGCCGCTATTTTCCTGTAAACAAGGGTTGGAAGGACTTTGTTGACATGGCCAGCGGTGTGTCGTCGAATGAGGACGTTACGGCAGACACTGCCTCGCACCAACCCTCGCATGACGCTGCCGCGGCTCCCGCCAGGCACGACCTTTTCGCCGACATGCCGCCCGATTGAGCCGTTGGCCGTGTGACCGGTTGATGCCGGCCACGACCGGTGATGTGCTGACGGGCTTTGTGTGGTGGCAGCGTGGGCTGTCGCCGAAGAAATATTTTGCCATGCGGCCGAATTAGTGTAACTTTGCTTTTGGAAAATGTGGCCCACTTGGAATGGCTATGGCTCTGCAATGAGTGTTAATACAGCGAGATAGCGCAATTATTCATCAAAAAATAAACATAGAGATTATGGCAGTAAAATCAATGCTCCGCGTCCGTATGAGCGCCAAGGACGCACATTATGGCGGCAATCTTGTAGACGGTGCGCACATGCTTCACCTCTTTGGTGATGTGGCCACCGAGCTTCTCATCATTCAGGATGGCGACGAGGGCCTGTTCTGCGCCTACGACATGGTGGAGTTCAAGGCACCGGTCTACGCTGGTGACTACATCGAGGCCTATGGCGAGATTACCCACGTTGGCAACACCAGTCGCAAGATGAGTTTCGAGGCCTACAAGGTCATCAAGACGCGCCCCGACATCAGTGCGTCGGCAGCCGATGTGCTGGAGGAGAAGGTGCTTGTGTGCCGTGCCAGCGGCACTTGCGTCACCCCGAAGGAGTGCCAGCGAAATAAGTAAACCTTGTTACAGAAAGCACGAGGGGCGGCGCCTGCGGCGCCGCCCCTCGTTGTGTTTCAGCCCACACTGCAGCCTGGTGCCACCAGGTCGCTTGGTTGCAGCAGCACGAGCCGTCCGTCCTTGTCCTCCGCGCTGAGTATCATCCCCTGGCTTTCCACGCCTTTCAGTTTGCGGGGCGGGAAGTTGGCAATGAAGCACACCTGCCTGCCCACCAGGGCTGCGGGGTCGGGGTAGTATTTTGCTATGCCGCTCACAATGGTGCGCTTGCCCATGCCGTCGTTGATGAGGAAGCGCAGGAGTTTGTCGGCTTTAGGCACTTTGGCGCACTCCTCGATGGTGCCTACGCGGATGTCCATGCGCCCGAAGTCGTCGATGGTGACGCTGGGCTTGACCTCCGCAGGCCTCCACGCGGCCTGCTCGTTCTGTTCCTTGGTGCGTGCCAGCCTGTCAACCTGCGCCTGTATGGCCGTGTCTTCAATCTTTTCGAACAGCAGTTCGGGGGTCGATGTGGTGTGCCCCTCGCGCAGAAGAGCCACGCTGCCTGCGTCGGTCCAACGTAGCGGCATCCCTTCCATGCACAGCATACGGCGCATTTTGGTGGCGGTGAATGGCAGGAACGGTTCGCAGAGTATTGCCAGGTTGGCACAAATCTGCAGAGAAAGGTTCATCACTGTGGCCGTGCGTGCGGGGTCGTTTTTGATGAGCTTCCACGGCTCGGTGTCGGTGAGGTACTTGTTGCCGAGGCGGGCCAGGTTCATCATTTCGCTCAGTGCCTCGCGGAAGCGGTAGGTCTCAATGGAGCGGCCAATGCGCTCCGGGTAGGTGGCAATCTCCTGCGCCAGCTCTTTCTCTTCACCGCCCATGTCGCCGATGGCAGGCACGGCACCGCCGTAGAACTTTTGCGTCAACACCAGTGTTCGGTTGACGAAGTTGCCGAGGATGGCCACCAGCTCGCTGTTGTTCTTCAGTTGGAAGTCCTTCCAGGTGAAGTCGTTGTCTTTGGTTTCGGGGGTGTTGGAGCACAGTGTGTAACGCAACACATCCTGCTTGCCGGGGAAGTCGGCAAGGTATTCGTGCGCCCAGACTGCCCAGTTGCGCGAGGTGCTGATCTTGTCGCCCTCGAGGTTGAGGAACTCGTTGGCGGGCACATTGGCGGGCAGTATGTAGCTGCCGTCGGCGTGGAGCATCGACGGGAAGATGATGCAGTGGAAGACGATATTGTCCTTTCCGATGAAATGCACCAGCTTGGTGTCGTCGGCTTTCCACCAGCGCTCCCAGTCGTCGCCTTTGAGTTGCTTGGTGAAACTGATGTAGCCAATCGGAGCGTCGAACCACACGTATAGCACCTTGCCGTCGGCGCCCTCGACGGGAACCTTCACTCCCCATTCGAGGTCGCGTGTCACGGCGCGCGGCTGAAGCCCGGCGTCAATCCACGACTTGCATTGCCCGTAGACATTCACCTTCCAGTCGCCCTTGTGGCCTTCCAGTATCCACTGCCGCAGCCAGGGCTCGTCTTTGTCGAGCGGAAGGAACCAGTGTTTTGTGGTTTTAAGCACCGGTTTTGAGCCGCTGAGCGCGCTTTTCGGGTTGATAAGGTCGGTCGCAGCCAGCGAAGTGCCGCAAGCCTCGCATTGGTCGCCATAGGCGTGCTCGTTGCCGCAATGGGGGCATGTGCCGGTGATGTAGCGGTCGGCCAGGAACTGGCCCGCCTCTTCGTCGTAGTATTGCTCCGATTCTTTCTCGATGAATTTGCCTTCGTTGTACAGCTTCGAGAAGTACTCCGACGCTGTGCGGTGGTGCTCTTCGCAGCTGGTACGGCTGTAGATGTCAAACGATATACCCAGGCCGGCGAAACTCTCCTTGATGATGCTGTGGTAGCGATCCACAATGTCCTGCGGGGTGACGCCCTCTTTGCGCGCCTTGATGGTGATGGGCACTCCATGCTCGTCACTGCCGCCGATGAAGATGACGTCCTCGCCTTGCGCCCGCAGGTAGCGCACGTACACGTCTGCTGGCACATACACACCGGCCAGGTGGCCAATGTGTACAGGTCCGTTGGCGTAGGGGAGGGCCGAGGTCACTGTGTAGCGCCTGTATTTGCTGTCTTTCTCTGTGTATGTCATTGCGTTAGTCTTTGTAATGATATGTCACCGTCCCCTCTTCCTCGCTGAATGACGACACGGGGTAGCCGAGGTCGTCGTACTCATAGGTGAAGCTTGCCGACGAGGCAGGCAGCGGCATGGGGAACTCGAATGGGAAGTCGCCCATGAAAGTGGGCACGATGATGGCCACGCTCATGGCAGACCTGCTTGTTTCCGACCGTACATTGTTGGCACACAGGACGGCGGGTGAGAGTTTATAAAGCAGGCCATGAGTGGGATTGGTCTTGTCGTCGTAGGTGTAGTCGGCCGTGTCGTTCAGTGTGACGTTCAGCGCGAGCCTCGTGGAGTCGGGCATCATGTCGGCCAGTGCAGCGTAGTCGCCGAGCAGTTGGCCAAGGTCGATCAGGTTGCGCAAGGCACCCAGTGTGACGTGTGATTCAATGCCGACCTTCAGTACGCGACGCGCCACGTTCTCGCCGTGCCAGTCGAGCGTGGCTGCCATGTCCGCGCTTTGCACGTCGAGCATTGCCAACGCGTCCTCCAGGCCAGTGTCACCTGCCGGCCCCAGTTCGCCTGAGGCCATCTCCATGAGCCACGCCAGCGACTCTTTGTCAATGGTTGCGGTGGCTTTCGTAATGTGGCCTTTGTCGTCGCTGGTCACGTTCAGGTCGAGCATTTGCTCGCCGTAGGCAGCCAGGCTCACGCGGGCCAGCCCCGCAGCATTGTACTGCAACTCTGCGTCGCGACTGATGCCGTCGTCGGTCATCCTTACCTTCACCACGCGCGATTTGTCGTCGGTGACGAAAAAGTAGACTTCGTCGTAGCCGCCGCACTGGTCGTCGGCCACGATGGCTTCCAGGTTGTCGCCGTCCCACATCCAGCGTTGCGTCACCCCGTCGCGACCGGCGGTGTAGTCAATGTGCCTTTCCGGGTGGTACACCCCGGCTGTGACGGAGGCTGTATGCCCTGGCCCCTCGGGGTTTTTGCCCTCAGTGCTGTTCTTGCTGCACGCGGTCAAAGCCAGCGCCGTGGCTGCGCAGCAGAGGATAAGGACTGTGCGTTTCATCGTGTCGCCCTATGCTTGTTGCTCTTCCTGCTGCCCTTCTGTCGCGTCGGCTTCAGGCTCCTCAAGGTCAATGCGCCCTGCGGCAAGCAGAATGTTGTACCATGCAAATATCTTCTTCACGTCGCTGGCGTGCACGCGCTCGCGGTCGTAGTCGGGCAGCACCTCGGCCAGCATCGCGAACATCTCCTTCGCTTCTGCCTTGTGTGTGTCGAATGGAGTGGGTTGGCCGTCAAGTTTCTTGAAGATGCTCTGCATCACTTCTTGCAGTGGGCACTCGTCACTGTCGGTGAAGATGCGAATGTCGCCCAGCGAGCTGACACGGTCGCTGCGGAAGATAGAGTATTTCTGCCCGGTTACCAGGCTCTTCACCACACCGCCGCCGCGCGTCTGCGACACCAGCTCGCTCAGGTCGGGCTTGCCGGCAATCATAAGGATGTTACTCAGATCCATTGTTTGGTTGTTGCTATTGTTGTTTAGTTGTGTTTCTTCACTCGCAGGCTGATAACGTTGCCGCGTGCCTGTTTAGTACATTGTGACCGCAAAAAGTTAGCGCTGTCATTGGGCGGCATGGTGGCGCAGCAGTCCTGCCATGGGACTGGCGACAACACTGCCAAGCCGCAGTCCGGCCTCGGCAAGCACCTCGCCCAGCAGTCCTTCCGCGGCTTTGGCCAGCCCGCCCACTGCGTTCACAACGACTGTCCCGGCTCCTTTGGACAGCGGCAGGAGCACGTCGTCGCGCCAACCAGAAAGGCACCGTTCCACGACGTTGCGGCAATAGTCGTCGTCAAGGTTGCTCACCGCCACCGGAGCCAGCGATGCCAGGAAGCGGTTGGCCCGTGGCTTGAGGTAGACTGCCTCCATCAGTTCGTCTTTGCTCATGGGGCAAAGGTCATGGAATAAGTGCATTACGTGGTCAGGCATGTTGCCCGACAGGTAGGCGTCTGTCAGCACCCGGCCCACGTGGTTGGCCGACCCTTTGTCGCCCAGGATGAAGCCTGTGCTGACGGATTGCCGCTCGATTGCGGAGCCGTCGAAGAGGCATGCGTTGCTGCCAGTGCCGAGTATGCCCACCAGGCTGCGCCGTCCGTCGCTTGTGGCGAGGCAGGCTGCCAGCATGTCGGTGGCCACAACGGTGTGGCTTGTGCGAAATGCGCTGGCAATCAGCCTGGCCACACGCTCGCGAGCCTGTGCCGACCCGCAGCCCGCGCCGTAGAAAACCACGCTGCATTGCTGCCCGCTCGCGGCAAGCTCATGCCGCGCTTTGCCGCAGGCAGCCATGAAAGCGTCGTCGTCGGTGAAGTGCGGGTTAAGCCCTTCGGTGAGCGCTGTGCGCCCGCTCTCCACACATGCCCAGGCGGTTTTGGTGCTGCCGCTGTCGGCCACAATGGTCATACGATGCCTATGATGTCGTTTATATCGTTGATAGCATGGTCTTTGCAGAATTGTTCCATGCCGTCGACTATCTTCATTGTCACCGTGGGGTCTACGAAGTTGGCCGTGCCCACCTCAACGGCTGTGGCTCCTGCCATCATGAACTCGATGGCATCCTCTGCCGTGCAGATGCCGCCGAGCCCCACCACGGGTATCTTCACCGCATGGGCCACCTGCCACACCATGCGCACCGCCACCGGCTTCACGGCAGGCCCGCTCAATCCGCCAGTGATGTTTGCCATGACCGGCATACGGCGCTCAATGTCGATGGCCATGCCAAGCAGGGTGTTAATCAAGCTCACGCTGTCGGCTCCGGCGCCCTCCACGGCCTTGGCAATCTCGGCAATGTTGGTCACGTTGGGCGAGAGCTTTACAATCAGGGTCTTGCTATAAACCCTGCGCACCGCCTCCACCACCTGGGCAGCCATCCCGGGGTCGGTGCCGAAGGACATGCCGCCGCACTTCACGTTGGGGCACGATATGTTGAGCTCGATGGCGGGCACGCGCTCCAGCGCGTCAATCTTCGAGGCCACCTCGCAGTACTCCTCAATGCTCGACCCGCTGACATTGACAATCACATTCGTGTCCAAGTGCTTGATTCTATGGTACACCTCGTCGCAGAACTTGTCCACCCCGCCGTTCTGCAGCCCAACCGAGTTGAGCATTCCGGAGGGTGTCTCGACCATGCGGGGATAGGGGTTGCCCTCGCGGTGCGAGCCGGTGGTGCCTTTCACCACAAAGCCGCCCAGGCGATTGAGGTCGACAAAGTCGGCAAACTCCTCGCCGTAGCCGAATGTGCCGCTGGCTGTGAGCACCGGGTTCTTCAGCTGCAGGTTGTGCAGTCTTACTTTCAGCGTGTCATTGTTCATACCACCTCCTCATGTTTTTGATGTTGAACACCGGGCCGTCCTTGCACACACAGCGGTGGCCGTGGTCGGTGTCGGTGACGCAGCACAGGCAGGCCCCCACGCCGCAGGCCATTACGTTCTCCAGACTCACCTCGCACTCCACGCCGCGTTGCGCCGCCGAGCGGGCCACGGCTTTCATCATGGGCGTAGGGCCGCAGGCGTAAATCATGTCGTAACTGTCGTTGAACACAGGGTGTTCCACCACCAGTCCACGATGCCCGAGCGAGCCGTCGTCGGTGGCGGTGTGCAGTGTGCAGAGCGATGCGAATGCGTCGCGCGCGGGAATGAGCTCCGCTGTGCGCCCGCCAAGCAGCACGGTGGGTTGCACCTCATTGGCTTGCAACGTCTTGGCCAACAGCAGCAGAGGCGCTATGCCTGCCCCGCCACCCACCAGCAGCGGCTTTTTGCAGCCTTCGGTGGTGAAGCCATGACCCAGCGGATAGACCAGATTTAGGCGGTCGCCCTCGCGCAGCGTCGCCAGCTTGCGTGTGCCGCGCCCCACAATCTGCACCATAAGCGTCAGTGTGCCTGCCTGCGGGTCAGCGTCGTGCACCGAGATAGGTCGGCGCAGCATCACGCCCGGGCAATCCTCGACCAGCGCCTCCACAAACTGCCCCGGCGCGGGGGACTGCAATGTGCCGCCGTGGGCCAGTACAAGCGCGAAGTAGCGCTCACCGTGCTCAATGCGCTGGATAATAGTGAAATTGTGAACTTCTTTCATAGCAATGCCGCTGTCGTTATCGGGTGCAAAGATACAAAAAAAAGCCCACACTGCAATCCCACGCAACGAAAAAGCCGTGCCAGCGCCGCCTGTTTTTCGATTGATGTCCGATTGTTCTTCGATTGTTCTCCGATACTAAATCGAAGAACAATCGAAGAACAATCGGAGAACAATCGAAGAACAGACGGTGTTGACATTGCCTTGATGCTGTCTTCGTCTGAATATCAATAAGATACAGTGTTGTCTTGCTGTAACTTATTTGTATGCAATGTGTTGTGTGGGTGCTTGGGGGCTATTCCCGGCTTGTCGCGGCCTTGACCAGGCGTGACATTTCCAGTTCGCCGTTGCCCAGGAAGACGACCTTTATTGGCAGCACGTAGACCGGCAGGCTGCCCGTGAGGCCACGCAGGCGGACGGCGTCCTTGGCTGTAGTAACCACCGCCGGACGGCTTCCGTCAAGCCTGCCGTAGGCGTCGTGGATGGCCTCAATGTCGCGCGGCGAGAAGTTGTGGTGGTCGGCAAAGCGCATGTGCTCCACGCGGTGGCTGCGCCGCAGCCATGCCACCATCGGCTCGGGGTGGGCTATGCCGGTGACGCAAAGCAGGCTGTCGAAGTGGTCGAGCGAGGCCGCCGGTGTGCTGTCGTCGATTGGCTGCAGTGCTCCATAGGCCATGCTGGAGAAGAGCACCGGGCAGCTTGCACCGAGTCTGCTGGCCACGTCGCGCTGTGCGGCCTCGTCCATTTCGGGCGGGCATTTTGTCACTACCACGGCATCGGCACGGCGAATGCCGCGGCGGCTTTCGCGCAGGGTGCCGAAGGGCATCACCCGGTCGTCGCAGCAGAGGTTGCCGCATTCGGTGAGAAGCAGGTTCAGGGTGGGCTTGACGGCGCGGTGCTGGTAGACGTCGTCGAGCACCACCACCTGCGGCGGTGAGGGCCATTGCAGCATTTTCCGCAGCCCCTCCATGCGGTCGGCGCAGACTGCCACCGCCACCTCCTCGTGGGCAGAGGCCACCATGGCAGGCTCGTCGCCCAGGAGGGCGGCGCTGTGCGAGCCGTCGTCGGCCACGAAGTCTTTGCTCCGGCGCTTGTAGCCCCGGCTGAGCATGGCTGTGCGGTGGGTGGGTGCCAGCAGGGCGAGCAGGTACTCGGTGTGCGGTGTCTTGCCGCTGCCGCCCACGTTGAGGTTGCCCACGCCGATGGTGGGCATGGGTGTGGGGCTCGACCGAAGCAGGCCGTGGTCAAAAAGGAAGTTCCGCACCGCGACCCCGGCGGCGTACCACATGGTGAGCGGCAGCAGCAGCCAGGAGCAGACGGTGCGGAGCTTCATTGTCGAGGAGGGCGCTTACTTCTTGAAGTAGCGGTTGTAGAGACCCTCGAAGGCCTTGCCGTGGCGGGCCTCGTCGCGGCCCATCTCGTGCACGGTGTCGTGAATGGCGTCGAGGTTGAGGGCTTTGGCGCGCTTGGCGAGGTCGGTCTTGCCGGCGGTGGCGCCGTACTCGGCCTCAATGCGCACGCGGAGGTTCTCGGCGGTGCTGTCGGTGAGCACCTCGCCCAGCAGCTCGGCGAACTTGGCTGCGTGCTCGGCCTCCTCGAAGGCGGCCTTCTCCCAGTAGAGGCCAATCTCGGGGTAGCCCTCGCGGTGGGCCACGCGGGCCATGGCAAGGTACATGCCCACTTCTTTGCACTCGCCCTCAAAGTTCATGCGAAGATCGGCCTTGATGTCCTCCGGGGCGTCCTTGGCCACGCCGACGATGTGCTCGGCGGCCCAGGTCTTGACGTCCTCTTTCATTTCCTGCATCTGCTTGCCGCAGATGGGGCACTTCTCGGGCATCTCGTCGCCTTCGTGGACGTAGCCGCACACGGGGCAGATGAATTTTTTACTCATAGCGTTTTATTTTTGTTTTAGGGTTAATATTTCTCTCGGAGTGATGCGGCTGCCGCTCAAAGCCATGCTGCCATCTGCCGCTGCAGCTTGGCTGCCTCGGCGCGGGCTGCCTCGGCAAAGTCTTCGCCCTGCGACGCGTAGATAATGCCGCGCGAGGAGTTGACCAGCAGGCTGCAGTCGGCCGTCATGCCGTGGCGGCACACCTCGTCGAGGCTGCCGCCCTGGGCGCCGACGCCAGGCACCAGCAGGAAACTGCCTGGCACCACGCGGCGCACGTCGGCGAGCATCTCGGCCTTGGTGGCACCGACAACGTACATCATGTTGTCGTCACCACCCCACTGGCGCGACTGCGCGAGCACGCGCTGGTAGAGGGGTGTGCCGTCGGCCGAGGCCGTGAGCTGGAAGTCGAATGCCCCCTTGTTGGAGGTCAGGGCAAGCAGTATCACCCATTTGCCCTGCACTGTGGTGAACGGCTGCACGGAATCGGAACCCATGTATGGCGCCACGGTGATGGCGTCGAAGTCGAAGTCGCCTCGCGGGTCGAGGTATGCGCGGGCATAGCGCTCGCTGGTGTTGCCGATGTCGCCGCGCTTGGCGTCGGCAATGGTGAAAGCCGGTTTGCCGAGCGAGTGGAGGTAGTCCATAGTGAGTTTGAGCTGGCGCATACCATCCAGCCCCATGGCCTCGTAGAAGGCCAGGTTGGGCTTGTAGGCCACGCAGAGGTCGATGGTGGCATCGATGATGGCCTTGTTGAAGAGGAACACTCCGTCTGCAGTGCCTTGCAGGTGTGCGGGCATCTTTGCGGGGTCGGTGTCGAGGCCTACGCAGAGGAAAGAGCGACGGCTGCGGATGAGGTCGATTAATTCTTGGCGGGTCATTGCTGGTGCTGATTTCGGTTGAAAAAGGTCATGCCTGTCCTATGGTCAGGCGGTGGAATTGTTCGGTCAGTCGGCTGGCGTTGAGGCCGTCGGTGCTTTCGTCGGCCACGATGCGTCCGTTGCTGATGATGATGGCGCGCGAGCACATGGCCTCGACCTCCTGCATGATGTGAGTGGAGAGCAGGACGGTCTTTTTCTGCCCCACCTTGCGGATGAGGCTGCGTATGAACTCCAGCTGGTTGGGGTCAAGACCGGTGGTGGGCTCGTCGAGGATGAGCACCTCCGGGTCGTGCACCAATGCCTGCGCCAGCCCCACGCGCTGGCGGTAGCCTTTCGAGAGCTGGCCTATGCGCTTGGAGGCCTCGGGAGCCAGTCCGGTGAGCTCAATCATCTCGTTGACCCGTGTGGCGGCATTCTTTGTGCCGCTCAAGCCTGCAGCCATGCGCAGGTATTCGCGCACATACATGTCGAGGTAGAGCGGGTTGTGCTCTGGCAGGTAGCCTATGGAACGCCTCACGGCGAGGGTGTCGTCGAAGATGCTGTGCCCGCACACGGAGGCATTGCCGTCGGTGGGCGGAATGTAGCAGGTCAGTATCTTCATCAAGGTCGACTTGCCTGCGCCGTTGGGGCCAAGCAGACCCACAATCTCGCCTCGGCCTACGCTGAAACTCACATCGTCGAGGGCACGCTGTTCGCCGTAGAGCTTGGTGATGCTTTTTACTTCAATCATTTGCTTTTCTTTTCAATCTGTGCCGCGCGCTCGAGAGTGATGCGCGTCCCGCGGTAGATGGCCACCACAAATGCGTCCTTGAAGCGGGTGCTGTCCTGTATCTGCTTGCATCTGTTGCGGGCTTCGGTCAGCGAGCTGTAGTTGCCGGCAGTGTAGACAAAGTGCTTGCCGTTGCGTGCAATGTAGAAGTCTTTGATGCCGTGAAGGTCTGGGTCGCCGACTTTCATCTCGCGCATGGCTGTGCAAAATTGCACGCGGTAGGTCACCACGTCCTTTGTGGCCGGAGGTTCGGCCTTCGGCGGAGCCTGTTGTGTGGCCGGCTTGTCTGCCGTATGCACTGGGGGCAGGTCTACTGCCGGCAGAGGCTTGTCGGCGGGAGTGACCACTGGTTTCACGGATGGTTGCGGCTGCACGGAGTCTGACTTGGCCGGGGCATTGCCGGCAGCCTGCACCGGCTGAGGCTCGGATGGTTTCACGGTGTCTATTGGAGGTTCGGCAACCTGAGCCTCGGCCACGGCGGTGTCGGCCTGGTGCTGCACTGTGGCAGCTGGCCTGGCGGCGCCCTCGGGCACGTAGCCGGCAATGTCGAACTTCGGGTTGGCCGGACGCGGGGTGCCCTCTTCGGCGGCCTTGTAGGACATGAATGCGTTGAACAGGCAAATGGCGATGGTGGCCTGACCCTCCTCGCTCATCATGAAACTCTCCTCGTCGGGGTTGCTGATGAAGCCGACCTCGGTGAGCACAGATGGGCATGTGGTCTTGTAAAGCACATACAGCTCGGCCTGTTTCACCCCTCGGTTTATGGTTTTCAGCCTCTGGCGGTATTGCCCCTGTATGGCGCTGGCAAGGTTGAGGCTTTTGTCAATGAATGCGTTCTGGAACATGGCCAGCATCACGTAGGTCTCTGGCGCGTTGGGGTCGAAGCCGCTATAGTCGGAGTTGTTTTTGTAGTCGGCCTCAAGCAAAATATCGGTATTTTCCTTGCGTGCAACCTCAAGGTTGGCTTTGCTTTCCGACAGTCCCATCACAAATGTCTCCACCCCGGTTGGGGCGCTGGTAGGGTGTGAGTTGGCATGAATTGATATGAAAAGGTCGGCCTTGTTGCGGTTTGCGATTTGTGCGCGCTCGGCCAGAGAAATGTCAACGTCGGTGGTGCGGGTATAAATTACCTTCATGTCAGGGTAATTGTCCTCCAGCAGTTTGCCAAACTTCTTCGCCACAGCCAGTGTAATGTCTTTCTCCTGTGAGCGTTTCCCCTGTGCTCCGGGTTTGGCGCCGCCGTGGCCAGGATCAATTACCACAGTGCTGACCTTATAGACCTCTTTTTTTTGAGAAAAAACAGGCGACACTGCAAGCAGCGACACAATAATGATTGACAGAATGCGTTTCATACACGTCCACAATTGGAAATGCAAAAGTACGAAAAGTTTTTGATATTCGACAATTAAAATAAGTTGGAGCGACACGGCAGGCATACGTTGGATGGCGCTTTGTGGTTGATAGCTATGCTGTTGACCACTGCCTTGTCGCAAGCGCAGACTGACGACATAGACACCTTGATGGCGGTCTCGCCAGGAGGCATTGACAAGATAATCAAGTACCGTGCCACCGATTCGGTTGCGATGAACCTGCGCACGCGCCATGCCTTCCTCTACACCAACGGCAATATCGATTACGACAACATGATGCTGCAGGCTGAGCAGGTGGTGGTCGATTTCGACCAGCAGACTCTCCATGCACATGGCTTGCCCGACACTGCGGGAGGCATGAAGGGACGGCCATTCTTCAAGCAGGGCGATGCTGAATACCATGCAGACAGCCTGCGCTTCAACTATGCCACCGAGAAGGGGATAATCCATGGTGTCATCACCCAGGAAGGCGAGGGTTTCCTGCACGGCAACCGCGTAAAGAAAGTGAGCGACTCTGTGATGTACCTCAATGGAGGCAGCTACACCACGTGCAACTACGCGCATCCCCATTTCGCGATAAACTTCACCAAAAGCAAGCTGATAAGCGGTGAGAAGATTGTGACCGGCCCTGCTTGGCTCAGTGTGGAGGATGTGCCCACCCCGGTTGCGTTGCCGTTTGCATTCTTCCCAATCACCAAGCATCGCCAGAGCGGGGTGCTGCTTCCTTCCTATGGATGGATGAACTATCGTGGTTACTATCTGCGCGATGGCGGCTACTACTTCGCAATCAACGACAACATCGACTTGTCGCTGCTGGCCGACCTTTACACAAACCTTTCGTGGGCTGTGGAGGGTAAAAGCAGCTACTACCGCCGATACAAGTATAAGGGTGCCATAGACGTGCGCTATGGGCAGACCTTTGAGGGCATTCGTGGCGACACCGCTGGATTCAACTCCTTCAATGATTTCAAAATCACGTGGCAGCATGATCAGGACGCGAAGGCTAATCCCTATTCCCGGTTTTCGGCCAATGTAAACCTGCAAAGCCGCAACTACAACAAGAACACCAGCAACCGCAACGACTACTTCAACTCCACCACCACGTCGAGCATCAGCTACAGCACCAAGTTGGGCACATACTTCAACCTGGCGGCCTCTGCCCGCGAGTCGTTCAATGCACAGACCGGCATTATGAATATCAAACTGCCATCGGTGTCGTTGTCGAGCATCACTGTTTACCCGCTGCGTCGGCGTGTGCCCAGCGGTGCGTATCGCTGGTGGGAGAATATCTCCCTCTCCTATGTCATGAATGCTGAAAACAATGTCACCACCCAGGACTCCACACTCTTCACCCTGCGCACACTTGACTTGATGCAGTACGGTGTGCAGCACAGTGTGCCGCTCTCGAGCAGTGTCAAGGTGCTGCGCTTCTTCAATTGGACAAACTCTGTGAGTTATACCGAGCGCTGGCACTGGAGCACCATCGACCGTACCTACGACAACACAACCGGCATCGTCACTACCGACACTCTGCATGGTTTCCGCTCAAATCGTGAGTTCAGCGTCAGCAGCTCGCTCGCCACCCGTGTTTATGGTATGTTCCAGTTCCGCAAGGGTCCACTCAAGGCGTTGCGCCACGTGATTGCCCCGACACTTTCTTTCAGTTATCACCCCGATTTCGGTAAGGAGAGCTATGGCTGGTGGAAGCAGTATACAGACACGACGGGCTACGTTCACCGCTACTCCATCTTCCAGCAGTCGCTCTATGGGGGGCCGCCCGATGGCAAAAGTGGCAATGTACGCCTTAACATCGGCAACAATTTTGAAATCAAGGTGCAGAACCCATTCGACAGCACTGCCGATGTGAAGAAGATTGCCCTTATTGAGAGTCTCAATCTGAGCATGGGTTACGACATGGCCAAAGACTCGCTCAACTTCTCAAGCCTCAGCGTCAGTGGCCGCACCACCCTGTTCCGCGCGTTGACAATCAACTATAGCGGCTCATTCTCCCCCTATGTGATTGACACCATGGGGCGGATGCACAATCGTTTTCTGTGGAATGAGCAGCGCCGTGTGTTCCGCATGGACCAATCCACATGGAGTGCACAAATCTCATACAGCCTCAACAACAATACCTTCAGCAGTGGCAACAAGGAGGCGAAAAGTCAGGGCCGGCCAACGTCCACCCTCATTCAAACGCCCAACAACAGCCTGGTGCCGGTGCTGCTGGGTGGCTATGCCGACTTCTCTGTGCCCTGGAACGTCAGCTTGAGTTACACCTTCTCGCATGTTGACCGTTATGTGGCCAGCGCCATGAACATTGCCTCGGAGACGATACAGAGCATCACCTTGAGTGCAAACGTCAGCTTGACTCAGAATTGGCGCATCTCGCTGGCCACTGGCTACGACATTGCCAACCATGGCATGAGCTACACCACTCTCGACGTTTTCCGCGACTTGCACTGCTGGGAAATGCGCTTTTCGTGGGTGCCGTTTGGTTACTACAAAAGCTGGTTCTTCCAGATTAATATCAAAGCTGACGCCTTGCGCGACGTGAAGTACGAGAAGAAGAAGTCCTACCTCGACAACCAGGGCTATTATTCCTACTGAAAAATCAACGCCCCGGAGCATGTGGCTCCGGGGCGTCTGTTCTTTCTGGCATGGGGCGCCTATTGCAGTCGCGCCAAGGCCTCCTTGATGCGGCGCAGTGCCTCGCGCAGTTGCTCCTCGCTGGTGGCGTAGCTCAGGCGGATGCAGTTGTCATCGCCGAAGGCGGAGCCCATCACTGTGGCCACACCGGCCTCTTCCAGCAGGTAGAATGCCATGTCGGTCGAGTTGCTCACCACGCGGTCGCCGCAGCGCTTGCCGTAGTAGCTGCTCACGTCGGGGAAGAAGTAGAAGGCTCCTTGCGGCAGGCGTACCTTCACGCCAGGAATGTCGCAGAGCATTTTGTACACCATGTCGCGGCGCTCTTGGAAGATGCGGCGCATGTCCTGTATGTCGCTGCTGGTGGCAGGATCCATGAGCATGGCGCATACCGTGGCTTTCTGTGCAATGGAGCATGTGGCCGAGGTGACCTGCCCCTGCAGTTTGTTGCAAGCCTTGGCTATCTCCAGCGGCGCGGCGATGAACCCAATGCGCCAGCCTGTCATGGCGAAGCCCTTGGCCACCCCGTTCACCGTGATCACGCGGTCCTTGACTTCGGCAAACTGGCCTATGCTCTCGTGGCGGCCGGTGAAGTTGATGTGCTCGTATATCTCGTCGGCCATGACAAACAGGTTGTCGTGGCGTGCCACCACCTCGGCAATTGCCTTGAGCTCTTCTTTGGTGTAGAGCATCCCGGTGGGGTTGCTGGGCGAGGAGAACATGATGAGTTTTGTGCGGGGGGTGATGGCGGCCTCAAGCTGCTCCGGTGTCACCTTGAAGTCGTTCTCAAGCTTGGTGGTGACGTAGACTGGCACGCCTTCCGCCACACGCACTATCTCCTTGTAGCTCACCCAGAATGGCGTGGGGATGATTACCTCGTCGCCCGGATCGATGAGGCACTGCACCAGCTGGTAGATGCTCTGCTTGGCACCTGTGCTCACCACAATCTGCTCTGGCGTGAACTCCAGGCCGTTGTCGCGACGGAACTTGGTGCAGATTGCTTCGCGCAGGTCTGCGTAGCCGGGCACCGGGGGATAGTGGGTGAAATTGTCGTCGATGGCTTTCTTCGCGGCCTCCTTGATGGCCTCCGGCGTGTTGAAGTCGGGCTCGCCAATGGAAAGGCTGATTACATCCTTGCCCTGCGCTTTGAGTTCGCGGGCCTTGGCAGTCATGGCCAGCGTCTCGCTGGCGGCCATGCTCTGAATGCGTTTTGAAAGGACTGACATATTATGCTTTGTGTTTGAAAGTGAATATCATATTGCCGAAAAAGTTCCACAACGTGGTGATGGCTATTGCCAGCAGCTTGAACAGGTAGAAGTCGTCAATCCTAAGCGAGGCCAGCGTCACCGACCCGGTCTCGTAGGCCTCGGGCCACAGCAGGCGCGACAGCATGAGCACCCCGGTGTTGATGCCGAGTCCCACCACGCTGACCAGCAGAAACTTCATGTATTCCACGCCTACCTGGCGCTCGTGGCTGCGGAATGTCCACACACGGTTCAGCACATAGTTGCTTGAGGCGGCGGCTGTGAAGCTGATTGCGTTTGACAGGAGGTCGGGCAGCCCCACCAGCTCGCGCATCACGTATAGCACCCCGAAGTCGACAACCATGCCGCTGGCGCCGACCACTCCGAACTTCAGAAACTTGCCGATAATCGAGCGCAGCCCCATTTAGAATTGCTTGTCGGCCTCGCTGTGTATGATGCCGGTCTTGCGCACCTTTTGGTTGCCTGAACGGCGCGAGCGGCTGATGCGCGGAGCCTTCTTGGGCGCGCGCGGCGTGTAGTGCACATCGCCCGTGCCGTTCACCTCGAGGCAGCACAGCTTGCGGGTGGCCAGGTTGCACTGCAGGTGCCAGAAGTGGCCGCAGCCGCCTGTGGTGAGCAGCACGTCGGAGGCCAGCTTCTCGTCGGTCAAATCGTCGTCCCACAGGAAGTTGACCCACACTATGTGGTCGCCGCGGTCGTTGGTGAAGCCCACATACTGGCGGCGATACTTGTGCATGTGCTCGTCGATTATGGGGCACATGCCGCCCTGGTTCACGTGGTCGCGGTTCAGGTAGTCAATGCGTTTTTGGATGAGGCGCTCGGCCTCGGCTATCTCGGCGTCGGTCGGCGTGAACCTGCCGTCCTGGCCCTCCACGGTGAAGTCCACCTCCCAGTCTTGGTGGAACGACCATCCATGGTAGTTTATGCCCCACACCTCGGCCACTTTCCACTTTTCTACGGCCTCCATGTACTCCTGCGCTGCCGCGCGGCCTCCGGCCAACATGGCTATTATGGCTACAATCAGTGCTTTTCTCATCGTGGGTTTTCTCTTAATATTCAAATGCAAAAGTACTCATATTTCGGCACGTGGGCAAATTTTTTTTCCGATGTGGGAAAATAAGCGTATCTTTGCACTTCGAATATCCAACGCAAGAAAGAACAAAAAAGTATAGTCAACATGAAGAAATTTGTCACTGTGAAAGAGGCTGCCGCCATGATACACGACGGCATGACCGTGATGGTCGGCGGCTTCCTCGGCGTGGGCAACCCGATAGCCCTCATTGACGAGCTGGTAGCCAGCGGCGTGAAAGACCTCACCATCATCTGCAACGACACAGCCTACCCCGAAGTGGGTGTCGGCAAGCTGATTACCAACCACCAGGTGCGCGAGCTCATAGCCACCCACATAGGCACCAACAACAACACCATCGACCAGATGAACGCTGGCGAGCTGAAGGTGACCCTCCAACCGCAGGGCACGCTGGCCGAGCAGATACGCGCTGCCGGCGCCGGCCTGGGCGGCGTGCTGACGCAGACCGGCCTCGGCACCGTGGTCGAGAACGGCAAGCAGAAAGTCACCGTCGACGGCAAGGAATACCTGCTCGAGAAGCCCGTCCGCGCCGACGTGGCCATCATCGGCGCCAACATTGCCGACGAGAGCGGCAACCTGGTCTACAAGGGCACCTCGCAGAACTTCAGCCCCATGATGGCCACCGCCGCCGACGTGGTGATTGTCGAGCCGCAGGAGGTGGTGCCCACCGGCAGCATTGCCCCCGAGGCGGTGAAGACCCCCGGCATATTTGTCGACTACATCATCCGCTGACGCCTGTCGCGCAGCATGGCAAGAGAGGGCGCCCCGCAGAAGGGGCGCCCTCTCTTTTTTGTTGCTCTGCCTGCCGGTGTTCAGTCGGCCTCGTAGATGAGCAGCTGGCCTTCGGCCCAGATGAAGAGCAGCGGATCCTTGTCTTTCTTTTTGCTGATCCAGCAACCGCCGTTCTCGCTGTCTATGACCATGTTGCAGTACTTCTTGTTGATTTTCTGCTCGGCCAGCAGGTGGTCGTCCTTGTCGTAGACCTGCAGGTAGGTGCTGCCGCCGTCGCGCACTATAGCGTACATTATGTCGCCGCTTATGCCGTAGGTCACCATGTCCACGTGGTAGGTGTCCTGAACGTAGCGGCGCACCACAACCACATCGGTCACGTGGTAGTCATACCAGAAGCTGTTGCAGTAGCGCCAGAAGCCGGGCCAGTACCAAGGACGTGGGGGAATGGGGTCCCAGAAGATGGGGTGGCAGTGCACCACGTAGCCGTGCCAGGGGTGATGGAAGTAGGGTGCTGGGTGGATGGGGCGCGCTGCAGGGGGCATGTGGCCGCCTGGACGGCCGGGACGGGCCAGGCCGTTGCCCTCAAACTCGCGCCTCACGCTGGGATCCGAAGCGGGCAGGCCGTTGGCGTGGACTGATCCGCCGGGTGCCTTCATGGGCGCGCGCCCGGCCTGCTGGCCGTGCGCTCCGCCGGTAGTGGTGGCCGCGCCGCGCGCGCCGGGGAAGCTTGCGCTCGAGGTGCGCCTGGCTTCGCGTCCGCGCACGCCCTCGTGGCTGGCGCGTGTGGTGCCACGCTGCACGGTGCCGCTTGGACGGCTCTCCGAGCCGCGGCTTCCGCTGAACGAGCTGCTGCTGCGCGTCGAGGGGGTGGATGCGGCCGACGAGCTGCTGCGTGTCGAAGGGGTGTTGCGGCTCACCGACGAACTGCTGCGGCTGCTGCTTGATGAACTGCTGCCCACCGAACTGCGACTGCTGCTCGACGAGCTGCTGCGGCTGCCCGAGCTGAACGAACCGCCACTCGACGAGCGGCTGGAACTGACCGAGCTGTGGCTGCCGCCACCGCCGCCCGAACGGCTGCCGCCACCGCGCTGTGCCAGCGCGGGGCTGGCTCCCAGTGCCAAGAGCGCCATTGCCATGACTATCGCCTTGCTGCTTTTCATATCGTTGCTCCTTTCTTTTTGGTTGTTTCTTTTCTGCTGCAAAAGTACACACAAATTGTGAGGGAAATTCCTAAAGCCGCACATATTTTTCCGCACACTGCCTGTTTGTGGTGTGCAACACTTTGTGTGGTAGTGGTTTGTGTGGCTTGCCGGCTCTCTGCTCCACGGCCGATGCTGTATCTGGCATAAAAGAGTTGGTAACGCCGGACAACCAGTGTGTTGATGGCATATGAGGAGGTTTTTGCCCTCTCTGCTTTCGTAACTGCCTCATTCATAGCGTCAACAAGGCGCTGGGTCTATGTCAGGGCCGTCTGTTCTTCGATTGTTCTCCGATTGTTCTTCGATTGTTCTTCGATTTTGTATCGGAGAACAATCGAAGAACAATCGCACATCAATCGAAGAACGGGCGGTGTTGCCAGCCTTCGGGATGGCCGCAGACTGTGCCTACGGCCTCTTTTTCTTGGGCTTGGGCGCAGGCAGCGCGCGGCAGGTGGCCGCCACGAGGGCGGCAAGATGGTCGCAGTCGTCGAGGTCCTCAATGTAGAAGCACTCTTTTGCGCCCTGATACGGAGGGCGCATGTCGACGGTGCGCAGCAACTGCCTTGCGGCGTCGGTGGGCTTGAGGTACAGTCCGTTGTCGCTGATGAGGCCAATCACCTTGCCCTCGAGGTAGAGCGTGTAGTCGCCAAACATCTTGCGTGCCGTCACCTCGCCCGCGCCTCCGCACTGGTCGAGGACGTATTGCACAAAATCGGGGTTGCTTGCCATGCGGTTTACAGTCTGTCACGGTGTTCGGCAACCACTGCGAAGTAGAGCAGCGGCTCGGTGGGGCTGGCGTTGATGAGGCTGTGCGAGTGGCCTTGCGGGCAGTAGTGGCACTGGCCTGCGGTGAGTGTCTCCTCGCCGTCGTCGTAGAGGCAGCGCGCCTGTCCGCTCGTGATGAGTATGGTTTCGCTGCTGGTGGTGTGGGTGTGGTAGCCGATGTTGCACCCGGGCTCGAGCCTTCCGAGCATGATTTTGCCGTTGCCGTCGGCGTGTGTGCGCGAGTGCGTCACCCCCTCGCCCCCCTTGAAGTGTGGCGTGGCGGTTTCGGCGATTGTGTTGAAGTCTATTATCATCTTGTTGCTGTTTGTGTTGTACCGTTGTAAGTGGAGGCCTCAGGGGCTCCGTCCAGGGCTGCAAAGTTACGACTTTTTTCTCAAAACAGTTGCCGCCATGTGCTGGTGGCACAATAAAAAGGCCGTGGCCGCGTTGGTCTTGATAAAAATAGGAACGCTTATGAAGAAAGGAACAGTTGTCGTTGTGGCCATCGTTGCGGTGGTGGCTGTTGTGGCCATGTGGGCCATAGGGGTGAACAACCGTCTTGTCACGCACGATGAGAACGTGCAGAAGGCCTGGGCGCAGGTGGAGAATGTCTACAAGCGCCGCATGGACCTCATTCCGCAGCTTGTGTCGACCGTGCAGGGCGCGGCCGACTATGAGCGCAGTGTGCTCACCGAGGTCACCAATGCCCGCGCGGGGGTGGAGCAGTCGGCTGTCGACGCGTCGACCTTGAGCGAGGAGCAGGTGCGTGCCTACCAGCAGGCGCAGGACCGCCTGTCGAAGGCTGTGGCCAACACGATTAAGGTCACCGTGGAGCGTTACCCCGAGCTCACTGCCACGCAGGGCTTCCGCGACCTGCAGACGCAGCTCGAGGGCACGGAGAACCGCATCGCCGTGGAGCGTGGCAGGTTCAACGAGGCCGTGCAGGCCTACAACACGGCTTTGCGCCGCTTTCCCGCGTCGCTGCTGGCCGGTGTGTTCGGTTTCCACAAGAAGGGCTACTTCACAGCGCCCGAAGAGGCTGCCGAGCCGGTGAAGGTGGAGTTCAATTTCTAACGTTGGCCTGTCTGTGAGGCGCTGGCTTGCACTGGTGCTGCTGCTGGCGGCGGCTGTTGCGCGGGCTGAGTGGCTGCCGCCACGCCTCGACCGTCTGGTGAACGACTATTCCGGTGTGCTCTCGGCAGAGCAGGCCGCCGGGCTGGAGCGGAGGCTGGTGTCCTTTGCCGACAGCACGTCGAACCAGGTCGTTGTCGTCATCACTCCCACGCTGGAGGGCGACGACGAGCAGTCGGCCGCACAGCGCCTTGGCGAGCGTTGGGGCGTGGGGCAGAGCAGGTTCGACAACGGCCTGGTCATACTGATAAAAAGCAAGACGCCCGACGAGGACTGGGGTGCTGTGGCGTTGGCCACAGGCTATGGCGTGGAGGGTGCCCTGCCCGATGTTTTCTGCAAGCGCATCATCGACGACCGTATGCTGCCCGCGCTGGGCGAGGGCGACTACTATGGCGCGGTGGTTGCGGCGCTCGACGTGGTGGAGCCTGCCATGCGGGGCGAATACAGCTTCGGGCAGTACAGGGACGATGAGCGCCGTGCAGCCCTGCGTGCCCTGCTGCCGCTTATCGTTTTCTTCGTGGCGGTGATTGTCGCTCTGGTGCTGTACTACAAAAAACACCCCGACCAGTGGAACAACACGGGTCGGGGCGGTGGAGGCGGTGGCGGAATCTATTTAGGAGGTTTCCCCGGCTCTTTCGGCGACGGCCGTGGCTCGTCGGGGGGCTCGTTTGGAGGCTTTGGCGGTTTTGGAGGCGGTTCTTTCGGTGGAGGCGGCGCCAGCGGGCGTTTTTAGCCCTCGCGGTGCTCCTTGCGCAGCAGGTCGTTAACCGTCTTCACCGGGTTGAATGTGGCCATTGGCACCTCAACAAAGAGTGTAATCCACCCGGCCATGGCTCCGTTCCACAATCCTGGCAGTTCCTGCGACTTGAGGGTCTGCGCGCCTTTTGTCTTCTTGCTAATGAAGCCCGTGGCAGGGTCTACGAACTGCCGCAGCTTGAAGTAGCGTCCCCTGTAATCCTTGGTGCAGCACACGAGGTCGACTGGGTTGAAGTGTGTCGACGTCTGGAAAATGGCCTCCTGCTGCGGGTCGCGGTGGTTCACCTGCGCAGCCTCCACAATCTGCAGGGTACGTCTGCCTTGCGTGTCAATGGTGTAGAAAGGCCCTCCTCCAGGTTCCCCAGTGTTCTTCACCATGCCGCACACCCTTATCGGGCGGTTGAGCAGACCTCGCAGTGTGTCGGCGTCGCAGTCTTCCGGCACGGCTATGCGCAGTTTCTCGCGAGCTGTGCGTGCTATGCGTTCCAGCGTGCGCTTGTCTGTGTCGGCGTCAAGCTCGCGCAAGGCGTCGTGTGCGGTTCTCCTCGCCTCTACCAGCATTCCTGCAAGTGCCTGTTTGTAGATTATCGTGGTGTGTTTCAGCCAGTCGGGTGCCACGTTGTCTATGTTTTTCACGAAGATGATGTCGGCACGTTGCTCGCCCAGGTTCTCGATGAGTGCACCGTGGCCGCCGGGACGGAACACCAGCCTTCCCTCCTCGTCGCGCAGGGGCTGGTTTTGCTCGTCAACGGCGATAATGTCGGTGTAGTGCTTTTGTTCGGAGAATGTTATGATGAGCTTTATTCCCAAAATGCTCTCATAGTAGTGCTTCACTTCGCCCAGTTTCTTCCGGAATGCCCGCCTGTGTTCGGGCGAAATGGTGAAGTGCAGGCGCACAGTGCCGTCAGTGTTGCGCGCGTACATGGCTCCCTCCACGATGTGCTCTTCCAGCGGTGTGCGTTGCAGTGCCCCGTAGCGGTGGAACTTAAGCAACGCTTTCGGCAGTGAGCCGTAGCCCAGATATTGCTCTTTGAGAAGGAAGTTGATGATTGTGGTGTAGTCGCCGCGACCCATGTATTCCTCAATGTCGAGGTCTGACTGCATCATGCATGTCTTCAGGTCGTTGTAGAATGCGAATGAGCGCAGGTTGGACAGGAACTCCTTGACCTCGGGGAACTCCTTGTCGAAGTTGCCGGAAACGCCGAAGTAGGTTGACGAGAAGGAGTATAGATCCTTGAACATCCGCGTTGCCGCGCCCGACGCAGGGACGAATTTCATAACCCTCATGTTGCGCGTGGCTGTGCGGTAGATGCGCTCGTAGCGCGCTATGGCGCTGTCGTCGAGCACAATGATGCCCCCGTTTGCCGGTGTGGCGGCTTGGTCAAGGTGTGTGCGAGGAAACCCTTGCTTGAAGTTGTCTATCTGCTGCTGGACAACCCGCGGCTCGAGGCCGAGCGAGCGTAGTTGCTCCAAGTCGGCCTCGGTTGGATTAAATACCATGGAATATGCTGGTTGGATTAGTATCTGATGCTTGACTCAAGGGTAATTTCGGCAGTCTTTGTCTGCCCCTCGAGCAGCCTCACTGTGCCCATACCTTGGCGGTAACCGCCCTCTGCCAGCGGATATATGCACTTCACTGAAAGGATTGCCGGTGCGATGTAGTAGGTTGAGAATATGCCGTCGGCGCCGGTCACGCCCTTCTGGTAGTTGTAGTCGCTCACGTCGCAGTTGCGGCTGTAGAGCTCCACGTTGACGCCGGAAACTGGTTTCCGCGTCAGCTCGTCGAGCACCAAAACGTCGAGATAGCTGTTGGTGTCGCTATCGCAGGCGCTGAAGAGGGTGAATGTTAAGACGCTGAAAAACAGCAGTGCCGAAAAACTGGCGATTTTTTTCTTCATAAAACTGTGGGTTTTTGTAGTGTTATGTCTATTTTTCTTCTTACTTTTGCAGTGCAAAATTAGACAAAATAATCCATATGTCGATGAAAAAAACGCTTTTGACGGCAATTTTTTTGCTCCTGTGCGCTGTATGTTCGGCGCAAGCCGTTGACCCTCTGTTTGCAAAGGGTGGTGCAGGCCCCAAGTTCAAGATCCGCACAACGATGGGCGACATCACTGTGCAGTTGAGCAACCTCACTCCCAGGCACCGCGACAACTTCGTGAAATTGGTGAGCGAGCATTTCTACGACAGCCTTCTTTTCCACCGTGTCATCCAGGACTTCATGGTGCAGGGGGGCGACCCCACGTCGCGCCATGCCGGCAGGGGACAAATGCTCGGCAGCGGCTCGCTCGACTACACCGTTCCCGCCGAGTTCAGCAGCGACCTATACCATCGCCGTGGCGCGCTCTGCGCCGCCCGCATGGGCGACCAGGTGAACCCGAAGAAAGCCTCGTCGGCCTCGCAGTTCTACATTGTGCAGGGGCGCAAGTGGACCGACCGCGAGCTGACGCAGATGTCGGCTAGGTCTGGCCGCAAGTTCCTGCCCGCGCAGGCCGAGGTCTACAAGAATGAGGGCGGCACCCCGTTCCTCGACGGAGAATACACGGTGTTCGGCATTGTGGTGGAGGGCATGGATGTGGTCGACCGCATAGCCGCCGTCAGGAAGGATGGCGCCGACAGGCCTCTGCAGGATGTCAGAATAATCACTATCGAGGCACTCAAATAACTGATTCCATGCGCTGCCGTATGCGGCGCAGACAATTCCAACACACTTACAACCGATGAAGTCAGAGATTGCAAAATACATTGAGGAAATACGTGCAGCCCGCATAGAGGAGTTCAAGGACCGTGCTGCCGGGGTCGAGGCGTTCCGCGTGCGCTTCCTTGGCCGCAAGGGCATCATGAACGAGCTTTTCGAGCAGTTCAAGGCGCTGCCTGCCGAGCAGAAAAAAGAGATGGGCCAGGCTCTGAACCAGCTTAAGCTTGCCGCGCAGGCCAAGGTGGAGGAGTGGAAGAACTTCGTGGAGCAGGCTCCGGAGCTCAACGACACCCACGACCTCACGCTTCCGGCCGACTTCCTTCAGCAGGGCAGCCGCCATGTGCTGTCGGTCACCATGAATGAGATTGTCGACATATTCGCCCGCATAGGCTTCACCGTCGAGGAGTCGGTCGAGATTGAGGACGACTGGCATCTCTTCTCCGCGCTCAATTTCCCCCACGACCACCCTGCCCGCGACATGCAGGACACCTTCTTCGTCGAGAAGACGGAGGGGCGGCAGGAGGTGGCCCTCCGCACCCACACCTCGTCGGTGCAGGTGCGAGTCATGGAGAACCGCAAGCCTCCGATACGCATTATTGCCCCAGGGCGTGTTTTCCGCAACGAGGCCATCAGCGCCAGGGCCCATTGCATATTCCACCAGGTTGAGGCTCTGTATGTGGATCGCAAGGTCACATTCGCCGACCTGAAGCAGACGCTGCTCTACTTCGCCAAGGAAATGTTCGGCCCCGACACGCAGATACGCCTCCGCCCCAGTTACTTCCCATTCACCGAGCCAAGCGCCGAGATGGACATTTCGTGCAACATCTGCGGGGGCAAGGGCTGCAACATCTGCAAGGGCACAGGCTGGCTGGAGATACTGGGCTGCGGCATGGTCGATCCCAACGTGCTGGAAGCATGTGGTATAGACAGCAAGGAATACACCGGTTTCGCTCTCGGTATGGGCGTGGAGCGCATGGCCATGCTCAAGTATCAGGTGCGCGACCTGCGCCTCTATTTTGAGAACGACCTCCGCTTCCTGCATCAGTTCGACAACATCGTCTGATGGCCACAATTAGCATCAACAACATGCGCTTCTACGCGCACCACGGCTGCTTCGAGGAGGAGCGGCGCATCGGCACGCATTTCAAGGTCGACCTCCGTCTCGTGACTGATACCAGCCGGGCCGAGCTCTCCGACGACATTGCCGACACGGTGAACTACCTTGAGGTTTACCGTGTCGTCAAGGCCGAGATGGAGAAGCCTTCACACCTGCTGGAGCATGTGGCCCGCAGGGTGGGGGATAGTGTGCTGCGCGATTTCCCTGCTGTGCAGCAGGTTGTGGTTGCGGTGCACAAGCTCAATCCTCCGCTCGGAGGGCAGATGGATTCGGTCTGCGTGGAGATTGAGATGAAGCGATAACCTGCTGTTTGCATGATTTTTGGCGGCTCTTCTTGGTCAAGGGCTGCCTTAAGCGTGGGTCTGTCCGCGCTGTGGACATGGTCAACACCGTGTCAAGGCCGTCTGTTCTTCGATTGTTCTCCGATTGTTCTTCGATTGTTCTTCGATATTAAATCGAAGAACAATCGAAGAACAATCGGAGAACAATCGAAGAACAGACGGTGTTGATATGGACTTGATGCCTTTTGTGTGCTGATGATGAATGGTTTAATGGCGCTTTGCGGTGTGGGTTGGACTTCTGTTGGCGCAATGTGGTTGGTTATCAGGCGCTACAATGAGTTGTGCCTGTTGGCGGTTTGCGTGCCGGCCGGGCTGCGAGTGTGTGGATGACGCTCTTCTTCTGTGCTGTGTCTATGGCTTTTGCGTTGTAACAAGGCTTTCCTGGAGCAGGTTGTTGTCGTGAAAACTGAAGTACGATGCCTGCCCGCTTGGGCCTATGCCGATGATGAGGTGCTCCATTAGTTTGATTCCAAGAATATTGCCTGCTTCCATGATGCGTTTGGTCAGCCCGATGTCGGCTTTGCTTGGCCGCAGGCTGCCTGATGGGTGGTTGTGCAGCGCCGCCAGCCACACTGCCTTGCTCTCCAATGCGCCACGGAACAGGATGCGCATGTCGACCTGTGTGTCGGTTTGCCCGCCGACGGCAATGCGCTGGCGTCCAAGTACCTTGTGGCGGTTGGAAAGGTACACTCCCCAGAACTCCTCGTGGTCGAGGTCGGCAAGCATCGGCGCCATGTAGTTGAACAGGCTCCGGCTGTCGGTTACCAGGACCTCGCGACTGGCATCGATTTCGCCCAGCATTCGCCAGCCCATCTCGAGCGAGGCCAGTATGGTCGCTGCCTTGGCCTCGCCAACCCCTTTGATTGATGCCAGTCGGCTGTGTTCCAGGCGCGACAGGTCGGTGAGACTGCCACCTGCAAGTTGCAGTATCTCGCGTGCTGTGTCGACTGCCGACTTGCCGGGGACCCCGCTGCGTATCAGGATGGCCAGCAACTCGGCGTTGCTCAGCTCTTTCTTGCCCCTTGACAGCAGTTTCTCGCGTGGCTTGTCGCCGTCGTCCCAGTCCTTCACTGTGAAAGTTTTTTTGGCTTCCATATCTGATTGTTATTCTATCATTTTGGTGCAAAGATACATCTTTTTTTCTCATTTGTTTTGCCACGTCAATATTTTTTCATATTTTTGCACATTCAAAGTAGTGTAGAAACAAAACATAAATTTATAAGTAAACTATGCAGAATAAAGGACTTATCAGATTTTTGGCATGGGCTTTCGCTTTGGTGTGTTTGTTCCAGCTGTCATTCACTTTTGTGACGGGGAATGTCGAGCGGAAGGCCAAGAAAGCGGCCGAAAACTACATTGTGAGCAGTCCGGCGCGCCAGTATGTCGAGCGGCATACTGCCAATCAGGTCGATGCCGACATGATGGTCGATTCGCTCCGCAATGCCTATGAGGCTCACTACCTTGACTCCATGGCCTCGGAAAAAGTCTACCTCGGTTACACCTACCGCCAGTGCCAGGCTCGCGAGATCAACCTCGGCCTCGACCTCAAGGGCGGTATGAATGTGATGCTTGAGGTCTCCACGGTCGACGTTGTCCGCGCCCTGGCCGACCACACAGAGGATCCCCTCTTCAACCAGGCCATCGACAATGCTCTCGCCGCGCAGAGGCGCAGCACCAACCGCGACTTTGTTTCGCTTTTCTACGACGAGATTACCAAGCTCGACCCCAATGTGTCGCTTGCCGCCTACTTCCGCGGCCAGCTTCGCGACAAAATCAAGATTGATGACAAGAATGATGCTGTGATTCGCGTTGTGCGCGAGGAGGCCGCGTCGGCCTACGACCGCACCTACCAGATTTTGAGCCAGCGCATCGACAAGTTCGGTGTGGCCCAGCCCACAATACAGAAGCTCTCGGCCTCGGAGCGCATCCTCGTCGAGCTTCCCGGTGTGAAGGAGCCCGAGCGTGTGCGCAAGCTTTTGCAGGGAACCGCGCAGCTCGAGTTTTGGCAGACCTACGACAACAGCGAGGCCATCCGCTTTGTCGATGCCGCCAACAGCTACCTCGCCTCAATCAGCGAGGGCACAGCCGAGACCGAGGGTGACGACGCCTCCGGCGAGGATGCCGTCAAGGACAGCGCCGACGCGCTGCTCGACCAACTGACTGCCGGCGACGGCGCCACGACGGCACAACAGTCCGCCAACGCCGAGGCCTACGCCAAGTCCAACCCCCTGTTTGCAAAGCTTCAGCCCTATATCGACCAGATGGGGCAGGCCGTGCCGGGTCCCATTGTGGGTCTGGCACGCAGCAAGGATCGCGCCGAAATCAGCGCCATGCTTGAGAAGGCTGCCGCCAAGAAGGTGTTCGATCCCCGCACGGTGAAGTTCCTGTGGTCCGCCAAGGCCGACGAGCACTTCGGCAATGACCTGTATGTGCTCTATGCAATAAAGATTACGAGCCGCGACGGCTCCGCCCTGCTCGACGGCGGCTCCATCAGCGACGCCAGGCAGGACTTCTCGACCGTGGGAGGCAACGAGATTTCCATGACAATGAACAGCGAGGGCGCCCGTGAATGGAAACGCATCACCGGCGAGAATGTAGGCAACTGCATAGCCATCGTGCTTGACGACCAGGTCTACTCCGCCCCGCGCGTCAACGGTGAGATTGCCGGCGGCCGTTCCAGCATCACTGGTGATTTCACCCTCGAAGAGGCAAAGGACCTGGCCAACATCTTGAAGAGCGGCAAGCTTCCTGCCCCGGCGGTGATCGTGCAGGAGGCTGTTGTCGGCCCCTCGCTGGGTCAGGAGTCCATCCGCAACGGCTTGTGGTCCTTTGTGCTGGCGTTCATCGTGGTGCTCATCTACATGGTTGTGTTCTACAACCGCGCGGGTTGGGTGTCGGTGGCGGCACTTATTACTAATGTATTCCTTCTTATTGGAATTCTTGCCTCGCTGGGCGCCGTGCTCACTCTGCCCGGCATTGCCGGTATTGTGCTTACCATGGCAATGGCGGTCGACGGCAACGTCATCATCTACGAGCGCATCAAGGAGGAACTGCGCGGCGGTGCCAGCATGACCAACGCCGTGACTACCGGTTTCAAGAACGCCTACTCGGCCATCATCGACGGCCAGGTGACCACTTTCCTGCTTGGATTGGTGCTCATCCTGTTCGGTTCGGGTGCGGTGCAGGGTTTTGCTGTGACACTGTGCATAGGTATCGTCACCTCGCTCTTCACCTCCATCTTCATCACCCGCCTCATCATCGACAGCCGCCTTGACCACAAGCGCAAACTCAACTTCTCTTTCCCATTCTCGGAAAACTTCCTGCGCGATGTGCATATCGACTTCATCGGTAGGCGCAAGACTTTCTATATCATTGCCGGTGTCGCCATAGCCATCTGCGTTGCCAGCTTCTTTGTGCGTGGCATGAGCTTCGGCATTGACTTCAGCGGTGGCCGCACGTATGTGGTTCGTTTCGACCAGCCTGTCAATGCTGTCGATGTGCGTTCCGCTTTGTCAGGCCAGTTTGAGGATGCTCCCGAGGTGAAGACCTATGGCCCCAGCAACCAGCTGAAGATTACGACCAAGTACAAGATTGCCGAGGATGGCGACAATGTGAAGAACGAGATTGTTGGCAAGCTGTATGACGGTGTTGGCAAGTTCTTTGCCTCTCCCATTTCGCTCGATGAGTTCAAGAGCACCGAGACCAACCCCCTCGGCATCATTCAGGCCGACCAGGTGGGCGGCACCATTGCCCACGACAATTTGGTGCACTCCATATGGGCTGTGCTCGGAGGCTTGCTCATCATGTTTGTATACATTGGCCTGCGTTTCCGCAGCTGGCGTTTCGGTGTCGGCTCGGTCGCGGCCTTGACCCACGACACCATTCTTGTCATCGGTGTCTTCTCGCTGCTGCATGGCCTGCTCCCGTTCAACCTTGAGGTCGACCAGTACTTCATCTCGGCGGTGCTGACCGTGATAGGCTACTCCATCAACGCCACGGTGGTTATCTTCGACCGTGTGCGTGAGTACCGCAAGCTCTATCCGAAGCGCGAGCTCATTGTCCATGTGAACGATGCCATCAACTCTACCCTCGCCCGTACCATCAACACTTCGGGTACCACGTTTGTGACGCTGCTCATGATGTTCATCTTCGGCGGCGAGGTTATCCGTGGCTTCATCTTCGCCCTCCTTGTTGGTGTTCTCGTCGGTGTTTTCTCGTCGCTCTGCATCGCCAGCGCCATCGTGTACGAGATTTCCGGCAAGCAGAAGACCAAGGACGCGGCTGTAACAACCAGGTAGAAAAAAGTAAGTAAATCTCATACACGAACAAGCAATGAGAATGATGAAAAAATTACTATTGGCAATAGGCCTGCTGCTCGTCGCAGAGATGTCGGTCTTTGCACAGGGTACCATGAAAGGCACCATTGTAGACTCCAAGACAAAGGAGGAGCTGCCTTTCGTCAACATCATCGTCAAGCAGGATGGCGTGCAGGTCAATGCCGGTCAGACCGACCTCGACGGTATCTTCACTGTCAAGCCGCTGCAGGTGGGCAAGTACGACATCGAAGTGTCGTCGGTCGGCTACCAAAGGTATATCCAGACGGGCATCAACGTCAAGGCCTCTGGCTTCACGGTCGTCAACATTGAGCTTAACCCCATGTCTACGACCATTGACGAGGTTGAGATTGTGGTTGACAAAGAGCCTATAATCGACCTTGGAGGCGCGGAGGTCAGTACGCACCTCTCCTCCGACGATATTGCTCGTATGCCCGGTAATTCGGTGGAAAGCATAGTCGCCAGCGTCGGAGGTGTCTCCTTCAGCGATGGCGGCACCGGCACGGCCCGCGGTGAGGGTGGCATGGTCACGATGCAGGGTAATGTGCGCAAGCGCACGGGCATCATGGCGCCAAAAGAGGCCTACGCTGAAATTCAGGTTATCCTCGGTGGTACGCCAGCCTCCATCGGTGAGGCCATCGGTGGCACGCAGATTATCACCCTCAAGCCGCCTACCAGCCAGTTCAAGGGCCAAGTGCAGCTTGAGAGTGTGCTTGACTATCGCCTGTACAACCGCTTGACCTTCTATCTGACGGGTCCGGTCTACAAGCGCAACGTAAAGCAGGCCGACGGCTCGCAGGTTGAGCGCACGCTGGTGGGCTTCCGTTTCACTGGTGGCCTGAACTATCAGAACTGGCCGTTCTATCGTGTGCACGACTACCGTTACCAAATTGTCAAGGATGAGATTGTGAGCTACATCGAGCAGAATCCTCTGACCTATGACCCGCTGTCGGGCGGTGTCAACTACACGGCTGAGACCATTCTCCGCAAGGACAGCTTCTACCCATTCTCCCGCCTCACCGGAAAGAACTTCATCAACTCGAACCGCCTGCCCAACCTGCAGTCGTACAGCGTCGGAGTTGAGGGCGCCCTCGACTTCCGTTTCTCCGACTACATTTCGTTGGTGCTCACTGGTGAGTTCAGCGCCAGCCACTCGCCGAGCGCATCGCTGCTGCCCCTTGGTATGCCCCTGTCTGGCTCGATGGTCGGCGAGGGTTTGAGCTGGGCCATCACCGCCGAGTTCACCCAGCGTTTCCCCGATGTCGAATCCAGCAACGAGGATGAGGCTCGCAGTTCGTCTGCCATCAAGAATGTGCTGTACAACATCACGGGTATGTTCAACCGGAGCACTTCGCGCTCTTTCGACGAGCGTTTCGGCAGCAGCATCGACGACATCTTCAAGTATGGTTACATCGGCCAGTTCATCACCGAGAAGATTCCTTCCTACGAACTTCGCCAAATCGATTATAACGGCATCCAGCAGTGGGCAAACGTGCAGAACAACTGGACGGACCAGGTTACCTATGTGCCCGGCAGCGGTTCGCAGTACAACCCGGTGCTTGCAAACTACAACGAGCAGTTGTTCTCCTCCGAGGAGTTCGCCGACATTCGTCCCTACCTCTTCACCCGCGACTTTATTCTTTCGTACAAGGGTCTCTACAACGGAGATTCCCCATCGTCCATCTACAGCTTGATTAACAATGTCGGTGTCTCCAGCACCAGCTTTGGCAAGAGCAACAACGACTATCTGTATTTGTCGGCCAAAGCTTCGGCAGACGTTCTTGGCCATGAGATTGAGGTCGGTGTGCAGTACGACCGAATGTGGCAATCGTCCTACTCGCTTGGTGCCTACAGCATTTGGACCCTGATGCGCCAGAATGCCAACCGTCACATCTCGCAGCTTGACCTCGACAATCCCATCTACAGCCAGCATGGCTCGCAACTTTATGTGGACTACAATCGCCTGCTCGACAAGGATCAGCAGACCCCGTTCGACGAGGCGTTCCGTGATTACCTCATGCAGAATGGTTATCTCAACAGCGACGGCACCCCGATTGACGATTACAGCTGGATTGACGTCGACCGCTATACTCCCGATGTGTTTGCAAAAGCTGGCGGCATCAGCATGTTCTCTGCCGACGAGCTCTTCAACAGCGGTAATCCTTACGTGAGTTATTTGGGCTACACTCATACGGGTGAGAGGTACAATGGCGCTGACTGGACCCTCGCCAAGTTCTTTGACTCGGATGACCGTCCGCTCCCCGCATTCTCGCCCATCTATGTGGCTGGTTACATTCAGGACAAGTTCTATTTTCAGGACCTTATCTTCAACGTAGGTGTCCGTCTTGACTATTTCGACGGAAACCAGTACGTCATGAAAGACCCCTATCTGCTTTATGAGTCGTACAGTGTGGCTGACCTTAAGAAAAACCGCAACCTCGTTGCAGGAGGTGACTCTTACCTCGACCTTGCAGGCGATGATTGGACGCCGTATGTGAACCGTGTTCCAGAAGGCAGTGAGATGCCTACTATCGTCGGTTACCGTGACTCCGAGGGCAACTGGTACGATGCTACTGGCACTCAGGTCGCTTCGGCCGATAAGGTGGCGGGTGCTTCGGGCAAACCTACCCCCTACCGCACACCCAAGGGTCAGCAGACGATGAAGGAGGGCAAGGTGTCTGCCGATGCTTTCGAGAAATACACTCCGCAGCCTGTCGCCATGCCGCGTATTGCTTTCTCGTTCCCGGTCGGTGAAATGTCGCAGTTCAAGGCCAACTTTGACATTATCGCGCGTCGTCCGTCTGAGGGCTGGGCAGCCAGTTACCTCAGCTACCTCTACATGTCTCAAATCTCGCAGATCACCAACCCGAACCTTAAGCCCGAGCGAATCACCAACTACGAGTTGGGCTTCCAGCAGGCACTCAACAAGAATACCGCCATCAGCGCGTCGGCCTACTACAAGGAGACTCGCGACCTTATCCAGCTTGTGCAGTATGCCGGTGCTGACCCCAACCCCAACTACTACAGCTATGACAACAAGGACTTCCGTACCATCAAGGGTGTCACACTTGCTTTCGACCTCCGTCAGACCAAGAACATTCGCGTCAGTGCCAACTACACTCTGCAGTATGCTGAAGGCACCGGTTTGACCACGACCACCATGACTGAGCTCATCAAGGAGGGTTATACCACACTTAAGATGCTCAATCCAATCAGTGACGACCGCCGCCACGAGTTCAAGGCAAACGTTGACTTCCGCTATGGTATGGGCAACAGCTACAATGGACCCATCATCACTCGTGTTGTCACGGACAAGGAAACAGGAGAGAAGCGCAGTAAGGAAATCAAGCTGCTTGAAAACTTTGGTATCAACTTCCTCGCAGTCGCACAGTCGGGCCGCCCCTACACTCGCCAGTATTCTAACTCGCAGGCCACTATCATCGGTGGTTTCCGAGGCGCTCGACTGCCGTGGGGCTTCTATTTCAACGCTGTGGCCGACAAGGCCTGGATATTCAACAAGGGCAAGCGCCAGACTTCGCTTCGTGTAGCCCTTCAGGTCGACAACGTGTTTAATATCCGCAACGTCCTCAATGTGTTCCCGGTCACTGGCAGCACCGAAGACAACGGTTATCTTACCGACCCGGAGTCGCAGCAGAATATCAATGCATACCTTGATCCGCAGGCCTACCGCGACATCTACTCCATCGTTCTGCGCAACGGCACGTGGAACTACTCCTCGCCGCGTATCTTCCGTCTCACCTTGACCTATGGGTTCTAATACAAATAGATAAAAATCACAGAGATGAAAAACATATACAAAAACGCACTACTTGCATCCTTGATGCTGCTTGCAGTCACCTCTACGGTCTCGGCCCGCGAGTGTGTGGAGTGTGCCAAGCAGTCCAGTGCCCACCGCGCCAAGGTGCAGTCGAAAGCGGCAGTGTGTAAGCGCGCCCAGAGCACTGCCGAGCTCAACATCAACAACGTACGTGCCTTGATCAACGGCTACGGCAACATGTGGTACGATGGCAGTGTTGCACGCTACCACCTGCCCAAGAACAGCAACACCTGCCCGCTGTTCTGTGCCGCTCTGTGGATTGGTGGCACCGATGTCAACGACCAGTTGCGTCTGGCGGCTCTCCGTTTCGGTAGTGACGGTGATGATTACTGGCCAGGCCCCCTGCGCATCAATGGTACGGCTTCTGTCGACCTCCCCATCTGCAACGAGTACGACCGTCACTACATCATCACCAAGGCCGAGGTGCTTGCCCACAAGGCACGCTTCGAGTACGACACCAATGGCCATGTGACAAGCTCGCCGGTGTCCGATGTGCCGGAGAATATCAAGAACTGGCCTGCGAAGGGTGAGGGTGATGATTACCTTACTCTCTTCCTTGCGCCGTTCTATGATGCAAACGAGAACATGCAGTATGATCCGGAGGCTGGTGACTATCCCTACTATGATTTCGACAATAAGCTGTGCCCGCGTTCGCTGAAGGCCGCCAACCCCAACAAGAACTATGTTCCCGATCCTACTTATGAAACCAGTTTCTACGACAGCAGTATCATTCGTGGCGGTATTCTCCACGATCAGGTGCTGAAAGGCGACCAGACCATCTGGTGGGTTTTCAACGACAAGGGTAATACCCACACTGAGTCTAAGGGTGAGTCTATTGGTCTTGAGATTCGTGCGCAGGCTTTCGCCTTCTCGACCAACGATGAGATCAACAACATGACTTTCTACTCGTACGAGATTATCAACCGTTCTTCGTATGAGTTGAGGCAGACCTATTTCAGCCAGTGGGTCGACCCCGACCTGGGTTATGCTTGGGACGACTATGTGGGTTGCGATGTGCGTCGCGGTCTGGGCTACTGCTATAACGGTAAACCGCAGGACACGCCCGGTGCTGGTTCCTATTCGGGTCTTCCTCCTGCAGTAGGTATTGACTTCTTCCAAGGCCCCTACATGGATCCCGATGGCAAGGATAACCCCAAGATTGACATTGACAAGATTCGCGGTGACGGCTATATCAACCAGCCTGTCAAGGCGCTGCTTGAGACCTACCGCCGTCCCGACACTATCATCAACGGTGTCACGGTCGTTCGCTATGACACTATTGCTATCACCGACGACGCTGACTTGTTCTTCGCTCTCGACCACAAGAGTTGGTACTTCCATGAGGGTGACGCCGTAGGAAACTGCGCCATCAATGGTGTAAACTTCGGTAACAACATTATCGATGACGAGCGTTTTGGTATGCGTCGTTTCGTCTACTACGACAACAGCCTCAATGCCGTTTATGGTGAGCCCACCAAAGCCAGCGACTATTACAACTACCTTCGTGGTTACTGGAAGAACGGCCAGCGTATGAAGTTCGGAGGCAACGCCGTTTCGACCGGTACCACCGACCTCGACTGCGACTTTATGTTCCCTGACAACAGCGACCCATGGTTCTGGGGCACTGATGGTGCTGATCCTGCAGAGCACGGCTACACCGCTGATTATTGGAATGAAATCACCGCAGGCAACAGCCCTGGTGACCGTCGCTTCATGCAGTCTGCCGGTCCGTTCACTCTGAAGCCCGGCGCTCTCAACTACATCACGGTCGGTATCCCCTTTGCGCAGGCTTCTTCCGGCGAGGGTCAGTGGGCTTCGGTCGCTCTGCTCCGTCAGATTGATGATGTTTGTCAGGCACTGTTTGAGAACTGCTTCAAGGTTCTCGATGGCCCTGACGCTCCCACAGTCACCTTCCAGGAGCTCAGCAACGAGGTTATTCTCTACCTCAGCTATGAGGATCGCAGCTCGAACAACTACAACGAGAAGTATCGTGAGATTGACCCGGCCATTGTGCGCAGCTACACTGACGAGTCCGGCAATATCCATACGTATGACACTGTCTCGCGCAGTTACATCTTCGAGGGCTACCAGATTTATCAGTTGAAGGATGCCAATGCCTCCATCGCCGACATCAACGACCCCACCAAGGCACGTTTGGTTGCCCAGTGCGATATTGAGAACTACTACGACACTATCCTCAGCCGCGACACTGTCTGGAAGACCGACCCTGCCACTAATCAGCGCGTGGTTGACAGTGTAAAGATTACCTACAACCCGGCTCCCAGCCTGCCCATTGGCACTCTTGTCAACTACACCACCAACTCTGCCACCGGCCTTATTAGCCCCACCGTCATGGTAGAGGGTGCGAACAAGGGTATCCAGCATGTCTTCCGCATTACTACCGACGCATTTGCCACCGGTGTTAACGCGCAGCTTGTCAACAACCGTGAGTACTACTTTGTCGCTGTGGCCTATGCCCAGAACCGCTACAAGGAGTATTCGCAGACCGACCCCGCCTATCTCGATGGCCAGAAAGAACCCTATCTTGCTGGCCGCAAGAATGAGCGTGGCGGCAGTATCCAGCCTGTGACTGTCATCCCCCACGATCCTGTCAGTGAGGATGGTGGCAAGATGGCCCAGGCTGAGTTCGGTATGTCGCCCAGCGTCATCCGCATTGAGGGTTACGGCAACGGCACCAGCAATGGCCTTCGCCTGTCGCAGGCCTCCATCGAGGAGCTTATGGGAGCCCCCGGCGTCGAGGGTCGCCAGCCTGGCCTCTTCATTGACAGCATTGTCTTCGGTGAGGATCACTCGCGCATGAGCCAGCCTTGCATCGTCGCCCGTCCGCAGTATGAGGAGAACTATGGCCCGGTCAATGTCCGGGTGATTGACCCGCTCCGCCTGCGCGAGGGACGTTACAACATCCTCTTCTGGAACATCGCTACCAGCAGTGCCGGCCTCAACTACAACAACGCCAATCTCGGTGTCACCAACAAGACCCACTGGTGCATTGTCAACGCCGACGGTGGCCCCGTCTATGACGATGTCGACACTGTGTGGTCGCACTTCTCGATTTCACGCTACAACGAGCAGATATTCCCTGAACTCGGTATCTCGGTGACTTTGGTCAACCCCGAGCCAGCCGCATCGAGCATCGACATCAGCACGTGGCTCGATGGCTCCAACCCGCCGCAGCCAAATGGCAACAACATCTTCCGTGGAGGTTTCTATCAGGGATTTGTCAAGGAGGGTGCCCTGCTTGGTTCGAGCATGGAGTTTGCCGACAACAACAAGCAGTGGCTCATGGCTCTGCCCGACAATGACTCTTACCTCAGCTCCAACTGGATCCGCTCGGGCGCCCAGTTCAGCCCCAGTGCCTACGAGTCGTTCTACGGCCTCACCACCAAGTACAATGTCAACGAGTCGTACCTCGACGAGGACTTCTTCAAGGCTTACAAGTGCAGACCCTACACCACTACGTCGCAGATTGACTCGAGCGAGGGTATTGACAAGACTCAGATTTTCGAGGCAGTTGTTGGTGGCACCTGGGCTCCCTATGGTCTGGTTTCGACCATGCCTTTCCACCCGGGCTTCAACTTCACGAGTTTTATGGCCGACGACACCGTGTTGCAGCGTCTTGGCGAGAATCCCAACATGCTTGAGCGCCAGTTGATGGTCAACACCTTGAACAAGGCTCTCAACTACAACGAGCTTGCCAACCTGCCGAGTGTGCACATCGTCTTCACTGCCGACCAGTCGAAGTGGACCCGCTGCCCAGTGATTGAGCAGTGCGACGACCACACACAGTCTGAGGGCAATGCCCGTCGCTTTGCGCTGCGTCGCCATGCTTCTGTCGACAAGGATGGCAAGACCTGCGCTGAGCTCGGTATTAACCCCGACCCGAGCGACCCGAACAACCCCGCCTACATCGAGGCTGAAGGCATGGGCTGGTTCCCCGGCTATGCCATCAACACACTCACAGGTGAGCGCCTCAACATCATGTTCGGCGAAGACTCGCGCTACGTGCAGTACAATGGCCGCGACATGAAGTGGAACCCCGTCAGCGAGACGGTCATCGGCAGTGAGAACTACGTGCTCGGCGGCCGCCACTTCATCTATGTGATGAACGCCTCCACGCAGTTGTTCTACGACCTGGCCAACTGGTATTCCACAAGCCCGGTCCTCTACAAGACCTACATCACCCCGAGCTACGACGCTGGCCGCTGGGCAATGAAGATGCTCCACTCGGCCGAGCGCATGATGACCTCGCCGCGCATCCTGTCGCAGCGCAATATGGGCACCACCCTTGTTGACAAGGGCATCACCCACCGCGCCGACAACACCTGCGCCCAGCGCGATTCCATCGCCCTGCTCTATGCCTCGTGCGCTTGGGTCAACATTCCGCTTGTCAACCCGCGCTACCAGTTCGATGACCCGAAGGACATACCCTGCGACGTTGCTGTTGACATCGACATCCGCACTCCCTACAGCAAGAATATGACCTTCGGCGGTTCCACAGCAATCCAGGCCGGCAACTATGCCATCAACCGCGACATGCCTGCCTATCAGTTTGTCATCAACGCCAGCGACGCTGTGATAGAGAACATCGCCACACGCGAGAACGCACGCAAGGAATATGTCGATTCTCTGCTTGCCCTCATCAATGTGGTTCCCAACCCCTACTACAGCTACTCTGACTACGAGACCGCCAGCCAGCTTGACACCAAGGTGCGCATTGTCAACCTGCCCACCGGTGTCAATGAGAACGGCAAGGCCGAGGGTTGCTACATCCGCATCTACACTGTTGACGGCACGCTGGTGCGCACGCTTGGCCCGACGCCTGTCAATGCCACCACCTACGACTGGGATCTGCACAACCAAACCGGCATACCCATTGCCGGCGGCATGTACCTCATTCACGTCACCGTGCCTGGCATCGGCGAGCGTGTCATCAAGTGGTTCGGTACCACCCGTCCGGTCGACCTCAACTCCTTCGGTTTCTAACCAAAGCACGCAACTCACACTAACCTCTAAAACGCATATAAGATGAAAAATATAGTCAGAATATTTGCAGCAGTTGCGGTTCTTTCGTCGCTCACGTTGTCGGCAGCCTATGCCGGCAACGACGAGCGCCGCGGCACCGCTGGTGCGTCCGAACTGCTCATCAACCCCTGGGCCCGCAACACGGGCTGGGGTGGGGTGAATGTGGCCAACGTGCACGGCCTGGAAGCCATGTTCTCCAATGTGGCCGGCCTCTCGTTTGTCAAGGACATCGAGGTGGCCTACTCCAACACCATGCTCTATGGTGGCAGGAACGGCCTCAGCAGCGGCGCTTCCATCAACACCTTCGGCATCGGTGTCCGCATCTTCGACCGTGGTGTGGCTGGTGTCTACATCATGTCGATGGGCTTTGGTGAGCTCGACATCACCAAGTATGACAGCCCGGAGGCCGGTACCAACGGCACCTTCTCGCCCTCCTACATGAACATCAACGTGGCCTATGCCCACTCGTTCACCAACACCATCCATGGCGCCGTCACTTTCAAGGTGGTCACCGAGAGCACCGACAACGTCAGCGCCTCCGGCCTGGGCATCGACGCCGGTATCCAGTATGTGACTGGTGAAAACGACGAGTTGAAGTTCGGTATCTCGCTCAAGAACTGGGGTCCCACCATCAAGTTTGGCGGCACCGGCCTCTCGCTGCAGATGGTCAACACCGCCGGCAACAATTTCACCGTCGAGACCCGCGCCGCCGAGATGCAGCTGCCCACGTGCCTTAATATCGGCCTGAGCTACGACTTCTTCCTCCCCTCGCTTGACCAGCGCCTGACGGTCGCCGCCGCGTTCACCAGTAACGCCTTCCTGCGCGACAACTACACGCTTGGCCTCGAGTACTCGATGCTCAACCTCTTCCAGGTGCGCTGCGGCTACATCTTGCAGTCCGGCATGTGGACAAACGACCGTGCCACGGCCATGAACGGCATCTGCGCCGGTGCATCGGTCGATGTGCCGCTGTCGAAAAATGAAGAGAGCAACCTGGGCCTCACCATCGACTACTCCTACCAGTCGGCATTGCCCATGCGCGGCACACATTCCATCGGCGCAAGCTTCCGCTTCTGACGGCTCGCCTTTGGCCACAACCAAGTCCGCTCAATAGAGAAAACGAAAAAAACACAAAAGCTGGGAAAGGCTTTGCAAGAAAAGCCTTTCCCGCTTTTTAGAGCAATCACACAAGCATTCATCAACAGAAATCAACCGAAATGGCAGAGATTAAATACTACAGCGAGGAGGGTCTGCAGAAGCTAAAGGACGAGCTTCACCACCTGATCGCCATCGAGCGCCCGGCAGCCTCGGCCGCCATTGCCGAAGCCCGCGACAAAGGCGACCTCAGCGAGAACGCCGAGTACGACGCCGCCAAGGAGGCTCAGGGGCACCTCGAAGCCCGCATCAGCAAGTTGCAGGAACTGGTGGCCAACGCCCGCCTGCTCGACGAAAGCAAGATTGACACCTCAAAGGTGCTCCTGCTCTCCATCATCACCATCCGCAACACCAAGACCAAGGCGGTGCAGACCTACACCATCGTGCCCGAGAGCGAGGCCAACCTCAAGCAGGGCAAGATCAGCATCACCTCACCCTTCGCCTCGGCCTTCCTGGGTCATCGTCAGGGCGACGTGGTCGACGTGGTGGTGCCGGCAGGCAAGATGACCTTTGAACTCATCAAGGTGGAACGCTAAACAACCGCATACTCATTATGGCAAGCATCTTCAGCAAGATTGTGGCGGGCGAGATACCCTGCCACCGCGTGGCCGAGACCGACCACTGCCTGGCTTTCCTCGACATCAACCCAGTGGTGAGAGGCCATGTGCTCTGCATTCCGAAAAAAGAGGTTGACAACCTCTTCGACCTTGACCCGCAGCTCTACGACGAGCTGATGCGTTTTGCCCGCCGTGTGGCGAAGGGCGTGTCTGCCGTCTGCCTCTGCAAGAAGGTGGGTGTGGCCGTGGTGGGGCTCGACGTGCCTCACGCCCATGTGCACCTGCTCCCGCTCAACGAGCCGTCCGATTTCAGCTTCAGCCACCACGTGTCGATGACGCCCGAGGAGCTTGCCCGGCTGGCTGCCGACATAGCGGCTGCCGTCGAGTAGCGCCCCTTCCTGCCAACCATTTGCCCCGCCCATGCGGGGCTTTTTTTGTTTCCTTCAGCACGATGCCCGCACGTGCAGAAATCTTCGCCGGAGAACTCTCTCTTTGTGTTGGATGACAATGTGTTATGAATTATAAGTGCCGGAATGTGTTGAATTACAGCCTGGAAGGGCATTGGGGCAATGTCAGGGTCGTCTGTTCTTCGATTGTTCTCCGATTGTTCTTCGATTGTTCTTCGATATTAAATCGAAGAACAATCGAAGAACAATCGGAGAACAATCGAAGAACAGACGGTGTTGACACGGACCTGAGGTGTCTGCCGCGCGTGGTGTACCGATGGGCGGCAGCGAATCTCCTGTAGTCCGCAAATGGGTGAAATGTGGTGTAATGTATTGGTCATCATTGTATTGCATAGGGGGGGGCTTGTTAATAAATCTTAAATCTTGTTTTTGTCGCTTACTGCGCTTGCATTTTGTGTGGATTTTGCATAGTTTTGCAGTTCAAAGATTTGAACAAAATTGCAATACTAACAAAACCTAATTCGTTATGAAAAAAGTAATTACAACGTTACTTGCGTTGGCGAGCCTTGTGGCGTGCCTGCGCGCGCAGAACGTCGTGACGACACCGGCCGTGGGGCAGTCGCCGCTGACGTTTGTGCGAGAGAACCTGGCGGGTGGAGGCGTCTTCGTCTTCAACGTCAAGTTCCAAAACAGCTCGAGCAGCATCAAGACGACCAACATCGGCACCTTCTCGCAAAACGGTGCCGACGTGCTTCCGTTTGAGAACGGCATCATCCTCACCACGGGCGACATCGCCGTGGCCGAGGGGCCGAACCTTGAGACGGGGAAGGCCAACTCCAATTTCGGCGGCTCGGCCTACCTCGACCCCGACATGAGCGGCGTGGCCTCGGGCGAGGTGACCGCCTGCGCCACCATCGACTTCGACTTCGTGTCGCTCTCGTCGTCGGTGATGTTCAACTACATGTTCGGCTCGGACGAGTACCCGGAGTACGTGTGCAGCAGTTTCAACGACTGCTTCGCCTTCTTCCTCACCGGCCCCGACCCTGAGACCGGCATGGAGGTGACGCGCAACATAGCCATGATTCCCGGCTCCGACACCATCTACGGCGGCCTCTATCCCAATGGAATCGCGGTGACGGTGAACAGCGTGAACATAGGCCAGCCGGGCAACTACGGCGATGAGGGCAAGAACTGCTTCTATGAGTTCAGCGACTACTACATCGACAACAACATGGAGAGCTACAACAGCGCCGACACCATCTACGGCGTGGGCTACGACGGCCTCACCAACAAGCTCTCGGCCGAAGGCAGCATCGTTCCCTGCCAGGTGTACCACATGCACATCTCGGTGTGCAACGTTGGCGACCAGAACTTCGACAGCGGCGTGTTCCTGGAGGGCAACTCGTTCAGCTCGCCCAACACCAACATCGGCCTCACCATCCCCGGCGTGCAGCAGGTGATGGGCAGCTGCCCGAAGGGTGTGAAACTGACGCTGGGCAACACCGGCTTCCATAACGGCACGGTGTTCTTCGACGCCTCCGGCACGGCCAAGCTCGGCGTGGACTACGACATCGTCGACGAGAGCGGCGCGGTGGTGGGCGAGAACGGCTTCGCCATCGACGAGAGCGAGCGCAGCTTCTACGTCAAGGTGCGCCAGGGCGTGGACCTCGGCACTGACAAGACCTTCGACCTCTACCTCACCACGCAGCTCTGCGCCGAGTATCCGCAGCTGAACCTGCACGACACGATGCATTTCCGCATCAGCAAGGGCACCGACGTGCGCCTGCGCGACACGGTGCTCAACTGCACAGAGGCCTGCTTCGAGGTGACGGCTCCGCTCGAATACGGCACGGGCGACATCAGCTATCGCTGGGTGCCCACCGACGGCATCGCCAACCCGTATGAGCGCACTTCGCCGGCACTGATCTTCGAGGACGCCGACTACAGCCTCATCGCCACCGGCGGCACCGGCTGCAACAGCGACACCGCATCGGTGAAGGTGCGCATCAAGGGCAGTGAGTTTGTTGGCATCGACGACGTGGCGGCACAGGCCGATGTGGCCGTGGCCGACGGCAGCCTGCTGGTCAAGGCCGAGGGTCTGATGAAGGTCGAGGTGTATGCCGTCGACGGACGCCTGGCCCTGATGCGCGAGTACAACGGCCAGGGCGGCACGGCGAGGATCGACCTTGCCGGGCTGGAGAGCGGCGTCTACGCGGTGCGCGTCGAGTCGAAGGCCGGTGTGGCCGGAGCCAAGATGGTCATCAACAAATAACCACTAAATGAAGACTGATATGAAAAAGATACTGATATGCTTGGCACTGCTGCCGCTGGCCCTGGCCTTCGCGTCGAAAGCCGAGGCACAGTGCGCCGACTGCACCCTCTACATCGAGATGGAAGACACGTATGGCGACGGATGGAACGGCAACACGGTGACCATTAGCCAGAATGGTGTGCAGGTTGGGTCGTTTACCCTCAACGACGGCTACTCCGGCACCAGCTCGCTCGACGTCTGCAAGGCCGACGGCTCGCTGACCATCAACTACGGCGGCGGCATGTACCCGGACGAGAACTCCTTCGTGCTCACCGACCAGAACGGCAACGTGCTGGCTCAGTGCAGCAACGGCAGCTCGTGGAGCGGTGCCGTCGAGGCGGCTCCCTGCTCTAACTGCCTGACGCCGCAGCTGTCGCTGACAAGCGTCACCGAGACCACGGCCAGTGTGTCGTGGGAGGAGAGCGGCATGGCCTCCAGCTGGCTGTATCGCCTGGGCGACGGCGACTGGACGTCGACCACCTCCACAAGCCTCGACTTCACAGACCTTGCGCCCGGTGTGGCCTACACCCTGCAGGTGAAGGCACAGTGCGACGACGACGAGGTGTCGTCAACCGCCCAGTTCGTCTTCGCCACCCTCTGCGCGAAGTCCACGCTTCCTCTGACACAGGATTTCGAGTACTTCGACAACGAGAGCAAGATGCCCATGTGCTGGGAGGCTCTCGAGGTGTTCGACAGCTACGGCGAGGCCTACCCCAGCGTCTCCAACTATGTGGAGACCCACAGCGGCGGCAATGCCTTGGTCTTCATGCCCTATTATGCAAACAACTCTGTTGCGTCGCCTGTGCTCGACGTGGAGGCAAGCAAGCTTGAGGTGATACTCTACGTCAACTCTTCCTCGTATGGCAACCTGCAGGTGGGCTACATCCCCGCCGAGTCGAGCAGCATCGACGACTTTGTGCTCGTCGACGTGGTGCAGGTGAGCAACGACAACCTCTTCCACCAGTACAAGGTGAGCTTTGCCGATGTCGACTACAGCGGCGACTTCCGCGTGGTGCTGCACATGGACGCCTCACCCAGCTACTCCACCTACTCCATCGACGATGTCTGCTTCCGTGTGGCCAGCAGCTGCCCCGAGGTAACCGGCCTTGCGGCCAACGGCCTCTTCGGCTCTGGCAACGTTGCATTGAGTTGGGGTGGCGACGGCACAAACTTTGAGGTTGCCTATGGCCCCATTGGCTTCAACCCCGATGCCGCCGACGCCAGCATAATGCAGGTCGACGACGCGCACAACTGCGTAATCTCCGGCCTTGACGACGCTTCGCTCTACGACTTCTACGTGCGTTCGGTGTGCGGCAGCGAGAAGAGCTACTGGTGCGAGGCCGTCAGCGGTGTGCGCCCCAACACCTATTGGCTTGACCAGCCCTCCGACACCATCAGTGGCTGCGACTTCTACATCGTTGACAACGGCGGCCCCGCCGGCGACTACAAGCAGACCTCGCTGGTCAAGGTGGTGGTCTACCCCGAGGAGGAGGGCAAAGCCCTGCGCATCACGGGTTCCTACGCGGGCTCCTACTACAGCTATGTCACCTCGCCGCTGATTATCTATGACGGCGACAGCGCCAACGCGCCGGTCGGCGTGCAGTACACCTATGGCTCTGCCAACATCAACTTCCGCTCGCACGGCCCGGTCACGCTGACCTTCAGCGCCGCCAACGGCTCCTCGTTCTATGTGGACGAAGGCTTTGACCTGCACGTTGAATGCGTCGAGCCCAGCTATTGCAGCGAGATTGCCGACTTCAAGGTTGTGGAGGCCGCCGTCGACGAGGCAACCTTCAGCTGGACGCCTTCGGAAATGCCAGACATGAAGTATGTCATCGAGCTGGTCGACATGCTCGACCCCGACAGCACCGTCTACTCCTACGACATTGACCCCGAGCTCACCACCGCCACCATCGCCGGCCTTGAGGAGCGCACCACCTACCGTGCCACTATCCACTCGGTGTGCGCGGCGGGCAACGGGTTCAACTATAGCACCACCTTTGTGACGCGTTGCGGCCAGCTTGGCGAGATGCCTGTGGGCGACCCCGAGACGAGCAGCACCAACATGCCCACCAACGCAGGCTACAACTACTCGATAGTGCAGACCATCTACAGCCGCTCCGAGTTCGACCACGCGGCCGACACGGTGTACGGCATTGTGGTCAACATGCAGCAGGTGGTAGACAAGGACATAGAGCTGAGCATCTACATGGATGTCACCGAGGACAGCAACTACGTGAGCTCGGGCTACTACAGCTCCGGCTACATCTCGATGGGACCCAGCCAGCTTGTCTACAACGGAACGCGCAAGATGACCGTCGGTGATAACGAGATTGTCTTCGACAAGCCGTGGCTCTCGCCCGACACGTCGAAGCACATTGTCATCACCTACCTTTCGCACATAGACGGCGCCAGCTACAACAACACGCAGCGCGGTCGTGTCTTCACCACCGATGACGGCCGCCTTCGCTCGATTACCGGCAGCGGCAGCAACCAGATTACTCCCGGCAGTGGCTACAACTACTCCACGTCGACCAACCAGGCGCTTGCTCTGGTCTTCCTTGAGCCGTGCGGCCGCGTGCTTTGCTCGGCCCCCACAGTGACTGTTGAGGAGGTGAGCACCAGCAACATCTCCATCAGCTGGGTGCCTGGCTTCGACGAGACTGCATGGAATGTGGAGTACCGCATAGAGGGCGAAGAGGACTGGACGATGTTCAGCGAGTCCACCTCGCAGACCAGTGCCGACCTCACCGGGCTGGCTCAGGGCACGTGGTATCAGATTCGCGTCACCAGCCTCTGCGGCGAGAAGAGCCATGGCCGCACAGTTCGCGTGGCCACCGACTGCGGTGTGTTCAGCGCCCCGTTTGTTGAGTCTTTCGTCAACTTTGACGCCTCAAGCCTCAGCCAGACCACGCAGCTCTGCTGGGACCGCAAGAGCCTCTACCCCTACAACACCACCTTCCCCTACGTCGACAGTTACGCCGCCGGCTACGACGACAACCGCTCCCTCTACATGGACTACTACGGAAGCAGCCTCATCCTGCCCGAACTCAGCAACCCGATAGAGCAGCTGCAGCTGTCGGCCTATGTGCGCAAGTCCTATGAGAGCACCTCCACTGTAAGCCTCGAAGTTGGAGCCTGCACCGATCCGGCTGACACCAGCACCTATGTTGTCATCAACAGCGTCGAGGTCCCCAGCAATGAGTTCACCCTGGTCGAGCTTCCTCTCGACAAGCTTGGCGCGGTCGATGGCCGCATCTTCATCCGTGGCGCTGTGGGTGGCGCAATCAACTTCTACCTCGACAGCCTTGCTATCGACCTCATCCCCGCCTGCCGCTCCATCAAGTCGGCAGCCTACGTGAACTTCAACCACAACACCGTCACGCTCGACATCGACGACGACGTTGCGCGCGAGGGCTACATCGTGTACTACAACACTTCCGATGACTTTGCCAGCGCCACGCCGGTCAGCACCACCTCCAAGCAGCCCGTAATCACTGGCCTGACCCCTGCCTCAACTTACTACATGTGGGTTGTTGCCACCTGCGGCAGCGACACCCAGTCGAAGTTGCTGAAGCTCGGCTCTGTCCGCACCATGTGCGAGCCCATCGAGGTGAGCGACGACAACCTTTACACCAACGACATCGAGGAGGCAAGCAGCATCAGTTGCTTCACCTACCTCCCCAGCGGCAGCAACAAGTGGGTCGTGGGTCAACCGACCACCTACACCTCCGGCTATGTGCACAGCGGTGCCGTGGCGTTCTCCTTCATCCCCAACAACAACAAGGAGGCCTACGTCTTCCTGCCTGCCTTCGACTTCACCGGCATGACCACCGAGGCCGACTTTGGCTTCTACCGCTACAGCGCCCATAGTGAGTGGTCCAGCGAGAGCGCGTCGCGCCTTAGGGTGTACTACCGCACCAGCCCCGACGCCGACTGGACGTTCATCAAGGAGTGCAACCCCGATGTGGTCAACACCTGGTCGCACGAGCTGATTACCCTTCCCGGTTCGCAGGGTGCCGCCTTCTACCAGTTGCGCCTGGGCGGTGTCGGCAAGGAGACCAGCACCGGTTACATGTATGTCGACGACCTCGAAATACGCCGCTACAGCGACTGTCGCGCGCCCGAGGCTGTCATGGTCAGTGACGTCACCGAGCGCTCGGCCAAGGCCTCGTGGAACGCTGGCGAGAACACCAACTTCCGCGTGCAGTTCCGCAACGAGCTCGACTGGAGCTGGACTACCTACAACGTCGAGAATGAGGAAAGCGTCAGCCTGAACCCGCTTGAGCATTCGAGCACCTACCAGGTGCGCATTGCCTCGCGCTGCGCCGACGGCGTAGTGAGCGAGTTCTCGCCCGTCACCACCTTCCAGACCCCGTTCTGCGACAGCGTCTTCACCATTACATCTTATGCGCAGGATGCTGAGGCTGGCACCTTCACCTTGAGTGCCAATAACAACGGCTCCTACTACGAGGTCGTCATTCCGGCCGAGGAACTTGACAGCAGCGTTCCCATCGAGCGCCTCTCCTTCACCATTGCCGAGCCGCTGCCATACTCGATCTACCTCAACCTCTACATTAGCCCGGCGATCTCCAGTTCCTTCGCCACCTTCAAGATCGACTACAACAGCAACACCTCCGTGTGGGGCAGTCTCGATTCGGGCTATGTGGGTGATGTGGTTGTCGAGTTCGAGAACCCCATCCAGCTCGAGGCCGGCAAGGATCTGGTCATAGGCATGGCGTTGCAGTCTGACTACTATGAGTACGACTACGACACCTACGAATACCTCTACACCCAGCTCGACCATGTGTTTGCCTCTCACAAGTCTGCCACCAGTGTGGCCAGGTACTATGTCTCCGACCAAGACTATCTCTCCATCCCCAGCATCATCAACATGCCCAGCAGCATTGTTCCCTCCACCGACGACATCATCGACTTCTCGCTGGCAGGGTGCAATACCGTCTGCTGGGAGCCTGTCGTGCGCAGCACCTCCTCCACCGCCAACAGCATCACTGTCGACTGGGTCAAGGAGAAGTCTGTCGTCGAGCTTGCCATCAAGCGTGCCGACGAGGCTGCCTTCGGAGCGCCAGTCAGCGTGGCCAGCGGCCATGTCTACATCTTCTCCAACCTGATGCCGCAGACCGAGTATGACCTGCGCGTCCGTGCCAACTGCTCCAACTCCGGCTCGGGCTACACCGAGTGGGCCGAGTTCAGCGTTGCCACCGACACCGCTTGCTCCATACCCTCCGCGCTGCAGGTCACTGCCGTCAGCGCCCACTCCGCCACCCTCACCTGGAATGCCGGCGAGATGCACAGCAACCACTGGGACATCCACGTGTGGAACGACGGCTTCGACTCCATCTACGACGCCAAGAGCAACCCCGCCACCATCGGCGGCTTGCTGCCGGGCAACGACTACCGCGTGCAGATGCGCTCCTACTGCGGCGTTGACGACCACGTGGTGAGCGAGTGGAGCGAGGTGCGCCACATCCAGAACACCTGCGCACCCGTCACCGGTGTCAAGGCCGAGCTCAGTGGCGACGACGTCACCGTGAGCTGGGTGGCTGGCGACCGCAACAAGAAGTGGCTCGTGGCCTACGGCCTCAAGGACTTCACCGGCGCCGAGGCCATTGAGTACCGCACCGTCACCGAGAACCACGTCACCTTCGAGGGACTCAAGCGCGGCAACACCTACTCGTTCCGCGTTCTGGCCTACTGCGACGACGACTGGACCAGCGAATGGAGCGCCAATGCCAACGTGCAGATGGTGGGCATCGACGAGGTCGAGGGCACTCAGGTCACCCTGCAGCCCAACCCCGCCACCGGCTTTGTCACCCTCGGCCTTGAGGGCGCCGAAGGTCGCGCCACGGTGACCATCCTCACTGTCGACGGCCGCCAGGTGAGCCAGTTCCCCACCGACCGGAGCTCCCTCCGCATCGACCTCGACCAGTATGCCGCGGGCACCTACTTCGTCCGCGTGCAGACCGAGGGCTGGACTGCCACCCGCAAGCTTGTGGTCAAGTAGTCTTGCTCAGGAACACACACGCAACCTTCAGCGAGCGCCCCGCACAGTGTCGGGGCGCTCGCTTTTTGTTGGCAAAGTGAGCGTTGGCCTGTGCAGACTGCGGCCATTCGGCAAAAAAGTTGTATCTTTGCACTGGATGATGCCGTGCGTGCCTGCTTGCAACGCATTGGCAACCAGCCATTGAATACTAACAACGACAGTGATGAGACGCTTTTTGGCACTGGTCTGCGCCCTGGTGGCTACGCTCACGGCCTCGGCCTGGGACTTCAGCGAGACTGCCCCCACCGGGCAGACGCTCTACTTTGAACGCACTTCTGCCACCACCGCCAAGGTGGTGGCGCCCGACGGCTACAGCTGGGATGGCTACACCACTCCGGCCGGCGCCCTCACCATTCCGCAGCAGGCAGGCGGCTGCGCCGTCACCGCGATTGACCGCCTCGCGTTTGTCGACTGCCAGAAGCTGGTGTCTGTCCAGGTGCCGGGCTCGGTGCTCACGGTGGGTATGCGCGCCTTCGCCCTCGACACGCTGCTCGAATCGGTCGTGATGGCCGAGGGCGTTCAGCAGATAGAGTCTATGGCCTTCTCCGGATGCTCGCGCCTTGCCTACGTCGACCTGCCGTCCACGTTGGTGCGCCTGGGCAACGCGGCCTTCAACTCGACAGCCTTCTACATGGATTCCTCCAACTGGACGGCCTGCTACACGCTGGCCCTCGACGGCTGGGTGCTGCGCGAGGGCGACAAGTGGGAAGGCCCCGTCGCGGTCGGCGAGGGTGTGGTGGGCATTGCCAACAACGCCTTCTTCGGCTGTGCGGCTGTCGACGTGGTCGAGCTGCCGTCCACGCTGCGCATCATTGGCGACGAGGCTTTCCGCCAGTGCCCCGCGCTCGACACGCTGCGCCTTGCCGCCGTCGAGCCTCCCAAGCTGGGGAGTGACGTGTTCGTGGGCACGCCCGTGTCGGTGGTCGAGGTGCCGTGCCATTCGCTTGCCCTCTACCAGGCTGCCGCCGGATGGTCGGCCATGAACATTGTCGAGGTGGGCTGTGTGGGCGACACGGTGGCCGATACGGTTAGCCCCTTGCCGCCTGTGCCTCCGCTCCCACCGCTGCCGCCCGTTGTCGGCATAGACGAGGCTGGGGCCGAGGGCCTGACAATCCGTGCCACATCCTGCGGGGTGGCCGTCTGCGGGCTCGAGGAGGGCATGGCGACCGTCTACGACCTGCGTGGCCGACGCGTGGCCGCCGTCGCGGGTGGCCGGGGCGAGGTGGAGGTGGCTTTGCCTGCCGCAGGCATCTACCTGCTGGCCACGCCCTCCGGGCGCGCCTGCAAGCTGGCCTACTTCAAGTAGAGCGTGTCACCGCGCCGCGCGTTGCTGTCGTGGGTTATGGTGTTGTGGAAACGCTGTATCAGCTGCGCCGCCCCCTCGCTGCTTTCGGGTTTTTGCAGCTCCGGGTGCGAGCGGTAGACTATCATTGACACTATCAGGAACACGCCCACGCCAATCAGCACCGCGCCTACACCCCGGCTGATGAGGCGCATCAGCGAGTCTGACATCACCTTCTGCAGCAGCGACGCCAGGCGGCACTTCAGTATGCCCACGCCCAGCTCCGTGAGCAACAGGCTGATGAAGAAAGCCCACCGCTCGCCCGCCGTCAGGCCCATCTCGGCCGAAAGGAAGGTCACCAGCGATATCCAGTAGAGCCACACCGTGGGGTTGAACAGGTTGAGGGCGAAGCCCTGCACGGCCAGTTCGCGGCCGCGCGGCACCTTGTCGAACACCAGCTTCGTGCCCTCGCGCCGCGCGGGCTTGCGCAGCAGCGACATCACGCCCAGCGCAATCACTGCCGAGCCGCCGATCACTGCCACGTAGGGATTGCGCACAATGGAGGTCATTTCGACGTTTTTCAGCAATGTCAGCATGAGGCTCACGATGAGGATGTCGCTCGAATTGACCCCCACCTCGAAAGCCACGCCTTTGCGGAAGCCGTAGTTTATGCTGTTCTGTATCAGGCCAAAGAAAGCTGGGCCGAAGCCGAAAAACAGCGACAGCGCCAATCCGCAGATTATGCCGACCAGTATCTCCATTCAGCAAAATATTGCGCGGCAAAATTACACAAAAAAAACGTAACGCGTCAAATTATTTGTGCCACTGTCTTTTCCAGTCTTCCGCAACCATGCCTCTACGGATTACTACTTGGCTGGATGTTAAAAATTTAACCCCTGCTAACTTGCGCATTAATAGGTAATTATGAGTGCTATTCTTTGTAATGTATTGATTTATAGACTAACAAGGCGTTAAGTCCGTATCAACACCGTCTGTTCTTCGATTGTTCTCCGATTGTTCTTCGATTGTTCTTCGATACAAAATCGAAGAACAATCGAAGAACAATCGGACATCAATCGAAGAACAAGCGGCCTTCGCGCGACGGCGGCACAGGGTGACAGGGGGCTGATTTTTGGCTCTTTTTTTGGCGTCACGGTTGATGGAGTGCTTTTTTTTCGTATTTTTGCAAAACTATTAATGCGTCAAGAAGTGCAGTATGCAGTTGAGAAATAGACTTTTTGCCATCGCTTCCGCGCTGTGCGCGGCGCTTGCCCCGCTTTCGGGCGCGGCGCAGGTGGATTTTGGGAGCGTCTTCAGCAAGTTCAAACTCGAGGCCAGGGCCGATGCCGAGGTGCTGTCGTCAGACCGCGACGACGCCACCGCCTACGGTATGCGCGGCCGCTACTTCAACCTCATGGTGGGCGGCGACCTGGGCGAGGGCTTCAGCTACTACTTCCGCCAGCGGCTCAAGGCCGAGCCGGGCTCGATAAAATTCTTCGACAACACCGACTTCATGTGGCTCAACTACCAGCTGTCCGACCAGTGGCGCGTGCGGTTGGGCAAGGACGCCATGGCGGTGGGCGGCTACGAGTACGACGCGGCGCCTATCGACGTGTACATGGAGAGCGAGTACTGGAACAACTTCTATTGCTTTCAGCTCGGCGCCAGTGTGGCCTACACCACAGCCGACGGCAGGCAGTCTTTCGTGGCCCAGGTCACGCAGTCGCCCTACATTCAGACGCGCGGCTATGAGTGGAACAGCGGCCTGCTGGCCTACAACTTCGAGTGGCTGGGCAGCATAGGGCAGAATGTGCACACCCTGTTCAGCACAAGCATGATGCAGCGCGACCCCGGGCAGAAGTTCGTGAACCTCACGGTGCTGGGCACGCAGGTGGCATACGGCCGCTGGGACTCCTACCTGGATCTCATGCACCAGGTGCTGGATGCCGACGAGTGGGGCAAGGTGTGGGGTGTGGTGTGGCGGTGCAACTATCGCCTGTCGCCTCGCTGGACCCTCTTCGCCAAGTTCAGCCACGAGGAGAACCGCTCACTCGTGCAGGATTACAGCCTGCCCGGGTCCTGGTTCAACGAGGTCGACGGCCTTGTGCCCACGTCCCGGGTCTACTCGAAGGCAGGGCTTGGCGTCGAGTTCCACCCCAAGGGTATGCAGAATGTGCGCCTGCACGGCTATGTGGCCATGCTCCACGAGGACAACCTGGATCAGCCTGTCGGCACGGCAGACCTCAATTACCTGACCTGTAACCTCGGCTTCACGTGGGCCGTGGATGTCCGCAACATCTTCAAGAAATAACACAGACAACATGGAAGAGAAGCACAGCAAGAAGAATAGCCTGCTCTCGGTGCTCAACCCCTTCGAGGCGTTCCGCCACCACGAGACCGCTGAGAACAAGCGCAACGGCAACCCCCGCAAGCTGAAGTTCACCACCAGCCGAAGCCTTGAGGCCTTGGTGTTCCTGGTGGTCTTTTTCGCTTTCTTCGGGTTCCTGGCCTACAAGATGTCGCTGCCCAACATGCTCAACACGTTCATGCAGACGGCCTACCACCTGCTGCTCGAGACGGTGTTCTACATCATGGCCATATGCGTGCTGATGGGCGCCATTTCGAAACTGCTCACCGAGTTCGGCGTGGTGCGCCTGATGGAGAACCTGCTGCGCCCGCTCATGAAGCCCCTCTACAACCTGCCCGGTGTGGCTGCCCTGGGGGCTGTGATGACCTTCCTCAGCGACAACCCCGCCATCATCTCGCTGGCCAAGGACAACAACTTCGCCCGCTACTTCAAGAAGTACCAGCTGGTGTCGCTCACCAATTTCGGCACTGCCTTCGGCATGGGGCTGGTGGTCATAGCCTTCATGACCGGCCTGGGCTTCGGCAAGGGCGCGTTGGTGGGGCTGCTCGGTGCGGTGGTGGGCAGCGTGGTGAGCACGCGCATCATGCAGCGCAGCACGCTCAAGAGCTATCCTGAGATGGATAGCCCTGTGACCGAGGATTCGGGCACTGAGCAGAACATATCGTTCAAGAGCGAGGGCTCGGTGTTCCAGCGTTTTCTCAACGCCATGCTCGACGGCGGCAAGAGCGGCGTGGGCATCGGTGTCGCCATCATCCCCGGCGTGCTCTGCATCAGCACCATCGTGATGATGCTCACCTTTGGCCCTTCGGGCTCGGCTGGTGAGTATACCGGTGCGGCCTACGAGGGTGTGCCGGTCATCACCTGGCTGGCCGACAAGGTCAACATCGTCTTCTACTGGCTCTTCGGCTTCGAGAGTGGAGCCTTGGTGAGCTTCCCCATAACCGCGCTGGGTGCGGTGGGTGCCGCGCTGGGACTGGTGCCGCGCTTTGTGAGCGAGGGCATCATCAACGGCAACGCCATTGCCGTGTTCACCGCCATGGGCATGTGCTGGAGCGGCTACCTCAGCACTCACACCGCCATGCTCGACAGTCTCGGCTACCGCAAGCTCATCGGCAAGGCCATCGGAGCCCACACCGTGGGCGGCCTCTGCGCAGGCATAGCAGCCCACTGGCTGTGGGTGCTGCTGACGCTCATCTTTTAAGCCTTCGGTTGCCAAAAAGGGATGCCAACAGGGCATGATGAGCGACTATGCAGGGTGTGGCCATCGTGTATTGTGGATAAATACCGCCTCGTAATGCATTGAGATATAGTGGTGTTAGATGATACCCTCACCAAAAATGGTGAAAATATTTTGCCATAATTGAAAAAGTTTGTACTTTTGCACCCGATTTGACAAGGCAAACAGAATATTAATCCTAAAAACGAATAAAAACAATGGCTTACAAAATCACCGACATCTGCGTTGCTTGCGGTACCTGCATCGACGAGTGCCCCGTTGGCGCTATCAGCGAGGGTCAGATCTACAAGATTGACGAGAACGCATGTGTCAGCTGTGGCACTTGCGCCGGCGCCTGCCCCACCGGTGCCATCGTCGAGGGCTAATGCCGTCGGCTTTGGGCAAGACGTCGAGGTCACCCTTCGGAGTGGCCTCTTCTTTTATTGTGTGCTGCCTGCTGCTCATGGTCTCGTGTGGCGGTGCGCCGGGGCAGGGTGGGGAATTGCGCAGCGGCGACCTTCTCTTTGTCGAGGATGCCGGCTCTGCACTGGGCGAGGCTATCAGCGCCAGCACCGGCAGCTACACGCACGTGGCCATGGTGTGGCGCGACAGCGCGCTGTGGGTTGTCGAGGCCACCGCGCCCGAAGGGGTGCGCCGTGTGGAATACGGCGAGTGGATGGCCGGTCAGCGGGGCAGGGTGGTGGCCATGCGCCCGTCGGTGGCTGTCGACACCGCCGCCCTTATCGCTCGCGCTGAGGCTCACCTTGGCGAGCCTTACGACAGCCTCTACCTGCCTGGCAATGGCGCCATGTATTGCTCAGAGCTCGTGGCCGAGTGCATGGTCGACATGGCTGGGCGTCCGCTGTTCTCTCAGTCGCCCATGCGGTTCCGCGACGAGAGTGGTGAGCTGCCGCCCTATTGGGTTGATTTTTATTCCGGCCATGGCATGGCTGTCCCCGAAGGGTTGCCCGGCACCAATCCCAGCGGCCTTGCCGCCTCGCCGTTGTTGGTGCGAATAGGGGTGAGTGGCAAATGAAAAAAGGCTGCCTTGTGGCAGCCTTCACTGTTTTAGTGTGTACGCGCCGGTGTTACTCGGCGGGCACCACGCTCACAAACGAGCGGTCTTCGCGACCCTTGTGGAACTTCACCACGCCGTCGATGAGGGCGTAGAGAGTGTGATCCTTGCCCATGCCCACGTTCTGACCGGGGTTGTGCACGGTGCCGCGCTGGCGGACGATGATGTTGCCGGCGATGCACTTCTGACCGCCAAAAATCTTAACGCCAAGTCGTTTGCTTTCGCTCTCGCGGCCGTTGCTGGAACTACCAACACCTTTTTTGTGTGCCATATTCTTTTGCTGTTTTTAACGGTTAGACTTCTTAGTTGATGCTGTCAATCTTGAGCTGGGTCAAGTAGTCGCGGTGGCCGTTCATCTTCTGGTAGCCCTTGCGACGAATTTTCTTGAACACCAACACCTTATCGCCCTTGAGATGGCGAAGCACGGTGGCCTTTACATTTGCGCCTGCAATGTAAGGTTTGCCCACTTCCACATTGCCATCATTGTCTTTAAGCATCACGGTGTCAAAAGATACCTCGCTGCCCTCGTCCTGATGCAGACGGTTGACGAAGATCTTTTGATCTTGGGCGACCTTGAATTGCTTTCCTGCGATTTCTACGATTGCGTACATGTTGTTTATATGTTTGTTGTTGTGTTTCTTACAGTAGTCCTGCACGTGTATTCAGCGTGCAAATCAGACTGCAAAGATACATCTTTTTCGTGACATGGCAAATTTTTTTTGACATGCCATTGTTTGCCATGGAGTACCATGGCGCAAAAAAGGCGGCCTGGAAAGGCCGCCTTTTGGGGAGTTATGGCTATGAGGTCGTCAGCGCACCAGCAGTTTGCGGGTGGTTGTGCGGCCTTCATGAACGATGCGCACAAAGTAGGTTCCACTTGGCATTGAGTACAGGTCGATGGCCACCGACTCTGCCGTGGCGGTTGTTTCATGTACAGTGCGTCCGTTTTGGTCGATGATGGCAAGTCTGGCACCTGCTGGCAGGCCACGCAGGTTGACGCTGCCCAGTGCCGGATTGGGGTAGAGCTCGACCCCGGCGGCGAAGCTCACGTCGGCGATGCCGGTCTTCTCGCGGAAGATGGCGGTGAACTCGACGTCGGCTGTGGCCACGAAGACCATTGGGTTGGCGGTGTCGCCAGTCTGCCAGCCTTCGAACACGTAGCCGTTGTATGCTATGGCCTTAAGGCGCACGGTGTCGCCCTCGACGAACAGTCCGCCGCCCTCCACGCTGCCCCATTCGTGATTGCTGCTTGCAACGGTGATGGTGTAGATGATGGAGCCTTCAGGCACGAAGGTCGCCACATATTCTACTTCGCTCATGGAGGCCGACTTTGTGGCAAAATATCCGCCAGTGGCCGAGGCCACCACTTTGCGCGGGTTCTCTGTGTTGCCGTCCTGCCAGTGCAGGAACATGTAGCCGTTGGCCGGTGTGGCTGTGAGGGTGATGGTGTCACCTTCAATGTAGACGCCGCTACCGTAGACTGTGCCCGTGCTCTCATCGGCGCTGTGGGCGTTGATTGTGAAGTAGACGGTGTCGGTGGCCGTTGTGGTATCGCTGCCGAACTCACCGAACACGGCCTTTAGGGTATGGTCGGCATCGGCGGTGATTTCATATTGGTAGATGATGTATCCGTATCCTGGCTCGTCCATCATGTTGTATACCTCAAGGTTTGCGATGTCGACCTCCGGGCCGTCGATGTAGACGTTGTTGAGTTGCGAAGCGGCATTGGTTGGGTCGTAATATGGGCTGGCTGGGCTGTCTGTGTTCATTTCCACCAGTATCTTGGTGTTGTGTGCGACGGTCATCGTTATCGTGTTTTCAACGGCGTAGCCCTGTGAGCCGTTGAGGAAATGCATGGAGCCGCCACCGTCGTTTACGAGGGTGATGGTGTGCGTGATGTTGAGAGAGTCGCTCAATGGGCCGAAGATGGCTTTCACCGTGTGGTCATCTGCGGCGGTGAACTGGTATGTGTACATGGTGTATCCCTCTTGATGGGCGGTCTGGATCAGTGGGTCACTGCCGTCGAGGGTGATTTCCGTGCCGTCGATGTAGAGGTGCTCAAGCACAGCAGCCGAGGGGTCGACTCCATAGCCGATGGGATTGATGTTGAAGGAAGCCAGCTGTATAATGCCCTGTGCGGAGGCGGGAAGGGTGAGGACTGTGGAGTCATACAAGCTGTAATATTGGTACATGACGCTGGTGGTGTAGAGCATGTATCCGCCGCCATTGTTGATGAGTGTGGCGGTGTGGGTCTCTGACGAGGTGTCGCCCTCCCCAATGCTTACGCTTTCAAGGATGAGATATGACTGGTTTGTGCAGTCGTGGTGGCGGAAACTGATATGGACAGTCTGCCCGGCATAATCGGCCATGCTTATCTGGTTGGTAGTGGTAACACCGTTGGTGAGCGTTGTGCTGAACACTGGTTCTCCGTAGTCCTCGGGCGAGGTGTGGATGTACACGGAATAGTGCTCGGCGCTGTAGTCGTCGCTGAATGCGCCGATCTTCCATGTCAGCGTCAACGGCTCGCCGTCGGCAGGCAGCGACAGTGGCGGGGAGGTAAGGTAGTTGTCTGGCTCCAGGCTGATGGAGGAAGATAAGACACCGCTGCCGAAATTGAGCAGGGCGGTGAACCATGTAAATCCGTCGCCGTCGGCGTCGGTGGCGACCCATCCTTCCGGGAGGTCGCCGTCACCCCCCGCGGGGAATTCCTCCGTCCAGGGGAACGACGTCACCGCCTCCTGCGCTTGCAGCACCGCGCCCAACAGCAGCGCGAAAAGCAATGTAAGTGTCTTTTTCATAATGTGCGTTTTTAGTTTGGTTTTATCAATATTGCCCAATAATATGCAAATACCCCCCCCGTAATGGGAGGGTATTCGTTTGACTTTTAGTGAATAGTGCCGTCTTGTCCTGTCAAGGCGGCAGATGCAAATATACAAAAAAGATTCTACCTGCAAGGAGTAAATGAGAAAAACGCCGACAGAAAAAGCATAAGCCCCGCCCGGGTACACATCCGGGCGGGGCTTCTTCGCCATGCGTGCAGGTGCGGCTCACTCCATGCACATGCGGAAAATGGCTTCCACATCGGTGGCGGTGAGGGGCTTGAAGGCAGGCAGGGTGCCTCCTCCCACGGCCTTCTTGGCCATGACGGCGAAGCGGCTGTCGTCTATGCCCACGGCGGGCAGCGTGCTCTTCAACCCCAGCGTGTCGTAGAGGAACGTGGCCAGGCTGTCGATGGCGCGGTTGGCTATCTCCATGGGTTCGAGCGTGGGGTCGATGCCAAACACGCCTGTGCCGAACTGCACGTATTTCTGCACTGTGGTCTCGTCAAGACAGTAGCGCATCCAGCGCGGGGTGAGAATGGCCAGCCCCAGGCCGTGTGTGATGTCGTAATAGGCCGAGAGTTCGTGCTCCATGGGGTGGCACGACCAGGCTTGCCTCTTGCCGCCGTCAATGAAGCCATTTATGGCCCACGACGATGCCCACATCAGGTTGGCGCGCGCCTCGTAGTTCTCAGGCTCGCGCATGGCCACGGGGGCGTAGCGCACAATGGTCTTCATCAGCCCCTCCATGAAGAGGTCGAGCATGTAGAGGTCCTGGTCCATGTTGAAGTACACCTCGATGATGTGCGACATCATGTCGGCGGCGCCGCAGGCGGTCTGGTAGGGCGACACGCTGAAGGTGTTGGCAGGGTCGAGGAACGACGCCTTTGGCAGCAGTTTGCTCGACATGCGTCCCAGCTTGTCGTTGGTGGCGGGATTGGATATCACGCCGCCGCAGTCCATCTCCGAGCCCGTGGCCGACAGGGTGAGCACGGTGACGATGGGCAGTGCCTGCTTGATGGGGGCGCGCTTGGTGGTGTCGAGGAAGTCCCAGGGGTCGATGTCGCTGCAGGCCCCGGCTGCCATGAACTTGGTGGCGTCGATGGTCGAGCCTCCGCCAACGGCCAGCAGCACGTCGATCTTGTTCTCCTTGCACATCCGGGCTCCGAGCCTCACCGAGTCGATGCGCGGGTTGGGCTCTATGCCCGACAGTTCGAACAGTTCCAGCCCGGCGGCCTTCACTTGCTCCACAATGCGGTCGTAGAGGCCTATGCGCTTGATTGAGCCGCCTCCATAGGTCATCAGCACCCGCGTGCCATGCTTTTTGAGTTCCTCGCCGAGGTGTTGCAACTGGTCGCGGCCGAAGTACACTCGCACCGGGATGTCGTAGATGAAATCGTGTATCATTGCTTTTCTGTGTTTGTGTGTTCAGAATGAATATTCGTAGCCCACGCAGAGCCAGGCCGCCAGGCCTCGCTCGCGTGTGTAGCTCTTCAGTTTTGTGCCCTCGGCGTTGGCGTCGACCACCTTGTCGTTCACCCAGTCGAGCATCAGGCTGGCGTCGACGGTGCTGCTGCGGTCAAGTCTGTACTCCACGCCCAGCAGGCCGCGCAGGCGGTTGGCGTAGCAGCTGTTGAAGCCGTCCAGGAACCATCCCGGCTCGCCGGTGGTTGTGTGCGAGGGGGTCAGGTAGTCGGTGCCGTCGTAGAGGGCGGTCACCGCGGGCGCGTTCAGCACGTGGCGCAGCTCGACGGCGGCGTAGGGGGTGAGGCGTTGCAGGCCGCGGTATTTTGCCATGAGCCTGCTCTTGAGGCCCAGCAGGGTGCCGGGCTGCTGGTAGTGGTTGAAGTCGCCGGTGCGCAGCGTGGCCTGCAGCCGCTCTTTGAGCGACAGCTGCCATGCGCCCATGCGCAGGCTGTACTGCGCGTCGGCCATGAAGCGGTGGCGCGGGCTCTTGAAGTCCTCGCTGCTTTGGCTGTAGGGTGCTATGAGCGAGTAGCCCGCCCCCACCTTCACGCCGGGCAGCGGCTTGTAGCGCACCGATGCCGTCAGTTGCAGCCTCGACAGCGACTGGAAGTTGCCGCCCAGGCGTGCCTCGCCCTCCAGCCCGGCCTGCAGCCCCTTGGCCAGCTTCTTGCTGGCGGTGGCCGAGATCCGCCCCCCGGCCTCGGGGTCGAGGCTCACGTCGGTTTGCGCGCGCATGGCCAGCGGCAGCAGCGCTGCCGCCAGTGCCAATGCCAGGTGCCAGGCCTTTACCATCCCCAACCTCCTCCGCTGCTGGTGTAGTTGCTCAGGCTCACGCTGCTGCCACCGCTCACGGCGGGGCTCTCCACTACCATGCCGTTGAGCCTGGTCGTGCCGCCCTCCACCGTCACGTCGCGCTGCACGGTGGGCTGCTCCGGCCCTGACACCGCCAGCCGTGTGCCGCCCGACGAGGGGGTCTTGAAGGCGTGCGTCTTGCCACCGGTGGTGATCGAGTACCACGTGTTGCGGCTCCACGACGAGGCGCTGTAGCAGCTCTGGCTGGCCTGGAAGCCATTCTCCAGGTTGCCCAGCGCCACTATGGTGCCGCCCTGTATGTAGAGCTTGTAGCCGCGCTCGGTGTTGGCGTCGATGGCCATCTCCGGCTGTGTGGAGCCTATGGCGTAGACCATGCCGCCCTTGATGTAGAGGTTGCCGTTGGCGTCGAGGCCGTCGTTGCCGGTGGAGTAGGCGCACACGTAGCCGCCGCTAATGGTCATGGTCGAGGCCGAGTTGATGGCATCGTCGGTCGACTGGCTGTACACCTCGCCGCCGGTCACCGTCAGCGTGCCTTTGGTCTCTATGCCCTCGTGCTTGGCGGCGGTCACCGTGATGACGCCACCCGCTATCTCTATGTCGCCGTCGAACTTGATGCCCTTGGCGCCCACGCTGTTCTTGTTGCTGCCGCCGCCGCCGGGGCCCCAGCCGCCACCGCCGCCCCAGCCACCGCCGCCGCCCGACGAGGAGCCGAAGTTGGCGCCGCTGACCGTCACCGTCACCGTGCCGCCGTTGAACAGCCCCTTGCCGTCGCCGCTGATGCCCTTGCCGCCGGTGCCGCTGTTGCTCACCGTGAGCGTGCCGCCGTTCATCTCGAACAGGCGGTCGGCCTTGATGCAGTTGCTGCGGTTGGTGTCGCCGCTTTCCACCACGGTGCTGCCGGTGAGCGTGATGGTGGTGGCGCCGCCCGCGAAGCGCACCAGGCTGTCGCTGCTGAATCCTTTCTTGCCATTGGCCGACACCTCGACGTCTATCGTCCCGCCGTCCACGTAGATGGCGTCCTTGCCCCTGACGCCGTGGCCTGCCGTCGAGCTGACCTTCACCTGCGGGCTGCCCGCGAAGCGCACGTAGTCGTCGGAGGTGATGCCCGCCTTGCCGCGTGCGGTGACGGTGAGCGACCCGCTGCCGCTGAACACCAGCTTGCCTTCGCTGAAGAGCACCGCCTTCTCGTCCTCGCCCTCGGGCGTGGAGGTGTAGGCCTGGCCGTCGGCCAGCGTGTTGGCGCCCTCTACCACCACGAAGGTGCGCTTGCCCGACGAGGGCTTGTATGACGGCCCCTGTATGTTGATGGCCGCCCCGCTGCTGTTGGCCAGCCCCACGCCGCGCAGCACCACGGCCTGCTTGTGGCCGCTGTAGAGCTTGAAGCAGCCGTCGGCGGCCTGCCCCGACAGCTCGTAGCGCACCGTCTCGCTGCCGCGGTTGGTGATGGTCACACGGTTGCCGTCCACGGTGGCTGCAACCGAGTCTGTGGCGCCGCTCACCGTGGCGCCGCCGCTGGCGTAGACCACGGTCACCGTGCGGTCGAAGCTCACCGAGTCGATGTTGTCGTCGCCCGTGTCGGGCACGTCGGTCTGCCCGCCGGGGGTGGGCTCCACGGTCTCTATCTTGTCCTTTGTGCATCCCGCCACGGCCAGCGCGGCGGCCAGTAGAATGTATGTGCGTCTCATGGTTGCGGTGTGTTATCTTTTCTTGAACTTGGTTATCATGTCTATGTCGTTGGGCTCCGGGTCGTCGGGCAGGTAGGTAACCTTGAGGTAGGCTGTGTCCTTGAGGAAGTCTATGCTCCCCACCTGCACCTTCACTATCTCCAGCCCCGTGCGCTGGCGCAGGTCGGCCAGCAGCTCCTCGCGCCGCTCGGGGCGTATGAGCTCTATCTTCTCGTAGTGCACTATCTTGGTTGCCTGCCGCTTGCTCAGCCCCAGGCTCTCGAGCAGCCATATCAGCAGCACCACCAGCAGGTTGGTGGCGGCGAAGGCCGCGTAGCTCGACGTGAGCCCCGAGCCGTTGATTATGCTCACCCCGATGAGCACGAAGAGGTAGGTCATCTCGCGTATGGGCAGCTGCTCGGTGCGGTAGCGTATCATGCTGAAGATGGCGAAGAGCCCCAGCGCCAGCGTCACCTCCATCTGCAGGCTTTGCAGGTGGTAGAGGATCAGGAAGATGGTGGCCGAGAAAAGCATGTAGGTGAAGTAGTAGTCGCGCCGCTGGCTTTTGCGGTAGTAGAGGAAGTGGGTTATCACCCAGCACACCAGCATGTTGAAGGCGAAGCGGATGAGGAAGGCCCACAGGCTGGGCCCGTCGAAGAGGGGCACGCCCAGCAGGTCGATGCCCTGGTCGCCCTGCGGAAACTCGGCCGCTATGGCCGGGTCGAACTCCATTTGCAGCAGTCTCATTGGTCTAATTTTTTGATGTACATCAGTTTTTGCTTGAAGCGGTTGCTCTTGGCCGAGGGGTCGGTCATGGCCGTGCCCACGCAGTATTTGCTCATGCGGCGCGGGCGGATGTGCAGCGCGTGCAGGGCGCGCTCCACCTCAGAGGGCGGCGCCCCGGCCTCGTGCTTCACCTCGATCACCATCAGGCCGCGCGCCTCGGCGCCGAGGCCGGTGGCGCGGTTGAGGAAGGCCAGCCCGCGGTCTATCGTCACCCGCTCGGTCATGCCGCGGTCCACCAGCGTGATGCGCTCGAAGCGGTTCTCCAGGCAGGCGTGCAGCGCCGAGGCCTGCCAGGGCGTGCTGCCCTCCACGAAGCGCCTCACCTCGTCGACCTCGAGCACGCGGTCGAACTCCTCAGGCGGCACCGCTATCCTCACCTTGCGCGTCTTGCCCTTGTTGTCCTTGTTCTTTATCTCGAAGAAGGTGGTGGCCGTCGAGCGGTAGGTGCGCACCCGCAGCTTCTGCCGCCCAAGCTTGCGGTTGTGGTGCTGGGTGTACATGCGCAGGTCGTCGGTGTCGAAGTAGAGCGTGCGGTAGGGGGCCAGCGGGCTGCCGCCGGTGTGCTGCGCGTAGTAGGCCCCGCCCACCATGCACAGCAGCCGCTCCAGCTCGGCCGCGGGCGCCATGTACTTCCGGTCCACGCGGTTCATCAGCCTCACGGCCTTCATCTCGTCGAGCCCTATCGGCTCCATCTGCCAAAGCACGCTCACTGGTAGCTGTATTCGAACTCTTTCGTGCTCTCCAGCGTGCCGCCCGGCTTGTAGTTGTACTGGCGGCGGCGCGTGCCGTCGTCGTTGTACTCGAACTTCTTGATGCGGCTCACGTGGTTCTTGCTGTCGTATTCCACCTGGCGCGTGCAGCGGGCCGACTCGCCCTCGTACTCGTACACCGTGCGCTTCTTCTGCCCGTAGGAGGCATACTCCACCTCCTCCACCTTGCGCCCCTGCGCGTCGTAGGTCACCACGTTGTCCAGGTAAGGCTTGCCGCCGCCGGCCTTCGTGTTCCACTCCCTGACCACCAGGTTCTTCTTCCGCTCGCGGCCGGCCTGCTGCGCCTGCGCGCCGACGCACAGCAGGCACACGGCCAGCGCCAAAGCAAATGCCCTTTTCTTCATCGATGGCTTTAGTTCTTTGTTGCTCAATGTTTTGTGCACAGGCCAACGCACCGTGCCACCCTGCAAATATACACAAAATATCTGTACCGCGCGCCGCGTGGCAAAAATAAATGTTCGCTCAGCCCGCCTTTTTGCAGTGGCGGCGCCATGCCAGGGCCGTCTGTTCTTCGATTGTTCTCCGATTGTTCTTCGATTGTTCTTCGATATTAAATCGAAGAACAATCGAAGAACAATCGGAGAACAATCGAAGAACCGACGGTGTTGATATTGCCTTGATGCCGTTTGGGGCTGGATTTCAGTGGGTTGTGATGGCGCTTTACTGTAATGCGCTGTGCGCCAGGCTCAAGCGAGGCAATCTTCCATGCCGGGAAGCGGCGGCGCCACGGCCTCGCCGCGCTCCAAGGCCAGCAGGCGCAGCTTGCGCCAAAGACCGTAGGCGTAGCCGCCCGGGCCGCCACAGGCCACCACGCGGTGGCACGGCACGATGAGCGCCACCGGGTTGGCCGCCAGGGCCGAGGCCACGGCCC
>JAFVBB010000022.1 GCA_017480225.1 Bacteroidales bacterium
TGTTCTTCGATTGTTCTCCGATTGTTCTTCGATTTAATATCGAAGAACAATCGAAGAACAATCGGAGAACAATCGAAGAACAGACGGCCCTGGTGCGGCCCCTATGGCTGCCTGGAGTCGCCATGGGCAGGCAAAAAAACGGCGGCATCGACTCTTTTTTGCGGTGGAGTGGTTTTTTTTACGTATTTTTGCCGCCGGTTTCGAGCGATGGGCGAGAAGTGGAGACATAGGTTGTCGTGGCTGCTGCTGGCGGCCTACCTGCCGCTGGTCGTGGCCAGCGTGCTGCACGTGCACCACGGGCGGCAGGCTGCGGTGTTGTGCGACGACTGCCTGCACCATGTCGACCACCCGGCCCACTATGGGGCGGCTGCCGACGACGCGCAGGTCTGCCTGGTGTGCCACCTGCTCTCCATGCCGCGGCTGGCGGGCGCCGCCATTGTGGCTATGGTGGCTGTGATGGCTGTGGCCGTGGTGCGTGCTGTGACCGCTGGCTCGCTGGCCGGCGCCGCCAGCCTCCGTCTGTCGCCGCGAGCTCCGCCGACGGTGTGTTGACGCCCCGCGGCGCCCGGCGCGCCGCAGCGGCGTGGCCTTTGGGCGCGCCTCAGTCACACACATTCCCAGCAACATCGGCATGACAGCATTATTTTGCCTTTTCATGGCGTTGGCCGCTCCGCCCGACACCGTGAAGACCCTGCAGACTGTGAGCGTCAGCGCGCAGTCGTCGCAGCAGACGGAGCAGCCGCAGGCATCGGTCACGGTCGACGCCGACTTCATCGAGGAGCACCTGGGGCAGAGCCTGGCGCAGACGCTCGAGGGCATCCCCGGCGTGAAGGCGCAAAGCATCGGGGCAGGATTGGCCAAGCCCACCATCAGGGGCATGGGCGGCAACCGCATGGTGGTGTGCCTCGACGGCGTGAAGCACGAGGGGCAGCAGTGGGGCGACGACCACGGCCTCGAGGTCGACCAGTTCGCGGTCGATGCCGCCGAGGTAGTGAAAGGTCCCGCCGCGCTGCTCTACGGCTCCGACGCCCTGAGCGGAGTGATCAGCCTCACCGGCAGCCGCCTGCCCGCCTCGCCGCTCGAGGTCTCGGCCACACTCTTCGGCCGTGGCGACAACGGCCAGCTGGGCCTTGCCGCGCGCCTGGCGGGTCGCCGGGGCGGCTTCTTCTACAAGGCCAACATCACGGCCAGCGACTACGGCGACATGCGTGTGCCGGCCGACAGCGTGGTGTACTACTCCTACGTGGTGCGCCTGCGCGACGGGCGCCTGCGCAACACGGCCGGCAGCGAGCGCGACGGCAGGCTCATGCTGGGCTGGACCAACAATGAGAACTTCCGCACCGACCTGACGGTGAGCGACGTCTACGCCGGCAGCGGTTTCTTCGCCGACGCACACGGGCTCGAGGTGCGGCTGTCGAGGATAGACTACGACCGCTCCACGCGCGACGTTGACCTGCCCAGCCAGTGGGTGAACCACCTCAAGGCGCAGAGCCGCACCACCCTGAGGCTTGGCGGGGCGCAGCTGGAGGCCAGCCTGGCCTGGCAGCACAACCTGCGCGAGGAGCTCTCCGAGCCGCTCTCGCACGGCTACATGCCCACGCCGCCCGACAGCCTGGAGCGGCGCTTCGACAAGCACACCTTCAGCGGCTCGCTGGGCGCCACCCTGCCCCTCGGCGAGAGGCACGAGGCGCGGGTAGGCCTGGCTGCCGAGAGCCAGCGCAACCGCCGTGGCGGCTGGGGCTTCATCCTGCCCGACTACGAGAGCTCGGCCGCAGGCCTCTATGCCACCGACCTCTTCACCGCCAGCCCCAGCCTTGCCTTGAGCGGAGGCCTGCGCTGCGACGTGGCGGCAATAAGCACCCATCCCTACAGCGACTGGTACCGCACCCCCGACGGCAGCGGCGACTCGCTCTTCGTGCAGCGGTCGCAGGGCACGTCGCGCCGCTTCAGCAGCCTCACCTGGTCGGCCGGCGCCAATTGGCACAGGGGGCGCTGGATTGTGCGCGCCAACGCGGGCAAGGCCTTCCGTGTGCCGATAGCCAAGGAACTGGGTGCCGACGGCGTGAACTACCACATATTCCGCTACGAGCAGGGCAACGCCGCACTCGATGCGGAGCAGTCGTACCAGCTCGACGCCGGGCTGGAGTGGAGCTCGGACAGGCTGACGCTGAAGGCCGACCCGTGGCTCAACTATTTCCCCAACTACATCTACCTCAACCCGACGCCTGACTACGTGGAGGGGCTGCAGCTCTACCGCTACACGCAGGCACGCGCCGTGCGCGGCGGGTTCGAGGTGGAGGCCGCGTGGCGCATTGGCCACAGGCTCGAGGCCTCGCTGGCGGGCCAGCTGTGCCGCTCGAGGCAGCTCTCGGGCGACAAGCGCGGCTACACCCTGCCTTTCGCCGTGCCGCCTTCGGCCGACGCCAGTCTGGCATGGCACTACGACTGGCACGGCTGCGGCACCGTCAGCGCGGGTCTTCGCGCCGTGGCGGCTCAGAACGACATTGTGCCGCCCGAGAAGCCTACCCCGGCCCACGCCACGCTCTCGCTCGCGCTGGCCCACCGCATGGGGCTGCCGTCGGGGAGCGTCGCGCTGTCGCTGCGGGTCGACAACCTGCTCGGCACGCGCTACTACGACCACACAAGCTACTACCGCCTCGTCGACATACCCGAGCCGGGGCGCGTGGTGTCATTCAACATCAAGTACGAATTCAAGCAACAACAAAAAGAGACTGACCTATGAAAAGGACAAACATGGCAGCCGCCCTGCTGGCAGCGGCGCTGCTGGCCGCCGCGTGCGGCACCGACACCGACCAGGAGATGCCCGTCATCACCGCCGAGGGCGTGCCTGCCCAGCCGTCGGAATGCGACGCCTATGCCGCGGGCGACACCATACATTTCTGCTACCGCTTCACCGACAACGTGGAGCTGGGGCGCTACAACATCGAGGTGCACGGCAACCACGACCACCACACGCACAGCAGCGCGGCCTCCGACTGCCCGCCCGACGATGACGACGAGCACGAGGCCGTCGACCCGTGGGTGTTCAACCAGGACTACGACATACCCGCCGGCACGCGCGACTACACCGCCCGGCAGGACATCGTGGTGCCTCACGGCAAGGATCCGGGCGACTACCATTTCATGGTGCGCCTCACCGACCGCGCCGGTTGGCAGCAGCTGCACTCGATAGCAATCAAGCTGGTGGCTGAATAAAACGAGGCAGAGGGCTGGCGCGGTGATGTGCCAGCCCTCTGCGTTCGTGCAAGGATGCCGCGGCCTATTCCAGCTTGACGTTGGTGTTGCCGCCCACCTTGCCCTTGTGGCCGCCGCCGTAGACGCTGCCCATCACCTCGCCGCCGCGCAGCGTCACGTGTGTGTCGCCGCTCACCTTGGCGGTGTCGAGCGACTTCTGGTCGTTGCCTTCCTTGCCCCGGCCGCCACCGTAGATGCAGCCGGTCTCGTCGGTGGTGCTGGCCTCCTTGCCACCCACCTTGCCTGCCAGCATGTACACGCTGGTGCTGCCGTCCACGTTGGCCTCGTTGCCGCCGCCGTAGACGTTGCCGCCTATCACGCCCACATGCTCGTCGTCAGCCGTGCCCTTCGAGCCGTTGGTGCCGCCAATGGTGACTGTCGGGTTGCCGGTCACCATGGCGCCGTTGCCCAGGCCGCCGCCGAATACGTTTCTGCCCACGTGCCCATGCTTGATGTTCACCTGCGGGTAGGCCTGCCCGGCTGTGCCGTAGGGTGCCTCATTGCCGCCGCCGTAGACGTTGTCTACCTTGAATGGCGTGGAGCATCCCTCGAATTGGGCGGAGTCTATGTCGACAGTGACCGAGCCTGTTATGGTGCCATTGATGTTGCAGCCGCCGAAGACACTGCCTATTTGCCCTGCCTGCACGGTGACGTGCACATTGCCTGTTATGGTGCCGCCCAGGTTGTTGCCGCCGAAGACATTGTCGAAGGTGCCTCCGGTGACGGTGAGGTTGATGTCTTTGCCGTAGTCGGCCTTGCGGGCGCCGCCGAAGAGGCTGCCTATCTTGGACGAGCAGTCGAGCACGAGGTCAGGCTGGTCGAGGTACGCGCCGCCGCTGGTTATTATCTTGGCCTCGTTGCCGCCGCCGTAGAGCTCGGTCACATTCATCTCGCATTCGCCGTAGTCGTTGCCGCAGATGGGGTCTTTGCCCCCTTCTGCCTCTTCCTTCACGGTGACGGTTATCGTGCTGTTGATGTAGCCATACTGGTTGCTGCCGCCGAAGACGCGCTCTATCGTGCCGCCGTGGATGGTCACATTCGTGCCGTCAGCGGTGATGTTGGCCCCTGGGTTGTAGTGGTCGCCGGAGCTGTTGTCGTGGTTGTTGCTCTTGCTGTGGCCGTTGCCGCCACCGAACACCCAGCCTATCTTCTCGCAGCCCCACACGGTCACGTCGGTGCCGCGCACGTCGGCGGCGTTGCCCCCGCCGTAGACGTAGTTGATCCGGGCCGAGCAGCCGTGCACCGTCACCGTGGGCGTGCCGGTGGTGTCGTGCGCCTGGTTGCCACCGCCGTAGACGGCGTGCAGCGCGTATTGCTCGCCATCCTGCGGCTTGCCGGTGCCGTAGATGTCGACGCTCACCTTGCCTGTGGGCGCGCCAGCCTGGTTGTTGCAGCCGAAGACGCTGCCGCTGCCCTTCTCGCCCTCGGCATCCTCCTCCTTGTCGTCGCTGCGCAGGCGCACGCTGCCGCCGGTCACCGCCACCTTGACGTTGCCGTTCACCGTGGCCTCTATGTTTGCCGCCTTGTCGCCGAGGCCGCCGCCGTAGAGGCTGCCGTAGATGACGCCCTGGTTGAGGGTGACGCTGTGGTTGTTCGTGGTGCCTGTGGCTGTGCCAATGCGGCCGAGCGCCGAGCCGCCGTACACGTCGCCGTAGACGGTGGCGCCGCTTTCCGCGCCGCAGGTGCCGAGGGTGACGCTGACGTTGCCGTTGACCCTCGTGTCCTTCCCATAGCCGCCGCCGTGCACGTTGGCCGCCACGGCCTCCGTGCCCACCGTGCCGCCGTCGATGTGCAGCGTGGCGGTGCCCGACAGGGTGCCGGTCTGGTTGCTGCCGCCATACACGCCGCCTTCCACCGTGCCGCCGTTCATGAGGATGCTCACCGTGCCGCCCTGGTTCTGGCAGGCTCCGCCGAACACGCCCCCGCTGATGTTGGCGTCGTAAGCCGTGCCGTTCACGCCGCCCTTCACGCCTTCCACCTGGCCGCCGAGAATGAAGATGTTTGCCGTGGCCGTGGTGTAGCCGTACGAGCCGCCGCCGTACACGCCGCGCTCTATTTCGGCCTTGTCGGCCACTACCACATTGGTGCCCAGCTGCACCTGACCGGAGGAACTCGAGCTGCCGTAGCCGCACCCCGCCCCGAAGACGTTGCCCCCCACGCCGCGGTTCATCACTTGGGTCGACGCGCCGGAGTTCACCTTCGCCGTGCCGCCAACGTAGAGGTAGGTGGCGCCGTTCAGCGCGCCCCCGGATTCTTGTGTTCCGTTGGCTCCGCCCGCAATCCATCCGTTCACCGTGCCCCCGGTGAACACCATTGTGCGCGTGCCCCGTGCCCCGGCAAACTCGGCCGCGCCGTAGACCACGCCGTCAATCTGCGCGGTGCCGCGCACGCGGAGGTCAAATGCCCGGGCGGCTGTGCCCTGGTTGTTGGTTTCGTCCATGCCGCCCGCTATGCCGCGCAGGTGTCCGCCCTCGACCACCAGGCTGCGCCTTCCGGCATTATGAGTGTTGGCGACGGAAAAATAGTATGATTGGTCACCTCCACTACCTGAATAATTGCCGGAAGCATTGACTGTGGACTGGAAGTTGCCGCTTTTTACGATGCTCCGCACATACAGGCTGCCGCTGGCCCGGTTGAGGTTGATGTTTCCTTGGGCCACATACATGTCACCTCTTATTGTCAGCTTGCCGTTGTCGTTCTTTGCCCGGTCGTAGTCGCAGCCCAGGATGAACAACTGGTTGACGTTTCTGTTACTTGCAATGCCTGCAGTGAAGTGCATCAGCGAGGCATAGGTGCCGCTCTCGACCTTTACGGTGTGGACGCAGCTCTTGTCGCTCGTGCATCCCCGCAGCTGCCCGCCGTTGTTCGAGTTCACTATGCCGCGCCCCATGGTGAATGTGTAGCCGTTGGCATTGACATTGCCCGTGCTGTTCATGTTGACGAACTCCATCTTGGCGTTGTCGCCGCCAGCGGTGATGTTGCCGGTGATGCGGGCGGTGTAGTGGATCTCGCCGTCGGGGTAGCGCGCCGAGACGGTGACGTTGGCCGGCACGGTGATGCCGTTGATATTGGCAGGGGTGCCATACCGACCAGTGTTGTTCTCCAGGACCCAAAAGTTGGTCTCGTAGGTGCCGTCTGTGAAGCCGGGGTTGCTGGAGCCTGTCTTGACGGTGGCTTCCGTCCATTGCGCCTCCAGCTCAACCTCGGCCGTCTTGTCCTCCTCGAGGCCGGTGAAGTGTATGGTGGCGTCGAGATACATGGTCTGGCCGTCGCTGTATTCGCTGATGTATTTTCCGCCGCTGACCACCTTCCACCCTGCGAAGCCGTAGTAGGTGTTGCCATTCTTCGGCCGTTTGCTGAAGGGGTTGGAGATGACGGTGTAGGGGTAGTCGCCCGAGAGGCCTGTCACCGTCTTTTCAAGCGTCAGGTAGTACACCATCACGTTCTCGCTCTCTCCGCTAAGGGCCGAGATGGCCACCGCCGACGCGCCGCTCACGCTGCCGCCCTTGTAGGTGATCTTCACGTCGCGCGGGTCGGGCGAGTGCAGGTAGTCCGGGTAGCCGTCGGGCAGCTTCGACGAGGGCTGGTAGTAGCTCCAGCTGTGGTCCTCGCGGTCGTCGATGGTCACCGTCTGCGCAGCCGAAGCCAGCGCGAAAGCAATGAAAAAGAGGGGCAGGGCGGCTTTTTTCAGCCGTTCAGGCTGGCCTGCATGGTGATTGGGGGGGGTAACAATCTGAATGTCAGCATGTTGTGCGTGATGTTAGTTTTTGTTGCGCGTATGCAAAAATACATATTTTTCCAAAACTGGCAAAATAAGCCGCCGCGCCAGTTTTGACGGCGGGTTAATGTGCTGTGTTGTAAATGTTTACGCAGGGTTGTCTTTGTAATGCGCTGTAAACCAGGCTGAAGCAGTGCTAATTCCATGCCAGCACCGTCTGTTCTTCGATTGTTCTCCGATTGTTCTCCGATTGTTCTTCGATTTTGTATCGGAGAACAATCGAAGAACAATCGGACATCAATCGCAGAACAGGCGTCCCCGGCGCGGCGCTGCCGCCGCGGCGCGACTGGCGTGGCCGCCGTTGGTGGTGTGCCTGCGTGGGGGCTGGCGGCCAGCGGGTTGCAAAATAATTTGCATAGGTCGTTTTTTATTGCTACCTTTGCACCACGAATTGGTGTAGACAAACAGTAACAAACAACAAAAACACAATATATTATGTCCAAACTCCTACTCCTGGGCGACGAGGCCATAGCGCAGGCCTTCATCGACGCCGGCGGCAGCGCCATCAACAGCTACCCCGGCACCCCCTCGACCCAGATTACCGAATATGTCATCAAGAGCAAGCAGGCCAAAGAGCAGGGCGTGGTGGCCAACTGGTGCGCCAACGAGAAGACGGCGCTCGAGGCCTCCATCGGCGTGGCCTACGCCGGCAAGCGCGCCATGACCTGCATGAAGCACGTGGGCATGAACGTCTGCGGCGACCCCTTCATGAACGCATCAATCATTGGCACCAAGGGCGTGATCATCGTGGTGGCCGACGACCCCTCGATGTTCTCCAGCCAGGACGAGCAGGACAGCCGCTACTACGGCCACTGGGCCATGATACCGATGCTCGAGCCCTCGAACCAGCAGGAGGCCTACGACATGGTGTTCTACGGCTATGACCTGAGTGAGCGCCTCGGCACGCCCGTCCTCATGCGCATACCCACCCGCCTGGCCCACAGCCGCGCCGGCGTGGAGCGCCGCGAGGTGCGCCCGCAGAACCCCCTCTCCAGCCCCAGCGACCCGAAGAGCTACGTGCTGCTGCCGGTCAACGCCAAGCGCCTCTACCGCGAGCTGATAGACAAGCAGCCCGCCTTCACCCGTGAGTCGCAGGAGAGCGGCTTCAACCAGTACATCGACGGCGCCGACAAGAGCCGCGGCATTATCACCACCGGCATAGCCTACAACTACCTGCAGGAGAACTACCCCGGCGGCAAGTGCCCGCACCCGGTGGTCAAGGTGGCGCAGTACCCGCTGCCCTTCGACATGCTCAACCGCCTCTACGACGAGGTGGGCGAGCTGCTGGTGCTCGAGGACGGCCAGCCCTTCGTGGAGGAGCACATCAAGGGCTTCCTCGGCAAGGGCAAGCCGGTGCACGGCCGCCTGGACGAGACCATACGCCGCGACGGCGAGCTGAACGCCGAGAAGGTGGCGGCGGCCCTGGGCAAGCCCATGCCCAAAGGCCCGGCGGTGCCCGAGGTGGTCACCAACCGTCCGCCCGCGCTCTGCGTGGGCTGCCCGCACATCGACAGCTACGAGGCTGTGAACGACGTGATGAAGAAGTACCCCGGCGGGCGCGTCTTCGGCGACATCGGCTGCTACACCCTCGGCTTCAACATGGGTGCCATCGACACCACGGTCTGCATGGGCGCCAGCATCACCATGGCCAAGGGAGCCGCCGAGATGGGCATCTTCCCGGCCATCGGCGTGATAGGCGACGGCACCTTCGGCCACAGCGGCATGACCGGCCTGCTCGACTGCGTCAACGAGAAGGCCAACGTGGTGATCATGATCCTCGACAACGACATCACCGCCATGACTGGCGGCCAGCCCAGCAGCGCCAACATGAAGCTCTTCAACATCTGCAAGGGCTTGGGCGTCGACGAGAAGCACATACGCCACATCGTGCCCCTGAAGAAGAACCACGACGAGTTCGTGAAGATCCTCGAGGAGGAGATAGCCTACGAGGGCGTGAGCGTGATCATACCGCAGCGCGTGTGCATCGTGGAGAACAAGAAGAGAATTGCCAACAAGTAAAGAAGCAGCAACAATGAAAAAAGACATCATACTCTGCGGTGTCGGCGGCGACGGCATCGTGTCGGTAGCCAAGATAATCAGCGACGCCGCCCTCAAGCTGGGGCTGAACGTGAAACAGAGCGAGATCCACGGCATGAGCCAGCGCGGCGGCAGCGTGTTCAGCCACCTGCGCGTGAGCAGCGACCCCATCTTCTCGGACGTGATACCCGAGGGCAAGGCCGACATCATCCTCAGCAGCGAGCCCATGGAGGCCCTGCGCTACCTGCCCTTCCTGGCAGCCGACGGCGTGGTCATCACAAACAGCGACCCCTTCGTCAACATCACCAACTATCCCGACATCGAGAAGGTGAACGCCGAGCTGGGCAAGCTGGGCAAATGCGTGAGCTTCAATGCCAACGCCATAGCCAAGGAGCTGGGCGCGCGCGGCAACATGGTGCTGCTCGGCGCGGCCGCCCCCTACCTGGAGATAGCCTTCGAGGAGCTTGAGAATGCCATCCGCTCCATCTTCGGCCGCAAGGGCGAGGCTGTGGTGGAGACCAACATCAAGGCCATACGCGCGGGCCGCGAGGCCCGGTAGCGGGCTTTTGCAGGCAGAAACAGAGGGAGGGCGGCCGATTTGCCGCCCTCCCTCTTTCTTTGCGCCGTGGCATGGCGCGCCCTCAGCACTCGTATCGCTCAAGCGCCTGGCGCAGCTCCACGGGGCTCACGTCGTGGTGAATGACGCCGCCCACGGCGTAGCTTATGGCTCCGGTCTCCTCGCTCACGATAACCGCCAGCACGTCGAGCTGCTCGGTGACGCCGATGGCCGAGCGGTGGCGCAGGCCCAGGTTGGGGTCGATGTCGAGCCGCGAGGTGACCGGCAGTATGCACCGCGCGGCCAGCAGCCGGTTGTTGTGGGCTATGACCGCGCCGTCGTGCAACGGCGAGTTCTTGAAGAACAGCGTCTCTATCAGGGCGTTGCTTGCCTCGGCGTCGAGCCGCTCGCCGGTGCCCACCAGCTCCTCCACCGAGTTGTGGCGCTTGAAGACCATCAAGGCGCCGGTCTTCGTCTGAGACATGTGCATACAGGCCACGACGTAGGCCTCGTAGCTCACGCTGAGCTGGCGGCCGCGCTGGCTGCGCCAGAACTGCAGCCGGTGCCACAGGCTCTCGTCGAGCTGCGTCTTTGTGCCCAGGAAGAGCAGGAACTTGCGTATCTCGGGCTGGAAGATTACCACCAGTGCAATCAGCCCCACGCCCCACACGGCGCTCAGCAGAGCTCCCAGCAGCCTCATCTGCAGCAGGTCGGCCAGCCTCCAGGCCAGCAGCAGGATAATCAGCGCCCAGAAGATGAGCATCACGTTGGTGCCGCGCGCCATGCGGTAGATGTAGTAGACCAGCGCCGCCACGATGACGATGTCGAAGATGTCGATCACGCGCAGCGAGGGCAGCGCGGCAAGTGCAAGCAGGGGCATGGGTCAGCAGGTGTGGTCGTTGAACATGAGGTCTATTGTCTGCCTGGCCGGGCGAGGGTCGTGCACGCGGAGAATGCGCGCGCCGCGTTCCAGCGCAAGGGCATCGAGAGCCACGGTGCCCTCCAGCGCTTGGTCGGGGGTGAGGCCGAGCGGTTTGTAGATCATGCTCTTGCGGCTCAAGCCCACAAGCAGAGGCTCGTCGAAAACCTGGCACAGCTCGTCGAGGCGGCGCAGCAGCTCGTGGTTCTGCGAGGTTGTCTTGGCGAAGCCGAAGCCGGGGTCGAGCCAAAGGTCTTTCATGCCCATGCGGTACAGCTGGTCGGCACGATTGGAGAAGTAGCGCACCAGGTCGTCGACGATGTCGTCGTAGTCAACCAGCCGCTGCATCTGCGAGGGCAGGCCGCGCGTGTGCATCATGATGTAGGGCACCTGCAGCTCGCACACCGTGGCGAACATAGCCTCGTCGAACTGGCCTCCCCCGATGTCGTTCACAATGTCGGCACCGGCCTCGACTGCGGCGCGTGCCGGCTGCGCGAAGCAGGTGTCCACGCTGATGACGGCCTGCGGCATCTCGGCGCGCAGCAGGCTGACGGCCTCGCGCAGGCGGGCGGCCTCCTCTTCGGGCGGCAGCAGCTCGGCTCCGGGGCGCGAGCTCACGGCGCCCAGGTCGATGATGTCGGCACCCTCGTCGGCCAGCCAGCTGGCGTGGCGCAGCATGGACGGCATGTCGGCGTGGCGTCCGCCGTCGTAGAAAGAGTCGGGTGTAATGTTCAGAATGCCCATCACGACGGGGCGGCTGTACTCTACCAGCCGTCCGCGCGTAACGATGCTGAACGGCTTGAACTTTGTGTATTCCATGCCGATGCAAACGCTGAGTGGCACTTGATTATTGCCCACTGCGGCATATTTTCTGCCAACGGGCGGCCTGCCGCAACATTTTCCCCGGACGGAGGGCAATATTTGCGGCCGGCTGGCGTTTGGTGGTGGCAACAATCGGTAAAAACAACGCTACAATGAACAGACCCGACACCATACCCGTGCTGCTGCTCACCGGCTACCTCGGCAGCGGCAAGACCACCCTGCTCAACCGCATCCTCGGCAACCGCCGTGGCATCAAGTTCGCTGTCATCGTCAACGACCTGGGCGAAGTGAACATCGACGCCGACCTCATAGAGCGCGGCGGCATAGTGGGACAGAAAGAGGAGAGCCTGGTAGCCCTGCAGAACGGCTGCATCTGCTGCACGCTGAAGATGGACCTGGCCGAGCAGCTGCGCGACATCACCAGCCAGCGCCGTTTCGACTACATTGTGATTGAGGCCAGCGGCATATGCGAGCCAGCCCCGATAGCGCAGACCATCTGCTCGCTGCCCACCATGGGGCCGGAGTTTGTGAAGGACGGTGTGCCGGTGGTTGACAGCATTGTCACCGTGGTCGACGCGCTGCGCATGAAGGACGAGTTCGGCAGCGGCCACAACCTGCTGCGCCCCAACCTGGCCGAGGACGACATCGAGAACCTGGTGATACAACAGGTTGAGTTCTGCAACATCATCCTCCTGAACAAAGCTTCCGAGGTGGACCCCGCCGAGCTGGGGCGCATACGCGGCATCATACGCACCCTGCAGCCCAAGGCCGAGATAATAGACTGCGACTACTGCGACGTGCCGTTCGAGAAGCTGCTCTACACTGGCCTCTTCGACTTCGACAAGGTGGCCACCTCGGCGGCGTGGATTGACGCCATAGAGGGTCATGACGACGATGACGACGACGATGATGTGGAAGAGCATGGCCACCATCACGACCACGACGAGGAGGAGCATCACCATCACCATCATCACCATCA
>JAFVBB010000008.1 GCA_017480225.1 Bacteroidales bacterium
ACACGTCCACGTCGTGGCTGGCAAGGGCAAGACGGCTCACAAGGCCAAGTTTAACGTATTGCCCGAAATCCAGCTGGTGGAAAACGACGGCCTCAAGGCCAACGAGCTCAAGATGGCCGAGATGGTTATCGAGGAAAACCGTGAAATCATCATCCAGCAGTGGCATACGTTTTTCGGTAAATAAAGAAAGGGAGGAGCCAATATGACAATGAACGTAAACAAAGTGTGGGTCGACAGCGACTACGTGCATATACTGACCGATGGCGGACAGGAGCTACGCGAGCGCATCGCCGACTATCCACGGCTGCGGCAGGCTTCTGCCGAGGCATTGCAGGACTACGAGACTGACCGCTATGGCATCAGCTGGCGCACGCTTGACGAGGATTTGTGCTTCGAGTACTTCGTGCCAATATCATAACACCTGCCGATATGCTCCGCAACGCTCATAACTCGCTGATTATTACCCCCCCCCCCACGCAATAGCCTCAAAAATGTAGGGGCTAATTCCTCGCTTTGTTTGTTTAATTTACTCTGCCTGCCGCAGGTCTTGCGGTGGGAGTGCAACGTTTTATCTCAATTGCGATCATAATATTCAACTAAAATATCATTAATATGGCAACAGTTAAGTACAGAATGGATGGAAATCTATTACCTATAGACATCCAAACGGCAAAGGGGAATTATCAAATCCTTGCCAAAACAGTTGTGGCTCCTGACGGTGACAAATGTGTGGTTTACGACTGCTATTGCGTATCTCTTAACAATGTTCAACCTAATGCTACCGATATAGAGTACTACATCGGTAAAATCAGAAAGATTGTTGATTTGTATGAGCAGTGTCTTTCATCAAAAGAAATATTGAATAAGATGGTTTATGACCACATCAATCAACATGGCCGGATAATAGACAACGATTTAATGATGATTGTTTCTGCTATGCGACGTTCATTTGAGGCTATTGAAGGAGAATGTGATGGAAAACAACTAATATTGACAGCACTTGAAATTGTTTTGAACAACTACACTGACAAAACGTTTGTGACTGTTTATAAACAAACTCCTTTTGGACCTCAACCACAATTAATACCGATGCAGCAATATATGAATAATAAATAGTTCCACAGTTAATTAAATAAATAAAATAAAGACTGAAGGGCCGACAGGATACAACTGGCATTTTTACTATGGCATCAGAATATATTAGTGAAAAGGCATCACTTTTTTACTATTCGTTTCGCCAAGTACGTACTACATATGATGGAAAAGAAGAGTATTTCGCAGCAAACAAGATAACCATTAGAAAAAATAAAGATTTCCGAAATGATGGATTACAATTTGTAGTATATGATCAATCCGATTATGGATTTAAATGGAATTCGGATGGAATTCAAAAAACCTCGATTGATAGAGATGATTCTGAAAGAATAGATTTCTATGGGAAAGGGGTAGATATTAATCGATTTGGTACCTTTCTGTATAAAAAATCTTTACCAGAAGTTGCATTTGCCACCAAAGGTGAGAAGAACATATTATGGTACTTGAACTTCTACTCTGAATACAATGATGATGTCTTTGAAATATCTCGCCCTGGAGTTGCGGAATTCATTCGTTCAACAAGTCCTATGTTACAGGGTACACCTTACAATCCATTACAAAACACATGGCAGGCTATTAGGGCGTTTGTTTTGTCATATTACTCAAAAAAATATCACATGAATCAATACGATTTCCCAGGAGTGGGTACTGAAGAGTGGAACAATAAGGAATCTACAATTAGTATGCTTGACTGCGTGAATTTATTATCCCAATTGGAGGGTTTATGTGATTCGAGAGTCATGGAAGCTTTACGCGAACGGCAAACTGGAAATATGCATATGTTTAAGTACAAAATGGAACATATGGTAGATGTCATTGGAACCTACTATATTCTTTATCGAACACTTCTTTAATAATTAAAACAACATTTAATATCTTTTAAAAATGAGTTCAATTTATCAAAAATCGTTTGTGTTTAACGCAAATCGCTATGAGGAATACCAAGGCGGTAGATGCATTAGACAAGGTTCAATCGACTGTACTATCCAGGCACACAAAATGTTCTTTAGTGCCTATGATGTCTTTTCCGTTGCTAACTACAATGAGCTGGAGTCAAAAGTCGGAGGGATGGACGTTGACGGAGGAATGTCCTTCTCCATCTCTGGCACCATTCCCTCTGGAATAAATGCAAGGTTCAATCTTCCAATAATCGAAGAGGACGATGTTTTACCAGATAGAGTACAATACGGACGTTTAATGAACCGTCCGTGGAAAGACCCGAAGGAACCTGTTGTTTGTAATATCTTCAACAATATGGAATGTATCAGATTTGCAATGACATCGCCGCTTCGGATAATCGAATTTTACGGTAGTTTCTCCTCAGTGGGTGAATAGTAACAACGTAAAAAAGAAGCATTATGAACATCCCCATCCAAATCGACACTGTCAGCATCGCGCGGGCGACCAACGCGGCACACTATGAATACCTCGCTATGGTGATGCGGCGCGTGGAGGAGATTCCGATAGAGAACGACCTTTGGCGCAAGGCCGTGGATGAATTCCGCCGCGCTTTCACCGACGAGGACAAGGCATTTAAGAAATACTCCGCGAGCCTCAAGACCGCCCCGCTGCGCGACGCCGACACCGAGCGCGACCGCCTCTACGCCTCGCTGCGCGATGCCGTCAAGGCCTTCGCCAAGTTCCCCATCGCCGAGATGTCGCAGACCGCCGAGCCGCTGTTGCGCATCATCAAGAACTATCGCATCAACACCGCCGAGAACTATATGAAGGAGAGCGGCAACATCGAGAACCTGCTGCAGGATATGTCGGCCTACCGCGACCAGCTGCGGCTGCTGAAACTCGACAGCGTGGTGGCGCAGCTGAAGACGAAAAACGACGAAGTGCGCAAGCTCATCGCTGAGCGTAATGAGGAACGCGGCGACGTGGTGCTGGGCGAACTGGCCGCGGCGCGCCGTGCGAGCGACGGAGCTTACGCGGCGGTGGTTTTCTACACCAACGCCTACTTCGCGATGAATCCCGAACGCCGCGAAGCCGAAGACCTTGTGAAGCGTATGGACAAGGATTTTGAATACTTCCGCAAACACGCGATGAACACCTCCGGCGGCAAGCGCCAGTCCCCCGAAGCCGACACGGACGCGAACGCCAAGGTCGCCGAGGGATAAAAAAGCCCCCTTGCAGCGTTGCAGAGAGGTGTCTCGATACCGAAAACAGGCTTTGCGGGTGTTGCAAAGCCTGTTTTTGTTCCAAAAAGTGGCCTCGCAGGGCTGCAAAACCGATTTTCGGTGTCAAAAGTGCCTTCCGCAGGGTTGCAAAGGCGGTTTTGAGTGCTCCGACAAGGTTTTTCAACGTTGCGGAAGGGCATTGCACGGGGTTTTCATGTTTGTAACATTTGTTACGGACCGTTAGGCGTTTTTGTAGTATTTTTGCAAGCGATTGGAAACAATACTGTTTATCTCAAACAACTGTAAGTATGGAAACAAAGACTGTCATCAACCTCGCTGCCAGCATCGACTATGCTCAGGACGGCATCGTCAGCAAGGAATTCGCCAAGAACCAGCACGGCGGCATCACTCTCTTCTCGTTCGACAAAGGGCAACGCCTTAGCGAACACACTGCACCGTTCGATGCTGTGGTGCAAATAGTCGAAGGCACGGCGGAGATAACCATCGACGGCGAAGCGTTCAATGTTCCTGCAGGGAATGTTATCGTAATGCCAGCCAATCACCCCCATGCCGTCGTGGCAAACGAGCGATTCAAGATGTTGCTCACTATGATTCGCGGCTAATATGGATATGTTGGAGCTGAAAGCCCTACCGATGTTTGCCAGTCTGAAGGACAGCGAACTGGAAGAGTTGCTTGCTGCGCCACATCGTCGGTATGAGTACAAGTCGGGAAAGACTATTATGAACGCTGGCGATGCGGTGCAGTCGCTCGTGGTGCTCACCGCTGGACGCGTGGAAACTCGCATGGGCGGCGACGAGCGTGAGGTGGTGATGGAACGCCTTGCTGCCCCTTGCCTGCTTGCCCCAGCATTCCTTTTCTCCACCGACAATACGATACCTGTCGACGTCATAGCCATCGAAGACAGTGTATTATGGACAATCAACCGCGAGGGATTTGTCCACTTCCTGACTGCCCAGCCCAAGGTGCTGAGCCAATTCATCCGCTTGGTATCCGACCGTTGCCGTTTCCTCAGCGAGAAAGTACGCACCTTCGCCATCAAAGGCCTACGCAACCGCGTGCTCGACTACCTGCAATCCCATGGCCCCATCACCCAAGTGGCTGCCACAGCCGAAAGCCTCGGTGTCGCCCGCCCTTCCCTCAGTCGCGTCCTCGCCGAGATGGTGGCAGAAGGGATAATCAAGTATGACAACAAAAAGTACACTTTGAAATGAAAACATTAGATTTGAATAAGTCGGTATACGAACTGACGCAGGAGTACCCCGAAATGGTGGAGATTATGGCTTCGCTGGGGTTTACCGAGATTACGAAGAAAGCGATGCTCCACTCCGTTGGGCGCGTGATGACGATTCCCAAAGGGGCTGCGGTGAAAGGCATTCCGATGGAGAAAATCGCAGCAGAATTCAAAGAACACGGATTCAATGTAGCCGATGGTACATCTGCTGAACTTCGAACCATAACAGGCAGTACGATGGAACAACCAGAAAGACGTATCGAGCAGCTGAAAGCCTATCTGCGCCGATTGGGTGAGGGTGAAGATTTGGAGAGTGTGCGCAAGGACTTTGTTTCGAATTTCAGTGATGTCGACGCGCACGAGATTATGGATGCGGAGCAGCAACTAATGGCCGAAGGCACACCGTTGGAGGAGGTGCAGCGGCTATGCGACGTGCATTCGGCTCTGTTCCATGGCACCGCTGGCTGCGAGTCGCATTCATCCGCACACGAAGGAGGAAATAAGTTCACCGCCTTAATACTGGCCGGTATCAAAGGCCACCCGCTCCACACTTTCACTAAAGAGAACGAGGCAATCCAGATTGTAATCGACAAGTGGAAAGCCGACAAGAACTTCGACACCTTCCGTCGTCTGCGCGAGGTGGGTATTCACTACGACAAGAAAGGCGACCTCATCTACACGCTGCTGAAAGTGAAATATGACATCACTGGCCCTCACAGCGTGATGTGGACCGTCGACGATGAGATACGCCACGAGGTGAGCTTGTTGGTTAAAGAACACGATGAAATGCCTGATGACGCATGGCTTATACGAGCCGATGCTGTGATTGCGCGGATTGAGGAGATGATTTACAAAGAGACGAATATTCTTTTCCCAATTTGTGCTGAACACTTCACCGACGAGGAATGGCGTAGCATCTATTATGACAGCAAAGCCTACGCTGTCTGCCTCGGAGTGGAGAATAAAGCATGGGAGGGATCAGCGGAAAATTCAACCCACTCGGAGAAGTCCGACAAGTCGGGCGAAATAATCTTTCCAAGTGGTCACCTAACCTTGCCACAGCTCACGGCTCTACTGAACACCATTCCCATGGAGATAAGTTTCATTGATGCCGACAACATCAACCGCTATTTCAATGAAGGATTTAAGGTGTTCAAGCGTCCAGGAATGGCACTCGACCGCGATGTTTTCTCCTGCCATCCCCCAAAGATTGAACCTATGGTGCGCAGCATCATCGACAGTTTTCGCAGCGGCAAAGCCGACCGGGTGCAGGAATGGGTAGAGAAAGACGGACACCTGATGCTGGTGCAATATATGGCTGTACGAGACCAACAGGGCAACTATCTTGGTACAGTCGAACTCGACCAGAATATGGATATTGCCCGCGAACATTTCGCACATATCGCAACAAAATAAGAAAAGGCGGCCAACACAATGGAAGCCTGACAAAGGACTGAAAAGTTGTTGAAATTGTATTGCGTGGTTGAAATGAGAGAGCCGAGACTGCAAGCAGCCTCGGCTCATTGGGGTAAAATGTACTTTCAATTGCTTAGTACATACCGCCCATGCCACCCATGCCGGGGTTGCCGGCGGGCATCGGGGGTTCGGGTTCTTTGATGTCGCAGATGCGCAAATGCCACCGGCATTTGCGGCGAGTGTCGAAGTCTACCAAGCAGTGAAACTTGGTAACATACCGGCAATAGAAGAGGTATGCTCTATGACTATGCGGGATGTCTAGTTGGAAGTAAAACACCGCATAGGCAGAAGTTTGTTTCTAAGATCCCAAGTATTAATACTACACAATCAAGCTGATTAATTCCTCTACAGTACGACGTATCTTAGAAATAATATTTAATACTGCGGGTCTATGATTCCAAAAGAGTTACTTTTTCTGCTTCCATCGAAATGTTCTAATCACATTTTCCATATCCGCTTGCCATAGCCTTGCCTCTTGCTCACTGTATGCGGTCATGACAAAAGCAACCTCATCGTAATTGTACAGGTAGTACATTGCACATGCAGTTGTGTGTCCATTGTTTCCGCTGCGTCTGTACTTTATTCGTATTGCATTTGTGCCTCCAATGTCTACCCATTCGTATGTTGGAGAGGATAGCAATTGTTGTGAATAAGCCAAGTTCCCTTTCACCTCCTCCAACAACCAGGCACGGGTGTCGGCATCCAGTTTCTCCGTCTCCCACGAATGCAATAGTTCGTCAGAAATGGATTTCGCATAGTTTACCAATACTCTGCAATAATGTTCATCGGCATTATCCACGGAGTTTTTGTTCAACGTCTTTTGCTGGAAAATCACAACGTCATTATCCCGTTGAACCCCCATATTGTTCATTCGTTGACTCCACCTGTCGTTCGGACTGCTTCTTTCCATTGTGTTTGGTACGGAAAGGGAGAATGCGGAATACAGCGTATGCGTACTCCATGTGCCGGGAATCTGAATGCTGCCAAGCGATATGGCATCGGGTGCAAACGACACTGTCTGTTGCTGATTGTCTTGACAACTGACAAATAATAAAAAAAGGACTCCTGTAAAAAGTGTGCCCGAAAAATGTTTGCTCCTATTCATTGCTCCAGTCATCATGCTGGTTTTTCTCCTCTTTTTTCTGTTTTGCCCGGTGAACCAAGTAGGCTCCCAATACGATAAACAAGATTCCCCCACCACTGCCTGCCGCCCCATTGGCAGCGGCAAGCAGTGTCCCAAGGAGGCTGAGACTACCGAACACTATCAGTATAATGCCCCAGGCTCTCATGCGTTTCCCTCCACATCTTTCGACATGTCGTCAAACTTGGTGTTGTTGGTCTTCTCGCTGCAAGCAGCTATTATCCACCCAATGACACCAAGTATGGCACCGAGGACGAACGACCATCCTCCACCGATTTTGCGATTATGGCCAATAAGGTAGCCGATGCCACCGCTAATAGCCAAGCCGATTAGGCCAACGAAAAATGTTGCTCCTGCTTCTTCCATAATTTTTGATTTTCAAATGTTGATATTAAGTTTGTTTTTCGCCTCTTGGCATAGAGCCTCAAGACCTTTGCGGTTCTGTCTGTTCTTTGTGATTTGCATCGACAGCTCAGTGGCAATAGCCATCTTTGCCTCATCGGGGGCAAAACGGTCTGGATGACATTTCACTATTAGTTCCTTGTACAGCGGTTTTGCGTTGAACATACTGTTCACAGTATTTCCAAAATCCACATTGCCTTCTGCCATCACTTTCCGTTTCAACTCTGACTTTCCGCTGTCGCCTTGTTTGCGTCCAATCAGTAATGCTACAATGACGACAAACTCTATCAATGCAATTATCAACCATGCGTTGATTCCGTTTTGCGTGGCTTGCTCTGCCACGATAGCCGAGGTATCAGCTATTACTTGTTGTAAAGTATCCATATTTTATCCTCCTATCAATATATAATCATGTAACTGCCATTGACACCCATGGTTGCCTACATCACAATGGATTTGAAGGGTATCCCACCCAAGCATAACCATTCGGCGCACAAGAACATCGTTTGCCAAGATGGTGGTGCCAATGTTGATCACTTCTTGTTTTGTCAATTGACGGCCAGAAAAGACTTTGATGCGGAAACCTGTACCGTCGAGAATTTTTGAGAACTGGTGCCGGTAACGTGGGTCGCCTTTTACAATCTTTGCCTCCATCATGACTGGTACTATACCCTGTACGAAGGCTTCCCTGGCCGAACGGTTGAAACCGCGTATAAGTGCATTCCTCGACTGCCTGTCTTCGAACCACTCTATGATTCTGTTCCAGAAGTTTGAAAAAATAGCCATCATTAGTATTTGTTTTATTGATTAAGTGCTGCCCCGGCAATAAGAACCCCGATTGAGAGAAGAAAAAAAACAATAATGATGTGCCCCAATAGTCGTCTCCATTTTCCTCGCCTCCATTTTCCTCTTCTTTCGGTTCAATGATGTACAATTCCCCTTTTCTTCTGTCGATAAAATCGGATGCATCTATTTCCAACGCCTCTAATGCCCGAATATCGTTACGTTTCTCCTGCAAGATTTTGTACCACCTTGCGGCTTCTGACACCCGTTCAGCGTCATATTTATTTGGATCCACATCTGTATAAACCTTAGGGTTGAAGATGCTATCGAGGTGCTCATACTTCTTTTTTGTCGAAATATTAATACCAAGTGTGTCCATAGCCCGATTACGTAAAGAGATTAAAGTGTCCTCTGACGCACCTTCGCATTTGAGCACTTCTGCATATAGACGGTTAGCTTCTTCAAAAAGTTTTTCATTGAAATATTTTCCACTAAAATATCGATTTGGGTGGCATTTTTCAATAAGTTCATCATATAATGAATCGTATTCCTTTTCGTCAAATGTTGAGTCAGGATGATATTGCTCCGTAAACATCCCTCGAAAGTCGGGCATTGTGTCAAATTGAATGTTTTCTTCTTGTTCCTGCATAATTCTATCTTTTTATGTATCCACCATAATCTTCTTCTACATATTGCCGCCAGTTTTCTTCACCCATACTATTTCGCACTTCGTCTATCCATAGCTTGTCATTTTCAATTCTCTGAAAGTCCAGTTGTTCATCATTCATCAATGCTTCCATCAATGCTTCTTCCAAATCTTTGCGTTTTTCTTCTCGTTCTTCAGCCAATGCATCAATAAACCACTGCACTTCAGCCTGAATATTCTCTAATGCAATGTAATCCCATTTGTTTTCCTCAATTGATGGATAGTATTCATTGGCAATCTCTAATTTATCGGGTTCGAATGGCTCCAGGTATAAATGGGGATTTAGATATTCCATTAAATAACTGTATATCTTGGAGCCGTCAAACTTCACACCAAGCTCTATATATGCCTTGTGCATCAAGCTTTTTTGTAACTCCTCGTCATCCTTACTTTTAAGGATGTCTTTGTATATCTTCGTCGCAGCAGAAACCATCTTAGCATCGTATGGTTCCATAAATCGTTCTGGATAGCATTTGTCGAGCAGTTCTTCATATAGCGATGCATAGGTTTCATGTTGTTCTACTGTAGGCTGGATGTCCGATGCGACACCACCAGTGAACAACCTCCCTAACAGGTCTGACATCTCGTCAAACATTATATCATCATCTTCAGTCATATCATATTAATTGAAAAACAACGATTTCTTTCTCAATGAGCAAGAAGCCGGTGTTGTGGTAAGGACAAAAGAAAGGCGTGAACCGTTTCGTTTGTTTTACTTATTCCTATTGGAGGTGCTGGAATTACCTTTGGGTCGAATAAGTTGCGAAACAATCCACGCTACTGCGTGAACCCTCCGCATCCCATTCCCGACCCGAGAAAGTTTCCAGCTTTTCCAATAGGGTACATGGGAGCATCAAACTCAGACTTTCAATTCTTTATTCTTGGTTTTATGTCATTTCCTTTGTTTCAAACAACTGTGCAAAGATACAGCAAATCTTCGAATCCATGAAAATTATTTTGCTATGTTTTCTTTTGAGGCAATTTCTTTGTTCCTTCGGCAACCTGTTTTTCTTCCTTTGCCATGCGGCGTTCCTCTTTTTTTGATATTCTCGGCAGGCGGAAGATTTTCAGGTCTGATACCTCGACGACCAAGCATCTCGCGGACGCTCATGTTGTTCTGAATGTGCTCTGTGGTGATGGACTGCTCACCATACATGTCATTCTGTTCCACATTATGGTTAGTCTTTCTCGGAGGAACGTGGCCAGGCGCGGGTCTCAATCCGCTCAAGCATATGCAACCTTTCCTCAATAACCTCCGCACGACGTGTTTGCTCGGAAAAGTGGTTCTGCGCAAATGCTATCGCTTCCTTTTTCGGTTCGCCGTTCTGAGCGAGATAGCACGTGCAGCAAGTCAGCATGAAGTCTTGGACTGCTCGTTCAGAGCCACTGCCCAACGAAACCATTTTCTTGACTTCGCGAAAATGGTCATCAATATTGATAACCTGCGTTTTGCACGATTGCGTCGCTCGACCGATTGCCACGGCAAAAATATCCCATCTTGCACGTCCAAGAAAGTGTTGCAACTATCTTGCGTACCACACTTCTATATCTTCGCCGTTGTCCCCTGTGATATGCCGCTCTACCTCGTCAAATGTGCTTTTGTATGTGTTGATTTGTTGAATGTCCATAATCGATGTTTTCTTAAACAACGGAGATTAGGCAATAGTATTGTATTGTAACCTATATAGAAGAGCCCCGGCTGGCAACGCCAGCCGGGGCTCTTCTATCGGATATTTCTGCGGAATCAATACATACCGCCCATGCCACCCATGCCTGGGTTGCCGGCAGGCATCGGAGGTTCTGGTTCTTTAATGTCGCACAGGACGCACTCGGTGGTGAGGAGCATACCGGCGATGCTGGCGGCGTTCTCCAGTGCCACGCGAGTCACCTTGGCGGGGTCGATGACGCCGCTCTGGAAGAGGTTCTCGTACTTCTCGGTGCGGGCGTTGTAGCCGTAGTCGGCCTTGCCGTTCTTGACCTCGTTGACGACAACGCTGCCTTCCAGGCCGGCGTTCTCGACAATCATGCGCAGAGGCTCTTCGACGGCGCGACGGATAATCTCGATGCCGAGCTTCTCGTCCTCGTTCTCGGGCTTCACACCCTCGAGGCACTGGGCAGCGCGAATCAGCGCGGTGCCACCACCGGGGATGATGCCCTCCTCGACGGCTGCGCGGGTGGCGTGCAGGGCATCGTCGAAGCGGTCTTTTTTCTCCTTCATCTCCACCTCGGAGGCTGCGCCAACGTAGATGACAGCCACGCCACCGGCCAGCTTGGCCAGGCGCTCCTGCAGCTTCTCGCGGTCGTAGTCGCTGGTGGTCTTCTCAATCTGAGCCTTGATTTGGCCGACGCGGGCCTTGATCATCTCGCTGTCGCCCTTGCCGCTGACAATGGTGGTGTTGTCCTTGTCGATGCTTATCTTCTCGCTCTGGCCAAGCATGTAGAGGTCGGCATCCTCGAGCTTGTAGCCCTTCTCCTCGCTGATGACGGTGCCACCGGTGAGGATGGCGATGTCTTCGAGCATTTCCTTGCGACGGTCGCCAAAGCCAGGAGCCTTCACGGCGGCAATCTTCAGGCTGCCACGCAGACGGTTGACCACGAGGGTGGCGAGGGCTTCGCTCTCGACATCTTCGGCGATGATGAGGAGCGGACGGCCGGTGTTGACCACCTTCTCAAGCACGGGCAGAAGATCCTTCATGGTGCTGATCTTCTTATCGTAGATGAGGATATAGGGGTTGTCGTAGGCGCACTCCATCTTCTCGGTGTCGGTGACGAAGTAGGGGCTGATGTAGCCACGGTCGAACTGCATACCCTCGACGACCTTGACGGTGGTGTCGATGCCCTTGGCGTTCTCGATGGTGATGACGCCGTCCTTGGTCACTTTCTCCATGGCCTCGGCAATGATGTCGCCGATGGCGCTGTCGTTGTTGGCGCTGATGGTGGCAACCTGGCGAATCTTCTGAATGTCGCCGCCCACCTCCTGGGCCTGATCCTTGATGCTCTTCACGATCTCGGCCACGGCCTTGTCGATGCCGCGCTTGAGGTCCATGGGGTTGGCGCCGGCGGTGACGTTCTTGAGGCCGGTGTTCACAATGGCCTGAGCCAGCACGGTGGCGGTGGTGGTGCCGTCGCCGGCCTGGTCGTTGGTCTTGCTGGCCACCTCTTTCACCATCTGGGCGCCCATGTTCTGGATGCCGTCCTCGAGCTCAATCTCCTTGGCCACGGTGACGCCGTCCTTGGTCACCTGGGGAGCACCGAACTTCTTGTCGATAACCACGTTGCGGCCTTTGGGGCCGAGGGTCACCTTCACTGCGTTTGCCAGCTCGTCAACGCCTTTGCGAAGCTGCTCGCGGGCGTCGTTGTTGAATACTATTTGTTTTGCCATAATTGCTTGTCCTTTATTGTTTTACTTCTGACTAACCTGATTGCTCCGGTTAATCTGATTACTCTATTGATTAGATGATAGCGTAGATGTCGCTCTCTTTCATGATCATCAGCTTCTCGCCGTCGATCTCGATCTCGGTGCCGCTGTACTTGCCGTAGAGGACTTGGTCGCCCACCTTGACGGTCATCTCGTGGTCCTTGGTGCCCTTGCCGACGGCCAGCACTTCGCCGCGCTGGGGTTTCTCCTTGGCGGTGTCGGGGATGATGATGCCGCTGGCGGTCTTCTGTTCGGCCTCGGCGGGACGCACGAGGACTCGGTCTGCTAAAGGTTTGATGTTCATATCTCTTTTTGTTTTTAGTTGTCTTTGCGCTCCGGTTTTTCCAAAGCAACCGTATGCAATCAACATCCGTGCCAAAGCGTCGCCGACTGCCACAGGCTGACAAAGTGTCAGCCCTGGGGTGACAGCCGACTGCCAATCAATGCCCAAACGGGACCAAAGCAGGGTCAATAACTGTTCATCAGCATGTCAACACAATACCATCACCTACTGAAGCAGGCGATGATTAGTAGTTGGGTAGGGGATGAGTAGGAGTTGAGTAGGAGTTGGTCTGTCCTTTGCATTGATTTTCAGTGGTTTCGCAATAGGTTTTCTATGCCCCGCAGGCTTGGTATGTAAGGTGCTCGTTATCAGTTATATAAGGAAATGCCAATCAATTCTGCCGAGGAAACGCTGTTTGCGGGTTGGCTGGCAGACGGCTGTGCCGCGCCGTGCCCGGAGGATGCCTGCCGGGGGCGACGGCAAATAATCAAATAATTTTGGGCTGCCGCCCCTTGTTTTGAAAAAATTGCGTAAATTTGCAGCGCGTTTCAAGCGGCAGAAAAACCGCGCCGCAACGGTTGCCGCTACAAGTAATAACAAGACAATGACGAAGATAGACGTTCTTTTAGGACTACAGTGGGGCGACGAGGGCAAGGGCAAGATTGTGGATATGCTCACCCCCGGCTACGATGTCATAGCCCGTTTCAACGGCGGCCCCAACGCTGGGCACACTATCGAGTTCGACGGCAAAAAGCACGTGCTGCATATCATTCCCAGCGGCATCTTCCATCCGGACAAGACCAACATCATCGGCAGCGGTGTGCTCATTGAACCCCATATTTTCCAAACCGAGATCGAGGGGCTGGAAGAGCGCGGGGTAGACGCTACCAAGAACCTGGTCATCAGCAAGAAAACCCACCTCATACTGCCCACCCACCGCATGATGGACGCCGCCAACGAGCAGGCCAAGGGCAAGGGCAAGATTGGCTCTACGCTGAAAGGCATCGGCCCGGCATATACCGACAAGGTGGCCCGCACCGGGCTGCGCGTGGGCGACGTGCTGCGACCCTCGTTTGGCAGCCTCTACGCCACGCTCAAGGAGGCTCACCTGCGACAGGCGCGCTCGCTGGGCTTCGACACCGAGGCCTTCCGCATTGACGGCCTCGGCCTCGACGAGTACGAGCGGCTGTGGATGCAGGGGCTTGACTGCCTGCGCCGCTTCCGCTTCGTAGACAGCGAATACCTCGTCAACGAGCTCATGGCCGACGGCAAGCGCATACTGGCCGAGGGGGCGCAGGCCATGATGCTTGACATCGACTTCGGCACCTATCCGTTTGTCACCAGCAGCAGCACCATAGCCGCCGGCGTATGCACCGGCCTCGGCGTGGCCCCGAGTGCCATCGGCCGGGTGTTCGGCGTGACCAAGGCCTATTGCACGCGCGTGGGCTCCGGCCCGTTCCCCACCGAGCTGCACGACGACACCGGCAAGCGCCTCTGCGAGCTGGGCCATGAGTACGGCGCCACCACCGGGCGGGCGCGCCGCTGCGGGTGGATAGACCTGCCCGCCCTGCGCTACGCCTGCATGGTGAACGGCGTGACCGACCTCTTCGTCACCAAGCCCGACGTGATGAACGACTTCGACGAGGTGAAGATGTGCACGGCCTACACCGTGGACGGCGCCGAGACCGACCGCATACCCTTCGAATACTGCACGGCGGCCATTGAGCCGAAGCTTGAGTCGTTCCCCGGCTGGCGTTGCAGCCTGGCTGGCACCGGCGAATACGCCTCGCTGCCGGGCGCCCTGCGTGCCTACCTGGACGAGATAGAGAAGCGCACCGGCGTGAGGGTCACGGCGGTGAGCATCAGCCCCGACCGCCGCGATGTGCTTTTCAAGCACGCGCTTGTGCAATAATTCCCCACGGCGGTGTACCAAAACAAAAACGACTGAACGATGAAGAAAGTACTCGCAATCATGCTCGCGGCGCTGCCCCTGCTGGCCGCCGCCCAGACCAAGATAAAGGAGACGGCGGTGCCGCGCTCGGTGCTGCTGGCACTGGAGAAGACCTACGACGCCTACAAGGTGCGCACATGGTACCAGGCGCCAGGACAGTACATTGCCGAGGTGGTGATTGACGGACAGAACGGACGCGCCTACTTCACCGCCGGTGGCGACTGGCAGTACAGCACCTTCCCCGTCAAGGTGGAGGAGTGCCCCACGCTGATGAACACCTACTTCGTCAACAACTATCCTGGCTACCGCATAAAAAGCATCGACTATGTGGAGGAGATGAACGGCGACAACTACTACCGTATGATGATCATCAAGAAAGGCATAGCCGAGCGCGATTGCGAGCTGGTGTTCGACACACGCGGCAAGCTCATGAAGAGCAATGCCCCCGACCCCGACGCCGTGAAACGCGACTATTACACGCGCCGCAGCCCCGACATGACCGACGAGAAGGTCAACGAGCAGGGAGGCACCAGCAGCAGCCGTCTGAGCCGCAGGCCGACCCCGGTGGTCGACGAGCCGCAGCTGGAGCAGTTCGCGCCCAGTGATGAGATAGAGGCCGCCTTCAAGAAGCAGATGGGCAAGCGCATCACCGCCGGGCCGGAATGGGTGGAGCGCAACCACGAGTACGCGGTGGCCTACTTCAGCAACGCGCAGAAGGTGAAGATGGAGGCCGTGTTCGACCTCGGCACCAACCAGCCTGTCATGACCGGCAAGGTGCTTGCCAAGGACCGCTACAACAGTGGCATACTGAAATACCTGGCCGAGAAGTTCGCCGGCGAGAAGTACAAGATAGAGAAGATGGTCGTGTACGAGTACAACTCGAAGTTCCGCGACCCTGCCACGGGCAAGAAGCCCAAGCCTTACACCTACGTCGTGGTGAGTCAGAAAGTGAAGGGCACCAACCAGAAGAAGTTCATACGCATGGAATTCAACAACAGCGGCCAGTTCACCAACCTGCTGGCGCAGCCGCTCGACGAGAAGGACGTGCAGTGACCGCCTTCGCCGTGAAGGAAATATTCAGGCAGGGGCAGCGACAATGGTCGCCGCCCCTGCTTTCTTGTGTGCGGATGGCTACGGCGACATGCCTGGTGAACAGGCTGAATGCTTGACGGTTGCAACAATGTTGGCCGTATGTCGGAATAAATGCGTACCTTTGCACCGCAAACACAGTAGACAACGATGACCCTTCTGATAGTATTTCTCGGCTCGGCCATGCTCATCTCCTTCCTGTGCTCGGTGCTGGAGAGCGTGCTGATGTCGACCCCTTTGAGTTATGTCACCATGCGCGAGGAAACCGACGGCGAGTCCGGAGGCACGCGGCCCAGCCGGGCGCAGCGCGGGGCTGCCCTTTTCAAGCGCTACAAGCTCGACAACGCGCAGGCCATTGCGGCCATACTCTCGCTCAACACCATTGCCAACACCATAGGGGCGGCCGGGGTGGGGCGGCAGGCCACGCTCGTCTTCGGCAGCCACTGGTTCGGGCTGGTGAGCGCTGTGACCACCGTGCTGATACTCGTCTTCAGCGAGATTGTGCCTAAGACCATAGGCACCTCGCAATGGCGCAGGCTCATGATACCCACGGCATATATCATCCGTGCCCTGATAGTGGTGCTCTACCCGGTGGTGTTCATGGTTGAAAGCCTCACCAAGCTCATTGCGCCGAAGGACGACGACGAGGCCAGCGTGAGCCGCGAGGAGGTGGCTGCCATGGCCGACATGGGCGAGGACGAGGGCGTGATTGACGAGGACGAGAACAAGATAATACAGAACGTCATCAAGCTCGGCGAGGTGAAGGCCTACGACGTGATGACACCCCGCGTGGTGGCTGCCACAGCCCCGGAGGGCATCACCCTGCGCGAGTTCAACCAGCTCGACGAGTGCTCGCACTTTTCGCGCATCCCCGTCTATGCCGACGACGAGGACTTCATCACTGGCTACGTGCTCCGCTCCGATGCCCTCGAGGAGCTTGCCGACGACCACTTTGACAAGAAGCTTGGCGCCATCAAGCGCCCCATACCGCTCTTCAACGACGAGATGTCGGTGGCCGACATATGGGACGCGCTCTTGAAGCAGCGCGTGCAGATTGGCGGCATAATCGACGAGTACGGCACCTTTCTCGGCATTATCACCATGGAGGACATCATCGAGACAATCTTCGGATTGGAGATCATCGACGAGAACGACGAGGTCACCGACATGCAGCAGCTTGCCCGCGAGCGGTGGCAGCAACGCCAGCGCCGCTTCGCCAAGATCAAGCAGCCCGCCACAATATCCGCAGGCAATGAGGCTGGCAGGTAGGCTGGCAGTCGCCGTAATGCTGGCCGCCGCCACGCAGCTGCAGGCGCAGGACAGCCTGACGGTGAGCCTGGACAGCGTGGTGGCCTACGCAGCCACCTATCTTGGCTCACCCTACCGCTGGGGCGGACAGAGCCCGAAGGGCTTCGACTGTGCCGGTTTCACTCGCTTCGTTTTCCGCCATTTCGGGCAGGACTTGGCCTCGTCGGCTGCCGCGCAGTTGCCGCAGGGGCGCAGGCTCGACGATGGCGACCTTCGCCCGGGCGACCTGGTGTTCTACGGCGGCCGCAATGCAGGCAGCGCGATAGGCCATGTGGGCATGGTCACCGAGGTCGACTCCGCGGGCTTCCGCTTCATCCATGCCGCCAGCGACGGAGTGCGCTTCACCAGGAGCACCGAGCCATACTACAAGAAGCGCTACAAGGGTGCCTGCCGCCCCAGAATACTTGACACCGACAGGCCATGAAAAACCATGAAACGACGGTGCGCAACGTGCTTTTTGTAGTGCCGTGCACGTCCGTTGACTGAAAAAATATCATCCCGGAAAGCCCGATGTATTAGTTTGTTATGGAGCCCCAATGACAGAAATGAAAAAAATATTTTGCCACAATTGAAAAAATGCGTACTTTTGCACTCGGTTTTGAGAGAGAAACCAACCACAGAAATGGGGTATTAGCTCAGTAGGCTAGAGCGCTTGCATGGCATGCAAGAGGTCATCGGTTCGACTCCGATATACTCCACAAAGGAAGAGGTTCTGGCGAGCCTCTTTTTTTTGTGAGCCGTCTTCGGTGGCACGCTGCACCAGGCAGGCCTCCGCTTCGTGCTACAGCAGAAGCCTTTGTGGGTGTGGATGTGTATAAAATCAGTCAGTTAACATTGCTTGGTATTCTTCGTGTGCAGTCAGTGGCATTTGTTCTTTTGTAATTTGCTAATGTCTGATATATAGTTTGTTATGATTGGCGTGCCTTGTATTGTGCTGATAACCAGTGAGGAGGGGTGTCAGGGCAATGTCAACACCGTCTGTTCTTCGATTGTTCTCCGATTGTTCTTCGATTGTTCTTCGATTTTATATCGGAGAACAATCGAAGAACAATCGGACATCAATCGAAGAACAGGCGGCTTTGGAGGCGTGGCGGCGCGGTTTTCGTGGCAAAAAAAGGGTGGAAAAACCCGTGCCTGGCGGCGCGTGTAGTTTTTTTTTCGTATATTTGCGTTGCGGTGTTGTTGCGCCAGGTGGCGCATTATGCACTGTCACAGAGATATAAATATATAATAATAACGCGAAAAATGAAAAAACTGCTCTTCGGCGCCTTGGTTATTGCGGCAGCGACGTTTGCCGCGACGCCGTGCGGTGCGCAGACGCTCGACATGGATCCGCTGCCGGTGGAGAAGGTGAGCGCCGATTCGCTGATGAAACACATCGTGGAGCTTGGCTCGGAGTATTATGAGGGCCGCCTTGCGGCCACACGCGGCCACGAGCGTGCGTTGCGCTATGCCTCGCGTGTGATGGAGGGCTACGGCTTGAAGGATATCGAGCTGCAGCAGTTCCCGATAGAGTGCAACGAGGTGGAGAGCGCCGTGTTCGACGTATACACACCCGGCAGCAAGGAGAAGCGCACCTTCACGCTTGGCAACGAGTTCTGCTGCGCTGGCATGACTGGCCGCGGCTATGTCGACGCGCAGATGGTCTTCGTGGGCTACGGTGTGAGCCATTCGGCCTACGACGAGTACAAGGGCGTGGACGCGCAGGGCAAGATTGTTGTGGTGCTGACCGGCCTGCCCGAATGGCTGCCAGCCAGCGTGGGCGAGCATTTCGTCACCCTGCGCGACAAGGCGCGGGTGGCCGAGCGCCACGGGGCCATAGGCCTGCTGGCGGTGAACACCAGTGCCGGGTGCCTGCCCACCGAGGTGCAGGCGAGGGTGTATTGCGGCGAGCTGCCCCACATGGGCACCTTCCCCATGCTGCAGCTCACTCTTGACTGCGGGCGCGAGCTGCTCACCACCGAGCGCGAGGACCTCGACGCGGCCATGGCGGGCATCGCCTCCGAGCGTAAGCCGCACTCCTTCGCGCTGTTCAAGCACGCCGCGGTCGACGTCAACACGCGCTACCGTGCCGACGCGCCGACCTACAACCTGCTGGGTATGATTGAGGGGTCGGACCGCACGATGAAGAATGAGATAGTGGTGGTGGGCGCCTCGCTCGACGGCGCCGGCCTGCAGGGCGAGACGTGCCTCTTCCCCTCGGCCGACGTGAATGCCAGCGGGGTGGCCGCGGTGCTGGAGACGGCGCGCATATTGAGCCTCGCACCCTACCGCCCCAAGCGCAGCATACTGTTCGTCCTTTTCAGCGGCGGGCAGCAGCAGTGGCGCGGCTCGCGGGCTTTCCTGCTGGGCTACGACAAACTGAAGCATGTGGAGGCGTTTGTCAACGTGCAGAATGTGGGCAGCGGCGACAGCCTGATGGTGCTTGGCGACGGTAGCTACCCCGCGCTGTGGCAGGTGGCGCGCAGCCACGACACCATGCCCAGCCGCCGCCTGATGGCCCTGCCCCTGGAGAAGACCTCGCCGCGTGGCGACGCCCGCGCCTTCGACCAGATGCGCATACCCTCGATTGTCATCACCACCAAGGGTGGCCTGAGGCACAACAACGTGCCGTCGGACATTTGGGAGAACATCGACAGCGACATCCTGGCCAAGGCGGCGCGGCTCACCATGGAGACGGTTGCCGAGCTGAGCGACGGGCGCTACCAGGGCCGCAGCCCGCAGAGCAAGGGCTACCGCTACGGACTGATTGAATACTAAGATCCTGGCTCGCAAAGACACTATGTGGACACTCTATAGAAAAGAACTCGCAGGCTTCTTCTCGTCGCTCATCGGCTATCTGACCATTGCGGTCTTCCTGGTGCTCACCGGGTTGATGCTGTGGGTGCTGCGCAGCGACTTCAACATACTTGACTATGGCTACGCCTCGCTTGAGGGCTTGTTCCTCGTGGGACCGTTCCTCTACCTCTTCCTCATACCGGCCATCACCATGCGCTCGCTGGCCGAGGAGCGCCGCACCGGCACCATTGAGATGCTGATGACGCGCCCGTTGAGCGACTGGACCATTGTCTTCGCCAAATTCCTGGCCTCGTGGACGCTGGTTCTCATCTCGCTGCTGCCCACGCTGGTGAGCTATGTGAGCGTCTACACACTGGGCGACCCGGTGGGCAACATCGACACCGGGGCCGTGGCGGGGTCGTACATCGGCCTGCTGCTGCTGGGCGGGGCATTCGTGGCGATAGGGCTTTTCTGCTCGTCGCTTACCTCGAACCAGATTGTGTCGTTCATCCTGGCCGCGTTGCTCTGCGCCGTTGCATACCTCGGCTTCGAGAGTGTGTACAACATGGGCATCTTCGGCGGCGGCGACCTTTTCGTAAAGAAACTCGGTCTGCGCCATCATTATGAGAGCATGAGCCGCGGCGTCGTCGACACGCGCGACGTGGTCTACTTCCTCTGCGTCATGGCGTTGTTCCTCATGGCCACGCGCATGGTGCTGCAAAGCCGCATGTGGGGAGGCTGGGCGCGCCGCCGCAGCCTGCGCCGCAGCCACTGGCTGGAGATGGGCGTGACGGTGGCCGTGGTGGCGGCTGTGAGCGTAATAAGCAACTACCTCTTCCTCCGTGCCGACCTCACGTCGGAGCGCCGCTACACCCTGAGCAAGGCCACGAAGAGTATGCTCAAGAACGTTGACGAGCCGGTGCTTTTCCGCGTCTACCTTGAGGGTGACTTCCCGGCCGACTTCAAGCGGCTGCAGAGCGAGACCAAGGAGATGCTCAACCAGTTCCGCGCGTACAACAGCAACGTGGGCTACGAGTTTGTGGATCCCAATGACTTCGACAGCCGCGAAGAGCAGCAGGTTTTCTACGAGAAGCTGGCTAAAAAGGGCATACAGCCCACACAGATACAGACCAAGACGCAAGGAGGCACGGCGCAGCAGATAATCGTTCCGGCGGCGGACGTCATTTACCACGGTCGCGAGACCTCGGTGCAGCTCATACAGAACCAGCGCTATGTGAGCGACGCCGACCTGCTCAACAACAGCATACAGAACCTGGAGTATGTGCTCAGCAATGCCATCAGGGCGTTGGCGCGTGGCGAGAAGCAGAGCATTGGTTTCCTGCAGGGCCATGGCGAGCTGTCGGGCGGTGTGCTGTACGACGTGCAGCGCTCGCTGCAGGACTATTACAGCCTGGATTACGTCACCATCGACGGCCAGATACAGTCGCTCACCGCTCATCGTCGCTCGGAGGCCGACACGTCGCACTACGATTTCTACAACCTCTACGACCTGCTTATCGTGGCCAAGCCCACGAGGCAGTTCAGCGACAAGGACCTGTTCATTCTTGACCAGTATATCATGTATGGCGGCAAGGTGTTGTGGCTGGTCGACCCGCTCGACGCCGACCTCGACAGCCTGGCCTCGCGCGGCAGTATGCTGGCCACGCGCTATCCGCTTGGGCTTGACGAGATGCTGTTTACCTATGGCGTGCGGCTCAACCCCAACCTGCTGCTCGACATGCGCTGCCGCCCCATACCGATACAGGTGGGCATGGTCGGCGAGAAGCCGCAGTTCCGATTCTGCCCATGGTACTACTTCCCCGAGATAGTGCCGCTGGGCGAGCATCCCATTGTGCGCAACCTCGATTTGATAAAGACCGACTTTGTCAGCAGCATCGACCTCATCGACAATGATATCAAGAAGACTGTGCTCCTCACCACGTCGGAGTTCACGCGCGTCAAGAATGCCCCGGCGCTTGTCGACCTGGCCGAGGCGCAGGCTGAGCCCGACCGCAGGCAGTATTCGGCCAGCCGCCTCCCGGTGGCGGTGCTGCTTGAGGGCGAGTTCCGCTCGGCGTGGCGCAACAGGCTCTCGCCCGACTTTATGGGGCAGAAAGCCATGGGCTACCGTGAATCCAGCCGCCCCACGAAGATGATCTTTCTGGCCGACGGTGATGCCATCCGTAACAGATACATGGCCGAGGAAGGAGCCGTGCTGCCACTGGGCTACGACTACTTCACACAGACGCAGTATGCCAACAAGGACTTCATCCTCAATGCGGTGAACTACTTGGTCGGTGACGAGGGAATGTTGGCCTCGCGCACACGCAACATAAAGTTGCGCAAGCTCGATGTGATGAAAGTGCGCGAGCAGCGTGGCCTGTATCAGGCGCTGAATATTGGCGGGCCACTGCTTTTGCTGGCAGTGGCTGCCGCTGTCATTTTGTTTGCAAGAAGAAAAACCTACCATAAATAATGAAGAAAAAGAACATAGTGCTGATAGCGCTGGCGGCAGTGGTGGTGCTGTTGGCAGTGGTGGTGGCTGTGCGCGGCTCGCGCAAGTCGACATTCAAGCAGAACTACCATGTTGAGGATGTGTCGTCAATCACGCGTATCTTCTTGGCCGATAAGCAGGAACAAGAGGTAACATTGAGCAAGGTGGCCGACTCGCTGTGGATGGTCAATGGAAAATGGGAAGCCAGCCAGCCTATGGTCGACCTCCTGCTTGAGACGCTCAACACGATGCGCATCCGCCAGCAGGTGAACCGCAACGCGGTGCCTACCATGATCAATGACCTCGCATCCAGGGCTATCAAGGTGGAGGTGTACCAACGTGTGCCGCGCATCAACTGGTTTGGTGGCAGATTGAGGCTGCTGCCGCACGAGAAACTGACCGTCACCTACTTTGTAGGTCGTGAGACTCCCGACCAGATGGCCTCCGTGATGTTCCGCGAGGGCGACAAGGTGCCGTATATCATCCATATTCCCGGCTTCCGAGGATTCTTGACGCCGCGCTTCATCGCCGACCCCCTGAAGTGGCGCAGCCATAGCATAGTGAACCTTGACGTGCACGACATTGAGCGAGTGGAGTTGCAGATACCAGGTGCTCCGGACGACGGCTATGTTGTGCAGCGCAACGGTGAGGGCTTCGACTTTCTGTATGCTGGCCAGAAGGCTGCGGTATTCGACACGGCTCGTGTGGCGCAAATGCTATCGTCGTTCACCTTCCTCAACTTCGACGAGTTTGCGGCCATTGTGCCAAACTCATTTGCCGACAGTTGCGTCAGCGGCACTCCTCGCACCGTGTTGAAGGTGACCGACATTGCGGGCATCACCACAACACTGCGCACCTTCATCAAGTACGACAATCCCGACGACTGGATGGCGATGCCCGACCCTGAGTTGTATGAGACATTTGACCTTGACCGCCTGTACGCCATCATCGACCAGCGCGACACTGTGTTGATACAATACTTCATCTTCGACAATATCCTGCAGCCTGCCAGCTACTTCCTTGGACAGGACAAACGACTGATAGCCCGATGAGACCACTGATATTGATAACCAACGACGACGGCTTCGCCGCGCGCGGTTTGCGTGCGCTTGACGAGGTTGCCATGGATATTGCCGATGTGATAGTGATGGCGCCTGAGACCAATGCGTCGGGGCAGAGCCACAGCATCACAACCAGCCGTCCGCTCAGGGTAAGGGAAATAAAGAAGACAGCAGGCCTTGAGGTGTATGCCTGTGATGGAACGCCCGTGGATTGCGGGAAGCTGGCCACGGAGTATTTCTGCCCACGCCGCCCCGACCTGGTGTTGAGCGGCATCAACCATGGTTCCAACAGTTCAATCAATGTGCTGTATAGTGGCACCATGGGTGCTGTTATCGAGGCTACAGCCTTGGGTCTCGACGCAATCGGCTTCTCATTGCTCAATCATAGCCCGGAGGCGGAGTTTGCCCCCTCGCTGCCATACGTCAAGCACATAGTAGACTACGTGCTGGCCAATGGCTTGCCGCCCAACGTGTCACTCAATGTCAACATTCCGCGCCTGGAGGCCGAGGAGATAAAAGGGGTGCGTGTGTGCCATGAGGCGAAGGCGCGCTGGCTCGACAGTTTCGAGAAGCGCATTGACCCGCAAGGCAGGCCATACTGGTGGCTTACAGGCAAGTTTGAGTGCGACGACGCGCCGCAGTCGAGCGATGAGTGGGCGTTGGCCAACGGCTATGTAAGTGTGGTGCCAATCCATCCTGATTTCACTCACTACGAGGCAATAGGTCAACTGAAAGCATTGCAGTTATGAGGCGTTTCCTTTTGCGCGACTCGGTGCTTTCGGCATTGGTGGCAGGACTTGGCTCGATGGCCCTGTTCTGCCTCTTTCTATGGGCGGGACTTTCTGTGGCGGGTATTGACCCAGCTTCGCATGAGCGTTGGTTTGGCGGGGCATTCATTCCTCTTGTGCTCCTTTTGCGCTTCTATGCAAAGACGAAAAACCACCTGACAGCCACACGCACACTGATTGTACTCCTCTTTGTGACTTTCGCGGCATTCATGTACCTTATGATAAAGAGCAACGGCCTCTACAACAAATGAAGTATTACATCATAGCTGGCGAGGCTTCGGGAGACTTGCATGGAGCCAACCTCATGAGAGCCATACGTGAGTGCGACGCTGACGCACGCTTCCGTTTTTGGGGTGGCGATGCAATGGCTGCGGTTGCTGGCGACCCCGTGAAACACATTGCGGAGTTGGCCATCATGGGTTTTGTCGAGGTGGTGGGTCACCTGCCGGCAGTGTTGGGCAATATTGCTTTCTGCAAGCGTGATATTGTGCAGTTTGCGCCCGATGTGGTTGTTGGCATTGACTACCCAGGCTTCAACCTGCGCATTGAGCGATGGGCACATTCGCACGGCTACCGCACGGTGCACTATATTTCACCAAACCTGTGGGCGTGGAAGAAAGGACGGATCAAGGGGATGAGAAGCAGCCTCGACGCGCTGTGTTGCATTCTGCCGTTTGAGCGACCTTTCTTCGCTGCCAACAACATGCCACAGGCCGTCTATGTGGGTCACCCCTTGCTTGATGCTGTGGCTGACTACAAGGAGGCTCCGCTGCCTGTCGGTGCCGACGGAAGACCCATTGTCGCGCTGCTGCCTGGAAGCCGCAGGCAGGAACTGAAGAAAACACTTCCGCTCATGGCCACGTTGGCCGGCCGACACCCGGAGTTCCGTTTTGTGGTGGCAGGCATGTCGCTTGTTGGCGAGGAACTATACAGCCGCCTTGCACCTAACACCGACAACTTGTGTGTGCTCTTCGACCGCACTTACGACATCCTTTCGCATTCGTATGCCGCCGTGGTGTGTTCAGGCACGGCCACCCTCGAAGCAGCCCTGTTCGATGTGCCACAGGTGGTGTGCTACCGTGCCAACCCTGTCTCTGTTGCTATCGCCAGGACGGTGGTGAGCCGCAGAATACGCTATATCTCGCTTGTCAACCTCATTGCCGACAAACCAGTGGTCACCGAATTGATACAGCGCGACTTTTCGCTGAACAGACTTGAGCGCGAGTTTGCCCTCATCACTGAGGATGGCGACAACCGTGCACGGATGCTATCCCAGTATGCCGACACGCGCGCCCTGCTCGGTGGAGGTGGCGCAAGCTTTCGTGCCGCCGATATTATAATCAATGTGGCAAAATGAAACGCTTTCTCGTCATAGCAATAATGTTGACGCTTGCCTTGTTCGCCCAGGCCGACAGGGTCAAGGTGCGTCTTTTTAGTAACGTCAAGCTCGGTGCCTTGAGTGTGTCGTTTGATCTTGGCAGTTACAATCTCTATGCCGACGGCAACCAACTGCTTGAGGATATGGCCGGAGAGGGCCGTACTGTATTCCTCAAGGTTGAAGGGCGACGACTGGTGGTCAGCGTAAATCAGGATTATTACGGATCATTCGCCTCACTTCACCTCGAAGCCACCGACACTGCCTGCATACTCTGTATCAACCCTGACGGCTTCAAGCCTCGCACCTACGAGGGCGACCTCGAAGTCACAGTTGGCGCCGATGGCAAGCTGCGCCTAATAAATGACGTAGACTTCGAGACTTACATTGCAGGTGTTGTGCAGAGCGAGATATACGGCTCGCAGACGGACATCTTTCGCATACAGGCTATCATCAGCCGCACATGGGCGCTGCGCAACATGAAAAAACATGCTGTCGACGGCTACAACTTCTGCGACCATGTGCACTGTCAGGCCTACCTCAACCGCTGCATACGTCCAGACATCATGATGGGCGCAATAGAAAGCAGTGGTGAGACACTCGTCGACGCAGACGGCAAACTCATTGATACGCCGTTCCACTCCAATTCAGGAGGGCAGACTGCCAACTCGGAGGATGTGTGGCGCGCAGCCTTGCCATATCTGCGCTCTGTGCCCGACACATTCTCATACCACATGAAGCAGAGTGACTGGACAAAGACCGTAAGCATTGATCGTTGGCTTTCCTATTTCCGAAAAAGCCACAAGATAGACACCGACAACCCTGACAACCTCCGTGAGCTGCTTCACTTCGAGCAGGCGCAGCGTAAGGCAAAGCTGCTTGGCGTTCCTCTGACCAAGATCAGGACTGACTTTCAATTGAAGTCAACGTTTTTCAGCGTCAGCGTCGATAGCACTATGATGACAGTCACCCTGCGCGGCCACGGTTATGGTCATGGAGTGGGTTTGAGCCAGGAGGGCACCATCCGTATGGTTGGCCTTGGATTCAGCTATGACAGTATTCTTCGCCACTACTACACCGGCGCTGTGCTTCATCACGACCCCGTCGCCAAAGCAGCCTTTGCCCCGGCATATGTGGCCCAGCTGGCACGCATTATCGAGGAAGACAGCAACCAGCAGACGCGCACCTTGTCGAAAAAGGACGATTGGTTGGGGCGCCTCTTCCGTCTGCGCGACCGCGAGGTGCGCGAAGAAATATATGTCGAGGAGGAGCAGGATAACGAGCAGGATTGGGAATATGAGTGGTAGTTTGTAAGCGCTTTGTTTGAACGAACATATACACAACGATTAGTTATGAAACGATACATCATTTTGATTGCCTGCGCAATGCTTGCTGTAGGGGCGCAGGCTCAGGTAAAATGGCATTCCATTGACGATGCCGCCGCTGCCAAGATTGGCTCAAGGCTCTATTTCGTCGACTTTTACACCTCGTGGTGCGGATACTGCAAAAAGATGGACCGCGAGACCTTCACCGATTCTACTGTGGCCAAGATCCTCAACCGCTACTACTATCCAGTCAAGTTCGACGCCGAGGTGCAGCGCGACGTGGTGTGGTTCGGCAAAACCTATCACCCAGTCAAGAAAGGCCGTAACCTGCAGCACGAGTTTGCTGCCGGTTTGCAAGGCTACCCTACATACGGCCTATTCCGGCCTGACGGCACGCCGATGCAGCAGATCCCGGGATTCTACCCCGCACGAGAGTTCGTTATCGTGCTGTGGTATTTCGCCAGCGGCGACAATGACCGCTATGCCTATGAGCAGTACCGCAAGATATTCGACGAGCAGATACGCCCCGAGATGGAGCGCCAACTAAAAAAACAGTAGACATGGGCCTGTTCGATTTTCTTAAGAAAACCAAGGAAGAGGAACGCCAGACCCTCGACCAGGGACTGGCCAAGACCAAGCAAAGTTTCTTCCAGAAACTCACAAAAAGCATTGTTGGCAAAAGCACTGTCGACGACGAAGTGCTCGACAATCTTGAGGAGACCCTAATAACCAGTGACGTTGGAGTGGAGACCACTCTCAAGGTGATTGATCACTTGCAAGAGCGCATCCGGCGAGACAAGTACATCTCCACAACTGAACTTTACTCTATTCTCCGCTCCGAGATAGCCCAGTTGTTGCGTCAGCCGCAGGATGCATTTCCTGCCACATTCGAGTCGCCCATGCCTGCCAGTCCGTATGTCATTCTGGTTGTTGGCGTGAACGGTGTTGGCAAAACAACCACCATCGCCAAGCTGGCCTACCAATACAAACTGGCCGGCCGCCAGGTGGTGCTCGGCGCTGCCGACACCTTCCGTGCCGCTGCCGTAGAACAGTTGCAGCTGTGGGCCGACAGGGTGGGGGTGCCCATCGTGCAGCAGGGCATGGGTGCCGACCCAGCCTCGGTGGCCTACGACACACTGCAAAGTGCCATATCGCGAAAGGCCGATGTGGTGATTATCGACACCGCCGGACGACTGCACAACAAGGTGGGTTTGATGAACGAACTGTCAAAAATACGCCGCGTCATGCAGAAACTGGTGCCCGACGCGCCATACGAAGTTCTGCTTGTGCTTGATGCCTCAACGGGTCAGAACGCCATTGAGCAGGCTCGTCAATTCACAGAGGCAACTGACGTCAATGCACTGGCTCTGACCAAACTCGACGGCACCGCCAAGGGTGGCGTCATCATTGGCATCAGCGACCAGTTCCACATCCCGGTACGCTACATCGGTCTGGGTGAGAAGATGACAGACCTTCAGCTGTTCGACCCTGAGCAGTTCGTGGCGTCGTTGTTCGAGTAGTGGCTCTACGCCACCAATCATAGAATATCGAAGACCATTATGGCACACTCCATCGAAGAGCAAATCGAAGACTGGGCAAAGTCGTTCTTTGCCGAAGGCACCTACTTCACCAAGACCGCCAGCATCAACCCCGAGATCGACGAGGCGCTGCGTCGAGCCCCCTCCAAGACGGGCGGTTCGGGCAGTAACTACCCCGACATCAAATGCCTCCTGCAGACCCCGCAAGGCAACCACCTGCCTGTGATGATCGAGGTGAAAGGTACCAAAGGGACGCTCATCAAGCTCAACCCCATCACCCTCACACCCGACAACATCACCAAGCGCCTCGAGCCCAACTACCACAACATAGCCAAATATGCCGTCAATGGGGCGGTGCACTATGCCAACGCCATACTCAAATACAGCAAGTCGTACAACGAGGCGCTGGCCATCGGCGTCAATGGCTACGAGAGCGCCACTGGCACGGTGCACGAGGTGAGCGTATGGTACCTCAGCAAGGACAACCTCTTCGTGCCCAAGGAGGTGGGCAGCTACACCGACCTCAGCTTCCTGCAACCGCAGCACACACCCGCCCTCTTCGACCGCATAGCCCACATCGGGCTGACCGACGAGGAGATAGAGCAGGAGAAAGCCAAGCTCGAAGACGACATCGAGCGCAGGCTCAAAGACCTCAACCAAAAGATGCACGACGAGCTAAAAATCGTGGTCAATCAGCGCGTTCAGCTCGTAACGGGGCTTATCATGGCAGGGCTGGGGGTGAAGGAGCATGGCGAATACAAGGTGAAGCCGCTGCAACCCGAAGAGTTGCAGGGCAACACCGACGAGGAGAACTCGGACGGCGCCGTCATCATGCGCAAGATTAAGTCCTACCTCAAGCACAAGAACCTGCCCACCGAGAAGATCGATATGATCGCCAAGGTGCTCTCCGTCGTCTTCATCCACTCCAAACTCGAGACCACCATCAACGGCGAGAGCAGCCTAGCCACCCTCTATCGCGACATCCAGGCCGAGATACTCCCCTTCCTGACGGGCGAGCTGCACAACATCGACTTCACGGGGCGCCTCTTCAACGTGCTCAACGAGTGGGTCGACGTGCCCGACGGCGACAAGAACGACGTTGTCCTCACGCCCCGCTACGTCACCGAGCTAATGGCCAAGCTCTGCCGCGTCAATAAGGACAGCTACGTGTGGGACTTCGCCACAGGCTCGGCTGGCTTCCTCATCTCCGCTATGCACCAAATGATCGCCGACGCCAAAGCCACCATCGAGAGCCCCGAAGCGCTGCGGCAGAAGATCAACCACATCAAGATGGAGCAGCTGCTCGGCATCGAGAAGCTGGCCGACATCTACCTGCTGGCTGTGCTGAACATGATACTGATGAAGGACGGCTCGGCCAACATCATACATGCCGATTCGCTCAGCGAGTTCAAGGGCAACTACGAGCAGGGTGACAAGAAGGGCACCGAATTCCCCGCCAACGTCTTCCTGCTCAATCCGCCCTATTCGGCCGACGGCAAGGGCTTCATCTTCGTCGAGAAAGCCCTGCGGATGATGCACCACGGTGGGCGCGCCGCCGTGCTGATACAGGAGAACGCAGGCAGCGGCAATGGCCTGCCCTACACCAAGCAGATCCTGGAGCACAACACGCTGCTCGCTTCGATCAAGATGAGCGACATCTTCTGCGGAAAGGCCAGCGTGCAGACGGGCATCTACGTGTTCGAAGTGGGACGCCCACACAGCACGCAGGATGTGGTGCGATTCATCGACTTCTCGGAGGACGGCTACACGCGTCAGAACCGCAAGAAATCGTCGCAATCGACCAACCTGCGCGACACCGACCACGCCAAGGAGCGCTACGACGAGGTGACTCGGCTGGTGCTCTACGGCCGAGGGGTGGACGACTGCAACCTGAACTACTACCGCGACGCCTACCTCGAAGACAACATCACCCTCGCGGGCAACGACTGGACCTACGCGCAGCACCGCAAGATCGACACCAACCCCACGCCCGACGACTTCGCCAAGGTGGTGAAGGACTACCTAGCCTGGCGCGTAAGCGAAATCATCAAGCAGGAGGACAGCTTGGGAAAACCCGACGCCCTCGCTTGATGCCACCAAGCGAGGGCGGGATGAAGAAATTCAGGCTTGAACAGCTGTTCCAATCGGCTAATGGTGACCGCGATATACAGAAAATACACCTCAATGGCAAAGGAGAAGCTGTCGTCAGCTCGGGCGAGAGTAATAATGGCATCGTTGGAAAAACCGATATCACCGCTCGCGTATTCCCTAGCGACACCATTACTGTGGATATGTTTGGCAATGCCTACTACCAATTACATCCCTACAAAATGGTAACACACGCTCGGGTGTTTTCGTTAAGCCCCATTGGCGAAATGCGTCTAAACGAAAAGATAGGGCTGTATTTGGTGGCGAGACTACGATACCTCAAGCAGATATTCTCCTACAACAATATGTGCAGCTGGGAGAAGATACGTCAGCAGATCATTGAGCTGCCCGTCGACAAATATGGGGCGATAGCATTCGACTATATCGAGGAGCGCGTGCGCGAACTCGAAGAGGAGCGCGTGCGCGAACTCGAGGCATACTTGCTCGCAGCCGGCTTCGCCGACTGCTCGCTCACCGCCGAAGAACAAGCAGCAATACAAGCTGCAAGCAATTATACTCATTGGGGCAAATTCCGCATCGGTGATTTGTTTATGCCACTTAGGACAATAAAGGCCAATAAGAATAATGTTCGAAAGCAAAAGAACGAAGAGTTTTGTGTCCCCGTAGTATATTGCAAATATGGCGACAATGGCATAATGTATTGGGGAAGAGAGGGCGAATTTACAACTTATGAGAACGTAATATCTGTAGTGTACAATGGAGTAATTGCAGCTGGCAAGGTGTATGCCCAAAAAGAGAAAACAGGCATTCTTGCAGAATGCTATTTTATTAAACATAAGAATAGAGAGGTTAGCCACGATATAAACCTATTCTTCGCAACAGCACTTGAAAAATGCATCTACCCCAAATATTCGCGCGACGATTTAGCCATATGGAATAAGAGAGTAGAAAATGATCTTGTATCTTTACCCGTCGCCCCCAACGGCGAGATCGACTACCACTTTATGGAGACCTATATTAGCGCGGTGAAGAAGCAAGTGGTGCAGCGGCTGAAGGCATACATAGAGCAGGAGAAGCAGGCATATCAGAAAGCCATCGTATAGGAGAAAGAGACCAAGAGAGAATAGAAAGAATAGAGAGAATAGAACTACTAGAGATTCTAGAAAATCTAGAAAGAAAAAAAATCACCAACAACCAAAAACCAATCACGCAATGCCAGATTCGTCCCAGTATCGCGTCTTGAAGCGGGTGAGGCCGTGGCAGGGGGCATACTTCTACCAAAAGTCGGAGGCCATCTACCAGCTGACGTATGCTTTCTGCCGCCGTTTCCTGCCTGCCTTCGGCGACCGCACGGTGGATCAGATGGTGCAGGCAGCGCGCAGCTGCAAGCAGAACATCGTCGAGGGGGTGGAGGATGGCACGACGAGCAGCGAGATGCACCTCAAGTTGCTGGGCGTAGCACGCGCCTCGCTGCAAGAGCTGAGGCAGGACTTCCACGACTACCTCGACGCACACCACCTCAGCACCTGGACACCCAGCCACCCACGCTTCGCCCACATGCAGAGCTACTGCAAGCAGCACAACCAGCTGACCGACTATGAGCCCTACTTCGAGCAGTGGAACGATGAAGAGATGGCCAACACCGCCATCACCCTATGCCACCAGGTGGACACCATGCTGAGCAACCACCTGCGCACGCTGGAGCGCGAGTTTGTGGAGCAAGGAGGCATCAAAGAGCGCATGTATGCCGCCCGCACAGGCTATCGCCACGCGCAGGAGCAGGAGCTGCAAGCCCTCCGCAGCGAAGTGGCCAGGATGAAGAAGATACTAGAAGACCACGGCATAGAATACTAATAGGACGAGAAGCTCTATACAATCTAGAAATTCTAGAAGCTCTAGAAAATCTATAAAATCTAGCAAAATCCCCCACCCAATGAAGATCAACCTCATCACCCTCGGCTGCTCGAAGAATACCGTCGACAGCGAGCACCTGGCAGGAGCGCTGCGCGAGGCAGGGCACACCGTCTACTTCGACCGCCGTCAGCCCGACTGCGACATAGCCATCGTGAACACCTGCGGCTTCATCAACGACGCCAAAGAGGAGAGCATCAACGCCCTGCTGGGGCAGATAGCCATCAAGACGCGTGGCCGCAAGGCGCGGCGCGTGATGGCGATGGGATGCCTCGTGGAGCGATACAAGGCGGAGCTGTCGCAGGAGATGCCCGAGGTGGACGGCTGGTTCGGCACCAAGGAGTGGGCAGCGATAGTGGACGCCGTGGCAGCAGAGGAGGAGCGCGCGGCTGGAGCGGACAAAAATTCTAGAGAATCTAGAAGTTCTAGAAAATCTAGTAAATCTAGAAAATCTATCGGCTCTGCCTCAAGCGGCGCAGCGCGGCCGCTCTCGACGCCTGCGCACTACGCCTACCTCAAGATATCGGAGGGCTGCAACCGCAGCTGCTCCTACTGCGCCATACCCCTGATCCGCGGCGCCCACCGCTCGCGCCCCATCGAGGAACTGGTCGAGGAGGCGCAGCAGCTGGTGCAGGGTGGCGTCAAGGAGCTGATTGTCATAGCGCAGGACACCACCTACTACGGCCTCGACCTCTACCACCGCCGCGCCCTAGGCGAGCTGCTCGAGCGGCTGGCCACCGAGAGCGGAGCCCAATGGATACGCCTGCACTACACCTACCCCACCTCCTTCCCCGCCGACGCCATCGACGCCATAGCCCGCCACGAGAACATCTGCAACTATATCGACATCCCCCTACAGCACATCAACAGCCGCATACTCAGCTCGATGCAACGCGGCATCGACCGCGAGGGGACGCTACGGCTGCTCGCCAGCTTCCGCCAAAAACTGCCCGACGTGGCCATCCGCACCACCCTCATCGTGGGCTACCCAGGCGAAACCGAGCAGGAATTCGAGGAGCTGAAAGACTTCGTGCGCAGCGCCCGATTCGACCGCATGGGATGCTTCGCCTACTCGCCCGAAGAGGGCACCCCCGCCGAGGGGCTGGGCGACCCCGTGCCGCAGGAGGAGAAAGAGCGCCGCGTGGGCGAGCTGATGGCGCTGCAAGAGCAGATATCACTGGAGAAAAACCAAGCCCGCATCGGGCGCACCTACCGCTGCATCGTAGACCGCCGCGAGGGCGAGATGCTGGTGGCACGCACCGAATACGACAGCCCCGAGGTGGACGACGAGGTGCTCATACGCCAAAGCCGCCCCAGCATCCGACAGGGCGACTTCGTGTGGGTGCGCATCACGGACGCCTTGGAGAACGACCTGATGGGCGAGTTGGTTTAGACGTTCTTGGGCTCGAATTCCACTATCGCGTAGTGCTCGTCGAAGCGTATGTCTCGCAAGTCGATATGGTCGAGCAGTGATCCTGCTTGGCCGTTTTTGCCCAGTGCCAACAGTAGCCTGTTGCCGTCGAGTTGTTCAATCATCTCGCCGCCCGGCTTCTTCTTGGCCATGGACAGAGCCTGCCTCACCATGAAATCTATGCCCATGCCTCCGTTGTAGGCGAGAGTGATGTTGCCATTGTTCACGCTCTCCACCGTGAGGTCGAGGCCTACGCTGGCCGATGAGAAAAGCACGTTCACGTCGTAACTCACGCGCACAGTGTGCGGCCCGCCATATACCACTGGCAGCCTGCGGCCTGCTTTCTGCTCGATGATGTTGGAGAGTTCGTCGAATGTAATGCGTAGTTCCATAATGGATTTTATTTATTGCGGTGTTGTTATGTGTTTTGCGGAGCCAGCCGCTCGGTGACGGCGGCAGCATATGTTTTGGTCACTGGTATGGTTTTCGGGCTGCCGTCCAACTCAATCAGCAGTTGCGAGCCCTCGCGGCGCAGTAGTTTCACGTTGTCCAGATTCACAAGATATCCCCGGTGACAGCGCATCATGGGCGAGTCTGCCAGCCTCTGCTCCAGTTCTTTCAGTGTGTTGTGCAGAATGAATGTATCTTCTCGCTCCTCGTTCATATAATGAATGTTCACGTAGTTGTCGGCAGCCTCAATATAGAGCACGTTGGCTGCCTGCGTGCTGAATGCCAGCCGCCCGCCTTTGTCGTAAAAGTTCAGTGTTCGCTCTGCTGCCGGGGTGGGGGAGTGCTGCGGTGTCGCGTCGATGATGGCCTGCAGTCGTTGCACCTCGGCATGTTCGGCGTTGAGGCGGAAAACCAGTATGGTGATTACATAGGGTATGGCTTCGACCAGTAGAATGGTGAGCATCAGGTCGGTGGCCAGCTGCGGCAGCATCAGTTTGCCGCCACCGGCTGCCGCCCACGCGGTTAGTGACATGGTTGCGACCATGACAATCAGCTCGGCCAACAGCCATATTAGTATGGTCATGTGCTGTAAGGCATGTCTCGATCCGTAGCGCATCAACAGCAGCCTGCTCACCCCCAACGTGACAATGCCCGCTGTGGCCATCAGCGCCGCCTGCAGGCGGTCGTCGAGTGGCGAAAGGTGGCTTGTGTGCGCCAGCAGTCTGTCGGGCTGGAAGAACACAACAACTAATATTGTGAAGAACAGTGTGAGCAGCAAAAAGTGCGTCGTTGGCGTCCGTTTGGTGAAAAACGGCTCCAATTCCGCCAAATTCCACTGATGGTAAATGTTGCCTTTGGCCATATTTCGTCATCAAATATGCAATTTTGCCCAAAATAACACGATTTGGCCTTGGTTATTGTCTGGTTTGCTTAAATTAACTTTTGTCATTCGGTTAAAAGTTGTTAATTTGCACTCGTTTTTAATAAATTTTTGAAAACAAATGGGCTGGCAAACACAATCGAATAGCCCGAAAAACATATAATATGAAGATACTTGGAACTGGAAGTGCCGTGCCGAAGCATACCGTCACCAACGACATGCTTTCGGACTACGTCGACACGAGCGACGAGTGGATTACCACCCGCACTGGCATCAAGAGCCGCCAGATTATCACCGACGAGCGTTTCGAGGAGATGGCTGCCCTGGCTGGGCAGCGCGCCATTGATGCCGCCGGACTGGTGCCCGACGACATCGACTTTATCATCTGCTCAAACGTGGTGAACTGCTACGTCACCCCGTCATTGGCCAGCCTCGTGCAGGGCATACTGGGAATAAAAGGCCCCAACTGCCCCACGATGGACATCAACTCGGCCTGTGCTGGTTTTGTGTATGGCCTTGAAATCTGCGACGCTTTCCTTCAGACTGGCCGTGCTTCGCACATACTGTATATTTGTGCTGAAGAAGTGACCCGCATGGTAGACTGGAAGCAGCGCGAAACCTGTGTACTGTTTGGCGACGCGGCCGGCGCGATGGTGCTTGGCAAGGGTGATAACCTGCTTGCCAGCAAGCTGACCTCGACCCCGATGCCCGACGTAATATACTACCGTCTGCCCGCCGAGCCCACCCCGTTTGAGACCGGCGAGGGCATCGACACCCACATGCCCATGCAGCTCAAGGGGCGCGAGGTGTTCCGCATGGCCGTCACCTCGGCGCAGCGCGACATCAAGGATGTAGTGGCAAAGGCCGGGCTGCAACTGGAGGACATAGACCACTTCCTGCTGCACCAGGCCAACCAGCGCATTATTGACGCCATCAAGCAGAACTTCGACCTTCCGCAGGATCGCTTCCACGCCAACATCCACAAGCGTGGCAACACCAGTTCGGCCTCAATCCCGGTGCTGCTCGACGAGGTGGTGCGCGAGGGCAAGGTGAAGCGGGGCGACCTGATGGTCTTCAACGGTTTCGGCGCAGGCTTTGTCACCAGTGCCGCTGTGGTTCGCTACTGATTGAGTAACAACGCAAACACTATAAATTATTATGAGTAGAGTTTACATAACAGGCGTGGGCTGTATAACCCCACTTGGAAACAACATAGAGACGCTGTGGAACAGTGTCGTGAACGGTGTGTGCGGCATCGACTACATCACCAGGCTTGACCGCGAGAAACTTCCTGTGAAGATTGCCGCCGAGGTGAAGGGCTTCAAGCCGGAAGACTTCGGCATCGAGAAGACCATGATCCGTCACAACGACACGTTTGCCCTCTACGCCCTTGCAGCTGCCGCGCAGGCAATGCAGGACAGCGGGCTGCGGGTTGGTGAGGATGTCGACCCGGTGCGTTTTGGTACTGCCATTGGCAGCGGCATCGGCGGCATCACCACTTTCGAGCGCGAGCACGCCAGCAAACTGCAGTATGGCCTGCGCCGTATCTCGCCGCTCTTCATCCCGGAGATGATCAGCAACATAGCCGGAGGCAATGTGGCCATCACGTACAACGCGCAGGGTCCCAACCTCCCTGTGGTGACCGCCTGCGCCACTGGCACCCACTCTATCGGTGAGGCCTACCGCCTTATTCACGAGGGACGCGCCGACGCTGTAATTACCGGTGGCGCCGAGGCTCCGATCTGCGAGATGGCTGTCGGCGGCTTCAACAACATGAAAGCCCTCTCCACCTCGGAAGACCCGATGGCGGCCTCGCTGCCTTTTGACGCCAGGCGCAAAGGCTTCGTCATGGGCGAGGGGTGCGGCATCATGATTCTTGAGAGCGAGGAACTGGCGAAGAAACGTGGCGCGAAAATCTATGCCGAGGTGTGCGGCTACGGCAACACCTGCGACGCCCACCACTACACCGCCCCGCATCCCGAAGGCCGTGGTGCCGCGCAGGCAATGCGCCTTGCGCTTGAAGAGGCTGGTTTCAAGGCGGGCGAGAAGTGCTACATCAATGCCCACGGCACAGGCACACCCCTCAACGACAAGGGTGAGACCCGCGCCATCAAGACCGCCTTCGGCGAGGAGGAGGCACGCCGCGTAGTCATCAGCAGCACCAAGTCGATGCACGGCCACATGCTCGGCGCTACCGGCGCAGTGGAACTCATCATCACCGCGCTTGCGCTTAAGAACGGCATTGTGCCGCCCACCATCCATCTTGACGAGCCCGACCCCGAGTGCGACCTCGACTACACGCCGCACACCGCCCGCCAGTGGCAGGCCGACATCGCGTTGAGCAACACCTTCGGCTTCGGCGGCAACAACGCCAGCGTGGCCCTGCGCAGAGTGTGAACATTGTTACAATCCAATACACAGTTAATATGGACGTATTGAACAGAGACGACATAAAGACCTTCCTGCCACACCGCGAGCCCATGCTGCTCATCGACGACGTGGTGATGGAGGGGAGCGAGGCCATTGCACACTACCATGTGCGCGGCGACGAGTTCTTCCTGCAAGGCCACTTCCCCGGCAACCCTGTGGTGCCGGGTGTGATACAGTGTGAGATCATGGCTCAGGCGTCGTGCATCCTGGTGCGCGACGAGCTGGTGGGCCGCACCCCGCTCTACAGCGGCATTAACAACGTGCGCTTCCGCCAGTCGGTGCGTCCGGGCGACACCATGGAGCTCCGCGCCCACATCACCAGCCGCCGCGGCATGATCTTCTTCGTCGAGGCCAAGGCCTACGTGAATGGCAAGGTGTGCTGCCAAGGCGAGCTTACATTTGCATTAATTGATAACGACAAAGTACAATGAAACTGTTAGAGAACAAGATAGCCCTCATTACCGGTGCCTCGCGCGGCATCGGCAAACGCACCGCACAGCTCTTTGCCGAGCACGGTGCCACCGTCATCTTCACCGACCTGCAGGAGAATGATTCAAGCCGCGAACTGCTTGCCGAGCTGCAGGCGGTGAGTCCCCGCAGCACCTTTATCGCCTCCAACGCTGCCGACTACGACGAGACCGTCAAGGTGGCCGAGCATGTGCAGAAAGAGTTCGGACGCCTCGACGCGCTGGTCAACAACGCCGGCATCACCCGCGACAACCTGCTGCTCCGCATGACCCCCAAGGACTGGGACATGGTGCTTGAGGTCAACCTGCGCTCGGTGTTCAACTATTGCAAGGCATTCGCCCCGATGATGCTCAAGCAGCGCAGCGGCTCGATTGTCAACACCTCGTCGGTGGTGGGCGTCAACGGCAACGCCGGCCAGTGCAACTACTCGGCCTCGAAAGCTGGCATCATAGGCTTCAGCAAGAGCCTGGCCAAGGAACTTGGCTCGCGCGGCATACGCTGCAACGCCATCGCGCCCGGTTTTATCGAGACCGCCATGACCCGCGCCATGCCCGGGGAGGCACGCAAGAAGTGGCTGGCCGACATACCGCTGCACCGTGGCGGCACCGAGCTCGACATCGCCCGCACCTCGTTGTTCCTGGCTTCCGATTTGAGCGAGTATATCACGGGTCAGGTGATATGCGTCGATGGCGGCATCTCGCTTTAGACTGCTGAAGGGTGCCGGGTGCGCAAGCCCCGACACCCTTGTGCTTTTGCTTCTGGCCGCGTGGTGGGTGGTCAACCTGCTGCAGGCGGCTTTCACCGGCCTTGCCAACGACGAGGCCTATTATCTTTATTATTCGCGGCGGCTGGACTGGGGCTACTTCGACCATCCGCCGATGGTGGCGCTGCTTGTGGCCGCCACGTCGTGGGTGGGCGGCAGCATAGGCTTGCGGCTTGCAAGCACTGTGTTGCAGCCACTCTACCTGCTGCTCTTCTGGCATCTCATCAAGCCGGCCGGGGCTACGCGCCGCGATGCCGTAGTCTACGTGCTGCTTTGCTTCTCGCAGCCCCTGCTGCAGCTCTACGGCTTCATGGCCTTGCCCGACGCCCCGCTGATGATGTCGACGGTGCTTTTCCTGTGGGCATACAAACGACTGTGTGCCAGCCAGAATGTGCTGAATGCCACCTTGCTGGGAGTCTGTATTGCCCTGCTTGGCTACAGCAAGTACCACGGCGCGCTGGTGGTGGCAGCCGCCATGGTGGCCAACCCCAGGCTGCTGCGTAGGTGGCACCTCTATTATGCCGCCGCGCTGGGGCTGCTGCTTCTATCGCCCCACCTGTGGTGGCAGTGGCGGCACGACTGGGTGTCGATGCGCTACCACCTGTCGGGGCGCAATGCGGCCGCCTATCGCGCAAGTTTCACGCTGGAATACCTGCTGCTGCTGCTATTCATTTTTAATCCGTTGTGGCTGTGGCACTACGTCAAGGCCCTCTTCGGCCGGGCGCCCCGGACAGACGCCGACGGCACCGGTTTGATGTTGCGCCGCGCCCTGTGGGCGGTGGCGCTGGTGTTTGTGCTCTTCTTCCTGCCCAACACGCGCAACGGCCATGTGCAGCCACAGTGGCTGCTTCCGGTCACCTTGCCGTGTGTGGCGCTGCTGTTCGACTGTTGGCGCGGCTCGCGTTATGTGCTTCGCGCCGGGCTGGCAAGCATGGTGCTGATGCTTGCGGCCAGGCTGCTGGCCGCTGTCGGGCCGTCGTGGATAAAGGGCGAGCTGTGGCACCAGCGCGAGCAGTACGAGGCCATAGCGGCTGTGGCCGACGGCAGGCCGGTGGTCTTCATGCACACCTACACGGCTCCCTGCAAGTACACCTTCTACACCGGCAGCCAGGCCTACTGCGCGCCCTATTACTTCAACCGCCACAGCCAATGGCAGTACGACACCGCCGACCGTGCCTTGCGCGGGCAGGAGGTGGTGGTGGGCAACTTCACCAACCGCCAGGCCGACGTGCTGCCTCTCGGCATGGGCGGGGGCTACCGCGCGTTCCACTACTCTGTGGTGAGCAGCTACCAGCCCACGCGCGAACTTGTGGCCACACCCGACCCTGCCTTCGAGGCCGCCGCCCTGCCCGGCGAGAGCTTCAGCCTTGGCCTCGACGTGGCCAACCCCTATGGCGTCGACATCGCGGGAAACGACAGCAGCGCGCTGCGCGTCACCCTCTACTTCGAGCAGAGCGGCCGCCGCTATTCGCGCACCTTCTGCCGACTGGAGGACACGCTCCGCGCGGGTTCGACCACACACCTCGACCTCGGCCTCGACATGCCGCGCAGCCTTGCCGACGGCACGGCGGAAATGGGCGTCTCGATAGGGCAGGAGGACTACACCGGCAGCGACACCGGCCCGCGCGTGGCGGTGTGCGTCAGCCACCGTGGCGACACTATTGCAATAAAAACTCTAAAAAAATAAAGCAATGACCGACAATGCTACAGAAATAATGATGGCCCACCGCTCGGTGCGCAAGTTCACCGCCGAGCCTGTGGCCGACAGCCTGCTGGCCGAAATCCTCGACTGCGGCCTGCGAGCCTCCAACACCGGCAACATGCAGCTCTACAGCATCATCACCACCACGCGCGAGCCGCTGCGGGGCGAGTTGTGCAAGCTGCACTTCGGCCAGTGTGCCACCGCGCCGCTCTGGCTCACGGTGTGCGTCGACGTGGCTCGCTACCACCACTACTGCAGGGTGAACGGATGCGACGAGCCCTACGGCAACCTGCTGTGGTTAACGTCGGCCCTGGTCGACGCCTCGCTCTGCGCGCAGAACATCTGCGTCGCTGCCGAGCAGCGCGGGCTGGGCTTCTGCTTCCTGGGCACGGTGAACTACAACACGCGCGCCATAGCCGAGCTGCTGCGATGCCCGAAGGGTGTTGTGCCGGTGATTGCCATCGCCATGGGCCATCCCGACGAGCAGCCGCGCATGAGCGAGCGCCTGGGGCGCGACGCAGTGGTGCACAGCGAGGTGTACAGCACGCCGACCGACGCCGAGCTTGTGGAGCAGCACCGCGTGCGCGACGACGACCCCTTCAACCGCCGCATGGTTGAGGAGAACGGCACACGCAACTACTGCGAGATTTTCACCACCAAGCGCTACCCCCGCGCAATGAACGAAAGCGTGAGCCGCGACCTTCTGCGATTCTTGCAAGAGAGCGGCATGTGGCAGTTCTAACCCGTACCAGGGCCGTCTGTTCTTCGATTGTTCTCCGATTGTTCTTCGATTGTTCTTCGATATTTAATCGAAGAACAATCGAAGAACAATCGAAGAACAATCGGAGAACAATCGAAGAACAGACGGTGTTGATATTGCCTTGGTGCTTTTGTGGGCTGGCTTTCAGTGTTGTATGAGGATTGGGTGTTGCAATCGTTTGTAAATCATGCGTGTGGCGTTCTGTGGACTGCGGCTTGACTCATAGTGTTAATTTACGGAAGGCGTTGAGGGAATTCCAGCACAATGCAATGAGTATGACAGTGTTGTTGGTTGAAAAGGCAAGGGTGACAAGATGTCCGGTCTGGTTTTGCCCGGCGAGAAATGATGTTCCCGGCGCTGAGGCTGGGCTGAAGACATGATGCCGGGCGGATGACGGATGCCCGTCGCCGCTGTCACTGTATGAGTGAGTGGAGATAAAAAGAAGGAGGCTCAACCAGCATGTTGAGCCTCCTCGTGTTTTGGGTTGCTTCCGCGATGGCTCAAAGGCCAAGCACTGAGGCACCCTGGTTGTAGAGTATGTCGCGCGGAATGTTTGCGTCGCGAATTTTGTCGAGATGCTGCTGCAACTCTGTTCCGATCTTGCCGTTGCGGTCACTGTAAGCCTTTGCGGCCGCGGCGTCGCCTTCACCTTCCATGGCAATGATGATGCCAGCCCACTCGCGTGCAGCCTGGCGAGCCTTGTCCACATCGATGACGTACTTGCCTTCTGCATTCACCGAGAAGGCTCCATGCTCCTTGAAGTAGTTGTAGCACATGATGTTTGCCACGCCGTGGGCTTCTGTTGCGCCAAAGCGCACCGAGCGCAGGATGCCGGCGATGAAGGTGATGTAGTTCTGGCTGACCGTGGTGTTGGTAATCAGGCCACGCTCAATCAGCTGCTCGGTGAGGAACAGTCCGCACACATCGGCCTTTGCCTCCTCCCATGCGCTATACTGCGCGCCGAGAGCCTGACGGCAGGGTATGCCGGTGTTGACGGTGTTTTTGATGCCCAGGCCGTGAGCCACTTCATGATAGCATGTGTTGCCAAAGAAAGCGTTGAAGGTGACGCTGTCGACCTGCTCAGTGCAAACCATGAGTTGTGCGATAGGCACCATGATGCGGTCGTATTTGGCTTGCATGGCATTTTTCAGCTGAAGACGGCGGCTGCCTTTTGCCAATTGTACGCGCTCGTCGTTTGGCAGGTTAATGGCTATGGTTTTGCTGCCCGCATTGCAGTCGCCACCATAGAACACCACGTCGTATACGTTGATGTCGCAGTCGGTGCCGGGTACCTCTTTCTTATACTTCTCGTCGCAGGGCAGCAGACGCTGCATCTCTGGCAGCATGGCGGCGAACTTGCTCAAGTCTGCGCTCCACTGCTCGTCCTTGATAAGGACGTATGCCTCGTGCGAGCATTTCAGGCCGTGCAGGGCGTCGTCATAGTTCTCGATGGGACCCACCACGAAGTCGAGTTTGCTGTCTTTCATGTCCATCCACACCATGTCGCTCTCGAAGTAGTCATCGGTACGGAACGCTTCGCGGCGAGCCTTGAGGTAGCGCTTCAAGCCTTCATTCTCGGCCAGGCCGATGGCCTCGTCAAGTAGGGCGTCGACCTTGGCCAGTTGTGTGGCGAAGGCCTCATGGTAGGGTTGCACGAAGAGTTTTCCGTCGTCACCACGACGGATGACGCTGTACTGACTGTTTTTCAGAGTGTCGTCAAGAGCGGCAAATTCCTCCTCGGTCATGTCGGTTGGGTAGAAGTTTGCTCCCAGCGGGCGCTCGCCGTATCCGGGAATGAAGGGGCGCTCACTGTCGAGGCGATCCCATGCGCCGTACTGGATGTCGGCGAAAGCCCGGATGGCCGGGTCGGAGATGGTGTCGAGGCTGAGGCGGTTCTCGTTGCCGAAATACTCGTCCCAGTAAATCTCGTCCATCACGCGGCCAATCTCAATGAAGATTTTGACCAGCTGTTTCTCGTTAGGGGTGAGTGTCTGCACCAAGTCAGACGTGAGAGTGAACTCGGCGTATTCGTCCACTTTTTGCTGGATCTTGGGGTCTCCAGTAAACTTCTTTTTGCTGTTGCACCCCACAGCCATAACCATAGCTGCTGTCATGATGATAAGTGATAACTTTTTCATTATTAGTAACTTTTTTGAAATTCAAATGTATACTAACGCACTGCAAAGATACATTTTTTTTGCCATATCGAAAAAAAGATGTACTTTTGCACCCGTTTTGGAACGAAGGAAAGGTGCTCGAGTGGTTGAAGAGGCCCGCCTGGAAAGCGAGTAAGCGCCAACAACGCTTCAGGGGTTCGAATCCCCTCCTTTCCGCCAGATGAAAGAAGGAGCTGTCAGTTTTAGGCTGGCGGCTCCTTCTGTTTTTTAATACTTTACATCTTTAAGTCGCTGGCTGTTAGCGCATTTTCTCCCTATTAGGGGAGTTGATTCTCCCGTCATGTATATTTTTATGTATTGTCTTATATATATATCGGAAATGTAATACCAAATTTGCCTTTGCGCTTACAATTCGAAAAAATTTGCGCTTACAAATTGGGCATAATCTACATTGACGAGCACGTCAATCTTCTGTTGACGATAGTCGGCCACAATTTGAAGTCGTTCCGTTGATGGTGTCTTCGCATCAATCATCGCGCAGCTCACGCCGTTGGCACGATAAAACTCCGTGATATGCCGAGCGTGTTCTCGGTCAATGGCATACACAATGCAGGGCAAACGCATCAAATCTCGAGTAAAGAGAAGATGTAGTCGATGCTCCATCCGGCCTTGAGGCGTTTGGTGACAAAGCTTCCCTTTCCTTTGTCGCGCTTGAGGATGTTGAGCGAGAATTTCCTAACCAGGGCAAAGTTCTCGGCGGACATCCCGGCACGTTTGCGCTGGCGGTCTTCGCCGAAAGACATGTCGAGCACCCAGTGCAGGGAGTTCTCGACTCCCCAGTGCCTGCGTATGTGCCTTATGTAGTCTGCGTCTTTGCCGAGGCTGCTGATGTACCAGCGAGTCTCCGCGGACTCCTCCCTGGTTATTGCGTTCCATCTGACGGCAGTGATTTTCACGAGGGATTGCAGCCCTTCCCATTCATGATTCCGCCTTATCCATTCTGTGGGCTCGTACACCTGGCATGTACGTGTCTCCACGCGGCCATGCCCCTTGTCCACTTCCTCCGATTCGGCCACAGGGCGGGCTTCCTTCTCCATCAGCTGCGGGTCCTGTAGCAGGGTGCCCTGATTGCCCTTGAGAGCGAGGATGTAGTCGGCGCCACCGCCGACAATCTTCTCGGCGATGGCCGTCTGGGTACCCATGGCGTCGATGGTCACCACCGCCCCTTCGAGGCACAGCATGTCCAGCAGTTCCGGTATGGCGGTTATCTCGTTGCTCTTGTCCCGTGTCTTGCGCTGTCCGAGGCAGATGCCGTTCTCCACACTCCACGCGTGGACGAGGTGGATGGCCGGGTTGTCGTGGTATCCGTCGCGACTCCCGCGCACCGTCTTGCCGTCTATGGCGATGGTATCTCCCTTTGTCTGCCCTGCACTGAGCCCAGCAGCCCAGTCGAGGAACAGTTGCTCAAACTGACGGAACTTTATCGCCTGGAACACACGGTTTATCGTGTCGTGGGACGGTATCCCTCCCTGAAGTTTCAGCCACTTCTTCAGGCTCTCGCGGTGGTATTTGCCGAATTCCTCTATTGCCTCGTAGCTCTCGGCTCCGCTGGTGAGGCCAGTACCGCCAATATCACTATGTCCGAAAGCAGGTGCTTTGTCCGTCCCTTCACCCTGGGATCATGCAGCCGTGCTGCTGCTTCATACAAACTTGCCATATCATCATGTTTTGTCTATGACATAGATAACGGATATTATCGATAGGTATTTTATACCGATAGACAAATATTTATAAACAATCATCGCCATAAAGTGTCAATATCGTGGTGTTTTTTCCCGTCAGTGCACCCCCCCTATGTTGAAAACAGCGGCGCCGCTGTTAATATCTAAGTAATTTGGGAAAATTTCATGCGTTCGCCCTGTGCTTATGTATTTTTTTTACATTTTTTTTTCGTTCGTTCCAGATTTTTTTCGTACCTTTGCAACTGAAATATCTTCTACGTTAGAAGAGAAGCAGTACTTTCGGGGCTGTAAGACAGTGATTTCACAAAATACCCGACAGGCTTCATGATGGTCTGCCACTTGAATGTGAGGGTGGGTATGAAAGAATCTCGTAATATGGCACAGGGAGGTAAATATATCCTAGAATGCCAGAGAGAGCCAAGCCACTGAGCATAAAGGCTCAGGCTTTGCCGTATCAAATGCCCAATGGTATATAGCCGAGTGTAAGCCCACTCGTGAGCGTACCATAAGGGAGATGCTGAAGAATAAAACTTACAACACAATGAGTATATTCAAAGACAAAATCCTGTTGATTACAGGCGGCACTGGCAGTTTCGGAAACGCAGTGCTTAATCGCTTTCTGAAGACAGACATTGGGGAGATACGCATTTTCTCGCGTGATGAAAAGAAACAGGACGATATGCGCCACGACTTTCAGTCTCGTATGCCAGATGTGGCGCACAAGATAAAGTTCTGTATCGGCGACGTACGCAACCGTTCAACTCTGAAGTATGCTATGCAGGGCGTTGACTATGTGTTTCATGCCGCTGCGCTGAAGCAGGTTCCCTCGTGCGAGTTCTTCCCTATGGAGGCCGTCAAGACAAATGTGATTGGCACGGACAATACGCTGGATGCCGCCATTGAGGCTGGTGTAAAATGTGTAATCTGTCTCTCTACCGACAAGGCCGCTTATCCCATCAATGCAATGGGTATCACTAAGGCTATTGAGGAAAAGATTGCTGTGGCCAAGAGTCGCTATAGTGGTGAGGCGAAAATCTGCTGTACTCGTTATGGAAACGTGATGTGTAGCCGTGGTTCTGTCATACCTCTTTGGATAGATCAGATACGTAATGGCAACCCCATTACACTGACGGAACCGAAGATGACACGTTTCATTATGTCACTTGAAGAGGCCGTTGATTTGGTGCTGTTCGCCTTTGAACATGGACAAAATGGCGACATTCTGGTACAGAAAGCTCCTGCTTGCACCATACAGACCCAAGCAGAAGCTGTGTGTGAGCTATTCGGTGGCAAGAAAGAGGAAATTAAGGTCATTGGCATACGCCATGGTGAGAAGATGTACGAAACGCTGCTCACCAAGGAGGAGTGCGCCAAGGCCGAGGACATGGGTAATTTCTACCGTGTGCCGGCCGACAACCGCGACCTCAATTACGACAAGTACTTCCGTGAGGGCGATGCTAAACGGGCTACCATCGAGGAATTCAACAGCGACAATACCCGTCGGCTGAACCTTGAAGAGACGAAGGAGAAGATTGCGTCACTGGAATACATCCAGAATGAACTAAATGGGATTCCTAATATCGTGAAGTAGGTGTCTGGAAAGAAATTACCAAGAATTAACCAAAAATATTGAGTATGAATATCTTGGTTACTGGAGCGAAGGGGTTTGTGGGAAAAAACCTTTGCGCCACAATATATAATATAAGGGACGGGAAAGACCGCACGAGGCAGGGCCTAAAGATTGATGAGATCTTTGAGTATGACATTGACACCGATCCGTCGCTGCTCGACGAATATTGCCAGAAGGCAGACTTCGTGTTCAACCTTGCAGGTGTGAACCGCCCGCAGAACACGGAAGAGTTTATGCAGGGCAACTTCGGCTTTGCCTACACGTTGCTGGACACGCTGAAGAAACACGGCAACTGCTGCCCCGTCATGCTCAGCTCGTCGCAGCAGGCTTCGCTCACAGGTCGCTTCGGAAACAGCGAGTATGGACGCAGCAAGAAGGCTGGCGAAGACCTCTTCTTGCAATACCAGGAAGAGACAGGGGCAAGGGTCCTAATATATCGTTTCCCTAATCTATTCGGTAAGTGGTGCCGCCCCAACTATAACAGTGCAGTGGCTACGTTCTGCAACAACATTGCCAATGACCTGCCCATTCAGGTGAACGCCCCGAATGTGGAGCTTGAACTGCTCTACATTGATGACCTCGTTTCTGAAATGCTTGATGCACTTGAAGGTAAGGAGCATCGTTGTGAGTTTGACGGACTGGAGGTGCTTCCCAATGAAACAGGGGCTTACTGTTATTGCCCCATCACTCACAGAGTGATGTTGGGCCGCATCGTAGAACTGCTCCATCAGTTTGCCGACCAGCCCAAGACGCTGCTCGTGCTGGAGATTCCCTTCAATTCATTTGAGAAGAAGCTATACAGCACATACCTCTCTTATCTTCCGAAGAAGAAGGTGGCTTTCCCCCTGAAGATGAACGTGGACGACCGTGGATCATTTACAGAACTGATTCACACGCTCAACTGCGGACAGGTGAGCATCAACATCTCGAAGCCGGGCATCACCAAGGGGCAGCACTGGCATAATACGAAGTGGGAATTCTTCATTGTCGTTTCCGGTCACGGCCTCATTCAAGAGCGCAGGATTGGAAGCGACGAGGTGATAGAGTTTGAGGTCAGCGGCGAACGGATTGAGGCCGTCCACATGCTCCCCGGATATACGCACAACATTATCAACCTCTCGGAGACCGAGAATTTAGTAACCGTCATGTGGGCCAATGAACTGTTCAACCCACAACATCCCGATACATTCTATGAAACAGTTTAAGAACAACGGACGGCTGAAGCTACTGATTATTGTGGGCACACGCCCGGAGATTATCCGACTGGCCGCCGTCATCAACAAGTGCCGGAAATATTTCGACTGCTTGCTGGCACATACAGGACAAAACTACGACTATAACCTCAATGGCGTTTTCTTCAAGGACTTAAATCTGGCCGACCCCGACATATATATGGAGGCTGTAGGCAGTGACCTCGGCGAAACAATGGGCAACATCATTGCCAAGTCCTACCAACTGATGGTCGAGGTGAAGCCTGATGCCGTGCTGGTGCTGGGTGACACCAACTCATGCCTGAGTGTTATTGGAGCCAAGCGCCTGCATATTCCCATTTTCCACATGGAGGCGGGTAACCGCTGCAAAGATGAGTGCCTGCCCGAAGAGACCAACCGACGCATCGTTGACATCATCAGCGACGTGAACATGGCTTATAGTGAGCACGCCCGCCGCTATCTCGCCGACTGTGGCCTGCCGAAGGAACGCACCTACGTCACTGGTTCGCCCATGGCCGAGGTGCTCCACCAGAACCTCGCAGAGATTGAGGCCTCGGATATCCACCAACGTTTAGGCTTGGAGAAGGGCAAATACATCCTGCTGTCGGCCCACCGCGAGGAGAATATCGACATTGAGAAGAATTTCCTTTCGCTCTTCACCGCTGTCAACAAGATGGCAGAAAAGTACGACATGCCCATCCTGTACAGCTGCCACCCCCGCAGCCGCAAGCGTCTGGAGCAGTCGGGTTTCCAGCTCGACCACCGCGTCATACAGCATGAGCCGCTGGGTTTCCACGACTACAACTGCCTCCAGATGAATGCCTTCGCGGTTGTCAGCGACAGCGGCACACTGCCCGAAGAAAGCAGCTTCTTCACCAGCATCGGGAAGCCCTTCCCCGCCATCTGCATCCGCACCTCAACCGAGCGTCCCGAAGCCCTCGACAAGGCCTGCTTCTTCATCGCCGGCATTGACGAACACTCGCTGCTACAGGCCGTTGATACTGCCGTCACCATGACCCAGAACGGTGACCACGGCATCCCCGTCCCCGACTACATCGAGGAAAATGTCTCAACAAAAGTAGTGAAAATCATCCAGAGCTATACGGGCATAGTGAACAAGATGGTTTGGAGAAAAAATTAACCTCAAAACTTGACGCGAATTTGAACGCAACGATTTGATATGAATCATGAGGGAATTGACATTGAAGGAATTGCAGTTTTTTAGTCTTGACATCTTAAAAGATATACATGAATTCTGCATAAAGAACAATATCAGGTATTCTTTGGCTTACGGCACGCTTATAGGTGCAGTCAGACATAAAGGTTTCATTCCTTGGGATGACGATATTGACATTATTATGCCCCGGCCCGACTATGATCTATTTGCTGCAATATACAAATCAGAAAAATATCTCTTTTCTTCTGCAGAACATGACAGTGACTGCCTGATATCGTTTGGAAGGGTCTGTGATGCCAACAAGACTACTGTAAGGACTGCCATCCCTTGGCATAAGCGCACATACGGCGTATGGATTGACGTGTTTCCTGTTGATGCTGCAGAAGACGATTTCGTGCAATTTACCAATCGGGTGCATAGGAATTCCAAGCTCCTTTTAGAATTACAGCATAGCCGCCGTGCGCTCGCACCAATCTCGACGGGAACAACCTTGTCTCTTCAAATAAAGCAATTTGCCCGTAAGATACTCTTTCTCAACGGAACTTTCACATCCAGCATTATCCGGGCAATCAACAAACGGGCAGAGCTTTATGAATATGGAACAACAAACCACTGGGGGCTTCTTTCTTTCAACTCATATAAGGAAAAGGACTACCATGAAGCTAACCTTTTAGAGTCTGTCTGCCTTATGGATTTTGAGGATAGTAAGTTCTATGTAATGAGCGGATATGACGCTTATCTTAAACACCTCTATGGAGATTATATGAAAATGCCTCCCATTGAGGAACAAAAGCCTAAGCAGTCCTATTTACGATTTTATTGGAAATGAGCTATGGAAAAGTTAACTTTAGAAGAATCAAAAACATACCAGTTAGGCATCCTTGACTCTATCGACACCTTTTGTAAATTAAATGGTATTCGGTATTCGATAGCTTATGGAACTTTACTTGGAGCAGTACGCCATCATGGCTTTATCCCCTGGGATGATGACATCGACATTGTGATGCCACGTGAGGACTACTCGCGTTTTGTTTCTCAATATCAGGACAATCATTATGTCTTATTGACAGGCGACAAGATTGCCAACCATCTGCATGTTGTCGTGACTGACCCTTCGACATTCGTCGAGTTCAAACCAGGAACTTCAGATGCGCTCTTTTATAGAGGTGGTGTCTGGGTTGATGTGTTTCCTCTTGATTATGTTTCAAAAAACGAGGAAAAATTTGAATTACAGAAAAGGCAAATAGCCAAGCGGCGCATTTTGCAGCGTTACGGAGAAATATCACCTGTAAACTCGTCTGACGGGGGTATTAGAAAAGCATTTAAGCTTATCATTCACAAGTTCCTGTCACTTCTTGTCGCATTAAATGGCAAGGCTTCATTGAAGTTGATGAAGAAATACAATGATGAGAATACTGGAAAGGTGGCTAATCTTGCCGTATGGTATCTGAAGACCAACAAGGCAGTTCCTTCAGAATGGTTCGAACAATATGTAACCCTTGATTTTGAAGGTAGAAAGTATCAGAGCATTAGCCACTATCATGATTACCTTGCAAGCTTGTATGGGGACTACATGAAATTACCCCCCCCCAGCCGAGCAAGTACCTAAGCATAGTTATACTGCATATAAGTTAGAAAAGTAGAAATAGTTACATTATGAAAGCAATGATTCTTAACAGTGGCCTTGGCCACCGTATGGGGGTTATCACGAAGGAGCATCCCAAATGTATGACGGAAATATCGTTCCGCAACACTATTCTGAGTAGGCAGCTTCGGCTGTTAGTCTCTTTTGGCGTTGATGAAATTGTAATGACCACTGGTTATTACGACAAAGTGTTAGTAGATTATTGCAATGCGCTGCATCTGCCTGTGAAGTTCGCTTTTGTCAACAACCCAGAATATGCAACCACCAATTACATCTATAGCATCTGTTGCGCCAAGGAGCAGTTGAAGGACGATGACATTATTCTCATGCATGGCGACCTCGTGTTCGAAAGCCAGGTGCTTGAGGCCGTCATTGACAGCCCGGTAAGTTGCATGGCTGTCAGTAGCACGCTCCCTTTGCCCGATAAAGATTTCAAGGCAGTCGTCAAGGACGGAAAGATTGAGAAGGTGGGCATTGAGTTCTTCGACAATGCCGTGGCTGCACAGCCTCTTTATAAGATGCTAAAAGAGGACTGGCTGGTATGGCTCCAGAGCATAGAGAAATTCTGTGAAAGCGGCAACCGAAAAGTTTATGCAGAGAATGCCTTTAATGAGGTATCTGCCAAGTGCAACGTTTATCCTTGTGATGTAAAAAATATGCTCTGCGCGGAGATTGACACGCCAGAAGATCTGGAGGTGGTCAGCAAAAAGGTGGCAGAAATCAACGAGCGCACGGTGTATATGTGCTTCAGCACAGAATATATCCACAGCGGCCACATGGCCATCATCAACAAGGCTCGCCGCCTTGGCCGTCTGATTGTTGGCGTGCTGAGTGACGAAGCAATATCCAGTTTCAAGCGCTATCCGTTGATTCCATACGAGGAGCGCAAGGCCCTGTTTGAAAACCTTGCAGGCGTGGAGCGTGTCGTTGAGCAGAAAACGCTCTCCTATAAAGAAAACCTCGAAACGTTACGTCCTGACTATGTGGTGCATGGCAACGACTGGTGTGAAGGCTTCCAGAAGCCCATCCGCCAGGAGGTGTGCGAGGTGTTGGCCGAGTATGGTGGCAAGCTGGTGGAGTATCCTTACAGCAATAATCCTATGTACAAGGAGCTGGATGCCAACCATCGCTCTGAGGCTTCCATGCCTGATGTGCGCCGTGGCCGTCTGCGTAAGCTCATCAATATGAAGGGCCTGGTAACTGCTATGGAGGCTCATAGTGGTATCACCGGGTTAATTGTTGAGAATACCAAGGTGCTTCAGGATGGTAAAACCTACCAGTTTGATGCCATGTGGGTAAGTTCACTTTGCGACTCTACGGCTAAGGGCAAGCCCGACATTGAGTTGGTGGATATGACCAGCCGCTTCCGCACAATTGACGATATTATGGAGGTGACCACCAAGCCCATCATCTTCGATGGTGATACGGGTGGCTTGACCGAGCACTTTGTCTATACCGTGCGCTCGCTGGAGCGAATGGGCGTGAGCATGGTCATCATCGAGGATAAGACTGGGCTGAAGAAAAACAGCCTGTTTGGTACCGAGGTGAAGCAGACACAGGCCAGCATACCCGATTTCTGCGAGAAGATACGTGCCGGTAAGAAAGCCCAGAAGACGAGGGAGTTTATGATTTGTGCCCGCATTGAGAGCCTGATTCTGGAGCGAGGCATGGAAGATGCCTTAGAACGAGCCTTTGCCTTCAGCGAGGCTGGTGCCGATGCCATTATGATTCACTCTCGAAAGAAAGACCCGGCTGAAATATTTGAGTTTGTGGAGAAGTTCCGTCAGAAGAACAGCACCACTCCCATCGTGGTTGTACCCACATCGTTCAACACCGTCACAGAGTGGGAGTTCAAGGAGCGTGGCGTAAACGTGGTCATCTATGCCAACCAACTCACCCGCACCGGATTCCCCGCCATGCAGGATGCAGCGCGCACCATACTGCAGAACCACCGCGCCAAGGAGTGCGACGACAAGTGCATGTCCATCAAAGAGATTATCACCTTAATACCCGAGCAATAATGATTCGTCCAGAATATTTTATTGAGAAGCTGAGAGAGAACGGCATAGACTGTTTTGCCGGCGTGCCCGATAGTCTGCTAAAGAATATCTGTGCTTACATCACCGACCATTGTGATGCTCAGCATAACATCATTGCAGCCAACGAGGGCGCTGCCGTAGGAATAGCTGCCGGGCACTATCTTGCCACGGGCCAGCCAGCCTGCGTGTATATGCAGAATAGTGGCGAGGGCAACATCATCAACCCGCTTGCCTCGCTGACAGACCCCGAAGTCTATCATATTCCTGTGCTGCTGCTCATTGGCTGGCGGGGGCGTCCCGGCGTGCACGATGAGCCGCAGCATGTGAAACAGGGAAAGATAACCACGGGGTTGCTCAACACGATGGGTGTCAACTTTGACGTACTGAGCAAGGACGAAGATAAGGCTGAGAAGCAGATTGCCAAGGCCGTTGCAGCCCTGCAGCGCAAAGAGGTCTATGCTCTGGTGATTGAGAAGGATACCTTTGATGCCTATACACTGCAGAACGTAGAGCAGAACGATCTCACGTTATCTCGCGAAGAAGCCATCCAGACCGTAGCTGCAGCCCTTGACGAGAAGGGCTGCATTGTCTCAACGACGGGTATGATCAGCAGAGAGCTTTTTGAATACCGCGCCGCGATGAACCAAGGCCATGAGCGCGATTTCCTGACCGTAGGCTCTATGGGGCATGCCTCGCAGATAGCCCTTGGCATCGCTATGGCGCAGCCTGGCCGCCGCGTGTGGTGCTTCGACGGCGACGGCGCGGCCATTATGCATTTGGGCAGCATGGCCATCGTGGCCAGCAAAGCCCCTAAGAACTATGTCCATGTGGTGTTCAACAACGGTGCACACGACAGCGTGGGGGGCCAGCCTACAGTAGGACTGAAGATAGATCTTCCAGCCATTGCCAAGGCTGTAGGCTACAAGCAGTACTATAGCTGTGAAACGAAAGAATACCTCCAGGAGCTTCTGGAAAAAGTGAAGACACAGGAAGGCCCCATCCTCTTACAGGTGTGTGTAAAGAAAGGCAACCGTAAAGACCTTGGCCGTCCAACAACTACTCCCATTCAGAACAAAGAGGCTTTGATGGCTTTCTTGAAAGATTAAATCTCCATGATTTCTGTGTGTCAATTATGAAGCAAATAATATATCGTGGCATAGAATACCTGTCAAAAGCCTTGGAAGATTCTTCTAAGGTTTTGTTGGTATGTGATGCGTCTTTCCCCTTTCTCAGTATCAAAGATGACATAGAGAACATGGGCGTGCCCTATGTGGTCTTCAGCGACTTTACGCCTAACCCGCTCTACGAGGATGTCTGCAAGGGTGTTGACTTGTTCAACATCACAAAGTGCGACACCATCCTTGCAGTGGGCGGCGGCAGTTCTTTGGATGTAGCCAAGTGCATCAAGCTCTATTGTAAAATGCAGAAGGGGAAGCTCTATCTGGAACAAGACTATGGAGATACTGGCGTAAAACTCATTGCCATTCCTACTACTGCCGGCACAGGCTCCGAGTCTACCCGCTATGCTGTCATCTATTACAAAGGGAAGAAACAGAGCGTCACGCATGACAGCATCATTCCCGACATTGCCATTTTGGAACCGAAGGTGCTGAAAACACTTCCGTTATACCAGAAGAAATGCACCATGCTTGATGCCTATTGCCATGGCATTGAGTCTTGGTGGAGTGTCAACAGTACCGAGGAAAGCAAAAAACTATCGAAACAAGCTGTAGAGACCATCACCAAGTGGTGGCGTGAATACATCTTCAACAATTCTGACGTGGCAGCAGAGCAAATCATGCAAGCAGCAAATCTTGCAGGACAGGCCATCTGCATAACACAGACAACTGCCCCCCATGCCTTCAGCTATAAGATTACCTCGCTGTATAAGCTCCCTCATGGGCATGCTGTGGCAGTTTGCCTTCCTGAGATTTGGTCGTTTATGAATGCGGGGCGAGGTCACTGCATAGATAAGCGTGGAGAAGAATATCTGAAAACTATCTATACCGAGATAGCGCATGCCATGGGGTGTTCAACACCAATAGAAGCCATAAAATGTTTCCGCGCGATGCTATCGGAGATGGGCGTGAATAATCCCCAATCAAACGATAGGGCAAGTGAATTGGACATTCTTTCCCACTCGGTTAACCCTGTGCGGTTAAAGAATAGCCCCATGGAATTAGATGAAGGAACAATAAAACAGCTCTATGGCGTAATCCTACAATAGCGAACTACGATATGATCCGATTTGAAGAGCTGCTGAACAAGATGTACTTGATGAAAGATGTTTTCATTCCTATGGATGACAAACAGTTTCATCAAGTACAACAAACAGGATTCTCCATGCTTTTGACCATTCAGGATTTCTGTAAGAGCCACAACATAACGATGATGCTGGGCTATGGCTCTGTGCTTGGTGCTGTACGCCATCGCGGCTTTGTTCCTTGGGACGACGACGTAGATATTCTGATGCCGAGAAAAGACTATATGCGTTTTCTATCTTTATGTGAAAGTGGACTACCCAGGCACCTGAAGGTCTATTCGCCATACACATCGCTGGGACCAGAAGTACGCTATACCAAAATCATTGACGATGAAACGCGGATTATTTCGCCAGTGGGGGGGGGGAGTTATAACAAAGTGTGTGTGGATGTGTTTCCACTCGAAAACTATGACGAACGCTGGCTAAGGAGAAAATTGAAGTGGGCAGTTTACATGATACTGTCAACCGCTGCCACCACGTGCAGGCTCTGGTATGACCGCAAGCGCGACACCGACTACAAATTCACCATGAAGCTGACTCGGCAAGGAACCTTTGAATATTACATCCGCCTTGGCGTTGGATTCTGTTTTTCATTTCTTTCCTACAAGCGGTGGCTCAAGATTGCTGACAAGTGGCTCATCTGTAACAAAGAAACAAAGCAGGTGTACATACCCTCCATATTCATTAATACCAACCCTATCGACAAAGACGTAATGATGCCTGTCTCGGTCGGTCAATTTAATGGGCGAGAGGTGTTCCTACCCAATAAGCCCGAGCAATATTTGGAATTTTCATATGGCGACTGGCGTCAGCTCCCCCCAGAGGAAAAGCGCCGTCAGCACTTGTTCTTCAGAAAGCAACAGTCATCCTGATATTACGAGATTATAATGCAAAATATACTTTTCAGATTTAAGCAACTGAAGGGAACGTTGGCTTTCTTTAGTTCCGAAGGTTTGGCAAAGGGGCTGCACTGGGTGTTGCTGCTGTTGCTGTTCTTCTTGTCAAAACCGCATCCGGAGAACTACGGAATGTTGGCTCTGCTTATTGCCTTTGAGCGCATGGCGGAAGTGATGCTTGACTTCGGACAGAAGCGTGTCGTCTATCGTTTCTTTGACAAAAGCACACACGACAACCGATATTTTCTTTCCACCACCTTCACGGCGTGGATGCTGCTCATCGCAGTCATCCTGCTATCGCTTGGGCTGGGCATTTGGGCTTCGGGCTGCGATACCTTCTTCAACATCAAGACGTCTCTACCGCTGTATATATGCATGGCCAACCTTGGCGTGGGAAAGGTTTATGCGTTTGTTACCTATATCCTCCGTATAGATAAGCGCATCAAGTCATACGCTGGCATGCGGCTGATATTCAGTATTGTGCAGTTTGCAGCTTCTCTGCTTGTTTCTATAGTATTTGACGACGTAAGTCTGGGGTTTGTATTAGGGACATTCCTGGCCTATGTCATTTCCACCATCTGCAAGATAGGAGTGTTCAAGGAGTTTGCCATCAGTTTCCTTTTTGATTGGAATATTTTCAAGCGCAACATGCTCTATGGCTATCCATTGGTGATACAGCAGCTTATCTCGAACATCGGCCCCAATATTGATAAGTTCTTCCTTGCAGAATTAGTGTCACTGACAGAAGTTGGTCACTACAACTTTGTAGTCACAATACTATCTGCTTTCACATTCTTGTTCTCTATTTGCACGTCCTACTTCGAGCCAATGCTTTTCAAAATAAGGAAAGATCCGAAACGATTCCTCATAACCAACCAGACCTTTATCTATACATGCATCGGTTTTGCAGCAGTCGTGGTGCTTGCCACTTCTGGGGTGTTCCAACTGATTGACAAGGCAGGCGAAACACCTCTATATCTTATGCTCTCTGCTGCCTACATTATGTTGCCAGTTTATTTCTACAACACCTACGTATATATGACTTCCGACAAAAATGGCTATGTAGTGTTTTTTTCTGCAATAGCGGTTTTGGCTGACCTCGCTGCCAACTATATCCTTATCAAGTCTTATGGGGTGATGGGAGCAGCTATGGCGCAGTGTATTTATACCTTCGTGCTCAGCTGGCTGTCCTACGCGTTCATGGAATGGAAGTACCCTCACTATCGCAGTAATCACAACCGCCTCTTGGGCATCATTATGACATTGCCTGTAGTTGCCTGTTTTGTACTCAATGCCCCCCTTGTCCTGCTGGCAGAATATTTGGCTATCACGTTTTTTGCCAGCTACTTCATTACAAAGAACAGGCACGAAATGTTTGCCGTAGTTGAAGACTAAAGAAAAAACATGAAAGAAATAAATTCAACAGGAGAACTTAAACAGATAGGACTTGAAATACTGTTGTCTGTACATCAGTTCTGCGAAGACCATCATATTATGTATTCTCTGGCCTGTGGAACGCTCATTGGAGCCGTAAGGCACCAAGGTTTCATACCATGGGACGATGATGTTGATATCTACATGTTGCGCAATGACTATAACCGATTCCTTGACATTTATCATGATGAAACGGGACACTATCAGGCCATATCGTTGGAAACGTCGAAAGACTGGAAACAACCGTACGCTAAAGTCTTCGACACTCATACGCTGTTAATTGAGCAGTCTAACACAAATGTTGATGGTGTTGGATTTGGTATTGATGTGTTTCCTATTGATGCAGCTCCTGATTCTTTAGCAGACTGGCAGAAGTACGAAAAGCGCAGAGTCTTACTGCAAAGACTTTTTGGCATGAAGAAAATGGTATGGAGAGAAGGCCGCTCCTTAGCCAAGAACATATTCTTATACATGATGAAATTTTTCTTGCTACCTTTCTCTATGCGGTCCATGGCTAAGATGATTGACAGGTATGCAAAGAAATACAACGATATGTCCACATCCTACCTTGCAGAGAGCTGTTTTGGAAATCCGAACAACCGTTTTGCCCATGCAGATTTCTCAACTTCTGTTGACATATATTTTCAAGGGCATCAGTTGAAAGCAATGAATGGCTTTGAAAACTATCTCCGAGCTTTCTATGGGGATTACATGAAACTGCCCCCTAAAGAGCAACGAATAACGCATCATGCATTCAAGGTTTTTTGGACGTAAATATGAAACGACAATGGAACAAGTTAAATCATTAAATATAATAAAGTATTCCGTCTTCTTCTTGTCCTTCGTTTTGATGATCTTGCCGGGGATTACAAATAAAGAACTGGCTGATTTCCACATGTATCTGTTAGGTATATTGTTTTTGACAGAAATTAGACAAGTAAAAGCAATTTCATTGTATTCTGTTTGGATTGCAGGATTCATATATATCATATTGTCTGAGATGATACTAAGCCCAGAAGGAGATGATTTTAACTGGACTGTACGCTATCTTTTGTCGGCAAATAATGTTGTATTAATAGGCTATTCAATAGCAGCAAATAAACAATTGTACAAATATAAGAAAACAAATTTCTCTACAAGATCGCAGTTCTTCCCGTTTTTGTTAGCTTTATTGACAATCTTTTATTTGTACAACATGTTTCCAAAGGTTTCTATGAGTTATTTTTATGGACGACAATTAGTGTCAACGATGGGAAGTGGTACTCTCAAAGGCTCGTTGAATAGTGCTTTGGGATTAATTTTGCCAGCATTGATAGCTTATTATGTTGTTCACATAAAAAAAAGTTCCAAATGGGTGGCTTTAGCATTTGTTCTCCCTATTTTCTTATTTCTAATTATACTATCAACCCGTTTTAAATTATTATTCTCTGTTATCCCATTTTTCTTAGTAAGCGGATTTCTAAATTTTGATAAAGTCAATCTGAAGTCAATGGTTCTTCTTCTTTTTGCTGTAGTTGTTCTTAGTTTGATTTCACAATTAACAAAGATAAATAGAAATGAATCTTACCAGAATCGCTGGGAAAATCTCTCAGAAAGGAAAATGGTAAATGGCAATTTGGCTGAAATTATAGCTAATCAATGTTCCCCAGAAGGTTGTGTAGCAATGACACGATTGGCTGAAAGATATTTTGAAGATCATGAACATACGTACGGTAAGAGTATAGGCTTCATTACATATTTCTGGGTACCACGAGCTATTTGGCCTGACAAGCCTACACAGGTAGACCACTGGTTGCCAAGATACTTTAATCCGAATATGGCTGATACGGCTTCAACAGCGTCAGGGTTTACAGGAGAGTTAAGGGCTGATTTTGGATATTTATCTTACTTTTTCTTGTTTCTGCTGGGCGTTCTTCTAAAGCGTTGTAATTATTATCTGATGTTTTATAACTATGGACGATCTCCATGTTACGAGTCAATCTATGCTTCACTCCTTATTCCAACAACCTTCTTCAGCTTACGAGGTCTAAACCTTTCCATCACAACGTATATTTGTGCAGTTTTGTTACTTTTGTTAATATCAAAATTTATTGGTGTCCGATAAAAATATAAGTGGTATCATTCCTCTATATCAAATCGTTGATATAGAGGGATGATAGTGCTGGCGAAACAGCAGTCGGGGAAATCAAGCCCCACCTCAAAACTGTAAAACCAGCTGCCCTGTGTCAGTCTCGCATCGTTCAGCGTTGATCCTTTCCCATGTCCGTTCCGGATTTTCAAGGAAACTGAATATGTCGACGTAGTATATCAGCACTTGCCTGACGGCGGTGACGAGGTTTGAGAATGCCCAATGATGTTTGACTTTACGTTTCACCACCGTGAGCAACAGGTTGGCTATCAAACATACCCATACCTGCGATTCTATTGCATTGACGCTTTCACCGTAGAAATATTTTAGTGGGAAATTCTGTTTGAGTTGCTTAAAGAGTACTTCTATCTGCCATCGGTCGTCATAAATAGCAATGAATTCCTGCTCGGACAGGTCGAAGTTGTTGGTCAATAGTGTGGCATAGCTCCCATCTTTGTGCCAATATTGTATCATGCGAGCTGTATGAGTGACATCGCCCTTGGTAAACTGTACTTTTCTGGTGCTCATCTCCACCTGTGCGTCAGGAGTTATCAGCATTGTAGACTCAAGGGTGTGAAAAGTTAGATTTTTCTTCATTTTGGTAACATAGAACACATGTTCCTGTGTAAGCCTCTCCAACTCCGAGTAGTCGATGTAAGCTCTGTCCATGGCAATGAAAGAGCCTTCAGGAAGATGAAGATTTTTTAGTGTACCTATGTCGTGAGTGGCAGCGGAAGTGAAGTTCACAAAATGCTGAGCCCATTCGTCATACTTGATGACACAATGAGCCTTGATGCCGCCTTTTTTCTTGCCGTGCTTCGGGTTACGACCTGCCCCTTTCAAGATGTTTGAAAATAATGTTATTGTCGTAGAATCAATAATATACAATTGCCTCTGTGTCTCAGTGAGCTGGCTGTCCGATAAAAGATGCTTGTACTGCTTGTATAGTTGATTGTAAATATCCCTGAAGAACAGGCTACTGCGACGATTGTTTGCATCAGAGAGGGTGCTACGCTTAATCATGTAGTTCACTCCAAGGTGTTGGAGTTTGTTTGCCTCGGCCAGCATGCCTACAACAATCTCTCTCAGAGTGTCAAAACGCATCAATACAGCAAACAAAAAAGCCACAAAATAGGTTTAACCATCCAGTTTTTTACGTACCTGTTGTATCCTCCATCGGAACTTATCTTTCTGATTTTCTCGCGGTTTACGAGATTTAACAATTGAACATAGACTGGCTGTCCGATAAAATGTGTATCTTTGCTCATGATTACTTTGTTTGTGTTTTACGACTGCAAAGGTAATCAAAAGGGCTGAAATCACAAAATGGTTACAGCCCTAATCTTTTGCTATCCCGTGAAACTTTTATCGGACACCAATAATCAAAATTTAAAAGTTCCTAACATAACATCAAGAAATATTCATACTATTTTTGTCAATTCAAAATTAAATTGTACTTTTGCAAAACAAAAACAGAAGATGGCACACGTATTTTCACAGCATACAATGACGAACGGCAAATTTGGCCCGTCTCCCAACGGCCATTACTATATGCCAGCTCAATATCACAACCCCAATGCACCCAAGCGTAGCGACAAGACACGCTGGGCACTATCAAAGGATCAGCAATATGAGGTGTTTGAGATTGCCGATACACCTATAGGTGACAGGCAGTGCTGGATGAATGATGACCAAAGTGGACTTTACGGAATGCTGGATGGATGTGAGTATGTGCTGGGGAAAGACCATGGCGAACGACTGGCTTTCTTCCCACAAACAATGAATGTCAATGACCCGTGGCATGGCTATCCCATAGACAGCTTGGACTTGGGTGACGACCTGATAGAATTTTGGCTTCAGCAGCAGCTCATTTCGAAGATAACTTACGGACGGCTAATTAGACACGAACTATGAACACGCTAAACTTTACCATCAAAGCAAAAACCGTAGACAGCTATCTGTACGGTGGCTACCTCTTTCTCTTGATGGAGGATGGACGGATATTGTATGTGTCTTACCATAGAATGATTCACATGCTGTGCGCGAAATATCCGCAGTTTGAGCGTCTCATAAAACTGGCCTTCCTTCACAATGAATATTTCAAGAGCAAGTCAGTACAGCTGATTCTTGGCATTGAAGAACTGAAAAATGCAGTAAAGGATTTGTGGAACAAAGCCGCCAAGGAAGTAGTCTTTGAAGTCGATTTCAACGACATTGAGGAGTATTGCCATTCTATGGGAACATGGAACAGTCTGCCACTTGATGTCTATATGTACGACTTGCGCATGTATATTGCCAGCAAGGAGGGCGTGATGGAGTCGAGACTGAATCCTGATTTCAACGATAAATACTATCGTCTGCGACCCACTCGCTTTGAGAAGTGTTTTGACTCAAAGGTGGTCTCGCTCAGTGCTCGCGCTGGCAAAGTTGTGCTGTCGGCAGATAGAGAGGGGCTCTTCTATGCCGATGCACTTGTTGAGAACCAGCGTGTGCGAGTCAGCGACAACAGCAATGTGCCCGGTCGTTCGCTGCGTACAGGCTGGAGCGACTTCGACGTGATTAACTATGAATCGGCCAGGCAGTTCCGCTACCTTGCTAACGAGACGGCCAACACCGACAGACTTTCTTCTGACAGGTTCCGCTTTGGAGACAAGATAGAGCGCAAGGAGATTACGAGTTTTGCCACTGCCACTTTTGAGATGGCCGATATGATGGAACATGCGAGCATCGACAAAGAACAAATTCGTTTCTGTTTCAACAGTAAAGGACGCAGCTTCTTTGTGATGAATGACGGCTCTTTTGTGAACATCAAAATCAAGAAAACAGACGATGCTCCCATCAAGTACTCATCGGTTTCCAGACAATTGCCGCAGCTTGGCAATTCTGGTGGCGTAGCGAGTCCATTGAAAGCCGCCATTGTTCCTAATGGTTGCGTGGTGGAATTCTTCGACAAAGTGGTGCTTTACCAAAGTGGTGAGGCACAGGTGTTGGAGCATAACCCAGTCTACAGCATACGAACCTACATGGGTTCAAGAAATTACACAGACATCGTAACTGTTACGAAAGAAGATGCGGTCTCTTTCCATTCGGTAGATGTGTTCAACACCATTAACTCTACAAGAATGTTCCCTGTATGAAGAAGTTATTTGAATAACCTTTCTTCTTTGAACTGACAGATAAATAAATTGTATCCCCCTTACAAAGGTCACCTCGAAAGAGTGTGACCCTCTGTGGCATGGGGGGCCTATCATCAGCATGAATTTTTTGATAAATTCCTCAAACTCAAAAGGAGGCGGGGGCATTCAGGTGACAGACTCTGTCTGCTGCCTGCTGAACCGCTACCCGCAACACCAGTTTGTTGTGGTGCTATCAAGCTTTCTGGCAAAGACTAAAGCACGAATAGCTGGATATGACAACGTAAAGATTGTAGACTACGACATAAAAAACAATGCCAGAACGTTGCTGTTTGGACGTGACAAGATGCTTGACAAGCTGGTTAGCGATTATCGTATTGATGCCGTACTAACAGTGTTTGGCCCTTCACGATGGCAACCACGTTGTCCACATCTTTGTGGCTTTGCCAGGCCCCATCTGGTACTGCCTGAATCGCCATTCTTCCAGCATGTGTCTTGGAAAGACCGTTTGAAGTATAAGGTGTGGACTTATTACTTCCGCAGGAGTTCGAAAGTGTTCTATACGGAGAATCCTTATATCACTGAGCGATTCCAGCAGTTGATGGGAAAGAGAGTGAAAGTCCATACAGTTACGAACTACTACAACCAAGTGTATGACCATCCAGAGAACTGGGGGCATGGCTATAGTCTGCCTTCTTTTGAAGGAACAACCCTGCTCACCGTGTCAAGTTGGAATGCACACAAGAACTTCCCCATTATGGCTGACATCTGTAGTTATATGGATGCTCACCATCCTGATTTCAGATTCCGCTTCGTGCTGACCATTCCGATGGAGAGAGCTACGTTCATTCCTGAAGAATACAAGCATCATTTCGTCATCCTTGGGCTGGTAGATGTAACAGAGTGCCCCCACCTGTATGAACAGGCAGACATTATGTTCATGCCCACGCTGCTGGAATGTTTCTCAGCTACCTATCCGGAGGCCATGCGAATGGAGGTGCCCATCGTCACCACCGACCTGGAGTTTGCACGCGGTCTGTGTGGCGAAGCTGCCTGCTATTATAGCGCAGTTGATGCAGCTGCAGCATCTGAGGCCATCTATAAGGTGGCAACAGAAAAAGGCTATGCACAGCAATTGACAGAAAAAGGAAAAGAACAATTGAATAATTTTGACAATTATGAGCAACGCACAGCAAAACTCATCAAGCTGCTGGAAGAATTGTCGAGCAAAAAGGAAGTTTTGTGAAAAAGAGAATATTAATCATATCCGCAGTATTTCCTCCAGAGCAGGTTACTTCTGCTTTCCTCAACTATGACTTGGCTCATGAGTTGGCGAAGGAGTATGAGGTGACTGTGCTTAGGCCATATCCTACCAGACCAATCGGTGTGAAGTTTGAGAGTACGGAGGTTGAGGACAAGTCGTTCAGGACGATACTTGTGGATTCTTATACTCATCCGCAGTCTGAACTGACGGGACGCTTCAAGGAGAGCAACGATTTTGGAAAGAAATCTGTAGAATATATAGAGAAGCATCATGGTGAAATAGATTTTGTCTATAACGACGGATGGCAACTGTTCGGGCTTTATCGGGTGGCAAAGGCCTGTAAGAAATATGGTATACCTTATATGGTCCCCATACAGGATATTTATCCGGAATGTCTTTTTACCAATAAGAATTATCCAGGTCTGTTGAAAAGGATGATTGGGAGTGTATTGTTGCCCATTGACAAATATTATCAAAAACATGCAGCTTGCGTCAGGACCATATCTGTGGAGATGCGCAACTACTTGGCTGAAACCAGAGGAGTGGCTAAAGAGAACTATCTTGTGGTTAATAACTGGCAGAACGATGCTGACTTCCTGAAGGAATACCCCAAGCGCACGGATGACGGAAAGATAATCTATGCGTACGTGGGAAGCATCAATGAACATGCCAATGTTGACTTAATGATAAAGGCCTTTAATGAAGCTGCAATCCCCAATAGTGAGTTCAGAATATATGGAGGTGGAAATAAAAAGGAGGAATGTGTGAATCTGGCCAAGGGGCTTGGCATGACGAACGTGGTTTTTGAACAAGTGAGCAGGGACAAAGTGGCCTATGTGCAGTCTCTGGCCGACGTGCTTGTCATGGCGCTTCCTACAGGAAATGGCAACTTGTGTCTTCCTTCCAAGTTGACATCGTATATGTTGTCTGGCAAAGCAATATTGGCCAGTGTGGATGAAGACAGCGCAACAACACGGATTCTGAAAGAAAACGTGTGTGGCATCATCGTTCCCCCTGACGACCTGGATTCGCTGACTAAAGCGTTTAGAGATTATGGGGAAATGGATGGTGAAGCACTCTGCGCAATGGGAAAGAACAGCAAGGCTTACGCAATGAATAATCTAACCCGCGAGATAAACCTGCAAAAAGTAGTGAGTAGAATAAAAACCATATTATCATAATGGCAGAAGAGAAACAAATGCATGGCTTTAGGGCTAGACTTGATTATGCGCTAAAGCACAATTATTTTATCAATAAGGCTTTCCGTAGTTCCATGAGTGCGTTTATGCGGGCTTGGGGCCACTTTGTTCCCATGGATGACAAGATGATTATCTTTAGTGGACATACCAGAAAGTATAGCGACAGTCCTCGTGCTATCTATGAATATATGATTACACATCCAGAGTACAAGGATTATAAATATGTTTGGGCACTGGAAGACCCAGAACACGTAGATGTACCCGGGCCTGCCATCAAAATAAAAGCAGACACGCCAGAATATTTCAAATATACACTGAAAGCGAAATATTGGATAACTTGCGTTAATATAGAGCGTAGTCTCCACTACAAAAAGAAGAAATGCGTCTATCTTAACACGTGGCATGGCGTGGCTTTTAACTGCATAGGAAATGCTGCTGGTGGTCGTAAGGACTATGATTTCAGCAATACTGATTTCTGGTGTTATGAAAGCGAGTATCAGAAGGAGATATTCAAACGCGATTTGAATGTAAGAGAAGAAGCACTGATACCTTCTGGACTTCCTCGTAATGACGGGCTGTATCATGTAACGAAAGATGAAGTAGTTGCCCTAAAGAAGAAGCTTGGGCTGCCGCTTGATAAAAAGGTTTTGATGTATGCACCTACTTGGCGTGACAGCTACGACAAGGGCGCGTCTTACGCCATCAAGCCTCCTATGGATTTGAAGAAGTGGGAAGAGAAGTTAAAGGATGAGTATGTTCTTCTGTTCAGAACTCATGCTTATACAACCAAACTCCTTGGAGTCGAGTTCGATGATTTCTGCCTGGATTATACCTCCTATCCTGTTATTAACGACTTGTTTAAGGTTGCAGATATCCTGATTTCGGACTATTCTGCCTGCATCGCAGACTATTCTATCTTGGAACGTCCCGTGATTTGCTTTGCATACGACTATGACGATTATAAGTCAACACGAGGATTGTATATTGACTTTGCGAAAGACATGCCCAACGGAATCCTTGAAACAGAAGATAAGGTCATTAATCATATTCTGACAATAAACTATCAGGCAGAATGTGAGAAGACAAGGGATATGATTAAGAACAGGTTTACTTATCTTGGTGGTCATGCCACTGAGATGTGTGTTGAGAAAATGTTTAAAAACTAAAAACGGAATAATATAATGATAAACTTTACAGTAGGCCCCGTACAGTCATCTGATGCAGTACGCGCCATTGGTGCTGAACAAGTGCCCTATTTTAGAACATCTGAGTTCTCAGAGTTGATGCTGGAGAATGAACGCTTGGTAAAGAAGTTCGCCCACGCCACGGATGATAGTAAGGTTGTTTTTATGACCTGCTCTGGTAGTGGTGGTATGGAAACCTCCATCATGAATTGCCTGAACAAGAATGATAAAGCTCTTGTTGTCAATGGCGGCAGCTTTGGTGAACGCTTTGTGGAACTATTGACACGACATGGAGTTCCTTTTACGGAAATCAAGTTAGAACATGGCAAGGCGCTGAAGCCAGAGCACCTTACGCCCTACGAAGGTCAGGGATATACAACATTTCTTTTACAGAAGCACGAAACATCAACAGGTGTTCACTATGACATTAATTTAGTAAGTGATTTCTGCAAACGTAATGGCTGCTTCCTCATTGTTGATACCATCAGCACATTCCTCTGTGACCACTTCGATATGGCAGGTACAAATGCTGGGATTATGATTACGGGCTCCCAGAAGGCATTGGCCTGTGCGCCTGGTATTGCAGTGATGATACTTTCTCCGGATGCTCTGAAACGCGTACAGGAGAATCGTTGCTGCTGTCAGTATTTAGACTTGAAGTTGGCACTAAAGAATATGGAGAGGGGACAGACACCTTGGACTCCCGCTGTTGGTATTCTTAGACAGATTAATGTGCGTCTGAAGGAAATTGATGCCATGGGCGGTGCAGAGGCAGAAATTGCACGTTGTGCAGGTCTGGCTAAATACTTCCGAGACAAGCTTGTAGAATATAACCTGCCTTTTGAGATTGTTTCTGAGAGTCTTAGCAATGCCGTAACGCCTCTGCACCCCACCACACAGTCCGCGTACCAGATATTCTTGAAGATAAAGGATGAGTACGGTATGTGGATTTGTCCGAATGGAGGTGAGATGAAAGACACCATCTTCCGCGTGGGCCACATTGGATGTTTGACGGAGGCTGACTACGACAGGTTGATTGACGCGTTTGTTGATTTAAAAAACAAAAAGTTTATCTGATGAAGAAAGTCATCACATACGGCACTTACGACCTGTTTCACCGAGGACATTATAACCTTTTGAAGCGAGCAAGGGAACTGGGTGACTACCTAATCGTGGGCATCACTACGGATAGCTTTGACCTTGAGAGGGGAAAGATGAACACTTGCAACAATGTGATGGAACGCATTGAGGCAGTCAAGGCAACAGGTCTTGCTGACCAGATTGTTATTGAGGAATACAGAGGGCAGAAAATAGATGATATACAGAAATATGGCGTTGACATTTTTGCAATCGGTTCTGACTGGGAAGGTTATTTTGACTATCTGAAAGAATTCTGTGAGGTTGTATATCTACCTCGTACACAAGGTGTGTCTTCAACCCAACTAAGGCAAGAACGCCCAACTGTACAAATAGGAATTATAGGCACCGGCAGTATTGCCTGTCGGTTTGTTCCGGAAGCAGAGAATGTGAATAGTGCGAACATCGTTGCAGCCTATAACCCTAATAGAAAGGAGTGCAAAACCTATTGTGATAATTATGGCATACCAGTTTGTGCCGACAACCTGAATGTGCTGTATGATAATTGTAATGCAGTATATATCGCTTCTCCGCACTATACTCATTATGAATATGCCAAATCAGCATTAGAGCATGGAAAGCACGTGCTATGCGAAACTCCGTTTGTTTTTGAGAAGGCTCAGGCAGAAGAACTGTTTGACTTGGCTGAAAAGAAAAGATTGGTGCTGATGGTGGCCTTGAAAACGGCTTATACGCCAGCCTTTGGCCATTTGTTTTCTTTATTGAAGTCTCGTGTTATTGGCGATATAGTTGAAGTAAATGCTTCTGTTACTACCTTGACAGATGAGAGTTCTGAGAAATTGGACAGCAAACGCATTGGTGGCAGTATGAGTGAGAATGCCTGCTTCCCCTTGCTGCCCATCTTTAAGTTTTTGGGGGTGGATTATAGGAGCATCAACTTCTATAGCAAAATGAAGAATGAGGTTGATATGTACACCAAGGCGGTATTCCGCTTTGATCATGCAATTGCTTCATTCCAGGTGGGCCTTGGTGTAAAGACAGAAGGGGCTATGACTATCGCAGGTACAAGGGGATATGTCTATGTACCAGCTCCCTGGTGGAAGACGGATTATTTTGAGGTGAGGTATGAAGACCAGAGTCAGAATAAGAAATATTTCTATCCGTTTGTGGGTGAGGGGCTGAGATATGAGATAAAGGATTTTGTGGCTTCAGTCCTTTCAAACGGCTCACATTTTAGCAAGGTGTCAAAAGTTGAAAATGTAAAAATGGCAGAAGTGCAAGAACAGTATATTAAGTCTGTTAATCTGTATAGAATTTAATGAAGAAACTATTATTTACTGGAGCATCTGGCTTCTTAGGCTATAACATACGACCCGTGTTGGAGAAAAGTTATGATGTGCATACCATTGGATTGACCGATGATGATGACATCAAAATAAATATTGCCAAGGAGGTTCCACCCATCAATACGCATTATGACGTGGTTCTGCACGCAGCGGGAAAGGCGCATACGGTGCCGAAGACCGAGGATGAGAAGCAGGTGTTCTATGATGTGAACTACCAAGGAACTGTAAATCTGTGTAAAGCACTGGAAAGTGCAGGAATCCCAAAATCTCTTGTGTTCATTAGTACCGTAGCTGTGTATGGATGTGAGTTTGGAGAGCTGATTACAGAAACGCATCCATTGGAGGGAGATTCTCCTTATGCCAAGAGTAAGATTATGGCAGAGGAGTATCTGACAAAGTGGTCTATGGAACATGGTGTGGTGCTGAGCATACTTCGTCCATCACTTCTTGCAGGACGTAACGCTCCAGGAAATCTTGGCGCTATGGTGAATGGCATCAAGAAAGGCTTCTATATGAATATTGCCGGAGGAAGAGTGGTGAAGAGTATCTTGATGGCTGAGGATATTGCCAGATTATTACCTTTGCTCGAAGAAAAAGGAGGAATTTATAATGTATGCGATACAAGGCAACCCTCATTTGGAGAAATTTCAGAATCGGTTGCCCGCCAGTTAGAAAGAAGGAAACCAATATCGATACCTTACTGGATGGCATGGTGTATGGCGAAAGTAGGTGATTTGCTCGGTTCAAAGGCCCCCTTCAATAGTTATAAGCTGGAGAAGATGACAAAGTCATTGACTTTCTCCAATGAAAAGGCTCGTCGAGAGTTGGGTTGGGAGCCAATGGATGTGCTGGATAACTATAAAATATGAACTTGGGCGAAGATTTTACACGACTTGTCAGAAGGGGAATAGGTCATAATGCAGTATCTATACAGTCTGATATAGATTGGCTTCCTTTGTATGAGTTAGCAATTCAACATGGATTAGAGGCCATTGTATTAGATGGAGCAGACAGTATGCCTGAGGTGGCAGCTACAATACCCTTGAATCTGAAACTTGAGTGGATTGGACATGTTTTACAAATTTTTGAAGAGCGATATAAAGCATACGAAAAAGCAATTTCTGAATTAGCAGCATTCTACAACAGGCATGGTTTCAAGATGATGGTGCTAAAAGGGTATGGCTGCTCTTTAGACTGGCCAAAGCCCAATCACCGGCCATGCGGCGACATTGACATCTGGCTGTTTGGACATTGGAAAGATGCAGATGCTGCTGTGATGTCGAAAAAAGGAATAAAGATTGATACTTCGCACCATCACCACACAGTGTTTTATTGGCAAGACTTCATGGTGGAGAATCATTATGATTTTATCAATGTTCACCATCATAAATCAAACGTGGAATTTGAACGAATTCTGAAGGAACAAGGACAAGACTGTTCTTACTGCATAGAGGTTCTTGGTGAAAAAGTATATTTGCCATCTCCAAATTTGCACGCTCTGTTTCTGATAAAACATGCCTGTATTGAATTCGCCGCATCGGGAATCAATCTTCGACAACTAATAGACTGGGCCATATTCGTAAAAAAACACGGAGAGGATGTAGACTGGCCTTGGTTGCTTGGGGTGCTTGACAGGTTCAGCATGAGAACAATATTCGAAGTGTTCAATGGTATCTGCGTGGAGGATCTTGGTTTTGAACAATGCATTTTCCCATACGTACTATACGACCCTCAGTTGAAAGAGAAAGCTTTGGAAGAAATGCTATTTCCGAAGATTGACAAAGGGAAAGACTTTTGGCTGCCTTCTAGAATTGTTTGGAAAATTCGCCGATGGAAAGCAAACGAGTGGAAACACCAACTATGCTACCGAGAAAGCATGTGGAGCGCATTCTGTAGTGGAGTTTGGAATCACCTACAGAAACTGGCATCGATATAAAAGACAACAATGAAAGAGTACTTAACATATCTAATCGTTTTTGTGCTGCTTTTCGTGGTAGAGTTAGTATACTTCAGAATTGCAGACCGATTCAATATCATTGACAAGCCCAACGAACGCAGCTCGCACACACGCGTAGTATTAAGAGGTGGAGGCATCATCTTCGGGTTGGGTCTGTGGGTGTGGAGTGCCTTCTTTGGCTTTCAGTATCCGTGGCTGTTGGCGGCTATGACACTGGCAGCAGGGGTGTCGTTTATAGATGACATTCATTCGTTGCCAGATAGCATTAGGCTGGTGGCGCAGTTTGTGGCTATGGGCTTGCTGCTTTTGCAACTTGATATGTGGCACTGGTCTTTGTGGTGGGTGATACCGCTGGCCTTGATTGTTTGCGTAGGAGCAACCAATATATATAACTTCATGGATGGCATCAACGGTATTACAGGTGGTTATTCACTGGCCGTGCTGCTCCCGTTGTTCCTTACCAATAAGCATTTCCACTTCATTGATGAGTCATTACTGGTAGTGATTGCCTTGGCCGTGCTTGTTTTCTGCTTGTTCAACTATCGCACAAAGGCGAAATGTTTCGCTGGTGACGTGGGGAGTGTCGGCATTGCCTTTATTCTTCTATTCTGTATCGGCAAGTTGGTGATGCAGACAGGTGATGTCACGTGGTTACTGTTCCTCATCGTTTATGGTGTAGATGGTTGCCTGACTATCATTCACCGTATCATGCTGCATGAGAACTTGGGAAATGCGCATCGCAAGCACGCCTACCAACTGATGGCCAATGAGCTACATCTGCGGCATGTGTTGGTGAGTACCATCTATGCTGCATTGCAGCTGTCTGTGTCATTGATAATGGTATATGCCATTCCTGATACAGTTGCTGCCCATTGGCGCTATCTAATAGCTGTGGTCATAGTCTTAGCCGCAGTTTATGCCCTCTTTATGAAGAAATATTACCACCTGCACGAAGAATACTTGAAAAATCTGGAATAATATGGATGTACAACTGATAAATGAAAACCTGCTTTCTGTGCTGCATTGGAGAGCGAGGGAGAATGAGCGCAAACGACAGAGCTTCGACCTGCGCACCACACCAGAGGATACATCGCAGCGTATGCTGAATGTACTGGAGCCAGGTACGAAAGTTCCCATCCATAGACACATTGAAACATCTGAGACTGTCATCTGCTTAGAGGGCTGTATTGATTGGATCTTCTACGAAGAGTTGTCGAACATGGATGCTGGTGGCCCTGTGCACGACGGCGAGCAAGCCATCGTGGAGAGTTGTTTTGCTGAGGTGGCCCGCCTCCGAATCAGTCCCTGTGAGCAGAAATACGGCATACAGATACCACCGATGGCATGGCACAGCATAGAAGTGCATGAGCCAAGTACCATCTTTGAGGCGAAGGACGGAGCATATAAAGGATAAGCCATGGCCACCGATCTTCGCGACTATCAGCTTGACATGCTCCATCGTCTACAGGACTTATGGACGAGGCTGCAGAGCGTCATGGTGCAGATGCCCACAGGTACGGGGAAGATGCACCTGATGGCAGCAGCAGCCATCAGTGAGGACACCTCCCCCAAAAAAGAGGGAGGATCTGTATCGGTTGTGGTCCATCGACGGGAATTGTTGGAGCAAATCAAACAGACATTGGCTGCTTGGGGATTGTTAGATAAGGATGTGTTGGTGGAGAGCCTATAGAAACTGTCAAAGCATATTGATGAGACAGATTTCTGTCTTTCTTTGGTCATAGTGGATGAAGCGCACCATGCGCTGGACAAGATCTATCGCGTACTATGGGACGGTTGGCCGAAGGCGAAGTTCCTCGGTCTGACATCTACACCATGCCGAGTGGGTGGAGCGGAATTTGTCCATTTTCTTGACGTGCTGCTGCAGTCGTGGACGATACTGGATTTTATCGATAAGGGGTGGCTGAGCGATTTTGAGTATTTGCAGACAGCGAGCGATGCGGCGAGTACGCTCACTGAAAAAAACGACGTGGATGGGGGGGTACTAGACGAAGGGCCTGGCTACGGTGATGGGTATGCCGTAGAGTATCGAACATCCAACTGAACGACTCCAAATTGAGGCCGACTATCGTCAACAGAAGATAGTCGTGCTCGTCAATGTGGATTTTTTCCCGGAGGGCAATGACAGCCCGGAAGTGGAGTTCCTCCAGTTGGCGTGCCCCGCGCTTTCGCTGTCAAGATACTTGCGACAGGTAGGGCGTGGCATGCGTATCTGCAATGGCAATATACATTTCTGATACTCGACAGTGTGGGACTTTATCAGTAGTTCGGCCTGCCCACTGCAGGCCGTTACTGGCTGCGGCTGTTCCTTGACAAGGAGGCCGGCAAGGGAGTGCGAGGCATGAAACGTTGCGTGGTCGTAGACGAAGAAGCACAGGCAAAGGAACAGGTGAATCTGGAGATGGTGCGCATCAAGAAAGGTGGCAAAAAAGGTTCGGGGGTGTAATTGTTCTTACAGGACGGACGATATGGTGTGATGAACAACGGACGCACCACCACCTCTGCCCGTTTTAAGCGGATACAACGTCTGCAAGGCGATTGCGGTTTCTTTGCGTTTGGCATCTACGAGAAGCGCAACGAACACGATTGGGAGAGTTGGTTGAGGCGCCGACTGTGATAGACAGAAAATGCCCGGACTTTCAGATAAAACTCTATGGAGACATAATTGGACTAATGGATATTTCTGTGGCATCAGCGCATTGGGCAACCACGCTTACGTGAACTGCAGAAACCACTCCTATTACTGCGACACTCACCTGGAATTTTGCACTGTAGGGGGGGGAGATAGGTCGGGCTGCTGAGTATAACTGCCGATTTGAATTGTCCACAACTTGAAATTAAAACGTCTCCAAATTTGGAGTTAAATCGGCCCCAAAATCGAGATATGATTAAGGCGTTGCAAACTGACTGCAACGCCTTTTTTAATGCCGTTTGAATGGCTTTTAAGCAGCCTTTACAAGCATCATATCTTCGTAATTTAGCACAACGCCACTAACATGCTGCCGATAGACTTTTGCGCCTTCGAAGGGGTTGCCGTGGAAGTCGTTTTTGGCTATCCATTCGGCAAGTTCCACAATGGTTGATTTTCTACTGGTGAAGTAGACAAACTTTGTCCCGTGCATGCATTTCAGCACATCGAGGTAGTCAGACAGCCTCCAATAGTCGCTGTTCGCTCCATAAAGTCGCGGGCCACAGCAGGTATATGTGCCGCAGTCGGTGGAGAGATAGGGAGGGTCGAGGATAAACACCACATCGGGAACAAGGCGGTATTGCTCAAACAGTCGGCGGTAGTCCATCGATACCACCTCGACACCCTCAAGGTAGCCGTCGGCATTATAGTCGTCCTTGCGCACTCGGTTGTAGAAGGTCTCTTTGCGGAACTCCTCGAAGCTGTGGACGTAGTTCATAGTAAAGAGCAGGTTGCTCGACAGCGAGAACCAGTCCACAAAGCCACTCTTATGCCACCGCTCCACCTCGGCTATCACCTGCGAGCGTACAGGCTCGTCGATGCGTGATTTGGGCGGTATGGTGGCCACGATGGGGCGCAAGGCTCGGAGCATTTCGTTGGTGCGCCCGATATGTTCCAGACGCTTGCTGTAGTGGTCGAAATCGTTGTACACCACCCGGCAGTCGGGGCGTGCCTGCTTGATGGTGTGGCTCACGAGGCCACTGCCGCCGAATAAATCGACGAATACAGCTCCTTTCTTCTGCTGCATGGCCATTTCCTCCAGCTGCTTCACAAAGCGGCGTTTCTGCCCCTGAAATGGCAACGGGGCGTTTACATACTTCTTCATTTGGTTACGGTTGGTTGATTATACATTGAGTTCAAATTTCACACCGTCCTCACCCTGTAGCAGGGCGCGTGTGCGGTCGATGTTGTTGGCATAGATGTGGACATTGCCGAGGAAGAGCGTGATGCTGTGCAGGGGCAAGTCCACCTGTCGGGAAATCAAATAGAGGTGGTAGAGGTCGGACGGAAGTCCCAAAGAGGCGTCGCTGCTCCGTTGGTAGGCGGTCAGCAACAGCCGTCCGTCCTCAATCTGGAACTGCACCAACGAGAGGCAGGGGGCTTGGTTGCTCTCTGCACCAGTCTCGCCGAGGAAGAGGACGTAGTTCTTGCTGTTGCGCTTCTCGCGGTTGATACGTTCCACCAGTCGGGGAAGACGCTCGAAGTAGGTCGGGTAGGAGTTCACCAGTATGGGACCGCAGTAGTCCCACCATGATATTCCTGCCTCGCGGTAGGCTTCGGTGTTGCGCTCTCCACGTTGGAACAAATCCAGTTCGCTACGGAGTTTCTTTCGGGCGATGTTGTGGCTCTCGAAGATGTCGAGTAGGTCGGCAGGGTCGAACTTGAATGTTCATTCACTCCCTGCGGTCGTGTTCGAGGCGCATCACCTCGTTGGTCAAATACCTGATGTCGCCCTTCTTGTTGTGTTGCTCGTGACCTTCTGTGAGGACCTTGTCGAGTATCTTATAATGCTTATTCATAATGGGTTATGGTTGGTTGTTAAGGTTTTCTTCGTCTATGTGTTAAAATTTGTGTATTTTTGCAGTCGATTAACTCGAAAAAAGCTATGCCTCAATGGGCTGTGGGAACTACCCCCAGTCGCCCATTGAGGCATCATAGTTTCTAATAGAGTTAAGCGGCTATTATTAACAGGCTGGGGGCTTTTTTTACGCCCCCGTTGGCTGATAGTTCACTCGCGCAGATATGGCTCCACATCAAAACCATCTTTCTCCGTCCACCCCTCGTTGAGGCATTTTGCTATGTGGTCGGAGATGGCCTTGTTGAAGGTGGTGAGTTCCTCGGCAGATGTGAAGGTGTGATAGAGAGCGTTGCCCTCTTCATCTTCGCCCAGCTTGAAGCGCACCGGCACGGTGGGGGTGCTTCGGAAATTCAACTGGTTCTCTTCAGACAGCCACACGGACTTCCCCTCGTAGGTGAAGCCTGTGAGAATGCTCTGTTGTACTTTCTCGTTCACCAGTTCCACGAATAGGGCACGTATCTCGTCGGATGTGGGGCGGTGGTCAAAGTCCTGCTCATACCACTCCGCGCCTGTCTCGGTGGGGGTGATGGCAAGGCGCACACGCCACAGCCCTAGGCGTGGGTTGAGGCACACAATAGGTGCCACGTCCTTTGTTCCTTCTGCTCGTCTCATGGTCAGGTGAAGATATATTTGGTCTTGCCTTTACCAAATGTCTCGGCCTTGATGGTGGTCTCGAATGGGAAGCCGTCGGGCATGTCGCGGATTTGCTCCAGTATGTTCTTCATCTCGACACTTGCGGTGAAGAACTTGTAGGGTTCACCGTTCTTTTCGATGGCCACCAGTGTGCGGTCGTCGCCTTGGTCGGTCTTGATGCCCACCTCGTAGTCCTTGACGATGATAGGCAGGTTCACCAGCTCACGGATGCTGATACTCGGTCCCGGGAAGCGTTTCTTCCCATCGGCAGGGGCGTAACTTACGCCCAACTCTTTGAAATTTTTCATCTCTTTGCCTGTTAAAGTTTTGAATAAATTGTTACAATCTGCGTGCTTGGCCATGCCGTAGAAGGAGGCCGTCAGCACTTCTTTACGTTTCCTTGATTTCACCTCGGCCATCTTGCGCGCCATCTTCTGCTTGATGCGCTTGCGCAGCTCCACGTGGTCGCCACTGTAGATGACGAAGCCGAGGAAGTCGATGCCCTCGCTGCTGGGGAACACGCGCTCGTTGGGCTTTATCTCCAGTCCCACGGCCTCGATGCGCTCGTGTACCACGTCCCGCAGCCGCCACAGCTCGCGCTTGTCCCCTGCCAGAATAACACCGTCGTCGCAATAGCGGTAGTAGTACTTCACGCCAAGCGTGTCCTTGAGGTGGTGGTCGAGAGACATGGAGGGCAACAGGTTGGCCAGCCCCTGCGAACTGCGCAGCCCCATGCTGAGCCCGCTGTCCATCATGCCGATGAACCTGTCGAGCAGGGCAATCAGGATGGGGTCTTTGAACACACGGCGCACGCACCGCTTGACCTCGTCCTGGTCGATGCTCTCGTAGAACTTGCGGATGTCGAACTTGTAGCAGTAGCGTGTCCCATCGGGGTCGCGTCGCATGTCGTCGCGCATATACTTCATTAGGTCGTGCATGCCACGCCCTTTGATGCTTGCCCCTGTGGTGCGGATAAAGCGTTTCTTCAGCCGTTTGTCCACCACACGCATGACGGCGTTTATTGCGATGCGCCTCTCCATAGGAAGCACCTGTATGTGGCGCACCTTGCCGTGTTCGTTGATGTCGCGCTCGTGGTACTGCCCAAGCTCGAAGTTGCCACTGCCCAACTCCTGTTGCAGTCGGGCAATCACCTCGTCGCGGTTGTCCAGTATGGCGCGACCTGTGCGGGTCTTCTTTCGTGCAGTGCCCGCAGCACCTCGTCGATGAACTGATAGTGTAATCCACAATCTTCTCCATCACATGTCTCTCTCGTTTCATAGACTTAGCCTTGCTTTTTGCGAGGCTTCCTTGCCATGGCATACACAGAAATCGAACGTTAATACATTCAAATGACGGCCTGTGCAAAGTTGGGCAAAAAACTCTTTCTTTCCGCCAGATGAAAGAAGGATAAGAGGATTGGACAGAAGTCGAATCCTCTTATTTGTTTCCTCTTTTACAGTCCCAACACGGTTTTTGAGATATACCAAAGAATGGGAACCAGCAAGGCTGGGAGTAGGTTGAGTGTCTTGCAGTCTTTAATGCCAAGCAAGGACAGCCCGGATGCCGTAATCATCAGTCCCCCGACGATTAGTAGTTCTGCCATCAATCCGTCGCTAATGGCATGGCTGCTGATTTTTGCCACCATGTAGAACAAGCCTTGCCAGCAGAATAGCACAGGGGCAGCCAGCGCCATGCCAATACCGTAAGTGGATGCGAAGAGAGTTGCGCTCACGAGGTCGAGAGTTGCATTGGTAAACAGGAAGGTATTGTCGCCTTTTAGTGCACTCACGACAGGTCCAAGCATAGAGAGAGGCCCAATGCAATAGAGAAGAACCGCTGCTGCCAGTCCGTCGGCCAGTTTCCCTCCCTCACCATTCCGCGAGAAGCGCGCCACGAGTCGGTGGAAGCGTCCGTCAATGTCCAGGGCAGTGCCGACAACTCCTCCGATTGCTATTGAAAGCACAAAGAGCACAGGAAAGTCGCTTTTAGGAAAGTTACTAACGGCCGCATTGAGTCCTATGGCAAGACATGCCAGCCCCAAAGCATTGAAGAGCGTGTGCTTGTATCTGTCGCCGATACCTCGGTGCAGCAGTGACCCTACAATGCTGCCCACCAGTATTGTGCAGGTGTTTACTATTGTTCCAAGCATATTGTGTCCTAAAAATTGTACTTTACCATTGTGCACAGCCTATGGTTGATCACATGGTGCAGGGTGTCGTCGAGTTTTATTGAACCGTTGGAGGATATTTTGCCGTAAGTTGCACCAGTGAGCTCATATTCTATGCCGATACTGAATGCTCCTGCGTTGTAGCAGAATGACGGCGCTATTCTCCACACAGAGTTTAAGCCAGTGAAGAGTGTACCGCCTTTCATGTAGATCAGATATCCGCCCAGATATGATGGTATGGGATTGCCGTCATCACCAAAGTCGTGTAGCGGTCGGGAGCATCCAAGGTTTTTCAAATAGCCGAGGAATAGGTTCAGCTTGTATCTCTGCCCATAGGCAGCATTGAGGTAGCCTATGGCCGAGCGCATAGGAGTGTAGACCCATGAGCCGTCTATGTAATTGACTCCTGTAACGGCATAGCCCACAGGCTGGTTAAGGTGGCTGGTGTTTTGCGCCAGCATCACCCTGCCTTTAATGCTCCACCTGTCTGCTTCGTATTGGGCGTAGACGGTTGGTGTAATCGAGCCGACAAATTCCTCCACCTTTTTGACTACGGCCGTGTCCATAGGGTCAATGGCGTGGGTGCGAGGTCTGATTACCTGTGCATCGACTCCTGCCTGCGCGTACCAGCCTCCATGTTTGTAGTTGATGCCGAGGAACCCTTCTGGCAGAATGGCATTACTGGCAAAGTCGATGCTGGCGACGCTTTCTGGGTTTGTGGCGCTTGCCGGGCCGTTATTCATGAACTGTAGCTGGTAAAGCATGGCGGCGGTGAAGCCCCATCGTCCGCGGTATCCTGTAGCGCGGATCTGCGGCGCGCGGCTGTGAGGACGAAATGGAGCCCCGGATGCCATCCCGATAACATCGGGCATAATGTCGCCACAGAGAGGATGCCATGCTTGTCCGGCCAGATATTCCATTCGGTTGTGACCATCGTTGTTGGCCAGGCGGATGTAAGCGTGTCTGATACGTAGTAAGGAGTTTGTCGTACCGAATCCGCCGAAGTCTACTTCCACCTTGCCGCCACTTTCCATACCCCATACCGAGGGGCCTTCCAATTGAAGACCCACCCGGGTGGTGAAAGCCTGCAATTGGGCGTGTGGCACCGCGTTGAGGTCGGCGCTGTGATCTGCGTTCCATTCTTCATCGTATGGCATCATATTGTATTCGCCACCAATGGCAGTGAAGGTCTTTCGAGTGTCGAAATTGAGATATGTGCGTACGAAACCATATGGAGTTACCTTTACTTGAGCACTGGCCATGGAGGACAGCGCAAGGATGGCAAAAAGCAGGAATGGACGGCGCTGGATGTGCATGGTGCTATTGGATAATGATTTCGTCGGTGAAAATCCATGCCTTTTCTCCAGCTGCGCGGTGCCATGATGGAATCTCGTCAATAGGTTCTGCCACCAGGCGCAGTATTTGGAATGGATGTGTAAGTTTAGGTTGTAGGTTGACTGTGGTCATTCCAGGCGTGGCCAGCACCTGTGGGTTGTCTAAAAACTGCTCGTCGAGAAGTTGCCAGGCCTGCCCATCGTTCGAGCCCCATATGCTGACGCTTTTAGGCAGGAATATCCACGATAGGGGGTAGAAGAAGAAGTCGAGGCAGACGCTGTGTATGGTCTGTGCGGAGTCAATGGTGAATGTGGCCTCTAAGGGTTTGCCCCAAAATCCCAGCCATTGGTGGCGATAATCAAGCAGGCCGGCTTGTCCATCGGTTAGCGAGGCGTCGTCGTAGGGTGGGGTAGGGCTGTGGTGCAGCAATGGATTGTGCCCATGCACAATGCTTGGCGTTAAGCTCTTGCGGCACAGATGATGAATGAGTGATCCATAGTAGGCTGGACTGTGCCCCATCTCCATCATCTGTGGCACTCCAAACCGTTGCAGGTCGGCCACCAAGCTGTCTGTCATGGCCAGTGTATTTTGGGCATCGAATGTGCCGTAGTGTTGGCTTGCCATCAGTTCAACTGTTGCAAAGTCAAGCGACAACTCAAGAAATCGCAGCCTCCGTAGCACGGCAGTGTCGGAGCATATGGCTCGTGCCGAATCGAGTAGTGATCGATAGTGGTCGATATTTTCTGGCCATAGATAGCCTGTGCTTTTGTCAGTCTTGAAGCAGCCGTCGACAGAATATCCATATATGTTCAACCGTTGCCCGCTGGTAACGAGTGAGCGTGTCATTGTGTCAATAATCGACTGCACGTAAGGGGCGGCTTCGGCGTAATAACCCTTGTAGAAGTCGGCCATCAGCGAGTCAAGGTCAAGGTTGGGGTTCCACAAAAGCTTGGCAATCATGTAGCATCGGATATCCATCCACGAGGTGATGTTGTCGTCACCACTGGCTTGCTCGAACATCTGCTGCACCCCTTGTGAATGGAAGTATTGCAGATTGGGTTGCAGCACGTGCAGGTTGGGGAATGGATTCCAGAAGTTGCGGAATTGCACGACATAGTCCCATAGGAATAAGTGCTCCGTAAGTGTGTGCCAACGCTCAATGTCAGAGCGGAAACCGACCTCGGCGGGTGCTGTGGCAATCGGTTGTTCACGCCCGGCCTCGATTGGGCAGAGCATTATTAGGACATTGCTGTCCGGTATTATTTCTTTGGTTGGTGGCCGACGAGTGTACTGATACGCCAGTGTGGCGATGGTCTTTGTGGGGAATTGTCGTGCCACCTGATTGACGAAATTCACTAATGTGCCGCTTGCCCCACCGTAGAGGCTGTCCATCTGTTTACAGTTGGGGCACTGACATACATTGTAGTTGTCGTTGGGTGAGACCGACCATATTCTCTTTTCGGGGTGCGAGGCTACAGCGTTGGCAAGTTGTTGGCACAGAGTGTCCAGCACCTGTGGATTTGATAGGCAGAGTTGTCCGTCACGTGAGCGCCTTCCGTTGTTGAGCGAAAACCATTCAGGATGCGCTTCAAAGTATCTATCTGGAGGGAGCAACTTGCTGAATGTGTGTACAAACATGCCCCACCTGGCAGTGCGGTCGGCCGAGGTGTGCAGATGATGCCAATCGGCATAGAGCTGACTGTGGGCGGGGTAGTAATAGCATACTTCGCGATAATCGAATGCTGGGTTACTCACCCGATGGCACGTTGGCAGTTGCATTTGTCGCAGGTCGGGCACAATGAGTGCCGAGGGGGTGTATAACCGATAGCCTAATTCCTCGAGGAAGGCATAGACTGCATAGAGAGTGCCCTTCGAGCCCGCTCCATGGATTATCGCTTTCTTGCTGTCACTTGCGATGAGGTAACCGCCGTCCGAAAGCTGGTCGAGTTCTTTTTGGTATGATTGTCGCATCGCGGACGGCATTCCTACATACAGCGTGATGCCTTTGGCATGTGTGCGCTGGGTGGTGTAGCAGCCTCCTTTTTGCAGGAATGAGGCCAGCTGTTGGGCGGCATATTCTTCGCCAGGAGCCGCCACAATGGACACCGAGGGCTGAGCCCAGGCTGCAAAGCCTGCGAAGAGCAGCAGAAATGCGACCAGTTTGCGCATTGGTGTGGATGTGTTAGTGATGTGGATATAAAAAGGCCATGAATCCACGCATGGGTGGGTTCATGGCCTTGTCGAATGCGAGTTAGTCGCCAAGGGTGGCAACCATGACGGCCTTGATGGTGTGCATACGGTTCTCAGCCTCGTCAAAGACGATGCTGTTCTCGCTCTCGAACACCTCTTCAGTCACCTCGACGCCTTCGAGGCCAAACTTCTCCTTCACGTCGCGACCCACCTTGGTGTTGAGGTCGTGGTAGGCGGGCAGGCAGTGCATGAATTTGCACTTGGGGTTGCCGGTGGCTTTCATCATCTCGGCGTTCACCTGGTAGGGCATGAGCAGGTCGATGCGCTCTTTCCACACGCTGTCGGGCTCGCCCATGCTCACCCACACGTCGGTGTAGAGGAAGTCACATCCCTTCACACCCTTCTTCACATCGTCGGTAACGGTCACCGTGGCGCCTGTCTGCTTGGCTATCTCTTTGCAGGTCTTCACCAGCTTGGCGTCGGGCTGCAGGGCCTTCGGGGCGACGATACGCACATCCATGCCCATCTTGGCGCCGCCAACCATCAGGCTGTTGCCCATGTTGTAGCGGGCATCGCCCACGTAGGCGAAAGTTACCTGGTTGAGGGGTTTGTCGACGTGCTCCTGCATGGTGAGGAAATCGGCGAGGATCTGTGTCGGATGAGCCTCGGCGGTGAGTCCGTTCCACACGGGGACACCGGCGTATTTCGCCAACTCCTCGACGGTGGCTTGGTCGAAGCCACGGTATTCGATGCCGTCAAACATGCGGCCAAGCACGCGGGCGGTGTCAGCCATGCTCTCTTTCACGCCAATCTGGCTGCCGGTGGGGCCAAGGTAGGTCACGTGGGCTCCCTGGTCGTGGGCTGCCACCTCGAAAGCGCAGCGGGTGCGGGTCGAGGTCTTCTCAAAAATGAGGGCGATGTTCTTGCCTTTCATGCGGGGCTGCTCGCAGCCAGCATATTTGGCGCGCTTGAGGTCGCGTGCGAGGTCAAGCAGATAAGTCAGCTCCTTCGGCTCAAAGTCGAGGATCTTCAGAAAGTTGCGGTTTCTAAGGTTGTAAGCCATTTTCTATTGGGTTTTAGTTTTTATACTTTCGTTGTCAACGTACTATGCGCGTTCCGCACTGAGGGTTGTCCAACTGGCCCGCCTCGGTGATGATGCACTCCTTGCCGCCATGTTCAACGAACATGATGGCCGCCCTCACTTTTGGTGCCATGGAGCCTTCGGCAAACTGTCCTTCTTCCAGATAGCGCTTCGCTTCGGCCACTGTGATTGTGTCCAGCGCCTTCTCATTCTCTTTGCGGAAGTTGATGTACACTTTCGGCACGTCGGTGAGGATGTAGAATTCGTCGGCACCAATCTCGACCGCGCACAACGCACTGGCAAGGTCCTTGTCGATTACGGCCTCCACTCCACGCACCACGTCGCTCTCTTCCACCACAGGAATGCCACCGCCACCAACGGTCACCACGATATGTCCCGCTGTGGCCAGCTGCTTCACTATCTTGATGTTGTTGATGCGCACCGGCTTGGGCGATGCCACCACCTTGCGCCATCCGTTGCCCTTTGGGTCCTCACGGTAGGTCGCTCCGCTTTCGGCGGCCAGTTGCTCGGCCTGTTCCTTGGTGTAGTACGGACCCACAGGCTTGGTAGGATTTTGGAACATGGGGTCAAGCTTGTTGACGGCCACCTGGGTGACCAGTGTCACCACGTCGCGCTGTATGTCGTGACGTGCCATGACGTTGCGAAGCCCCATCTCTATGAGGTATGCAATCGAGCCCTGCGTTTCGGCCACGCAGAAGTCCATCGGCATGGCCTGTACACCGTTGGCTTTGCCTGCCTCGTGCTGCAGCATCACGTTGCCCACCTGCGGCCCATTGCCGTGGCCAATCACCACGTTGTAGCCTCGTTGCAACAGGGCGCAAAGGCTTTCGCAGGTGTCCTCGACGTTCTTTATTTGTTCCTGATATGTGCCTTTCTGCCCGCTACGCAGCAGTGCGTTGCCTCCGAAAGCCACAACGGCCAGTTTTCTCATTACAGTGCCAGTTAATTGGTTGTCAAAATGTTAATGCATTCCGTCCAATGGGAATGAAAGTGCAAATATACGACTTTTTCCCAATACTTGCGCATTATGTTTTCAAAAAAAGCCGCAGGCTTGTGGCCTGCGGCTTATCGATCGGCGGCATAAGGCCGTGACATTACTTCTTGATGTTGGGCTCTTCCAGACCGTAGTTGTTCTTCTTGTCGATGGCTTTCAGATAGATGGCTATCAGCAGGGCCACAACGCCAAACGAGGCGAAGATAATCAGCGGCACAGTGTAGTTGTACGGTATGAAAGTGTCGGTCGCGCCAGCCTCGATGGCCTGCTTGGCGGCGATGACAGCGGGGTTGCTGGCATTGCTGCTCTGAAGCACGCTGCCAATGAGCATGGGCACGAAGCAGAGGCCGATGTTCTGCACCCAGAAGATGAGCGAGTATGCCGAGCCAAGATAGCGGGGGTTCATCACTTTGGGCACCGAGGGCCACAGGGCGGCGGGCACCAGTGCAAACGACACGCCGAGTATGACGATGGTGACGTAGGCAATGATCCTGCTGTGGGTGGCGGGAAGCACAAAGGCAAACACCAGGTGGCACACAATCAGCAGCAGCGCGCCGAAGATGAGCATCGTGGCACCCTTGCCCTTGTTGTCAAGGTAGGCTCCAAGGAACGGAGTGATGACAGCCGCGCCAATGGGGAACCAGCGGAAGATGTTGGCCGCCGTCTGCGGGCTGATGCCGTCAAGGTTGCACTGCAGCATGTTGGCGCCGTAGCGCTGGAAGGGGAAAATGGCCGAGTAGTAGAGCACGCAGAGCAGGGCGATGACCCAGAAGATGCGGCTGCTGAATATCTTGCCGATGTCGCTGATTTTGAACTCGTCCTCTGGGTTCACCTCCGTGCCTTTGCCCTTGCCGAGCTGCGCGTCGAACTTGCGGTCCATCACGCAGAAGACCAGGAAGAAGATGAGGCCGATGCAGAGCAGCACCGTGCAGAACGCCACGGGTGCCACCACGGTGGTCTTGCCGAAGACGCTGTGCCCCAGGCTTTCGGCCAGGAGGGGGCTGATGCTGAAGATGGCGAACACGCCCACGCGGGCAATGGCCATCTCAAGACCCATGGCCAGGGCCATCTCCTTGCCTTCGAACCATTTGGCAATGGAGCGGCTGACGGTGATGCCCGCCATTTCGCAGCCACAGCCGAAAATCATGAAGCCGAAGGCCGCCATCTTGGCGCTGCCGGGCATGGTTGTCCACCAGCTGCCGAGCCACTGGCAGAAGGCCGTCTCCTGGAAGAAGTCGCTGATGCCGATGAACTTGATTACTGCGCCGAGCAGCATCATCGAGGCCGACAGTGTGCCGGTGAAGCGGATGCCCATCTTGTCGAGGATGATGCCCGCCAGGATGAGGAAGCCGCACACGTTGAGGATGTACTCGCCTGCGGCATAGGTGCCGAAGACGCTGGGCGTCCACCCGCGTTCCACCTCAATCAGGCTCTGCAGCGGCGACATGACGTCGACGAACATGTAGCCGAAGAACATCATCAAGGCAATCAGGATCAGCGCGCTCCATCGGGCCACTGGATTGTCGTTCATTAACTTGTACACTTTTTCACTCATAGTATTGTGTGTGTTGGTTTACGTTTATTTTGGCTGCAAATTTACACAAAAAAACTTAAATTCAGCCTTCGGCGGCGAAAAAAAATCGGCGCTGCTGTCATTCTGCTGCCTGTATACGCACTGCCACAGCCGGTTGCGCGCCGTCTGCCGCACACTAAAAAATGGCCGTGCTCTTTGTCGCCGCGCAGCCCTCGCGGCGTGGTTGCCGCCAGGGTGGTGTGAAAAACAGAAGGACACTCTTCCAAGTGTCCTTCCGTTCTTTGTGACTCCTGCAGGATTCAAACCTGCAACCTTCTGATCCGTAGTCAGATGCTCTATTCAGTTGAGCTAAGGAGCCATTTGCTTTTCCCCTCAAAAGCGAGTGCAAAGATACGCACTTCTGACGAACCGGCCAAATTTTTTTTGATAAAATTTGGGTTTTTCTTTATAAATGGGTGGTTTACAGCAATGTGTGGTTTGATTATTTTTTCGCACAATCATGCCACGCCGTACACTTCGCGGTAAATCAGACGGCGAATTTCGTCAAATTCGTCGTCGTCGAGCTCGTACTTCGACATGATAATCATCGGAACTTCTTCTCCACCAGCACGATAGGGTGGCTGCATGTACTTCTGCGTGTTCTGGTAGAAACCCATAGACGCGTAGAACTCAACACGATGGTCGGCCTCTTCGGTGTTTGGCAGCTCAACCTCGAGCACCACCTGCTCGCGCTGCTGCGACAGGAAGTTGAGGAACACAGCCTTGCCAAGTCCCTGCCCGCGAAGGTCGGGGTCGATGGCGAAGTGCTCCACGTAGACCAAGTCGTCGAAAGTCCAGTAGGACAGTATGCCCACGGGCTCGTCGCCGTTCTCGGCCACCAGGAAATGGAATTTGCCGGAGTCGCGCCTCCGGATTGTACTGAAGGGCGGGCGTTCTTGTTCGGGGAACGCCTCTTCGAACAGTTCTTGGGCAAAGTGCGAATGGTCGCTCTCGGCCAGTGATGAGAAAGTGATCATTTATTCGGTGAAACTAAAATTATTCAATTCCAAGCGTATGCCAAGCATGTGCTGCCATCCCCAGGCTGTGTGGCCTTCCAGCACCGTGCGTGCCTGCGAGCAGGTGTATCCGGCCTTCATTGTGCCCAGCACGGGCAGCTCGTAGCCCACCAGCAGGCTGACGAAGACGCCGTATCCGATGCCTCCCTGGTTGATGTAGTCGTATGAGCCCGCGTTGTAGTCGGGCGAGTGCCCGCCCCACACGTCGAGTATGCTCCACGTGCCGCCGCCGGCCTCAATAATGTTCTCGCGCACCTTGGTGTTCACCAGCGACGCGCCGAGGTCGATCTCCAAGTCGAGCCTGCCGCCCAGCGGCACGCGCTGCGTCAGCGCGAAGTCGATGCACACGCGGTCCTCGCGCCCGGCAATGCCGCAGCGCACGTACTGCCGGCTGCCAAGCACGCCGCCACCGGCTGTGGCCTCGAGGTTGAACGCCCCCTCGGCGTGGAGCCTCGCCATGTCGGCGCGGAGCAGCCACCCGAAGCCGGAGGCGTACACATAGTGCAGCCCCACCGCGTAGTGCAGCCCCACGCGGTAGCGCATCGAGGGGTATTCGGCCACCCGCAGCGCCTCGTGGCTCCCTATGGCCGAGGGCGAGATCAGGCCCTGGTCAACCAGCGTCTGCCATATCTGGCGGCCGTAGAGGTTGCTGTGCAGCACAAGGTCTATGGTGTTGCTGTTGCCCGGTTTGCCCGAGTAGAAGTCGGCGGTGTTGTTGTCGGCCAGCCATGCGCCGGCGTCGCCTGTGATGGCAAGCCCCCTACTGGGAGGTCGGCCGTCGTCGGCCGCAGCCGACCCGGCCATCAGCATTGCCGCCATCGCCACCACAGCCGCCCTCACAGCTCGCCTCCTTCCTGCCGAAGAGCGGCGGACAGCTGCTCCTTGGCACGCGAGAGGCGCACCTTGACGGTGCCGAGCGGTATGCCCAGGCGGCTGGCCATCTCCTCGTAGCTCAAGTCTTCGTAGTAGCGCAGCTGTATCATCTGGCGATAGGGTTCTTTCATCTGCTCCACGGCCGCCCGAAGCCGCTCGTCGCGCTGGCGGCGTATGAGTGTCTCCTCGGGGTTGGGCTGCCCGGAGGCAATCTGGTATTCCACAAAGTCGCCGTCGGCGTTTTGCGCCGCCGCGCTCAGCGGCACCGTCTGCAGGCGGTTGCGGCGAAGGTGGTCGATGTAGGTGTGCACCCCGATGGAGTAGAGCCACGCGCTGAAGGTCGACGTGGGCGCGTAGCGGTGCAGCTGGCGGAAAGCCTTGCCGAAAGTCTCCATCACCAGGTCCTCCGTGGCCGTGGCGCTGCGCGTCATGCGAAGCAGCAGCAGCCTCAACGGCTCGCGGTAGAGGGCCATGAGGTCGGCGTAGGCCTGATGGCTGCCCTCGTCGCGGGCTGCGCACACAAGCCTGTAGTCGCGCGTCATGCGGTCGGTTTTCGGTACACTTTCCACCCTGTTGTCAGAACTTTCTGTTGCTCGATAACGGCAGAAGTATCAAAATAGTATTTGCCACGGTGAAATATATTTCCATCAGCGGCGCCACCCAGTGCACCCACCCGCCGTCGAAGCGCTTGGTGAGCATTGAGAAACAGACTATTTGCCAGGCCCACTTCATGGCTGCCGCCAGCGCCACCACCGGCCACGGCAGGGTGCCAAGCAGCAGCAGCGCCACGGCCGCCGCGTAGAACAGGGCCACGGCCGCCATCGGCAGCGACTCGCGCAGGCGGCCGCCCAGCTTGTGGCGGCTGCGCGAGGCCACCCTGCGGCGACGCTGCGCGTGCCACTGGGCGAAGCTCTTGCAGGGCTCCACCATGAGCACCGCGTCGCTGTCTATGCAGATGCGGGTGTTGCCGCGGTTGGCGTTCTGGTAGACGAACAGGTCGTCGCTGCCGTCGGCTATGTCGTAGTGGCTGATGAAGCCGCCGCGCTCGAAGAAAAAGCCGCGCCGGTAGCTCAGGTTGCGCCCTGAGCCGGTGTAGACGTGCCCCAGCAGCGCGCTGCCCAGGTACTGCGAGCCGTAGGCCAGCGCGTCGTACTGCTGCAGCCAGCCCAGCAGGCTCCGCGTGGGCTTCACGCCGCAGTAGCCCAGCACCACCTGCGTCGTGCCGTCGACCTTGCCGCTGCCGTCCATGTAGCCGCGCACCATGCCGCGCAGCCAGTGCAGGTTGCTCGGTATGCACTCCGGGTCGGCCAGCAGCAGTATGTCGTTGGCCGCGCTCTTGATGCCTATCGAGAGGGGGTACTTGCGCCCCTGGAAGAGGTTCACGTCCTCCAGGAAGGGGCGCACCTTCAGGTGCGGATAGTAGCCCATCAGCACCTTGAGGACGTACTGCGTGTCGTCGGTGGAGAGGTAGTCAACCACCACCACCTCGAAGTTGGGGTATTCCTGCTCGAGCAGGTAGACCAGGTTCTCCTTCAGCCATTCGGCCTCGTTGTGGGCTGTCAGTACCACGCTCACCGGCGGCAGCGCGGCGTCGTCGGCCTTCGCGCCTCCGTCCTTCAGGCCGTGGCGGCCCAGGCGGAAATGGTACAGTCCGTAGTAGAGGCACAAAAACAGCATGGCCGCCAGCATCAGCGCGGCCAGCACAATAGAGTGTGTGTCAGTTACAAATGCACTAAAATCGAACATCTCTGCATTGTGTGTTTCGGTCTGCAAAGTTACGCATTATTGCGCAACCCCGCCCCCGGTGGCGGCACAACATTTCAACAATTCTATCAACAAACTGCCGCACACCGCCCTTGGGCCGCCCCAGGCGCGCCTGTTCTACGATTGATGTGCGATTGTTCTTCGATTGTTCTCCGATATAAAATCGAAGAACAATCGAAGAACAATCGGAGAACAATCGAAGAACAGACGGTGTTGACATTGCTCTGGTGCTTCTTTTGACTGGTTTTCAGTTACTTATGAGAGTGTATTTGCGTAAGTAATTGCCAATGAGGCTGGTGCGATGAGGCAGGAGGGGGCTGAGTCAGCTGTTTTCAGCGTGCAGGGCGTCGTAAACCAGCCTGGCTTTCGCGGCGCCCACGGTCTGTGCCAGGTCGTCGAGGGTCTGCAGGGCGACCTGCTTCACGCTGCCGAATCGCAGCAGCAGGTCGTGGGCGGTCTTCTGCCCGATGCCGGGAATGTCGGTGAGCGAGGTGCGGAAGGTGCCTTTGCTGCGCTTGTCTTTGTGGAATGTGATGGCGAAGCGGTGCACCTCGTTCTGTATCTGCTCGAGGAGGTGGAAGAGGGGGTCGGTGGGTTTGAGACCCACGACGGCTATCTGCCCCTGGTTGTCGAAGCGCAGCAGCTCGTTGGTGCGGTGGCGGTCGTCCTTGGCCAGCCCGGCGATGGGTATGTCGAGGTGCAGCTGGCCTGCAATCACCTGTCGCGCCACGTGCATCTGCCCTTCGCCGCCGTCGACGATGAGGAGGTCGGGCAGGGGCAGGCCTTCGTCGCGCAGGCGGCGGTAGCGGCGGCCGATCACCTCGGCCATCGAGGCGTAGTCGTCGGGGCCTTCCACAGTCTTGATGTTGAACTTGCGGTATTCCTTGCGGTTGGGTTTGCCGGCCGAGAAGCGCACCATGCCCGCCACTGGGTAGGCGCCCTGTATGTTCGAGTTGTCGAAGCACTCTATCTCCATTGGCGGGCGCGGCAGGCCGAGGGCTTTCTGTGCGCGCTCGAGCAGGCGCAGGGCTGCCGGGGCGGCGTCGCCCTGGGTGAGGGCGCGCTGGTGGCGGCACTGCTTGCGGTAGCTTTCCACGTTGCGCAGCGACAGCTCGAGCAGCTTGCGGCGGTCGCCGCGCGGGTCGGTGTTCTGCCGCAGGTAGGCCTCGGGCAGGTCGGGCACGGGCAGCGGCACTATCACCTCGGCGGCGGTGCTCTGCGTCTGCTCGTGCAGGGCGGGTATGGCGGTGGCCAGTATCTCGGCGTCGCTCTCGTCGAGCTGCTTGCGCACCTCGTTGCTGATGCTGTAGATGATGGCGCCGTTCTTGCAGCGCATGAAGTTGAGGTAGGCGTAGTCGTCGTCGGCGGCTATGCTCACCACGTCGACGTCGCGCACGTTGGCGTCGACCACGGTTGAGCGGCTTTGGTATTCCTCGAGCAGGTGGATCTTGCGCTTGGTCTGCTCGGCCTCCTCGAAGCGCAGCTCGGCGGCGAGGCTGTACATGCGCTTTTTGAGGTCGTCGAGTATCTCGCCGAAGTCGCCGCGCAGTATGCGGCGTATCTGGTCGAAGGTGGCGCGGTAGTCGGCCTGGCTCTGCTGGCCGGTGCAGGGTGCCCCGCAGAGGCCTATCTGGTGTTTCATGCAGGCGCGGCGGCCCATGGTGTCGCAGGTGCGGTACTGGAAGAGCTGGCGTATGATGTCCTGCAGCTCGCGCAGTATGCGGCCGTTGGGGTAGGGGCCGAAGTACTGTCCCTTGTCGGTGTGGCGGCGGGTGTAGAGCAGGCGGGGGTAGGGCTCGTCGGTTATGCAGAGGTAGGGGTAGGACTTGTCGTCCTTGAGCATTGAGTTGTAGCGGGGCTGGTAGCGCTTGATGAGGCTGTTCTCCAGCAGCAGGGCGTCGACCTCGGTGGCCACGACGGTGACCCTGATGTCGCGCACCGAGCGCACGAGCATCTTTATCTTGGGGCTTTTCTCGTCGTAGTGCGAGAAGTAGCTCGACACGCGCCGCTGCAGGTTGCGTGCCTTGCCTACGTAGATTACGGTGCCCCCGGCGTCGAGGTGCTGGTAGACGCCGGGGCTTTCGGGTATGGTCTTCAGCCGCAGGGCTATGTGCTCGATGGCGGGGTTGATGGAGGCGTCGATCACAGGTTGTAGTCAACGGTGGCCCGCGTGATCTGGAGCCGCAGGCTGTGTATGCCCTCGAGGTCGAACTGGCCGGTGGTCTGGTAGAGGCTGAGGCTGTGGGTGCCGGCGTGGTTGAAGCTGAAGTAGCTGCGCACGCGGCCCTTGACGGTGCGCAGGCCGCCCTCGGCCTCTCCGCGCCAGCGTCCGTTCTCCTTGAGGGTCACCTTGCTGTAGAATTGGCGGCTTTCGCCCGCGGGGCTGGTGAGCTCGAAGCGCACGGGGAACTCGCTGTAGCGGTAGCGGGCGGTGTCGACGCTCACGGTGAGGTCGATGTCGTAGTAGTCCTCCACGTTGTCCACGCGCACGTCGAGTTGTTCGGGCTGGAAGTGGTTCCAGGTGCCGGTGGGGAAGGTGAGGGTTGTGTCGGTTATGGCGGCGTCGCGCCGGCAGGCGGCGAGCAGCAGCAGTGCGCCGCAGAGCAGGGGCAGCAGTTTCTTCATCGTGCCAGGAGTGATTGCATTATTTGGATGGCGTTGGTGGCGGCGCCTTTGCGAATGTTGTCGGCCACCACCCAGAGGTTGAGCGCGTTGGGCGCGGAGGGGTCGCGGCGCAGGCGCCCCACCCACACCTCGTCGCGGTGGTGTGCCAGCAGCGGCATGGGGTAGAGGTTGGCCTGAGGGTCGTCATAGACGACGACGCCCGGGGTGGCGGCTATGAGCGCGCGGGCCTCGTCGAGGTCGTAGGGCTGGCGCAGCTCGGCGTTGACGGCCTCGCTGTGGCCGCCAACCACGGGCACGCGCACCACCGTGGCGGTGATGGCTATGGTGGGGTCGGCGAATATCTTGCGCGTCTCGTCGATGAGCTTCTGCTCCTCGGTGGTGTAGCCGTCGGGCTGGAAGTCGCCTCCGTGGGGGAAAAGGTTGCGGTGTATGGGGTAGGGGTAGGCCGGTGAGGCGCACTGCTCGCCGCGCTCCTCGGCCTCAAGCTGGCGCACGGCCTTGAGGCCGGTGCCGGTGATGCTCTGGTAGGTGGCCACCACCAGCCGCCGCAGTCCGTAGCGGCGCTGCAGGGCGGAGAGGGCGAGCACCATCTGTATGGTGGAGCAGTTGGGGTTGGCAATGATGCGGTCCGAGGGCTTGACGGCGCCGATGTTAATCTCGGGCACCACCAGCGGCACGCCCGGATCCTTGCGCCAGGCCGAGCTGTTGTCAATGACGGTGGTGCCAGCGGCGGCGAAGAGGGGCGCGTACTGCCTTGAGGCCGCCGCGCCGGCCGAGAAGATGGCGTAGTCGGGCTGCCAGGCTATGGCCTCGCCCACGCCGTGCACCTCGAGCTGCCTTCCGGCAAAGTCTATCTTTTTGCCGACCGAACGCTCCGAGGCGGCGGCCATGACGTCGTGGCTGCCAAAGCCGCGCTCGGCCAGAACGGCGAGCATCTCGCGTCCAACCAGCCCGGTGGCTCCAACAACTGCTATTTTCATAAGTCTGTGTGGTGGGGTTGTTTATCGGATGAGGGTTACGGTGCCCTTAAGCACGTGTGTGCGCATGGGCTCGAAGGTCGTGGTGTAGCTCACCAGCCACACGTAGGTGCCCTGCTGGCAGGGCTTGCCGTTCTTGTCGCGTCCGTCCCAGGCGCAGTCGGGGCTGTCGCAGCTGAACACCAGCTCGCCGGCGCGGTTGTAGATGAGCATCTGCTGGGTGAGCGTCTGCTGGCTGGTCGAGCCGAAGGTGTTGTTGCCGTTGGGGCTGTCGGGTGTGAAGGCGTTGGGCATCCAGAAGTTCTCCTTGCGCATGGGCAGGGTGATGCCGGTGGTGTCGATGCAGCCGTAGGGGCTGCGGGCTATGAGCTGTATGGTGGCCTGGTCCTCCTCGACTGGCAGGGTGTAGTACACGGTGGGGAGGGTGGACTGCTCGTCGCCGGGCAGTATCCATGTGCGCGAGTTGCTGCCGGAGGATATGTCGTTGAGCTCGATGGTGGTGTTGTCGTAGTCGAAATACTGGCGGCTGGCCTGGATGCGGGCTGTGAGCGGGGTTACCTTGAGGTCGAGCTGTATGACCGAGTCGCAGCCGTAGATGTTCTGCAGCACCACGGTGTCGACGCTGGCGGTGGCGGTGTTGGTGGCGGAGTAGGTCTTGCCGTTGAGCGGCCAGGTGTAGTCGGTGCATTCCTCGTGGTGGTCGACGGTGTGGCTGACGTCGAGCACCGTGAGGTCGAGGTGCACAATGGAGTCGCATCCGGGCGACGACTTGAGGTCGGCGGTCACCGCCGCGCTCTCGGTGTAGATCTTGTTGTCGGCTGTCCACCGCAGGCTTTCGCCGCGGCATATCTTGTAGACCTCGGTGGTGTCGAAGTTGGGGAAGATACGCACCAGAATGGTGTCGTAGTTGGAGCACCCGCTCAGGTACTCGATGCTGCTCTGCACGTAGATGGAGTCGATCTTGTTGCCGAGCAGGCCGTCGGTGGGCAGCCCTGGGTTGAGGGTGATGGGCTGCCACTTGGTTGTTCCGTCCTCTTGCAGCGGCTCCACCAGCAGGGTGTTCTGGTAGTGTATGGTGTCGGTCGATTGGAAGAGCGACCAGTCGAGGACGGCGTGCTCGTCGAGCTCGCAGGTTTGGCCCATGCTCACGCGCTTCACGCGGTAGGTCACGTTGACCGGTGTCTGCACGGGCAGCATCTCTACGCGCAGGCGCGCCGTGTCGCCGTCGCAGATGTCGAGCATCTTCTTGCCGGCTGGCTGGCCGGGGGCGCGCAGGCTGGTGGTGTTGGCGGTGTCCATGCCGATGACAATGGTGTCGTAGAGCATGTAGGTGGTGTCGTTTGCATCCTTGAAGCGCAGGTGGAACACATAGCGCGCCTGCCGGGCCTTCACCTGCGGTATCACCGCCGTGGTCAGCGTGGGGCAGCTCGACTGGGCGTCCATCATGGTCACGTAGCCGTTGGTGTCGCTGTGGTCGGTGGTGAGTTTCACATCCTCGCCGTTGTCGAGTATGCGATACCAGTAGTATTCCTTGCTGGTAGTGCCCTGCGGTGTGAAGCGGAAGGCCTTTTTGCTCTCGCTTGTGAGGTAGAGGTTATGGTCCTTGGCCCAGAAGGCGGCCGGCGAGTTGGGTATCACGCCGTAGGTGGTCGAGTTAACGGCTCCCTTGGTCTGTGGCTTGCCGGTGGCGTTCTGTATGCCAATCAGCCCGCGCCCGTCCTGCCAGTTGGTGTTGACGCCGCGCCGCTTCACGTGAACCTCGATGATGTTCGAGCCCTCGTAGCAGACAATCTGGTAGGTGCAGCGGTTGTCTTCGACATTGTAGACCGGTATTTCGTTCCAGCTGGCCATTATCTTGCGGCAGGGGAACTCGCCTATCACTCCGTAGTAGATGCCTTGGTTGCCCGACATGTATGCTCCATTATATCCTGTGTAGGTGTCCTGGTACACGCCGTAGATGGCGTCGTGCATACGGTTGAAGTAAGCTGCATTTCCTCCGGGTGCGTAATCGGGCCAAGGCAGGGTAGCATCATCATCGATCTGCCAGGGACAATCCTTGTCGGTGCCAAAACTGCTTGAAGGGCAGAAAGTCACCAGCCCATTGTCACCCAGGCGGAAAGCTGACTTCTGCTGGCCGAAGAAAAAGAATGGGAAAGCGATGGTTGTGTAATCGGGCGCGAAGACGTCGTCGTCCGTTATGGCCATTTTCTTGCCTTTGTTGTTGAGGTAGAATGTGGTGTCGGGCGGGTTGTAGGCAATCTCGTCGACGGTGTATTGCCCGTTGAAGTACTGCGCGGGAATGTACGGCATACACGAGAGGGTGATGGTGCGCTCGTTGCAGGTGATGGCCGTGTCCCAGCCCTCATTGCGGTAGGCCTCGGCCGGCATGTGGTCCCACTTCTGCTTTATCTGCACGTTAGGGCATGGCAGCAGCTCCTCGGGCCATTGGTACTGGCCGCAGTCGGTTTCGGGCGAGGGGTCGCTGTTGCCGAAAGGCGACGACTGCGCCGCAGCCGCCATCCCAACAGCCAGCGCTGCCAGGAGTGTTATCACGTTCTTTCTCATATCGCATCCGTAGTTTGTGTGTCAATACACTATGGTCACCGTTCCCTTCGCGGTGAGTGTGGTGTGCGGGTCATACTCGGTCGAGTAGCGCACAATGTACACGTAGGCACCCTGCGGGCAGAGGTTGCCGTCGGGGTCGGTGCCGTCCCATTGGCAGTCGACCTCGTCGCAGCGGTGCACCAGCGAGCCGAAGCGGTTGTAGATGAGCATCTGCATCTTGGCAATGTGGCGGCTTCGGGGGCCGAAGAGGTTGTTGTCGGTGCCCGACGGTGTGAAGGCGTTGGGCATCCACAGCACGTCGTGGTGGAAGGGCAGGGTGAGGTAGGCGGTGTCAATGCAGCCGAACTGGCTGTATTCCACCAAGGCCACCGCCACCGAGTCCATGCTGTCGTCGGCGGTGTACACCACCACTGGGTCGGTCAGTGTGTTGCTGCCCGGCAGCAGCCACCGGCGGGTGCTGCCGCCTGTCGACACGTCGCTCAGCGTCACCTGCAGCTGGTCGTAGTCGAAGTAATCGATGTCTGCCAATATCTCGGGGTGCATCGGGTGGTACTCGAAGCGCAGGTGCACCACTGAGTCGCAGCCAGCCAGGTTCTTCAGCACCACGGTGTCTGTCGCCTCGGTGGCGGTGTTGTCGGCACTGTAGGTCTCGCCGTTGAGCCATGTGTAGGGCAGGCACGACTGTTTGGGGTCGATGGTGTGCGTGGTGTCGTAGACCAGCAGGAACAGCCTTACCACCGAGTCGCAGCCCGACACTGTGGGTGTCTTGACGAATGTGGTGGTGTCGGTGCGGGTGTAGTCCCTGCCGTCCATGTGCCAGCGCACGGTGTCGCCTTTGCAGATGGCAATGTGGTTGGTGGTGTCGTAGTTGGGATGGATGTAGATGTCGATGTCGAGCGTTGTGTCGCAGCCGCTGATGAAGTCCATTATCATCTCCAGCCTCAAGGTGTCTATCATGTTGGGGCGCGAGCCTACGGCTGCCGAGTCATAGACGAGGGTCATGGGTATGCGGTTGAGGCGCGACTGCGGCTCGTAGAAGCGGTTGCCCTTCACCAGCATTTTTTTGTCAATCTCGTGCTCAACGCCGTTCTCGCGTTTCATGATGCGGTATTGGGTCAGCATGGTGTCCTGCAGCTGTGGGAACTCGAGTATCATCTGCGCGTTGTTGCCGCGGCAAATGTTCATCGAGGTGTCGGCGGCGGTGCCGGTCGAGGGTCGCAGGGTCACCTGGTTGGAGAAGTCGATGCCTATGGTGATGGTGTCGTAGAGGTCGTACTCGTTCTTTGCGGCGTCAGCGAAGCGCATGTGGAACACGTAGCGCGACACGCACGTCGGGCTCACCTGTGCCAGCGTCAGCGTCGGGCAGCTGGCCATGGCTGTGCCCATCGGAATGTAGTAGCCGTTGGTGTCGTCCGAGCCGTCGGCTATGGAGGGCAGCTTCACGGCCGGCCTGCCGTCGTCGAAGATGCGCAGCCACTCGTACACGGCAGTCGTGTTGCCCACAGGAGTGAACCGGTAGGCCTTCTCTTCCAGTGTGGTGGTGAGCAGGTTGCAGCCTTCTGGGTAGTAGGCCGCATATGCGCCGGGCTTCACCTGGAAAGTGCTTGTGCCCACATCGCCCTTCACCTGAGAGGCGCCGGTGGCGTTCTGTATGCCAATCAGCCCGCGCCCGTCCTGCCAGTCGGTGTTGATGCCGCGCCGCTTCACGTGCACCTCGATGATGTTCGAGCCCTCGTAGCAGACAATCTGGTAGGTACAGCGGTTGTCCTTGTTGCGCACTCCGGGGAAGGTGGGTATTCCGTTCCACGAGCAGATAATTTTGCGGCAGGGGTACTCGCCCTGCACACCGTAGTATATGCCCTGGTTGCCGCTAAGGTAGGAGGCAATGGGGTGCGTGTCCTCGTAGATGCCGTATATGGCGTCGCGCATGTGCGACACGCTGCAGTCCACCGCTGCCGGGCGGCCATTGGTGTTGTTGCCCCAGGGAATGGAGGCCGTGTACTTCCATGGGCAGTAGCGCCCGGCCGCGGCGGTGTTGAATGTAATCAAGCCGTTGGCGCCCAGCACAAACTTGTTTTTCTGTATGCCGAAGAAGAAGAAGCTGAACGGAATGTCTGTGGCCTCGGCGGCGAAGTCGTCGTCGGTCGACACGGGCATCTTCGTACCCAGCGAGAAGGTGGGGTCGGGCGGATTGTAGGGTATCTCGTCGACGGTGTACTGGCCGTCGAAGTACTGCACCGGCTTGTATGGCATACACGAGAGGGTGAGCATCGGGGTGCTGCAGCTGACCACCGTGTCCCAGCCCTCGGCACGGTACTGCTTCAGCGGCACGTGGTCCCACTTCTGCTTGATCTGCACCTCCGGGCATGGCGACTGCACTTCGGGCCACTGGTACTGCCCGCAGTCCATCGGGTCGCTCGGGTCGCTCGGGCCGTAGGTGATACCCTGTCCGTGGCACGGCACCGCCAGGCACACCGCCACAACGGCGGCCGCCACCAACGCTATGCCTCTATGTATCTTAGGACTCATTGTGTGTTGTCTGTGTCAATTCACTCTATGTGTAGATACGCAGCATTTTGTATTTGTTGCGTGGCGGGGCGATGTTTAACTTTTTTTAACTTGCAAGTCGCCAGCAGCCTGCGCCAGCTCGGCGGCGCGGGCGGTGAGCTGCGCTATGCGCATTTGCAGGAAATCGTCGCTGTATTTGCGGTCGCAGAAGCCGTTGCCGCGTGCCACGAAGGCGTCGTCGTCGGCCTGGTCGGCTGCCAGTTCCTCGTAGCTGCACAGCAGGCGCAGGGTGGCCTGCAGTTCCTCGTCGGGTGTGTTCATTGTCGGCTCAGCAGTTGTTCTACGGCTTTTTCTATTCCCTCGTGGTCCACATCGTCCGTCACCATGTCGGCGGCCTGCTTCACCAGGTCGTCGGCGTTGCCCATGGCCACGCCCACGCCAGCCCAGCGCAGCATCTCTATGTCGTTGCCTCCGTCGCCGAAGGCTATGGTCTGCTCTCGTTCAATGCCGAAGTGGCGGCACACGGCCTCCAGCCCGCTGGCCTTGCTGTTGCTGCCGCACACTATGTCGGTGAACTGGGGGTGCCACCTGGGCAGGCGGCAGCTGGGCATCAGCGCTGCCACCTCGTCGTCGAGCGAGGCCGGCATCACGGCAATCACCTGGTAGGCCGTGAGCCCGCGCAGGCTGTCTATGTCGGCCGTTTCGGGCATGGGGAACTCCAGCTGGTCGCGCACCCGCGCCGCCACGGTGTTGAGTTGCGAGCAGCACATGCCGTTCTCGGTGAACACCATGGTGCACAGTCCGCGCCGCTTGGCGAAGTCTACCCAGGCGTCGAGGTCGGCGGCCGGCAGCGGGTTGCGCAGCAGCGTCAGCTCAGGGGTGAACACCAGCGCGCCGTTCATGGTGACGAAGGCCTCGAACTGCAGCGGCATCGGCGGCACGATGGCCATCGGGCGCCCTGTGCTGAGGAAGGTGCGCACCCCGGCGCGGTGCAGCCGGTCGAAGGCGCGCACGGTGCCCTCGCTCACGCGGTGCGTCTTGAAGCTCAACAGGGTGCCGTCTATGTCGAAGAATGCGGCTTTAATCATAGTCGGTTGCATTTGTTGCGGGCTATCTGCCACGCGTTGTACAGGTTTTGGAAGATGCTGTAGAAGGCCATCAGCACCGACGAGAGCGGCGTCATGAAGGTGACGCACATCCAGATGCCCATAGCCGAGTTTTTTTGCCCCATGAGCTGGCCGCCGCTCACCACGTCGCCGTAGCGGGCACCGAGCCTGTGTCCCAGCCAGAACTGCACCACGCAGGCTGCCAGCGCCAGCACTCCCAGCCAGGCTATCACGCCCCAGTTGCCGCTGCCGTGGCTGAAGATGAAGTGTATGGTCTGCCCAATGGTGAGTAGCAGGGCCACTGCCCACACGTAGAAGCTCCAGCCTGTGACGCGTGCCAGCGCGGCGTTGGCCTTGGGCAGCAGCAGCTGCAGTGCCAGTGCCACGAAAAAGGGCAGCGCCAGCGTGGAGCCTGTCTTGCCCAGCATGAGCAGGTAGGCCGAGCCGAGCGACTGCTCCGGGTGCTCGCCGATGAGCACGAAGAAAAGCGGTGCCACCACGGCCACCATTATGTTGCCGAACACGGCGTAGCCGGTCATCGTCTGCCTGCTGGCGCCCAGCATACAGGCCACCACCGTCGACGAGGCCGCCACCGGGCACAGCGCGGCCATCATGGCCCCCTCGGCTATTGTCCTGTTGCCGCCCAGGGCGGTGATGCCAATGTAGAGTATTGCCGCCGCCGCAATCTGGTAGACGATGAGCCACAGGTCGAGCCCTGTGAAGCGCAGTTTGCGGAGGTCGACCGCCGAGAAGGTGAGCAGCAGTATGGTGAAGATGAGCCACGGCACCACTGGCGCCAGGCTGGCGCACAAGCCGTGGAGCAGAAGTCCCAGCACGATGGCGGCCGGGAGCACGTATTGGCGGTATTTTCTCATCGGTGTTTTGTCACATGCGTGCCACGATGGCCGAGAAGAGGGCGGTCATGCGGTCGGCAGCGGCGTCGGCCTGTCGCACCACGTCGTCGCCGTCGTTCACGGCGCCGTGGTCGAGGTCGGCGGCCTGGTTGGTTATCACGCTCATTCCGAACACCTCCATGCCGCTGTGGCGTGCCACGATCACCTCGGGCACGGTGCTCATGCCCACCGCGTCGCCGCCCAGCAGGCGGAACATGCGGTATTCGGCCGGTGTCTCGTAGGTGGGGCCGGTCTCGGCCACGTACACGCCGTGGCGCAGCCCTATGCCCATGCGGGCGGCCTCTTCCTCGGCCAGCTGCCGCAGGCGGGGGCTGTAGGTGCGCGTCATGTCGGGGAAGCGCGGCCCGAACTCGTCGAGGTTGGGCCCCAGCAGGGGGTTGGGCATGAAGCTTATATGGTCGGTGATCACCATGAGGTCGCCCACGCGGAACTCAGGGTTGGTGGCTCCGGCGGCGTTGCTCACCAGCAGCGAGCCTATGCCCAGTCGTGCGAAGACGCGTGCCGGGAAGGTCACCTCGGCCATGGTGTAGCCCTCGTAGTAGTGGAAGCGTCCCTGCATGGCCAGCACCGGGCGCCCGCCCAGCCAGCCGGCAATGAGGTTGCCCTTGTGGCCTGTGGCGGTCGAGCGGCGGAAGTTGGGCACCTCGGCATAGGGCATGGCCAGCGGGTTCTCTATGGCGTCGGCCAGCTTGCCCAGGCCGCTGCCCAGCACTATGGCGGCCACCGGTGTGGGCAGCCCGGCACCGGCCAGGCGCTCGCGCAGCCATGTGGCTGTCTGGTCTATCTTGTCAAGCATTGTCGTTGTTTTGTTTTCGTTTGATTTCCAGTATCTTTTCCTGCAATTCGGCGGCGCGCTCGTAGTCCTCGCGCTCCTCGCATCGCGCCAGCTCCTCGAGCAGCTGCTCCAGCGAGGGCTGCCTGTCGGCCTCGGCCGTGGTCTGCCTCACCCCGGCCTCGTCGAGCACCGCCTCGGCCATCATGATGGGCACCCCGGCGTGCAGCGCCAGCGCCACCGCGTCGGTGGTGCGCGAGTCGATGTCCTTGCTGTTGAAGCCGTCGGTGACGTGCAGCGTGGCGAAGAATATGCCCTCCATCACGCGGTCGATGCTGACGCTCAGCAGCGACAGGCCGAAGGCCTCCATCGTGGCGAGCATCAGCTCGTGTGTGAGTGGACGCCGGGCGTGCGCATTCTGCCCGGCCATGATGATGGCGTGCGCCTCGTAGGCACCGATTATCACCGGCACCTGGCGGTTGCTCTCGGGCTCTGTGAGCATGAGCAGGTAGCTGCCGCTGGCGCTCATGCCGCCCTGCATCGTGGTGGGGTACACGCGCCTCATCCGGCCAGGTATTCGGCCAGCCTTGCCACGGCCAGGCCGCGGTGGCTGATGCGGTTCTTCACGTCGAGCGGCATCTCGGCGAAGCTCACGGCGAAGCGGTCGGGCATGAACACGGGGTCGTAGCCGAAGCCCTCGCCCGCCGAGTGCCGCTCGGTGAGTATCTGCCCGTCGACGCGTCCTTCGAAGTAGCGCGGCTCGCCGTGCTCGATGAGGCATATCACCGTGCGGAAGCGCGCACGGCGGTCGGCCACGCCGTCGAGGGCGCGGAGCAGCTTGTCGATGTTGTCGTCGAAGGAGCAGTGCTCGCCCGCGTAGCGCGCGCTGTACACGCCCGGCGCGCCCCCCAGGGCGTCGACCTCCAGGCCTGTGTCGTCGGCGAAGCAGCCGTCGATGCCCGGCAGGCGCGACCACACCCACATGGCCTTCTGCAGCGCGTTGCCCTGCAGCGTGTCGGCCGTCTCGGGTATCTCGCCGTGCAGCCCGGCGTCGGCCAGCGTCAGCACAGTGGCCTTGCCGTCGAGCGCGGCGCGCACCTCGTCGACCTTGTGCTTGTTGTTGGTTGCAAAAATCAGTTGTCGCATTTGGCAGGTTGTTTTATCAGCAGCGACAGCACGATGCTCACCGCCAGTATGCCCAGTATCACGCCGAGCGACACGGCGGTCGTCACGTGCCATCCCAAGAACTCGCCCCCTATCATCTTGGCTCCGATGAAGCACAGCAGCGCCCCCAGGCCGTAGTGCAGCAGCCAGAAGCGGTCGGCCATGTCGCTCAGCAGGAAGAAGAGCGAGCGCAGCCCCATGATGGCGAAGATGTTGGAGGTGTAGACTATCATCGGGTCGGTGGTGACCGAGAACACCGCCGGTATGGAGTCGACGGCGAAGACGATGTCGCTGAACTCAATCACCAGCAGCACCAGGAAGAGCGGCGTGAGCATGGTGCGGCCGCCCTCGCGGTGGAAGAAGTCGTGGCCGTAGCTCTGCGTGGTCACGTGGAAATGCTTCGAGGCGAAGCGCACCATGGGGTGGCTGGCGGTGTCGATGGGGGCATCGCTCTTCGGGCGGAACATCTTCGCTCCGCTGACTATCAGCACCACGCCGAAGATGGCCAGCAGCCACGAGAAGCGCGTCACCAGCGCCCCCAGGGCGAAGATGAAGACGAAGCGCAGCACTATGGCGCCGAAGATGCCCCAGAAGAGTACCCGGTGGTAGTACTCGCGCTTGATGCCGAAGGAGGCGAAGATCATGATCATCACGAAGATGTTGTCTATAGACAGGCTCTCCTCCAGGAAGTAGCCCGCCAGGAACTGCGAGGCCGTCTCGTGGCGGTAGGCGGCCAGCTCGGCCGCCGACGCGAAGTCGTCAGCGCTGCGGCCGTGCACCCACTCGGCGTGCACCCACAGCAGCGCGGCGAAGCCCATGGCCAGCGCCACCCACATCAGCGTCTGCAGGGCAGCCTCCTTGACGCCCACAACGTGGTCCTTGCGGTGGAAGACGGTGAGGTCGAGCGCCAGCATCACCACCACGAAGGCCAGGAATATGAAGAAAAACAGGTTGTTCATTGCGGTCAGTCTGTCTGTTGCTTTATTTTTCCGCACTGACTAACGACCCCTCCGCCCCTTTATTGTGCCGCCGAGGCAAAAAAAGCGCGCCTCCGCAAGGGTGACAGGACCGGTTGTCCTTCGGTTGTTCTTCGATTGATGTACGATTGTTCTTCGATTGTTCTCCGATGCTAAATCGAAGAACAATCGAAGAACAATCGGAGAACAATCGAAGAACAGACGGTGTTGACATGGCCTTGATGCTGTTTGGGCCTGTGTATCAGTGGGGTATGGAATGTATGTTGCATAACTGTCTGTGAATGAGCCTCGCGGCGTTGCTCCGAATGGCGGCATGGGAGGGTCGGCGCTTGCGCGAAAATAAAATTGCGCGGAGGCACAATAAAACGCCGACAGGGCTGTTACAGGTGTACTGTAACTTTATAAAAAGGCACGATGAAGACTGTATATGTCGGCATGAGCGCCGACATGATCCATCCGGGTCATCTGAACATAATACACGAGGCTGTGAAGCTGGGCGAGGTGACGGTCGGTGTGCTCACCGACGCGGCCATAGCGAGCTACAAGCGGCTGCCCTACCTCACCTACGAGCAGCGGGCCGAGATAGTGGGCAACATCAAGGGCGTGGAGCGGGTTGTGCCGCAGACGACGCTCGACTATGTGCCCAACCTGCTGCGCCTGCGCCCCGACTATGTGGTGCACGGCGACGACTGGAAGGAGGGCGTGCAGCAGCAGACGCGCCAGCGCATCATCGAGGTGATGGCGGGCTGGGGCGGCAAGGTGGTCGACGTGCCCTACACGCAGGGCATCAGCAGCACCGCCATGAACCAGCGGCTGAAGGAGATCGGCACCACGCCCGAGGTGCGCATGAAGCGGCTGCGCCGCCTGATAGGGGCGAAGCGGACGGTGCGCATACTGGAGAGCCACAGCGGCCTCACGGGGCTCATCGTGGAGAACACCGGCGTGATAGTCGACGGCTGCCGCGAGGAGTTTGACGGCATGTGGGCCAGCAGCCTCACAGACAGCGCCAGCAAGGGCAAGCCCGACATCGAGGCGGTGGACATCACCACCCGCCTGCACGACCTCAACGACGCCCTGGAGGTCACCACCAAGCCCGTGATCTTCGACGGCGACACCGGCGGCAAGACGGAGCACTTCGTCTTCACGGTGCGCACGCTGGAGCGGCTGGGCATCTCGGCGGTGATAATAGAGGACAAGGTGGGGCTGAAGCAAAACTCGCTCTTCGGCACCGACGCCGTGCAGGTGCAGGCCGGTGTGGACGAGTTCTGCGCCAAGATCAGGGCCGGCAAGAACGCCCAGGTCACCGACGACTTCATGATCATAGCGCGCATAGAGAGCCTTATAGCCGGCAAGAGCGTTGACGACGCGCTGGAGCGCGCCGCGGCCTACGTGGCCGCCGGCGCCGACGGCGTCATGATACACAGCAAGAGCGCCGACGGGGCCGACATAGAGGAGTTCTGCCGCCGCTTCCGCCAGGCCGACGTGTCGACGCCCATAGTGGCCGTGCCCACCACCTACAACATGCGCACCGAGGACGAGCTGGCCGAGTGGGGCGTGAACGTGGTGATCTACGCCAACCACCTGCTCCGCGCCTCCTATCCGGCCATGGTGGGTTGCGCCGAGAGCATACTGCGCCACCGCCGCAGCCTGGAGGCCTCGGAGGAATACTGTATGCCGGTCAAGGACCTGCTCAACCTCATACCCGGCACCAAGCAATGATCAGCCCTCAGTTCTTCGTGGAGAAGCTCCGCGCCGAGGGCGTGGAGTTCTACGCAGGGGTGCCCGACTCGCTGCTGAAGAGCGTGTGTGCCTACATCACCGACCACACCGACGAGGCGCACCACGTCATCGCCGCCAACGAGGGCGGCGCGGTGGCGCTGGCGGCGGGCTACCACCTGGCCACCGGGCGCGTGGGCTGCGTGTATATGCAGAACAGCGGCCAGGGCAACGCCGTGAACCCCCTCTGCTCGCTGACCGACCGCGACGTGTACCACATGCCGCTGCTGCTCGTCGTGGGCTGGCGCGGCAGGCCGGGAGTGCACGACGAGCCGCAGCACGTGAAGCAGGGCAAGGTCACCACCGGGCTGCTCAACACCCTGGGCATAGACTACACCGTGCTGGCCAGGGAGGAGGCTGCCGCCGCCCGCCAGATAGAGCAGGCCATGGCCTGCATACGCCGCTCGGGCGAGGCCTACGCCATAGTGGTGGAGAAAGACACCTTCGAACCCTACACCCTTGCCTGCGCCCGCCCCGACAGCGGCACGATGAGCCGCGAGGAGGCCGTGCGCATCGTGGCCTCGGCCATGGACGGCGCCGACGTGGCGGTGAGCACCACGGGCATGATCAGCCGCGAGTTGTTCGAGCACCGCGCCGCCGAGGGGCAGGGGCACGGGCGCGACTTCCTCACCGTGGGCTCGATGGGCCACGCGTCGCAGATAGCGCTGGGCATAGCCATGCAGCAGCCTGGCAGGCGCGTGTGGTGCCTCGACGGCGACGGAGCCGCGATAATGCACATGGGCGGCATGGCCATTGTGGGGCAGAAGTCGCCCGGCAACTATGTCCACATAGTGTTCAACAACGGCGCCCACGACAGCGTGGGCGGCCAGCCCACGGCAGGGCAGTGCATCGACCTGGTGGCTATAGCCCGCGCCTGCCGCTACCGCCACGCCATGCTGGCCGCCGACGAGGCCGCCCTGCGCAGCGCCGTGGCCGAGGCCAAGCGCGCCGAGGGGCCGGTGCTGGTCGACGTGCGAGTGCGCCGTGGCAACCGCAAGGACCTGGGGCGCCCCACCACCACCCCGGCAGAGAACAAAGAGGCCCTGATGGCCTTCCTGAGCGACGACAGCCTATGCAGAGGATAGAGTACGGACTGGGGGCGGTTGACGAGGCACTGCGCGCGGCAGGCAGCAGGCGCTGTATGCTGGTGTGCGGCTCCTCGTTCGACCGCCTCGGTGTGAGCGGCCAGGTGAGGGCAGGGGTACGCTTCAGCGCTTTCACCCCCAACCCGCGCTACGAGGACGTGTGCCGCGGCGTGAGCCTGTTCAACGACGAGGGCTGCGACGCGCTGGTGGCTGTGGGCGGGGGCAGCGCCATCGATGTGGCGAAGTGCATCAAGCTCTTCTGCCGCATGGACCATGGGCGCAATTACCTGGAGCAGGAGTTCGCCGACAGCGGCGTACCCCTCATCGCGGTGCCCACCACGGCAGGCACCGGAAGCGAGAGCACCCGCTTCGCCGTGGTCTACCTCGACGGCGAGAAGCAGAGCGTCAGCCATTGGAGCATAGTACCCGACGTGGCGGTGCTCGAGCCTCGCCTGCTGGCCTCGCTGCCGCCATACCAGAAAAAAAGCGCCATGCTCGATGCCCTGTGCCAGGCCGTGGAGTCGTGGTGGAGTGTGAACTCGACCGAAGAGAGCATCGGCTACTCGCGCAAGGCTGTGAGGCTGGTGGCCGGCTGGTGGCGCGAGTATATTGAAGAGGGCTCGGAGGCGTCGCTCGAAAGGATGATGCTGGCCGCCAACCTCTCCGGGCGCGCCATCAACATATCGCAGACCACAGCCCCCCATGCCATGAGCTACAAACTGACGTCGATGTACGGTGTGCCGCACGGCCATGCCGTGGCGATGTGCCTGCCGTTGGTGTGGCGCTACATGGAGCGGCACGCCGAAGGGTGCGTAGACCCGCGCGGCAAGTACCACCTGGCGGGAGTGCTGGGCGACATAGGCAGCGAGCTGGGCGGAGCTGACGGCTTCGAGTCGATGATGGCGAGCCTGTGCCTGCTGCCGGTGCGCAGCTCGAGCCGCGAGGCCGACCTCGACGTGCTGGCGCGGTCGGTGAACCCTGTGAGGCTGAAGAACAACCCTGTGAGGCTCGACGAGGCCGCGCTGCGCGGTTTCTACGAAGCCATTGTGAAAGAATAAACTACAACAGCAACGATGAAATCACCCGACACATCGCTCCGCTACCGAATAAGCCAGATGCTCGCCCACACCGACCTGCTGCGCAGCCGCGTGCCCGTGCTAAGGAAAGCCTACCTGCGCGGTTTCCGCCGCTCGCAGCTTGAGGCTGCGCACCGCCTGCGTGACAAGGAGCGCATCGAGGTGGCCTTCTTCCTTACGGTGCCGGGCATGTGGAAGTGCGACTACCTGATGCAGGCCATGATGGCCAATCCGCGCTACCATCCCTATGTCGTTGTCTACCCATACTCGCAGTACAAAGGCTTCTCGCACGAGGAGGTGGAGGCGACGCTACGGCGCACAGTGCGGTTTGTCGAGGACAAGGGTTACGAGTGTGTGGTGCCCTACGACAGCAGGCGCCGCCGTTGGCAGGATGTGAAGAAGACCCTCAATCCCGACGTGGTGGTCTTCTCCGACCCCTACAAGGACTGCCTGCCGCGCTATTTCATCCACCACTTCCGCGACAGGCTGACCTGCTATGTTCCCTACAGCCTCACCATACTGCGCCTCTACCGCGAGAACTACGGCATCATGTCGATCAACCTCATGGGACTGTTCTGCTTGGAGACCCCCATGCACCGAGAGCTGGCGTTGAAGTATATGCCCAATGGTGCGGTGAATGCCGTGGTGACCGGCTACCCCGGCACCGAGGTGTTCCTCGACCCCGACTACCCTCCACACGACCCATGGAAGCCGCAGCCAGTCAAAAAGAAGCGCGTGATATGGGCTCCGCACCATTCCATAGACGACGACATCTCCATCTCGACCTTCCTGCTCTACTGCGACGACATGCTCGAGGTGGCCCGGCGCTACTCCGACCGTGTGCAGTTTGCCTTCAAGCCGCACCAGCTGCTCAAGTTCAAGCTGCAGCGGCTGTGGGGGGCAGAGCGCACGGAGCGCTACTACAACCAGTGGGCTGAACTGGACAACGGCCAGCTGGAGGAGGCCTCATACGTGGACCTCTTCCTCACCTCCGACGCCATGGTGCACGACTCAGCCTCGTTCACCACCGAATACCTCTACACCCGCAAGCCGGTGATGTACCTTGTGCGCAACAGCAACCAGCACGATGTGCTCACGCCTTTCGGCCATCTTGTGTTCGACGCCCACTACCATGGCCGCGTGCTGGCCGACATAGAGCATTTCTTGGACGACACCGTCCTGGGCGGCGACGACCCGAAGGAGGGCGAGCGCAAGGAGGTGTACGACAACTATCTTGGACTGGTGGACGGCATGAGGCCGTCGCAACGAATAATCAAAGAATTGGAAAACCTCATCAACTCTTGACCCAAGCCCTACAGCCATGACGAAAGTATCAGTAATACTGCCGGTCTACGGCGTGGCCGACTACATAGAGGCCTGCACCCGCTCGCTGCTGGAGCAGACCATTGACGACGCCGAGTTTATCTTCGTGGACGACCACGGCCCCGACGACAGCATAGCCATTGCGCGGCGCACCGTGGCAGGCCATCCGCGCGAGGGGCAGTTCCGCTTCGTGAGGCCGGGCGCTAACCTCGGCGCAGGCATGGCACGCAACTTCGGCCTGGATCAGGCCACCGGCGAATACATTGCCTTCATCGACCCCGACGACACCGTGGAGCCCGACATGCTGCAGACGCTCTACGACCGAGCCAAGCTTATCGACGCCGACATATGCTGCTGCTACATGCAGAAACGCTACCCCGACGGCACCGACGGCGAGCTTCTGAAGAACCCCTATGTGGGCGACGGCACCCTGTCGCGCGAGCGCAGGACCAAGGTGCTGGCCAACTATGTGTCGCTTTTCGCCTCGATGATCTACCGCCGCTCCATGATTGAGGCCTGCGGCATCCGTTTCCCCGAGGAGCGCGCCGCCGACGACAGCTACTTCGTGTCGTGTGTGTGGATGATGGCTCACAGCGTGGCCTATGTTGACCGCCCGTTCTACCACTACCTTATACGCCCAGGCTCGGTGACCACGACGCTGCAAAGCGACAAATACCTGAAGCGGCTTGCCGTCTTCGCCAAGATGATGCAGTATGCCCGCGACCATAAAGTGTATGACGCCTACCGCAACGAGCTGGACTACGTCTATCTGAAGAAGGGCTACCTCTCGTCGGTGGCCAACTACATACGCAACAGCAGCAGCCCGCAGACGGCCACCTTGCGCGAGATACGCGAGGAGATGCTGCGGCAGACCCCGCTCTACCACACTAATCCCTACTTCCGCCACAACAAGCCGATGCGCGTCATGTTCCAGTTGCTGCGCCGCTGCCCCAGGCTGGCCATAGTGCTAATGCGGCGTTATATTGAGAAAAACAACATTGTCAGCTGACCTATCTGTATGGATCTTATCATTGGAGCAGGCATCTCCGGTTTGAGCTACGCCGCCGCCGCTGGCGGCGACTGTCTGGTGCTTGAGGCCGACGACACCATGGGCGGCTACTGCCGCACCATAAAGCGCGACGGCTTCGTATGGGACTACTCAGGCCATTTCTTCCATTTCCAGCATCCCAGCCTGCGCGACTTCGTGATGCAGCGCATCAGTGCCGACGAGATGCTCACCGTGAAGAAACACACGCAGATACTCTACGGCGGCCGCCACATCGACTTCCCGTTCCAGATGAATATACACCAGCTGGAGCAACAGGAGTTCATCGACTGCCTCTGCGACCTCTTCGACACCGACCCCGGCGCCGCCGCCGGCACCTTCAAGCAGATGCTCTACGCCAAGTTCGGGCGGTCGATTGCCGAGAAGTTCCTCATCCCCTACAACACCAAGCTCTACGCCACCGACCTCGACCGCCTCGACGTCGACGCCATGGGGCGCTTCTTCCCATATGCCGACCGTGAGCAGATAGTGCGCAACTTCCGCCACCCTTCGGGCTCAAGCTACAACGCCACATTCCTTTACCCGCGCGAGGGGTGCATGAGGATTGTGCAGAGTGTGGCCTCGCACGTCGATCCTTCGCGTATTTCACTTGGCGAGCGGCTGCTGGCTGTCGACCCCGCGCGCCACAAGGCCACCACCAACCGCCGCACCATCGACTACGACCGCCTCGTCTCCACCATGCCCCTGCCGCGCCTGCTCGACCTCTGCGGCATGGACTACGACCACAGCGTCTACACCTGGAACAAGGTGCTGGTGTTCAACCTGGGCTTCGACGCCAAGGGTCCGGAGCGCACCAACTGCTGGCTCTATGTGCCCGAGGGGCGTTTTGTGTTCTACCGCGTGGGGTTCTACGACAACATCATCGGGCAGGACCGCATGTCGCTCTACGTCGAGATAGGCTTCGGCAAGGACGAGCCTGTGGGCGACACCGGCGCGTTGCTGGAGCGCACGCTGGCCGACCTGCGGGCGGCTGGCATTGTTGACGGGCAACGGCTGGTGGCCTGCCACCAGGTGGTCATGGATCCGGCCTATGTCCACATCACCGTCGGCTCCGAGGCCGACAAGGCCTTGCAGATGAAGAGGCTCGCCGAGCACGGCATCTATTCCATAGGCCGCTACGGCGGTTGGAAGTACTGCTCGCTCGAGGACAACATGCACGACGCCTTCGAGCTGGCACAACGCCTACATCAGGCGCGTTGACCCCCTGCTTGCACGGCGCCGCCACGCCGCCATGGCAAAGATGAGAATGGTGAACCCCAGCGTGCTGCCCAGCGCGTTGGCCACCATGTCGTTGATGTCGAAGCCACGGTAGGGCAGCAGGTACTGCACTCTTTCGGTCAGCTGGCCTATGGCAATGGCCGCCAGCCAGGCCAGCCAGCGGTGGCGGGGGAAGAAGTCGATGAGGAAGAGGCTGCACGGCACAAAGACCGAGGCGTGCAGCAGGTGGTCGGCACGCAACCCCAGCAGGTAGTTGTCGAGCGACAATCCAAACCCGTTGATAGGTGCCCACATGAGCAGCGCCAGCGCGGCGAAGTACCATGGGCGCAGCTGCTTCCTGCCTTTGCGCCCCAGCCATCGCACAGCCAGCCTCCGCGTGCGCTGCCGTCGTTTCGCTTTCTGCCACATCCGCTGCCAGTCGGGCGTGCCGGCGTCGAGCGTCGAGCCGTCGGCGCGCCTCACCCTCACTATGCGCCCTTTGGCCATGCCGCGGCCCACGCGCTCGGGCTGCGTGTTGTTGTCGCCGAGCAGCACCAGGGTGTCGCCTTCCACATCAACCAGCCTGTGCACCAGGTTGCGCCCGCCCACGCGGCACCACAGCACGTCGCCTGCGGCCGGGCTGCCGTCAAGCGGCTCTATCAGCACGCGGTCGTCGGGGCGCAGCGTCGGCATCATGCTTGCTCCGCCGAAGCGCATCCACACCCGCTGCCCCTCGGCAAGCGACTGCAGGGCGGCTTCCACTAAGGTATTCTCATTCATTGTCTGCGCTGTTTGGTCACTGTGCCGTGGCACAGGCGGGCCGCCGCCGCGTCGGGCAGGCAGTCGAGCCGGTAGACAGGCACGCGCTCTATTATTTCGCCCACGAGGCCAATCAGCGCGTCGGCGCTGCGGTCGTGGTGCATGAACGTAGGTGGGCAGGAGGGCTGCAGCGCGGCGAAGGAGTGCAGCGTGTCGAGCCGGGCGATGCTGTTCGCCGGTGCCTGGCGCAGCCTGACGAAGGCCGCCACGGGGTAGCTCTCGGTGCGGAAGCAGGGGGTCTTGCCGCTCCAGGGCGAGCCGTACACCACCACCCGCCCATGCTCCACGCGCACCACCGGGCTGTCGTCGTTGAGCAGGGTGGAACCCTCGATGTTGTCCAGCCACAGCCTGGTGTGTGTACTTTTGCCGGTGCCGCTCTCGCCAAGGCAGAGCACCGCCCCGCCGCCGCACACCACCGCCGAGGCATGTACCGGCACAGCGTTGTGCCTCAGCGCGGCGTGGGCGTAGGCCAGCCACAGCATGTAGAGCAGGTCGCCGCCTGTGTGGCGGCAGTCGATGGTGGCCTCGCCGTCGGCGCTGCAGGCCACCATGCCGCTGTCGCCGAAGGTGTAGACCGGCAGGCCTGCCTCGCTCTCGTGCAGCTGGCACTCCATGCCTGTGGAGAGGGTGAAAGTGTGCAGCCTGCGCCTGAGCGCCGGTGCCCCGGCTCGGCCAAGGAATATGCGCACGTCCGGCTCGGCCTCGCCGGTGCAGGCGAACAGTCCAAGCCCCGGCAGACGCATGGCGCCGCCGAGGCTGCCGTGGCCATAGAGCCCCACCGTCAGGCCTCCAATGCGGAGCGCGCGCCGGTCGAGGCATGAAGGGTCGCCGCTAACCATGCACCAACCCCTCTTTTTGCATCTGTTCCAGCCACTCGGCCGCGTCGCGCCTGGCGGTGTCGGCGTCGACTTCAAAGCGCTCCGTCAGCAGCGAGGCGGCATCGTCAACGTCGAAGTCGCGTCCCAGCAGAGCCTCGTACAGCTCTATGGCGGTGGGGTTGAGCGCCACCACGCGGGTCATATCCTCGTCGCCGTCGTCGGTGCCGATGTGGAGAAACTCGTCGGCCACACGGCGCATCTTCTTTGTCTCGTCAATTCTCATATCTCTCCTGTCAACGATGTGTGGTGCCTATTATTGCGGCCAGCCGCAAAAAATGCCGCCTGCGGCCTCGTCATGCGGCGCTGAAAGGCCATGTCAACAGCATGTCAACAGCTGCTCTTCTACTTATCATCGCCTACTTTTGTAGTAGTTAGGTAGTGGTTGGGTAGGCGATGAGTAGGAGTTGAGTAGGAGATGGTCTATACTTTGTGCTGATTTACAGCGTGTTGCATATTAGTGTTCTGCCCCCTGCATGTATTTTTGTGCAAAGTGCTGTTCTGCTGTGGGTTATGGTG
>JAFVBB010000009.1 GCA_017480225.1 Bacteroidales bacterium
GAAAAAAATTCACGCCCGCCCATCGCCGGCCACCCGGACAATGCCCCCCCGGGCACCACGCGCCACGCAAAAATCCAACAAATCCACACACCCGCACACCGCACCACAACACCATCCACAGCCGCAAAACCCTGTAAACCAATTATATAAGCACGAACAATCAGCATCAACATCCCACATAACACAGTGTAAAACAGGACATTACAACACCAAGCGATCATCCTCATCCGCCGACTTTGGGATCAAAAAAAGAGCCGCCCTGTACAGGACGACTCTTTTGATTGCGGAAAAGAACAGCCTATCGGCGACGTCCGCCACGGTCGGAACCGCGACGGTCTCCACCCTCACGACGGTCTCCACCCTCGCGACGCGGACCGTCGGGGCGCCTCTCTCCCCTGCCCTCGCGGCGCGGGGCACGAGAGGGCTTCTCCTCTTCGTAGCCCTCGGGCTTCTCGAGCAAAGCCTTGCGGCTGAGCTTGAGTTTGCCGGTCTTCTCGTCGACATTGATAATCTTCACACGGATGACATCACCCTCGTGCACAAGACCCTCAAGGGTCTCTGTGCGACCCCACTGGTACTCGCTGATGTGCATCAAGCCCTCTTTGCCGGGCAGGAACTCGAGGAATGCGCCGAACTCCACAATGCTCACCACCTTGGCGTCGTACACCTGGCCAACCTCGGGCACAGTGCATATCTCGCGTATCCATTTGATAGCGGCAGCGATGTCGTCCTTGTTCTGCGAGGCGACGTCGACAATGCCGAATTCGCCAACCTCCTCTATGTTGATGATGGTGTTGGTCTCGGCCTGGATCTTCTGAATGACCTCGCCGCCCTTGCCAATGACAGCGCCGATGAAATCCTTCGGAATCTGAATCTGCTCGATGCGGGGCACGAAGTCCTTGTAGTCCTCGCGGGGCGCGGGGATGGTCTCGCAAATCTTGTCGAGGATGAAGAGGCGACCTTGACGAGCCTGCTCCAAAGCCTTGGCCAGCACGTCATAGCTCAAGCCGTCGACCTTGATGTCCATCTGGCAGGCGGTGATGCCGTCGCGCGTGCCACACACCTTGAAGTCCATGTCGCCCAGGTGATCCTCGTCGCCCAGAATGTCGCTCAGCACAGCCCACTTGTCACCCTTCGAGATAAGGCCCATGGCAATGCCCGCCACAGGCTTGCGTATCTTCACGCCGGCATCCATAAGAGCCATGCACCCGGCGCAGACCGTGGCCATGCTCGACGAGCCGTTGCTCTCAAGGATGTCACTCACCACGCGGATGGTGTAGGGGCAATCGGCCTCCGAGGGGAGCACCTCCTTCAAGGCACGCCAGGCCAGGTGGCCGTGACCCACCTCGCGACGGCTGGTGCTGCCGCTGCGTTTCACCTCGCCGGTGGCGAAGCCGGGGAAATTGTAGTGCAGCAGGAAGCGGCGCATACCCTCGATCACCGCACCGTCAATCTTCTGCTCGTCGAGCTTGGTGCCCAGCGTGCAGGTAGAGAGCGACTGCGTCTCGCCGCGGGTGAAGATGGCGCTGCCGTGGGCCGAGGGAAGGTAGTCGGTCTCGCACCATATGGGGCGAATTTCGTCCAGCTGGCGGCCATCCAGGCGGGTGCGCTCGGCGAGCACCATGTCGCGCATGGCCTCGCGCTCGACAGCGTGGTAGTAGCGGTCAATCATGAACTTCACCTCGTCGGTGAGGGTCTCTTCGGTATAGTTGGCGTCAATAAACTCCTGCTTGATGGCGGCGAAGCCCTCCTCGCGCTGGTGCTTGTTGGCGATGCCCTGCTTCGAGAAGTCGTAGCACTTCTGGTAGACGGCATCGTGCACACGCTGGCGCAGTTCCTCGTCGTTCACCTCATGGCAGTACTCGCGCTTCTCGCGCTTGCCGGTCTCCTCGGTCAGTTCGTCGAGCACTCGGCACTGCACCTTGATGGCCTCGTGGGCGGCCTTGAGGGCGCCGAGCATCACCTCTTCGCTCACCTCCTTCATCTCGCCCTCCACCATCATGATGTTCTCGGCCGTGGCCGCCACTATGAGGTCGAGGTCGGCACGCTCGATGTCCTGCATCGGGGTGTTGATGACGTACTGGCCGTCGAGGTAGCTCACGCGAACCTCGCTCACCGGCCCGCCGAAGGGAATGTCGCTCACCGCCAGGGCCGAGGCAGCGGCCAGGGCGGCCAACTGGTCGGGCATGGTGTCGTGGTCGCCGCTGATGAGGGTGATGTTCACCTGCACCTCGGCGTGGAAATTGTCGGGGAAGAGCGGACGGAGGGCACGGTCGACCAGGCGGGCTATGAGTATCTCATGCTCGCTCGGGCGCGCCTCGCGCTTGAAGAAACCGCCGGGGAAACGCCCCATGGCGGCGTATTTTTCCTGATAATCGACCGTCAGCGGCATGAAGTCGACGTTCTCGCCGGCCTCCTTCTTGGCGCACACTGTGGCCAGGAGCATAGTGTTGTTCATGCGCACCACTGCGGCGCCGTCGGCCTGCTTTGCCAGCTTGCCGGTCTCAATCTCAATCATGCGTCCGTCGCCGAGGTCGAAACGCTTGGTGATGATGTGTTCGTTCATTTACTTTACTGTTTTCTTATTGTTGTTCCGCAGGCGCGGGGAACCGTTCCGAGCGCCCCTAATTTATGCTTTTCGAAAAAGGGCCAACCCGAATTGTGCTACGGGCGGCCCCACCTTAACCAAAAAACATGAAACAAAATTACAATTACTTGCGAAGGTTGAGCTGCTTGATAATGGCGCGGTAGCGCTCAATATCGGTGGACTTCAGATAGTCCAGCATACGGCGGCGCTTGCCGACCAGGCCCACCAGCGCGCGCTCGCTCACCTGATCCTTCTTGTGCTGCTTCATCAGCTCCGTCAGGTGCTGGATGCGATAGGTGAACAGAGCAATCTGTCCTTCGGCGCTGCCGGTGTCTTTTGCGGATTTGCCATACTGGGCAAAAATCTCCTCTTTCTTTTCTTTTGTCAGATACATAGTGCTTTATGTTTGCTTTTTTCTGTTGTTCCTGTTGCTTAACGGCTTGCAAAATTACACACTTTCCCCGTTTCGGCAAAATATTTTCGCCAAAAATGCCCGATTTAACTTTTGTTATGAAATCAAGACCACCAGAAAACCTCGCGACATCCACACCCTTCTGCCCTGCCACGCAGCCCAACCCCCGCACGCTGTCTGACGGCACAAAAGCCGTATCAACACCGTCTGTTCTTCGATTGTTCTCCGATTGTTCTTCGATTGTTCTCCGATATTAAATCGAAGAACAATCGAAGAACAATCGGAGAACAATCGAAGAACAGACGGCCCTGACATAGACCCAATGCCCTGCCATCGCTCAAAATGAACACGTTGCGCGGGCAGTACTCACAACTTTATCTCCATATTACTATATACCAGCGGTTAACAGCATCCATAACCAATGCAGGAATGCCGGAGGGCACAAGATGGCAATATCACCATTTTTGGCTACTCACGCATTTTCGCGGAATTTGCTATCTTTGCAGCGTCGTAAAGAAGAGTGCAACGTTGCACAACGACACGTAAAACAACCGTTTAACTAAACAACAAAAGTACTATGAGGACTCTCAAAAATGTGACACTGGCGATGTTTGCCGTGATGGGACTGGCCCTGGCGGGCTGCAGCAAAAGCGCTTCGGAAAGCGTGGTCGGAACCTATGAGGGCACACTGGCCATGACCGTGGCCGGACAGTCGCTCGGCGAGCCGGTCGCCGCCAAGGTGATTGTGACCGAGGAGAGCGACGACGTGGTGAAACTGACGATGCCCGGCATGGAAGGCCACGGCCTTACGGTGCCTGACTTCACGGTGAGCGGTGTGAGCGTGGCCAAGGCCGACAAGGTCTACACCCTCAGCAAGAAGGACTTCAGCGTCACGGTCGAGGGCGTAACCCTCAACGGCACCATCGACGGCACCGTGGCCGACAAGAAGCTGACCCTCGCCTACAGCGTGCAGCCCGGCGGTATGCCCATGGGCATTGCCTGCGTGTTCACCAGCAAGTAAAGCCACGCCGGCAGTGAGACCGAAACTGATGGTTCTCGCGGCGGCTGCCGCGGCAACACTGGCCGCGTGCAACGGAATCTTCGGCGGCATATACGACCAACCGGTCGCCGCCGAAGATTTGCGTTATGGCTTCGTGGAGGAGGACGCCGACGGGCGCGGCGGCACGCTGGTGCTCGACGTGCGACCCTACGACCGCTGGACTTTTGTGGACTTCGCCATGCAGCGCGTCGACACGGCGCACGCGGGCGAGGCCGCGCCAGCCAGATGGGACGTGGCCCTGCACCGCTTCGACGCCAGCGCAGGCACGGGCGCGGTGGCCGAGACCGGACTGCACTCCGTCGACGAAGCCGGGTGGGAAACCGACGGGCTGACCTTCGTGGCCGACGTGGACAGCGCCGTGATGGTGGACCTGAGCCACATGGTCGAAGGCGAGATAGGCTACGACAGCGTGCCCGTGAACCCCGTGCTCAGCCACTGGGTAGACGTGGACCTGTCGCAAATGCCGCCAATCTACACTCCGAGCGGCAAAGTGTACATGCTGCGCACCGCCGACGGACGGCTGGTGGCGCTGCAGATGACCGAATACATGGACGCCGCAGGCCGCAAAGGGGTGGTAACCATAAAATACCGACATCCATAGCCAAGGTGCATAAAACAATACTGATAGCAACCACATTGCTGGCCACTGCCTTCGCGCTGCTGGCGCCACTGTCGGCGACAGCGCAGAGGGTGGTGATTGGGCTGGTGCACGACACGCACGGCGAGCCGCTGCCCGGAGTGACGGTGCGCGTGGCCGGAATGCCCGGACTGGGCACGGCCACCGACCTTGACGGCCGCTACATGCTGAAACTGCCCGACACGTCGAACTACATACTGTGCGCCAGCATGGTGGGAATGAAGAGTGACAGCGCCAGCACCCGCGCCGCCGCCGACAGCGCGGCGCAACGCCGCTTCGCCCGCCACCACCTGCCAAAAGGCAAGTCGGCCAACATGCTGGTGATAAACTTCACGCTGCGAGAGCAGGCCGTGGGGGTGCAGACCGTGGTGGTGACCGCCACGCGCACACCGAAGACACTGCTCGACGTGCCGGTGGTGACGAGGGTAATCGACGCGAAAGAGATTAGGTCGGCCGACGCCGCCACGGTGCAGGACCTGCTGGAGGCAGAGATGCCCGGCATTGAATTCAACTACTCGATGAACCAGCAGGTGAACGTAAGCCTGCAAGGGTTCGGCGGCAACAGCGTGCTCTTCCTGGTCGACGGCGAGCGTCTTGCCGGCGAGACGCTGGACAACATTGACTACTCACGGCTGACGCTTGGCGATGTGGGCCGGGTGGAGGTTGTGAAAGGCGCGGCCTCGTCGCTCTACGGCTCCAACGCCGTGGGCGGAGTGGTGAACCTAATCAGCCGTGAGCAAACCGAGCCGTGGACGCTCAGCGTCAACGGGCGCATAGGCAGCCACAACGACCAGCGGCTGGGCGGAACGCTGAGCCTCAAGCGCGGGCGCGTGAGCAGCAGCACCTCGCTGCAACGCAACCACACCGACGCCATAGCCATGCCCGCGCCGGGCGATTTCGGCAACCTGTATGCCACCACCTCGCTCAACGCCAAACAGCGCGTGGGCGTCGAGGTAGGCGACAAATTGAGGCTGACGGCACGCGCCAGCTACTTCTTCCGCGAGCGCGAGAGCGCCGTGGAGCAGCACGACCGCTACCGCGATTTCGGCGGCGGGGTGAAGGGCGAATACACCATCAACGAGGCCACCGACGCCTCGCTGAGCTACAGCTTCGACCAATACGACAAGAGCGACTACACCCTGGCAGGCGGGCTGGACGTGCGCGACTACAGCAATGTGCAGCACACCACAAGGGCAATCGCAAACCACACATTCGGCAGCACTGGCACGCTGACGGTGGGCGGCGACTTCATGCGCGACTACCTGATGAGCTACCAGTTCAGCCCCGAAGACCACCACCGGCAATACACCGCCGACGCATTCGCGCAGTGGGACTGGGCCATCACCACGAGGCTCAACGCCGTGTGCGCACTGCGCTACGACTACTACTCGGAAGCGGCAGCCGACCACCTGTCGCCCAAGTTAAACCTGATGTACCGCCTTGACCAAGTGGCTCTGCGGGCAGGCTATGCCAGCGGCTTCCGAGCCCCGACGCTCAAGGAGATGTACATGAACTTTGACATGGCCAACATCTTCATGATATACGGCAACGCCGCCCTGCGCCCCGAGACTAGCGACAACCTGCAGCTCTCCGCCGAGTGGACGCACAACGGCTACAACCTGGCAGGCACGGCATACTACAACCACGTGAAGAACCGCATAACCACCCTCTGGAGCCAGGCACTGAACGGCATGGTGTACACCAACATGGAGCCGATGGAGATTGGCGGTGTGGACATAAATGCCTCGGCCAGGTGGGACAACGGACTTGGGGCGCGCGTGGGCTACGTCTACACGCACGAGCGAGTGGCCGACGGCGGCCTGCTCACCTCGGCCACACGCCCCCATACCGCCACGGCACGCATAGACTACTCGCGCCACAGCTTCCACGGCACGTTCAACGTGGCACTTACCGGCAGGGTGATGTCGGCGGTGACCTGCGACGAGTATACCTCGCTGACCGATCTCACCTCGACCGAGCGGCGCACCTACCCTGCCTACAGCCTTTGGAAACTCACCGTGAGCCAAAGCTACCCCAAGGGAATCACACTCGCACTGACGCTGGACAACATACTCAACTACCGGCCAGCCTACTACTACAACAACTCGCCAGCCACCACGGGGCGCACCATCGCCGTGAGCCTCACGTGGGATGTGGACCGCAGCTTCGCGAAAAGCGCATTAACCGAATAAACGCAACGCAGCATGAAAAAGAAGAAAGAAAAGAGCAAGAAACCTGGCTTTTTGAGGCGCCACCGCCGCACAGTGCTGGCAGTGATTGGTGCCGCAGTGCTTGTGGCCGCGCTGGTGTGGGTGTGGCGGTCGGTGTTCGCACCGACGCGGATAGCCTTCGTCAACTACCAGGCCACCACGCTGGGGCAGATTGTGAAGAGCAACAACTCGTCGTTCATCAAGATAAAAGAGGTGTCGACCGACGAGCTGAAGAAGCTGCGCCACGCCGACATGGTGATGGTGAACGGCATGGGATTGAGGCTCACAGCCGAGCAGTTGCAACAGCTGGAGGATGCCAGCGCGGGAGTGCCCACGCTGACCACTGCCGCCACAAACCCGCAGAACTACGTCATCAGCGTAGACACGGCCACTGCCGACAGCCTGATACGCTACCTCAACAACGGAGGCAGGCAGAACTACCGCAACATGCTGCTCTACATACGCCGCCACATAGACGGCAAACGCCTGTTCTGCGACGAGCCGCAGGCTGCCATCAGCCCGAAGAAATGGCGCCTGTATCACCCAAACATAGACAATCCCGACGCTGAGGAGGAGGGCTTTGCAAGCGTGGCAGCCTATAACGACTATCTGCGCCACGCCGGACTGATGAAAGATGAAGCCGCGCGGGTCGTGCTGACCGGCTTGATGGGAGAGCCCGGCGACCTCATCCGTGCACTGGAAGACAGCGGCATGGTGGTCTATCCTGTGCGCTCGATGCACGCCTTTGTGGCTTCCGGGCAGATTGACAGCGTGGCACCATCGGCAGTGATAAACATGGCACACGGCAGGCTTGGCGACTGGATGACCGATTGGCTGAAAGAGAACAATGTGCCCCTGTTCACGACGGTATATGTCCCGCAACTGACGAAGCAATGGCAAGACGACCGAATGGGCATGAACGGCGGCTTCATGAGCCAAAGTATCGTAACCCCGGAAATCGACGGAGCCATACGCCCATTCGCACTGTTCAGCCACCGCGTCAACCGCGAAGGCATACAGGAAATATACGCCGAGCCATCAAGGCTGGCCACATTCACCAGCAGCCTGAAGCGCCACATTGAGCTGCAAAACAAAGCCAACAGCGAAAAACACGTGGCGATATACTACTTCAAAGGCCCCGGCCAAAGCGCGCTCACGGCGAGCGGAATGGAGGTCGTGCCGTCATTGTACAACCTGTTGCTGCGGCTGAAAAACAATGGTTACAGGGTGGAAGGCCTGCCCTCAAACCCCGAAGCGCTGGGCAGGCTGATACAGCGGCAGGGCGCGGTTCTCGGCACCTATGCCGAAGGCGCTTTCGACGACTATATGGCCAACGGCAACCCCCAACTGGTGAGCAAGGAAGAATACGACCAATGGAGCCAAGCCGCACTGCCTGAACAACTGCGACAGGAGGTGCAGGCCGCCTACGGCCAGTTCCCTGGCAGCTACATGGCCACGACAGACGGACAACTGGCTGTGGGTCGGGTGCAACTCGGCAACATTGTGCTGCTTCCCCAACCCATGGCAGGCCTTGGCGACAATGAATTCCAGATTGTTCATGGTACTGACCAGGCACCGCCATACACCTACGTAGCCTCATACCTATGGGCAAGATTCGGATTTGGCGCAGACGCCGTGATTCATTTCGGAACACATGGCAGCCTGGAGTACACTCCACGCAAACAGGTGGCACTATGTGACATGGACTGGCCAGACAGGCTGATAGGCCCGCTGCCGCACATGTACCTATACACAACGGGCAATGTCGGCGAGGCTCTCATTGCCAAACGACGCAGCTATGCCCAAATCATCAGTCACCTGACAGCCCCATTCATGGAAAACGGCACACGCAACGACTACCGTAAATTGAGCGAGGCCATAAAGACCTACTACCACCAGATAGAATACGGCCAACCCGCCGACAAGCAAGCCTTGGAGGTGAAACGCATGGCAGTCGGCATGGGGCTGCACCGCGCCCTCGAGCTCGACAGCAATATGAACACCGGCTGGAACGAGGATGAGATAAACCGAGTGGACAACTTTGCAGAAGAACTCTCGGAAGAGAAAATGACAGGCCGTCCATATGTGCTTGGTGAGACCTATGAGCGACAGAACATTGAAAGCAGCGTACGCAGCATGTGCACCGACCCTATTGCGTACAGCCTGCTTGCCCTGGACAAACTTCGCGGCAAAGCCACCGCCGATGCGGAGAAGCGACAGAGCCTGTTCAACAAACGCTACATGGAGCCATCCAAACAACTGGTAAGCAAACTGCTGGCAAATCCATCATTGGGTACAGACGGATTGGTGTGCCAGTTGGCAGGAATAACCTCTGAGCAGTTAGAACACGCTCGGACTGTACACGAAGAGCACCAGCCCATTGACATGATGGGCATGATGATCAGCATGGCCGACGAGATGCCCGGCCAAGCACGCGCAACCGAGAGCAGCCGCCCAGGCTCACCATCGAAGATGAAGCAGATGATGCGCCGCATGGGCAAAGGCATGAGCCCGGAGAAGGCGCTGAAGATGGCCAAGATGATGGGTGCAAGCGACGAGGCTTTGGCCAAGATGAAGGCAGCCATGGAGGGAGAAAAAGAGGCGGTTGAAGCTGCCAAGGCCGAGCCTGCCACGCCACAAATGAGTGAAGAAGAGCGCCGTGACATCGAGATGAGTGAGGCAATAGTTGAGGTAGAACGCACAGTGAAGAACGTGGGTCGCTACCGCGAGTTGCTCATGACATCACCAGAGCATGAGCTCGACGCGATGGTCAATGCACTGAACGGAGGTTTCACCGAGCCCTCGCCTGGCGGAGACCCGATAGTCAACCCCAACGTGCTGCCCACAGGTCGCAATCTGTATGGCATCAACGCGGAAAACACCCCGAGCGAATCGGCTTGGGAAAAAGGCAAACTGCTTGCCGAGAATACACTAAAAATGTACCTCAACCGCCACAACGATAGCCTTCCGCGCAAGGTGAGTTATACACTGTGGAGTGGTGAGTTCATCGAGACCGGCGGAGCAACAATTGCCCAAGTACTGTATATGCTTGGTGTGGAGCCCGTACGCGATGCCTTCGGCCGCGTGACCGATTTGCGGCTTATACCATCAGCCGAGCTTGGCCGCCCACGCATAGACGTGTGCGTGCAAACCAGCGGACAGTTGCGCGACCTTGCCGCCTCGCGACTGTTCCTCATAGACCGGGCTGTACGCATGGCTGCCGAAGCCAATGATGGCGTTCAGAACTACGTAAGTGAAGGCGTGCGAGAAAGCGAGCGTCGGTTGGTGGACGGAGGCATGTCGCCCAGCGAAGCCCGGACAGTGGCAGTCTACAGAGTGTTTGGTGGCGTAAATGGTGGATACGGCACCGGGATACAGGCCATGGTACAGGCTGGCGACAAATGGGAAAACGAAAGCGAAATTGCCAACGTGTACCTGAACAACATGGGAGCTTACTATGGCAGCCAAGACCAATGGGAGAGCGTGAGGCAGCACGCATTCGAGGCCGCCCTGTCGAACACCGACGCCGTTGTGCAACCCAGACAAAGCAACACATGGGGAGCATTGAGCCTGGATCATGTGTATGAGTTTATGGGAGGCATGAATCTTGCTGTCAGAAACATCACAGGCAAAGATCCCGATGCGTACATAAGCGATTATAGAAACCGCAACAACGCCCGAATGCAGGAGGTGAAAGAGGCCATTGGCGTGGAGAGTAGGACAACGCTGTTCAATCCAAACTATATTCGTGAACAGATGAAGGGTGGTGCCACTGCGGCTGGCAGTTTCGCAGAGCTTGTGCAAAACACCTACGGATGGAATGTAATGAAGCCCGACGCAATTGACAACGAGATGTGGGACGAGATATACAACGTATATGTCAAAGACTCGTATGGTCTTGGTGTGCACCGCTTCTTCGAGCAGACCAATCCTGCAGCACTGCAAGACATAACGGCCACAATGATGGAGTCGGCGCGTAAAGGACTGTGGAAGGCCACTGAACAGCAATTGACCGACATCGCACAGCTTCACACCGAACTTGTGACAAAACATGCCGCTTCATGCACGCCAGCAGTCTGTAACAATGCCAAGTTGCGCAGTTTCATAGCGGAGCACTCGTCGACAGACCAAGCTTCATCCTACAACAAAGCAATTGACCGCGCTCGCCAGTCGAGCCAATCCGCTGGCAAAGACGCGATGCGTCTAAAAAAAGAGACTCTGAACGAGAGCGCAGAAACACAAAGCCACACTTTAAGCAATGTGCTTGTGCTTGCAGGAGTGCTGGCTGTTCTTGCCGTGGCGGTGATAATGCTGCGCAGAAGACACCGTCAGCGCGAAGAGGAGTAACCAACATATGCATACAGTTGTCATTGCCATTCTGCTGCTGGGAACACTTGCCTATGCCATCAAGATGAGCCTTGAAGGCCCGGTCTACCGATGGTTGTGGACTGTGTTGACCGCACTCGCCTCAGGGCTTGCCGGAACAATGGCCGCCAACCAAAGCAAAACTCAGATTGCCGACTTCCTGTCCAACCCATCAGCCATGGCCGACAGTGCTGTGTTGATAACACTCGAGGTACTGCTCACCGTTGCCTACTGCATAGCATCTGGCAACATCATGAAACAACCATTGAACGGCCGATGGCATCACGCTCAAGCAGCACTTCGCATTACCGTGAAGGCATTCCCAGGCTTTGTGGTTTTCGTGGCTGTCTTTTCGCTGCTCACATGGCTCATGTTTACACTGACCGGAGTCTCATTCACTCTGATTGCGTGGGGGCTGGCCGCCGCAATTATCCTGCTGGTTCCCGCACTGGCATGGGGCATCAAACTGGCAGTGCCAGAACGCACCATGAGGCTTGAACTGCTGTTCACAGTGAGCATCCTGATGGGAGGACTGGGCATTGTGGCCACCGTCAATGGACGCACCGCAGTGCAGGGCACAGCACAAGTTGAATGGGCACAACTGCTCACCGTCGTCGGGCTCTGCCTTGCGGGGATGACCACCGGGCTGGTGGTACGCCGTCTACGCAATAAAGAACATTACAAATAACATAATCATCAACCCTATGCACTACATTACCGACATTCTCTACTGGATTTCCACCGGGCTACTGGTGCCCGTTGTGGTACTGCTGATTTACTTCTTCCTTCGCTCGCTCGTGCTGCTGGGGGGATGGTTCGGCCACTACCTTGATGTACGACGCGCACAGAGCCGCCTCGACGCATTAACCATCAACCTCGACACCAGCGGTCTGGACGGCTTGGCGCAGTCACTACCCGGCAGCAAGCTTGCCGTGGTGGCATCGCTGCGACGTATGCTTCAAACGCCCGACGCAGCCCATATTGAGAAGGTGCTGGCCGATTTCGAGCTTGAGGCAGAGCGAGACACCTCCACCGCAAAAACCCTCAGCAAAATGGGGCCCATGCTTGGGCTTATGGGGACGCTCATCCCTATGGGACCGGCTCTGGTGGGGCTCTCTTCTGGCGACATTGCTTCCATGGCCTACAATATGCAGGTTGCCTTCGCCACTACTGTAATTGGGCTGTTCTCCGCGGCGGTAGGCTTCATCGTGTTGCAGACCAAACAACGCTGGTATCGCCGTGACCTCAACACCCTGGAGTTCGTCGCTAATCTCATTGAACAAAAACAGGCTGACAAATGATACGCCACAGACGTAACAGACAGGCCGACGACGATGTCGACCCCATGTCGGTGGTTGGTAACCTCTTTGACGTAGCCATGGTTTTTGCGGTAGCCCTGATGGTGGCCCTGGTGGGACGCTACAACATGACCGAGATGTTTTCACAGGAGGATTTCACCATCGTCAAAAACCCTGGCAAGGACAACATGGAGATAATATCCAAAGAGGGAGAAAAGATAAACCGCTACACTCCCAGCGACGAACAGGCCTCTTCCGACTCCCCGCGAGGGCGCAAGGTCGGCACCGCCTACGAGTTGGAAAACGGAGAGATAATATATATCCCCGACTAACTGACCACTTCCTGCAAATTAAAATGCCCCAAGTCGTCATGCGGCTTGGGGCATTTGCTTATCCTTTGATGCCAAGGCAGTCAAACAAACATCTTCTCCAACCTGGACACCAAAGCCTCCGCGCCATCGAAAATCTCGCTGATGCGGCTGGCTGCCATGTAGGCCGGAGTGGTTAGCACCTTGTGTTCGTCGTCGACGCACACGTCAGTCGGGCCACAGGACACTACCCTGCAACCAAGCTGGCGTGCCACTTCCGAAGGCTGGTTGTCGTCTGCGCCAAGAGTAAGAGCCACCCCATAGCGGCCAAGGACCTTGGCCAGCACCATTGGGGCAATGCACATGGCCACAACAGGCTTTTTCGCACGGTAAGTCTCAAGAATGGCATCGGCCACACTGTCGACAACCGTCATGCGAGGGCCGTCGAAAGCGAAAGTGCTCAAGTTGCGGGCAGCACCCATGCCTCCCGGCAAAGCAAGAACATCGTAGTCGGCGGGGTTGTATTGCTCAATCGGCATAATGTCGCCGCGCGCAATGCGGGCACTCTCCACAAAGATGTCGCGCTGCTCGGTGTCGACAATAGTACCCTCCTCTTCATCGTCCTGTGTATCGACATGCGGCACCACTTCGAAGACCCCTTCAGGAGCAAAGCACTGGTACTGCCAGCCGCGCCTGTCGATTGCAAGCATTAGCGACAGGCTTTCCTGCAGCTCACTGCCGTCGCGGTTGCCGCAACCCGAAAGTATGACTGCTATCTTTTTCATTGTCACTGCATATTACTTACGGCACTCGTCGACGCTCTCTTTGATGAGCTGGAAGGTGGCCTCTATGTCGTTGTCGAGACCCATCGAGAAGCGAATCAGACCCTCACTCATGCCCATCTCCTTCTGAATGTCTTCTGGCACCTCGCTGCTGGTACTCTTGCCGCTGTTGCTGAAGAGGGTCTTGAAGTAGCCAAGCGACACCGCCAGATAGCCGACACCCTTCTGCTGCATAATTTCCATAATCTTGCTGGCATCGTCGGCAGTGCCCATGTCGATGCTTATCATGCCGCCAAAACCAAAGCCGTCGTTCATCATCGAGCAGAAGAGCTCGTGGTCAGGATGCTCGGGTAGACCGGGGTAGTTGTACTTGAAGCCCACCTCCTTGAACCTCTTGGCCAAATACATGGCGTTCTCTCCGTGCTTCTTCATGCGGATATGCAGGGTGTGCAGGTTCTTGAGGATGGAGGCGCTGCGCATCGGGTCGAGCACCGGACCGAGGAGCATACACGTGCCGTTGTTCACATCAATGAGGCTGCCAATGTATTCTGCCGAACCACAGATTGCACCGGCCACACAGTCGTTGGTTCCGTTGATATACTTGGTCATGGAGTAGACGGTAACATCAGCGCCCAGGCGGCAGGGGCTGAAAATCATTGGGGTGAAGGTGTTGTCGACAATAAGCTTGGCACCGGCGGCGTGAGCCATCTTGCTCAACTCCGGAATGTTGGCGATGCGCAGCAGCGGGTTGTTCATCGTCTCGGTGTAGACAACCTTGGTGTTGGGGTGCTCGGCCAAAGCCTTGCGCACCGCCCCGAGGTCCTGCATATTGACAAAGGTGGTGTCGACATTGAATTTCTTCATCCAGTTGGCCATGAAGGCGAAGGTGCCGCCGTAGGTTGTCATCGAGGCAACAATGTGGTCGCCGGCGTTGACCTCGTGCATCAAGGCGCTGGTGATTGCGGCCAAGCCGCTGCCAGTCACCCACGCGGCCTCGGTGCCCTCCATTGCTGCCAGAGCCTGGCAGAGGGCAAGGTTGGAGGGATTCCAGTGACGGCTGTAGAGGAAGTAGCCCTCAGTCTCACCGTGGAACGTTTCGGTCATCAGATGCGCCTCGGGGAAAGTGAAAGTGGCCGAGTCGCAGATTGCAGGGTTCACACCGCGATTGGCGTCGCGGCCATCGACACGCTGGATAGCGGTTGCGGGATCAAACTTGTTCATTACAGTGTTGTTTATTGTTCTCGAAAACGATGTTTGCTTTTGCAAAGGTACACAAAAAAAACGACATGCAGCCCCAGTCGGCACATTTTTTTGAAGTCTGCGGCAACAGTGCGACGTCACGGCCAGAGCCATACAACTGACAACCTTATTGTTGCCCACCCAGCTGCACCAACCCGGAGGCCTCCTCTCGGTAACACCGCCCGCACTCGCAGCGCAACCAGGCATCGAGCTTTTTGCCACACTCGCATACCCAGCCTATTTGCCTCGCGGGGACACCGGCCACGAGGGCATAGTCAGGCACATCGCGCGTCACCACAGCCCCCGCAGCCACCATGGCCGACCTGCCCACCGTGTGTCCGCACACCACCGTACTGTTGGCGCCAAGCGACGCGCCTGCCTTGACCAGCGTCGGCGCATACTGCCCATGCACAGGGAAATGCGCACGCGGGATGGCCACATTGGTGAAGACACACGAAGGGCCACAGAAGACATTGTCTTCCAGCACCACGCCTTCGTAAATGCTGACGTTGTTCTGCACCCTCACGCCGTCGCCCAGCCTGGCGTTGTTGCCCACATTCACATTCTGCCCCAGCGAGCAGTTGCGGCCTATGCGCGCACCGCTCTGAATGTGGCAGAAATGCCACACCTTGGTGCCGTCGCCAATCTGCACACCGTCGTCCACATACGACGACGGATGCACATAGTAGTTGACATTCTCGTTCATGGATTGTGCTTGTAAAAGTCGGCAATGGCCTCTGCCACGCGGTCCTGCTGGCTCTCGGTCAGCTCGGTGTGCATGGGCAGGGAGAGCACGCTCCCGGCCAGCCGCTCGCTCTCGGCCAGCGGCCCTGCCACGCGGCATATCGGGGCAAAGGCGGGCTGCATGTGCAGCGGCAGCGGGTAGTAGACCATCGACGGTATTCCGCGCGAGGCCAAGTACTCGCGCAATGCGTCGCGACGCCCGCCACCGACGGTGATGGTGTATTGGTGGTATACGTGCCGGGCATAGCCGGCCTCTGCTGGCAGCGTGAAGTGGGCTGCCGACGGATCAACTGCCAGCAGCCGCTCGTTGTAGCGGCGTGCGGCCTCGCGCCTTGCGGCGCAGTATTCGTCAAGGTGGCGCAGTTTCACGTCGAGCACCGCAGCCTGCAGCGCGTCGAGGCGCGAGTTGCACCCCACCACCTCGTGGCGGTACTTCTCCCTCTGGCCATGGTTGGCTATCATCTTCAAACGTGCGGCCAGCAGCGGGTCGTGCGTGGTCATGGCCCCGCCGTCGCCGTAGCAGCCCAGGTTCTTTGAAGGGAAGAACGAGGTGCAGCCCACCGTGCCCATGGTGCCGGTGCTTGCCACCCGGCCGTCGGCAAAGCGGTAGCTGCCACCGAGCGACTGCGCGTTGTCCTCCACCACAGCCAGGCCATGCTCCGAGGCCAAGCGCAGCAACGGCTCCATGTCGGCGCTCTGGCCGAAAAGGTGAACCACCACCACCGCCCTGGTGCGGGGCGAAAGGGCTCGCTCCACCAATGCGGCAGTGGTGTTGAAGGTGTGCGGGTCGACATCGACCAGCACCGGGCGCAAGCCCAGCAGCGCTATGACCTCGGCCGAGGCCACATACGTGAAGGCCGGCACCACCACCTCGTCGCCGCGCTCCAAGCCCAGCCCCATCAAGGCCACCTGCAGCGCGTCGGTGCCGTTGGCGCAGGTCACGACGTCGGCACCGCCAAGGTATGCCGAAAGGCTGCCGGCAAATCGACGCACCGCCTCGCCCCCAATAAACGAGGTGCTGTCAATCACCTGCTGCATGGCAGCGTCTATTTCCTCCTTGATTTTCAGGTACTGGCCGCGGAGGTCGACCATTTTTATCGGCTCATCCATGGCGGTCAGTATTTCATGTCGTCCCACCCGAAGGGGTGCGGCTCCAACGGCAGCCTGGCCAGCGGGTGGTAGTCGCCCTTGAGCCCTATTGGGGCGCTGCGGCGAATGTCGCTCACTATCTCTATGCAGGGACGCGCCTCGGCAATACGGAAGCCGTGCCCTGCCAGTATGTTCTCATAGCTTCTGGTGTGCAGCTCGGTGAAACCCTGGCTGAACTCGAACTCGTCGCCGTCAATGCGCAGCGTGCGATAGGTCCTTTTCTCGCCCTGCACCGCGTCGGGCGGCAGGCACGAGGCACTGATGCTCAAGAAGTAGCGCACACGCGCACGGCGCAGTTCAAGAAGCCCCGCCACGCGGTCGTGGCTCATCACGTGCACCGTGCTCTTCTGCACGGGGCCGAATATCCACTGCAGCATGTCGTAGAAGTGCACCCCGATGTTGGTCGCCACGCCGCCGCTCTTGTGCACATCGCCCTTCCACGAGGCATAGTACCACTTGCCGCGCGAGGTGATGTAGGTGAGGTCGACGTCGTACACCTTGTCGGCCGGCCCCTCCTCCACCCTCTTCTTCAGGGCCACGATGGCAGGGTGCAGCCGCAGCTGAAGGATGGTGTAGGCCTGGCATCCGGTCTGCTGCTCCACCTCGAGCAGGTTGTCTATGTTGTGTGGGTTGAGCACAAGCGGCTTCTCGCACACCACGTTGCAGCCCAGCCGCAGACCGTAGCGGATGAAGGCGTCGTGAGTGTAGTTGGGCGTGCAGATGGAGAACCACCGCAGCGGGTCGTCGCCCTGCTGGCGCTTGGTGCAGAAGCGGTCGAAGAGTTCGTGCTCGGTGAAGAAGAAAGCGTCGGGAAACGACGAGTCGAGCCGTCCCACCGAGTCGAAATGGTCGAAGGCTGCCACAAGGTTGTTGCCTGTGTCGGCAATGGCCTTCAAGTGCCTGGGGGCAATGTAGCCCGCTGCCCCCACCAGGGCGAAGTTCTGCATAGTTGGCTATAGGTTTTTAAGCATATCGTTGACAATCTTCACAGCAGCACTGCCGTCGCCGAAAAGGCCCGAGCCCGACGGCTCGCGGCGGCACATCACGGCATAGGCGTCAGCAATGCTGCCGGGGTCGGCGGCGGCCAGGCAGGCCGCGCCTTGGTCCACAATCTCGGTCCACTCGGTCTCGTCGCGCAATATCACACTGGGGCGTCCCAGAAAGTACGCCTCCTTCTGCACGCCGCCGCTGTCGGTCAGCACCACCGCCGCGCCCTGCTCCAGGGCAAGCATGTCGAGGTATCCGGCCGGGGGCACCGCCACCACGCACTCGCCGCACTCCACCCCGGCCTGCGCCATGCAGCGCAGCGTGCGTGGATGAAGCGGCGCAACCACTTTCACCCCAAACCGCGAGGCCACCGCCGCGAGTCCGTCAAAGATGCCGCGCAGGCGGCCGGGGGTGTCGGTGTTGGCGGCGCGGTGCACCGTGGCAAGCGCATAGCTTCCGTCGACGAGACCCAGCCTGCGCAGGGTGCCGCCGCGGCGGGCGATTGGGGCATAATGCAGCGCGTTGTCGAGCATTACGTCGCCCACCAGTGCCGTCCTCGACCCAAGGCCCTCGCCGCGCAGATTGTCCACAGCGGTGATGGTCGGTGCATAGAGCCTGGCCGACAGGTGGTCGGCCACGATGCGGTTCTGCTCTTCGGGCATGGAGGCCACGCGCGACCGCAGCCCCGCCTCGACATGGAACACCGGCACGCCCAGCTTCGACGCGGCCAGCGCGCCGGCCAGGGTCGAGTTGGTGTCGCCATAGACCAGCACGGCGTCGTAGGCACCGCCCAGCAGCTCGCGCTCGATGCCCTCGAGCATACGCGCCGTCTGCACACCGTGCGAGGCCGACCCTACGCCCAGGTTCACCGCTGGGCGCGGCAGCCCGAGCTCGTCGAAAAAGACATCGCTCATGCCGGTGTCGTAGTGCTGCCCGGTGTGGAGCAGGCGCTCCTCGACAACGGACGAGTAGCCGCGCGACAAAACCCGCGACACCGCCGCCGCCTTGATGAACTGCGGCCTGGCTCCGACTATGGTGAGAAGTTTCATGAACCAACTTCTACAACGCCCCTCCGCCCGAAATATTGCGCCCCCTGCACCAATTTGTTAAAATGCGTCATTAAGCGCTGATAACCAACAATATAAGCAAGCAGGTAATAGATATGCAGCCAATAGACTGAAAATCAGCACAAAGAATAGACCAACTCCTACTCATCTCCTACTCAACTACTACCCATCGCCTTGTCAAGACATAAATGAGTAGGTGATGATAAGTCGATGGGCAGTTGTTGTCATGTTGATGACGTGGCGTTGGCTCAGGGCAGAGGCTATTTTTCACCCCCATGGCAATAAAAAGAGGGCGGCGACGTTTAATCAGCATGGCGCGGACGCGGCCGCCGAAGCAGCGGACGCACACCGCCGTTACATACAAAAAGCGACATTCAATGAACAGACCAATAGCAACACTTACAACCGACTGGGGGGCGCAGGGATTCTTCGTGGGCATGGTGAAGGGCGCGTTGATGCAACTGGTGAGCGGAGTGCAGGTGGTCGACGTGTGCCACCTGGTCGAGCCATTCGACATAGCCACGGCCAGTTTCGTGGTGCGCAACGCCTGCCTGGGATTCCCGGAGGGCACGGTGCACATCGTCGACGTGGCCAGCCAGCCGCCGTTTGTGGCGCTGCGCGCCCGCGGGCAGTACTTCATCTGCTCGGACAACGGCCTGCCGTCGCTGGCTTTCGGCGACGAGGTGGAGGCCGCCGTAGACATAGCCGTGCAGCCCGGAGGCCTGTACAACTTCGCGGCCTACAAGCTCTACGTCGACGTGGCGGCGCGGCTCATGATGGGCATTAGGCTGGAGGACATCGGCCAGCCCCACGGGCCGATGCTGAACAAGCAGGTGCTGGGCTACGTGCAGCAGGAGGGGCACTACCGCCTGTATGTGCGCTACGTGGACCGCTACGGCAACGCGTACCTCGGCATGACCCACCGCGAGTTCGAGGACCTGAGGCAGGGCAGGCCGTTCACCATCGAGACCCGCAGCCTGAAGACCTCGCGCCTGAGCACCAACTACTACGCCGAGCCCGAGGCCTCGCAGATGGGGCTGCAGTTCACGGTGTCGGCCACAGGCTATCTGGAGCTTGCCATCTGCCGCGCCCCGATCTCGCAGCTGGAGGGGCTGGAGGTGGGCAGCAGCGTGCTGCTACACTTCGATTAGCGGCACTGGGCGCAAAAAATGACAGCCGCCGGAGCTGGGCTCCGGCGGCTGTCATTTATTACGCTGCAGGCGTGGGGTGGCCTATTTCTTCCAGTTGAAGAACACCTGCAGGCCGAACATCTGGTAGAGCTGCCAGTGACCATATGAGGCAAAACCGGAGAAGTCAGTGTCGTACTTGAGGTTGAGGGCGAAGTTGGCCGCGATGTGCTGCGAGAAGCGGTAGTCGAGCTTGAGCTCCACGTCGATGTCGGTCTCGAACATGCGCTTCTTGAACCAGTTCATGTTCTGCAGACGGCTCCACTCGCCGCTGACGGCCTCATAGCCCATGTACTCCGACTCGTCGAAGTTGCCGGCGTCAATCTCGCTCCAGGCCATGTTGCCGGGCTTCTTGTAGTCGTAGAAGAGCTCGAGGCGCGCATAGAGGTCGAGGCTGGGCAGTATGTCCTTCTTGAGGTACTGCGCCTTGACATAGCTACCGAGTCCGAAGTAGGCGTGCGTGTAGTTGTGGTTGGTGAGGTAGTCGTCGTCGCGCTGTATCACGCCGTAGGTGTAGCCATTCTGCAGCAGCGAGTCGTTGTACACGAAGGTGGTCTTGCCGGTGAGGAACGAGAAGGAGATGCTCCAGTCGCTCTTCTTGTACTCGAAAGAGAGGGCGGTGGTGAGGTAGGCCGGGGCGAAGAAGCTGCTCACGAGGGTCTCGGTCTGCGTGGTGCCGATGCCTTCATACTCGTAGCCATGGCCGAACTGCGTCTTGAGGCCTGCCGTGAGGCTGGCGCCAATGCCCTTGTAGGCGTTCCAGGAGAGCGAACTGGAGAGGTCGATCTTGTCGTTGCTCTTGCGGCGTGTCTCGAAGAGGCCGCCCAGTGCCGGGTCGTTGGAGTTGTCGAGGTCCTGCCAGGCATAGCCGTAGGCCAGGTCGGCGATGTTGTCCCACACATACTTGGGGTGGGTGTACTTGTAGTTGCCGAAGAATGTGCCGGTGACGTCTATCATCGAGTTGCCGCTCTTCGACCAGTTCTTGAACAGGAACTCGCTGGCCTTGAGGGTCGGGGTGCTGCTGGTGGACCACTTGCCGGCAGGGGCTTCCTCCTGGGCTTGCACCGAGACAGCCGTAACCGCCAGCACGGCGGATAGGATAAAGATGCGTTTCATTGCTGTAGGTTGTTTGTTATTACTTGGTGTATTTCTTCCATGGTGTAGCCGCGCGAGGCAAGGAAGGCTGACAGGCGCTGCCGCGTGGCGGCATCAGAGCCACCACCCAGCAGGCGCAGCTTCTTGGCGGCCTCGGCAGTCAGGGTCTCGAAGTAGCGGTCGTCGTCGACGGCGGACAGTCCCTCGGCAATGGCTTCGGCTGACAGCCTCTTGGCCCGAAGGGCAGCCTCCACCCTGCGGCGTCCCCAGCCGCCACGCAGCATCTTGCTCTCGCAGAAAGCGCGCGCATAGCGGACGTCGTCGAGGTAGCCCTCCTCGCGAAGGCTTTCCACCACGAGCCCGGCCTCGCCGGGTTCGGCGCCCCAGGCGGCCAGTTTCTGCCTCACGGCGTGCTCGCACTGCTCCTGCGCGGCGCAATAGCGTCGGGCTCGGTCGAGCAGACGGGGCGTCGGGGTATGTCCTTCGCTGTGTTCCATTGTGTATGCGAGTGCAAAGTTACACAAAAAAGACGGTTTGGCCGCAACCTTTTTCTTATGTCGTTGCTGTCAACCACTTACACTGGCCACTGCACGCAGCCCACCGGTCACCCTGCCGCAAACACGCACTCATTTCCAATCAATAGTGCGTCAACCGGCTCATGGCGGCAATCAGCCGCAACGACCATTCGACACTACTTGCGCACATGTGTGGAACAATATTGCCCACAGTGTGAGGAAAAAGTTGTATCTTTGCCATTTGCCGTAGGTTGCGTCGCGCGCACGTAAAGACGTAGACAGCAAGACATTGCGCCACGCTACCCCACTCTGGCCGAAGTCCAAAACGAGGCATGGGGAGCACGCAGCCGCGGCCACCACAATTAAACCGCACAGACTGGTGAAGCGGCTGGACTTGTACATACTGGGGAAATACCTCAAGACCTTCCTACTGGCCTTGGGGCTGATTATTGTCATTATCATCACCTTCGACATCAGCGAGAAACTGGACAAATTCATCTCGCACCACGCCACGCTGCACCAGGTGGTCTTTGACTACTACCTCAACTTCATACCCGGCTTTGTCAACCTCTACTCGCCGCTGTTCGTGTTCATCAGCGTGCTCTTCTTCACATCGAAGATGGCTGGCAACACGGAGATTATCGCCATTCTTGGCAGCGGCATCAGCTACCGGCGCATGATGCGTCCCTACCTCTACGGAGCAGTGCTGGTGGCGACGGTGGTGCTGGCATTGGGCAACTTTGTCATTCCCAAGAGCAACGAGAGGCTATTCGCATTCGAGGAAGAGTATGTGAAGAGCCATGCCACCAACTTCTACAGCAACATTCACTTCCAGTCGTCGCCAGGCGTGCAGGTCTATGCCGAGAGCTACGACGTGAAAAAACAGCGCGCATTCCGAATGACAATGGAGCACATGGACAACGAAGGTCGGCTGCTGCGACGCGAGACAGCGTCAAGCATCGTCTACGACACCTCGACAAAGAAGTGGCAATGCATTAGCTACTCGCTGCGCACCGTGGCTCCCGACGGCAGCGAGACCCTCGAGGTGAAGAACACAGCCACCATTGACTTCGGGCTACTGCCTTCCGACTTTGACCTGCGCTCGCAACGCATCGAAACGATGGTGACCCCCGACCTGTCGCGACACATTGCCAGGGAGAAGCTGCGAGGCACGGGCACCGTCAGCGAGGCTCAAATCGAGCTGTGGCAGCGCATACTCAACCCGCTGGCCATAATAGTGATGACCTTCATTGGCATGGCCATAGCAAGCCGAAAGACACGGGGAGGCATAGGGATGCACCTTGCCATAGGCGTGACGCTTGCCTTCTCGTTCATACTCTTTATGAAGATAACCACAGTGTTTGCCATAGACGGCAGCCTGTCGCCATTCATGGCTGTGCTGCTGCCGCAACTGCTCTTCGGAGTGGCGACGGTGGTGCTGGTGCGACGCGCGTCGCGATAGACATTAACCGAACAACCTCACAGAAAAATGACAATACAGGAAACCGAACAACAGATAATCGATGAGTTCGCCGTGTTCGACGACTGGCTGGACCGCTACGCCTATCTCATCGACCTCGGCCGCGAGTGCCCTACAATCGACGAGGCCGACAAGACTGAGCAGAACCTGATTCGCGGGTGCCAAAGCCGTGTGTGGCTGAGCTGCAGTTTCGACGGCACGCTACTGCACTTCCGCGCCGACAGCGACGCCGTAATCACCCGTGGCATCATTGCCCTTCTGATCCGTGCCCTCGACGGACGCACGCCCGCCGAGGTTATCGACGCCCCGCTGTCGTTCCTCGACGCCATAGGCCTGCGCGAGCACCTCTCGCCAACACGCAGCAACGGACTGACCGCCATGGTGAAGCAAATAAAGATGTACGCCCTCGCCTACAGCATAATGCCGGCAAAAGACCAAAACACCGCACAGCAATGAAAGCCACTCCGGAAACGATAAAAAGCGCCGTCATCAATTGCCTGCGCTACATTCACGACCCCGAGATACCGGTCAACATCTACGACCTGGGGCTGATTTACAGCGTCGATGTCGACGAAGAGCTAAACGTCAAGATAGTGATGACAATGACCGCGCCCGACTGCCCGGAGGCAGAGTACATGTTCCAGGAGGTGCGCCAAATGGTTGGCTACATAAGTGAAGTGAAAAGCGTAGACGTGGAACTAACCTTCGACCCGCCCTGGACGCTCGACATGGTGCCCGACGAGGTGAAGGTAGAACTGGGGCTGCTCTAACCGCCATGGCAAGTCTGCTGCACCGTCGCAGCGCAACCAGCCTTGCAGGTCGCACACTGGGGCACTCTGCATGGCGCCGTATGCTGCGGAACCCGCTGGCAGTGGCAAGTATAGTCGTCATCGGACTGTTTGCCACAGTGGCTGTGCTGGGTTACCTCATCACGCCCGACCATACGCCCAACTGCAACCAGCAATATCTTGAACTTGGCACAATGCGTCCAGGAAGCAAGGCCACGTTCCTGTGCCTGAAGCTTGACGAGCCGCCCGCACGGCAGGGATGGCGCATAATTCACGGTGAGCCTCTGCCATACTCTGCCATACCAATCACCGAATACACCACCGTGGGCGACAGCTTATACGCCACACCGATTGCGGGTGCGCCAATCGCGGTGCCGATGGAGAGTGTGGATGGCGTGCGCACGCGCACCTTCCTGCTGGGTACCGACCCCTATGGGCGCGATGTGTTGAGTATGCTCATGATTGGCTCGCGAGTCAGCCTATCGGTTGGCTTCATAGCAATCCTCATCGCACTGTTGCTCGGAGTCTCTCTTGGAGCCCTGGCGGCATACAGGGGAGGGTGGGTAGACAATGCCATTATGTGGCTCATCAACGTCGTGTGGTCCATACCGACAGTGCTTTTGGTCATAGCAATAACTTTCGCCCTCGGCAAAGGCTTCTGGCAGATATTTGTGGCAGTGGGTCTGACGATGTGGGTGGATATTGCCAGGGTGGTGCGTGGGGAGGTGATGTCAATCAAGCAAAAAGAATACATTGAGGCTACCCGTGCCCTTGGCTACGGCACCCTCCGCACCCTTGTACGCCACGTGCTCCCAAACGTGGTGGGTGCCGTGGTGGTTGTGGCAGCAAGCAACTTCGCCAGCGCAATACTGCTCGAGGCCGGATTGAGTTTCCTCGGCATCGGGGTGCAGCCCCCTACCCCATCGTGGGGCATGATGGTGAAGGACTACAGTGGCTACCTGCTGCTCGACAGCGCATACCTGCCCCTGCTTCCAGGAGCCGCCATCATGCTTATTGTGCTTGCCTTCATGATACTGGCAAGCAGTTTTCGCGACGCCCTCGACGTGCGTTCTGAATGACAGTTCCAAGCGATACACGATACACTTACCGCAGAAAGCAGACACTCCTTCTCTATAAACTAATAGATTACAAAAACGTAACATCCTTTTGCAGAACCGAGAGCAATGGAACCATTATTTAGCATTGAAAGCAAATACACTGAAGAAGAATTTGTTAAATTTAACCGTTACGTCATATTTCACAACAAACACAATTACGTAACGTGGGGTGTGATGATTGGGGCTGTGTTAATATTCTTCTCCGCGATAACAAGTTTTGGTTCTCTTCCTGTTGGGTTTATGATTGCAGTTGCCGCAGCATGGATACTCGTGCTTATATGGTCATATACTTGGGGTGCCGACCGTAAAGCCCGCAAGTACTATGCCAAAGATAAAGTCATCAACGGGCTCGCATATAAGCTTTCTTTTTTTGAAGACAATCTTATCCAGATGCAATCAAACGGTAGTGCCTCGTTAGAATATTAGAATACGACAAGATATATAAAATATAAATGTCGAAAGACAACGTGTATATTATGCGTGCTCCGTCGGTTGGTTTTATTATTCAACGCAAAGACTGTCCTGCAGGATTTATTGATTTTATTCAAAGAATAAAACAGGACTACGATATTTAATGGCAAGAATATTTTAGCCTTTTCCTTGCGCACTGCCGACGACTGGCTGGATCACTCGCGATAGAGACTGTCCGTCGGTGACAGGAACCCCGAATAAGCAGCCGCACCTGCCGGACACCGCGTGGCTACGGTTGCTGCGACAGCTGCGGCTGTTATTGGTGCATTGAGTGTCAGCCAACGGAAGCCTTCAATTTCTCGGCGTTCTCGGCCAACTGCAACGCCTCGATGCACTCCTCAATGTTGCCGTCCATGAAGTCAGGCAGGTTGTGCATACTCCAGCCTATGCGGTGGTCGGTGACCCTGCTTTGGGGGTAGTTATAGGTGCGCACTTTCTCAGAACGGTCGCCGGTGGCAACCATCGTTTTGCGCTTGCTCGACATCTCCTCCATGTACTTGTTGTACTCGCGTTCATAGAGCCTGGTTCGAAGCAAGGCCATGGCCTTCTCCATATTCTTGATCTGGCTCTTCTGATCCTGCATACTCACCACGATGCCAGTCGGCACATGGGTCAGGCGCACGGCGGAATAGGTGGTGTTGACGCTTTGGCCGCCGGGGCCGCTTGCACAGAATATCTCCTTCTTGATGTCGGCAGGGTTAAGTTCCACGTCGAACTCCTCGGCCTCAGGCAACACCACAACCCCCGCGGCCGATGTATGCACACGCCCCTGGGTCTCGGTGGCGGGCACACGCTGCACGCGATGCACCCCGCTCTCGTATTTCAGCAGGCCGTACACACCCTCGCCGCTCACGGTGAAGGTGATATCCTTATAGCCTCCGGCCGTGCCCTCGTTGAAATCAGACACCTCCACTTTCCACCGCTTTTTTTCGCAGAAGCGTGTGTACATGCGGAAGAGGTCGCCAGCGAAAAGGCACGCCTCATCGCCGCCAGTGCCGCCGCGTATCTCGACCACGGCATTCTTCGAGTCGGTCGGGTCGGCGGGTATCAGCAGAAGACGTATCTCGTCCTCCAGCTTGTCCTTGCGCTCAAGGCCTGCTGCAAGTTCCTCCTTGGCCATGTCGCGCAGCTCCGCGTCCTTCTCGGTCTCAAGCAGTTCGCGGCACTCCGCAATACTGCCGAGCAGCGCCTGGTAGTCGTGGTAGGCCTTGACAACCGGCTGCAGGTCCTTGTAGTCTTTGGAGAGCTTGACGTAGCGTTTCATGTCGGCAGTGACCTGCGGGTCGTTCATCTGGCGCTCTATGTCTTGGTATCGGTCGTAGATGGCTTTTAATTTGTCGAGCATAGCGTGTGTGTGTTGTTGTTTTTGTAGGTTCAGTGTGTCGGGCAGTGGGTCAGCGCAGCAGGGTCACTGTGCCCTTGCCCTCGTGGTATGAGTCGGGGCTGAAGGCATAGCGGTAGACGTAGGCGTAGGTGCCCTGCGGCGCGACCGTGCCCTGCGCGGTGGTGCCGTCCCACGTGTCGGCCTGGTCGGTGCTCTTGAACACCAACTGGCCGTTGCGGTTGAAGATGTATATCTCGTAGTCTATCAGCGTCAGGCTGGTGATTATGCCAAAGCGGTTGTTCTGATCCTTGTCGGGCGTGAAGACATTGGGGAACCACACCGTGGTGACCTCCACCGGGTAGTGTATGGTACTGTCGGAGCAGCAGCCGAGGCGATTGCACGAATGGAGGCTCACAAATACGGAGTCGACGTCGAGGTCCACAAACGAGTGAGTGACCCTCTGCCCCTCGGCCATGCCGCCGTCAGAAAAGAGCCACGACGACGTGTGCCTGTATTCCGACACATCCTGCAGCACCAGTGTCGGATCCTCTTTGTTGACGCGCTGCGCACTGCTCTTCACCTCAATCAGCGGGGCTGGTATCACCTCTATGGTCACCTGCGCACCCTCCACCGAACAGGGATTGTCGGTCGAGGGCAACAGGTAGTAGGTGGTGGTTTCCTCTGGCGACACGGTGAACGACGACTCGCCCTGCCTGGAGGCCAGCGTGCTGTCGGGCGGAATGGCGTTCCACGTGTAATCAATGCTGCCTGCCGCCTCCAGCCTCACACTGTCGCCGGGGCAGATGGCGTTGATGTCGGAGCCCAGGTCAATGACAGGCTGGCCGAATACATAGACCGAGTCGTTGCTGTAGGCCACGCAGCTGTCGCCATTGGTGACGGAGAGCACTATCACGTGGCCGCCCACATTCAGGACGGTATGCGCCAGCGCATCGTGCGAAGGCAGCGTGTCACCGTCTATTATCCAATCCAGCCGCAGCGAGTCGGCCATGGCCTGCACCTCGCCGGAGGCTGTCAGCGTCAACTGCTCGTTCTCGCAGAGGCGGTAGCCGCTCACAGTGAACTCTGCCGGGGGCTGGCCTTTGGCCCACAGCTTGAACAGTTTGCCAACCGTGCACGGCGCCACTGTCTGCTCGCCGTTGTCTATGCCCGCGGTGGTGCAGTAAAGGCGGGCCGAATACCTACCCCTGGCGGGGAACTTGTAGCTGGCAGTGACGCCCCACACCGTGTCGAGGGGCACCATGCCCAACGTGTCGGCATACACCACCCACCGCGTTGAGTCGTCCACCAGCCCCGACGGCGAGTAGGTAGTGCTGGTGCTGGTGAAGTTCACCGTGCCGTCGCACTGCGCCTCATAGGTGTAAGACAGCATCGGGCGGCGGTTCTCCACATTGACGTACACCCGCGAATGGAACGGCTTGGCAGGATCCATGGCCGAGGTCATGACGCACATGAAGGTCTGCTCGCTCACGGTGTCGCCGGCGTTGGGGCCGTCGGTCAGGCGGAAGTCGTCAAGCCGGGGCATATAGCCGTTGTATGTGGTGTCGCCCGTGGCGGGGAACACCTGGCGGAACTGCACGGTGTCCATATAGGCCGCTATCAAGTGGTCGCTGCTCGGCACGGCGCCGCGCTTGGCCACATACCACTTGTAGGTCAGCATCCCTTCGGGCGCGGCGAGCGAGTCGATGACGTCCGAGTCGGGCGGCGGGCAGCCCGCCGTGGCAATCGACATGGGGGCGTAGTCGCCGCAGATGTATGCGTAGATTGGATCCACATTGTAGATGCAGTCCGAGGTGTACATCTCTATCCTGACATTGTCGTACAGGTACTTGTTGAGGCTGACGGCCACCCTCGTCCACGGCACGTAGACATACGCGCAAGTGGTTCCGCCATAAGCGGAGCCCGGATGCCCCATCACCCACGGCGACGGAGGGATGTTGTTGGATGGAATGTCAGGAGCCGAAATCTTGAACCACAGCGAGTCGTTGATGGGTTCGGTGTCCCACTCCTTCGTGCCGTCGCTCTTGATCTTCTCGCCCACCACCCTTATCAGGAACTCGCCGGCCTGATAGGTGGAGTGGGGATAGCAACGGCCCACAACGGCGTAGTTTATCACCAGCAGCGCGTTCTGCTCGGTGACGCGCATGGTGTAGAACAGAGCCTCGCTGCCCTTGTTGCTGCCACTCGCCCAGCTGTGCGAATACGACGCGTTGCCCGAGGCCCTCGGGTCGCCCAGCCTGATGCTCGAAGTGTAGCCTTCGGGTATACGGGTGAGGCCGTCGTTTATTCCTTTTGTGAGCTCATCTATGCCGTCCTGCGACTTGGTGATTATCTGGAAACGCTTGCCGTTGGCATCCCACAAATCCTCGTAGCCGCAGCCCGAGATGCCATAATCCTCGTCAGAGTCGTACTTCGTGGCGATGATGTTGGTGTGCCCCTTTATATCCTGGGCCTTGCTGTCGGCGCACGTGCTCATTATGTAGTAGCCGGTAGTGGTGTCGTTAAACGAGCTGGTGCTGCACCTCTCGCCCACGCGCGCCGACCAGTAGTAGTCGGTTCCGGCATAGAACGTTGTCGGGTTGCGCCAACCCGGCATGGGGTCGGTCTGCGACTGCGCGGCAGGGCAGCCAGCCACCAGTGCCACAAAGGCCAATGCCAATGCCTTGATTCTGTTCTTCATCATCTTCTTGCTATTATTTTCGAGGAAACCATTCTGTTCACCGTGGGGCTCACGCGCCACACCAGCACGCCCGCCGCCAGCGAGCCGCCCAGCAGCAGGCTTTTAATCGCGGCGTCGCCCAGCAGCCCCAGCGCGCCGCACGTGACCGGCGCCACCCACCGGCGCCATGCCTCGTTTAGCATGAACGCCGCCAGCAGCAGAGCCGCCGTCTTCAGCTGCCCGGCCGAGAAAAGGCTCACGCCCAGCCGCCGCCACACGTAGGCCAGCACTGCCGCAAAGTAAACCACATACGAGAGCAGCGTGGCCGCCGCCGCGCCGTCGATGCTCATGAGCGGTATCAGCCGCTCGTTCAGCACCACCACGCCCAGCGTGAGCAGCGTCATGAAGAGCAGCACCGCCTTGTAGTAGTGCGAATAGCTCAGCAGGTCGGTGGCTATCGAGAACGACGAGTTAACCACCTTGGCCAGCCCCAGCAGCAGCACCACGCCCATGCCCCCGGCATAGGCCGCGCCGTTGGGTATGAGCGAGTAGAGGGCGGGCAGGTTGATCCATATCATGTAGAATATCAGCAGGCTCACCAGCAGCTGGTGAAGGCTCACCTGCTTCACCATGCGGCTCACCTCCGCCCAGTCGCCCCGGCCCACCGCCGACGCCACCACCGGCCTGGCGATGGCTCCCAGCGAGCGGTAGGGCACCTCCACCACGTTGGCCACATACATGGCAATGGTGTAAACCCCGGTCAGCGCCAGCCCGGCCTTTGCCCCCAGGAAGAGCGAGCCCGCCAGCGGCATGTTGCCCGCCAGCACCGTGGCGGTCATGAAGAGCGTGTAGCGCCACATCTCGCGGCGGCGGTCCCGCGTGAGCCACGCCCAGTCTATGCGGAAAAGGTCGCGCCGGCCGCGCGTGATGCGCAGCAGGTAGAAAAGCCCCAGCAGCATGGCCGCCGCATAGCTGCCGCAGAACATCCACACGAAGGCGTCAAGCCCTATCGCCCCGCTGCCATAGAGCAGGTAGGCCGCCAGGTTGAACAGCCTCACGCCCACCTCGCGCACCACCTTCGGCACCGTGATGCGCATGAGCACCGACGCCCCGGTCTCGAACACCGTGAGGTAGAGCATGAAGAAGGTCAGCATCGGTATCATGTAGAAGTAGTCGGCCACCAGCGCCGACCTCACACTGTACACCTCCACAAGCCACCCATGGCAGGCCAGCAGCAGCACAGCCACCAGTGCCCAGCCCGCCAGCGGCACCAGCAGTGCCAACCCGAAGATGCCGTGGTGGCCGGCGCCGTCGTCAAACCGGGGGAAATAGCGCAGCAGCGAGGCGTTGGTGCCCAGCTGCGCCACGCACGAGAAAAGCATCGCCGCGTCGACCATCACCCTCGTCAGCCCCACCTCCTCGGCGCTCAGGCAGCGGGTAAGCACAAAGAACGTGACGACAAAACCTATCGCCACCCCAAGGTAATTGGCCAACGCCCCCTTGATGCTCTGCCTAACAATAACGCCCATCGCCGGCTCCCGTGATTCTTCAATTTTGCTAACGCCGTCAGCCGACAATTATTGCACGCCACGCCCCCATTTATTTATTTAGCGCATTGACACCTGATAAACAGCAGCTTACACATTTTCCCGCGCGGGGTATAAAATAATAAAACCTACCACGCTGAAAATCAGCACAAAGTATAGACCAACTCCTACTCATCTCCTACTCAACTACTACCCATCGACTACTGAACAACTACACAAGTAGGCGATGATATTGTGATGGGCAGTTGTTAACAAGCCTGGGTCGCGGCCTTGACGGCGGGGTGAGGACAGCTGGCAGGGGGCGTTACTCCGCGCCAAGGAGACCGCCGCGCGAAAAAAAACTCGGCCGTTTGGAATTTTTGTCGTAACTTTGCAGCGTGGATGCCGCCGCAAGGGGCGGCGGCGAAGCAGGATCGATTACAACACAAAACACACTGGATATGTTCAAGAAAGAGACATACGCCGCGCGCCGCGAGAGGCTGCGCAAGGACATGGGCCACGGCGTCATCATCATTCCCGGCAACCACGAGGCGCCCTGCAACTACAGGGACAACACCTACTGGTTCAGGCAGGACAGCACGTTCCTCTACTTCTTCGGCCTGCAGCGCGAGGACATGGTGGGCGTCATCGACTGCGATGGCGGCAAGGACTACATCTTCGCCAACGACTACGACATCGACGACATCATCTGGACCGGCCCGCTGCCCTCGGTGAGCGAGCTGGCCGCGCAGGTGGGCGTGGAGCACACCGGCGACATGAGCCAGTTGGCCGCGTTCTGCAACCGCGCCGTGGCCTCCGGCACCAGGGTGCACTTCCTGCCCCCCTACCGCGCCGACATACGCGCCGACCTGGCCGGGTGGCTGGGACTGGCCTACTCGGCGGTCGACAGCTACGCCTCACTGCCGCTGGTGCTGGCCTGCGTGGAGCAGCGCATGATAAAGAGCGACGAGGAAATAGCCGAGATAGAGAAGGCCATTGCCACCGCCTACAACATGCACGTCGGCGCCATGAAACTGGCCATGCCCGGGCGCTACGAGTACGAGCTGGCGGGCTTCATGGAGGGCGAGGCATGGAAGGGCAACGGCCCCGTGAGCTTCCCCATCATCATGACCACCCACGGCGAGACCCTCCACAACCACGGCCACAACAACCGCCTCGAGGTGGGTCGGATGCTGGTGATGGACGCCGGCTGCGAGACCCCGATGAACTACTGCTCCGACATCACCCGCTCGGTGCCGGTGGGCGGCAAGTTCGACGCAAGGCAGCGGGCGATATACGAGATTGTGCTCGGCGCGCAGCTCGAGGCAGCCCGCGTCACCCGCCCGGGCATCACCTACAAGGAGGTGCACCAGGCCGCAAGCCGCAAGCTGGCCGAGGGCTACAAGGAGCTCGGCATACTGCGCGGCAGCGTGGACGACATCGTCGAGGCTGGCGCCCACAGCCTGCTCATGCCCCACGGCCTCGGCCACATGATGGGGCTCGACGTGCACGACATGGAGAACTACGGCCAGATCAACGTCGGCTACGACAGCGAGACGCGCCCCAGCGAGCAGTTCGGCCTGGGCAGCCTGCGCTGCGGCCGCAAGCTGCAGCCCGGCTTTGTGATCACCGACGAGCCCGGATGCTACTTCATCCCCGCCCTGATTGACAAGTGGCAGGCCGAGGGCACATGCAGGGACTTCGTCAACTTCGCCGAGCTCGACAAGTGGCGCGACTTTGGCGGCATCCGCATCGAGGACGACGTGCTGGTCACCTCCACCGGCTCGCGCATACTGGGCAAGCCCATACCGAAGACAGTCGAGGAGATAGAGGCCACCATGGCCAGCTGACCTCCACCCAGCCACATACAAGAAGACGCAACCGCCACAAGGCAGCGGTTGCGTCTTCTTTTTTCGGCCCAAGGCCGGGGCTCAGCCCAGGCCGGCAAGCAGTTCGTCCATGGTCAGCCCCAGCAGCGGGTGGCGGTAGCCCGGCATCACCTCGCACAAAGGCTCGAGCACGAAGCGGCGAAGGTGCATCCGCGGGTGAGGAAGCACCAGCCCTGGCATGTCGGCGACCATGTCATTGTAGAAGATGATGTCGAGGTCCATGGTGCGCGAGGTGTAGCCTGCGGCGCCGCTGACGCGCCGCCTTCCCAGCAAGGCCTCGATGCGCTGCGCCTCCAGCAGCACCCCTTCGGGCGGCAGGCCGGTGTCGAGAACTATGGCACGGTTGAGGAAGAGCGGCGGCCGCTCCTCGGCGAAGTCGCCCCACGGCTCGGTCTCGTGCAGCGACGACAAGGCCACCAGCCTGCCCACGCGTCGCGTCAGCAGCCCGGTGGCCTGTGTCATCAATGCCCTGCGGTCGCCCTGGTTGCCGCCCGCAAGCAGCACCACGCGGTTCATCAGCCGCAGTGCAGGAAGCGTTCCACCAGCTGAAGGGTGCGCTCAGCGTCGCCGCCGATCTCGGCGCGCAGGGTGCGGTCGCCGAATGAGCGCAGCTGTTTCAGTATGCCGTCGACGAGTTGCGGGGCGAAGATGCCGTCCTGCTCGTAGAGGGCGCGGTCGCGTTCCAGCAGGTCTGCGCTGGCGGCGCAGCTGTCGGGCAGCACGTCGAGCCTGGCAAGCACGTCCTCATGCTCGAAGATGTTGACGCTCACGTAGCGGTCCTTGGCATACTGCACGGCGTTCTCCATCTCGAAGCCACGCCTTGCGGCCACCGTCATGCCCGCCAGCAGCAGGTAGATGTTGGCGCTGCCGTCGGGGGTGCGCAGCTCGATGGTCTGTTTGTGGCTGAAGTCAACCGCATCGTTCTTCTCCAGTGGGTTGGCGGCAGCCATCATGTTGCCGGCCGAGCGGCTCCAGCCCAGAGGCACACGCACCATGGCCGAGCGGTTGCGGTCGCCCCAGCAGATGTTGGTCGGCGCCTCCTGATGGGGCACGAGGCGGAAGTAACTGGTGGGGTTGGTGTTGCCGAAGGCGGTGAGCGATCCCGCCATCGACAGTATGCCGGCCATGGTCTTCATGGCCACATCGCTCAACGAGCCGTCATCGGCCACATACATGTTCTTGCCGTCGAGGCTCACGCGGGTGTGCACATGCATACCGCTGCCAGCCTTGCCCACCGTGATCTTGGGCGCGAAGGTGACGGTGATGCCGTACTTGTAGCCCAGCTCGCGCATCATCCACTTGGCGATGACCAGCTGGTCGGCCGCGGCCTGCAGGTGGGTGGGCAGGAACTCTATCTCGTTCTGCTCGTACATAAGGTCGCCATGGGTGAAGTTGCCCACCTCCGAGTGGCCGTACTTTATCTCACCACCGGCGGCGGCAATCATGCGCATGGCCTCGGTGCGGAACTCCTCAAACTTGCAGAAGGGCATACTCACGTGGTAGCCATGCTGGTCCTCGGGCAGGTAGGCGTCATCCTTCGGCGCAATGGCGTAGTATTCCAACTCGCCCATCACCTCGAACTCCATGCCCCCGGTGGCCTCGCGGAAGGCGCGGTCGGCCTTCTGCAGCGTGTACTCAGGCGCCAGCGCGAAAGGCTCGCCGTCCTTGTTGAAGAACGAGCAGAGCAGGTCGAGCGTAGGCACCTCGGTGAAGGGGTCGAGGAAAGCCGTGCGGAAGCGCGGCAGCACGTAGAGGTCAGAGTTGCCCGCCTCTATGTAGGGGAAGAGCGAGCTGCCGTCAACACGCTCACCGCAGGTGAGCACCTCGTCGGCATGGGACAGGCTCTGAATGACGAAGTTGAGCGTGTGCAGGCGCCCGTCGTCGGCCATGTAGCGGAAGTTGATCATCTCTATACCGAACTCCTCGATCACCTTGAGGATGTCGGCCTTGGTAAACTCAGCCATGGGCTTCTGAAGGAAGGCCACCAGCTGATTGGGGTTGAATTTCAGTTGATCCTGTGTCATGACATCTTTTGTAATGTGTCTGGGCAGAACGGCAACCTGCGCCCTATATTGTGCCGCACAAGAAAAAAAAGCCAACGCAGGCACAGCCAATTGCCGCGAAGCGGCGACGCCTCACGGCACATCTGCGCGGCTGGCGACGCCACGGCGCGTCGAGCCGCGTCCCGACAGGGTCACAAAGCCGCCTGTTCTACGATTGTTCTCCGATTGTTCTTCGATTGTTCTCCGATTATAAATCGAAGAACAATCGAAGAACAATCGGAGAACAATCGAAGAACAGACGGTGTTGACACGGTGTCAAAGGCTACCTGGGGCAGCCTGACCATACCCGTGCCGAGGCGCCACCATTCACCCCCTACGGGCAAACGCCGCACGGAACAGAGTGCGCACAAGCGGCTGTATGAAAAGCAGCTGCGAGAACAGCGCAAACGGAAGGTTGTAGCACACCGTGCGGAACCACACGGCAATGAGTTTAACCAGGGTAATACCCTCGCCATATGGGAAATAGAAGAACGAGGCAAGCAGGCTCATCGCCGGGCACATGAAGAAGACGGTGGAGAAGATTATTGCCGTCTCGAACAACGCAGGGCTCGTGGCCGAGGGGTCGAACATGCGCGAGGCGAGGCGGAACGACAGCGGCTGCCCCACGGCCACCTCAAGGCAATAGGCGCAGACGAACTCCACCGCCACCACCAACCATATCGGCACAAAGCGAGCGAACATGTACACCCCGCCCTGCCGGCCGATGGCATCGAGCAGGCTGTCGGTGCCGGTGGCCGACATGAGCGCCGACCCGTTCACGACATAGAGGTTGTAGAACACGAAAGCATGAACCGTTATCACAACGGTGAGCAGAGCGAAGAGCATCCTTTGAAGTTGATTTTGTGGCATTTCCCTTTGATTTGACTTTGAAATTTGGCCTGCAAAGGTACGAAAAACCCGCCAAACACGCCGCCCCCGGCAGCCGCAAAAAGTTTTCAACAGCCCACTGTCCACCCATCCCACTGGCCGAGATTGTGACCTGGGAAAGAAGAAAAAGTGCCCGCCACATGGAAATCAAAATGTGCGATGCAAATGCGATTAAACGACAGTCCGATTGTTTGCGTCCGACTGGAACGAGCGCGGGATGGTGACGAGGGGCATGTGCAGGGTGGGGATGCCGTTTCAGAAAAAAGGCGTAACTTTGCAGCATGGACACAAGACACTTCGCTCTGTTGGGCTACCCGCTGGAGCATTCGTTCTCAAAGCGTTGCTTCGACGCGCAGCGTATACCGGAAGCCGACTATTCGCTCTGCGCCATGCCACGTCTTCCCGACCTTCACCGCTGGGCGGAGGAGCGCGGTATGTCGGGTTTCAACGTGACCAGCCCATTCAAGACGGAGGCCGCCAGGCAGATGGACACCCTCTCAGTCACGGCGGCGGAGACCGGAGCTGTGAACTGCGTGGTGGTCGACGGCGGTAAGCTGGCAGGCCACAACACCGACGCGCCCGCCTTCGCCTCGACGCTTCGCGGCTGGATGGGCTCGCTTGGCAGGCCGATGCCAAGCATTGCCGTGGTGATGGGCACCGGCGGGGCGGCCCAGGCTGTGAGCCATGCGTTGCGCAGCCTGGGCGTGAGCCATTGCCTGGCGAGCCGCACCCCGCAGGCCAGGCCGGGGTCGACCGGATACGGCGAGGCTCGCGAGCTGCTGCGCCTCCACGGCGACGCGCTGCTGGTCAACGCCACCCCGGCAGGCACATCGCCCCGCAGCGAGACCTCGGCATGGCCGTGGCCCGATGAGTTGCGGGCTGGGATGGCGGTCTACGACCTGGTGTACAACCCCTCGCCCACCCTGCTGATGAAAGAAGCCTCCGCACGCGGGGCTGACGTGTGCGGAGGCTTGGCCATGCTTGAGGAGCAGGCACGGATCAGCCGTGTGCTGTGGGGGCTGGAGCAGGGCTAACCAAGCAGATGGCGCCGTGCATAATCGGCAGCCCATTCGCGCAAGCCTGGCGCGTTGACGATGTCTATGTGGGCGGCCAGGCCGATGTAAAATCGTCCGAGCCCCTCAAGACCCAGCACCTCGGTATCGAGCATGTAGCGTCCGTCCTTCATGTTGGTCAGCTCAGCCTCGGAGCCGTCGCACTCGTCAACCAGCAGGTTGTAGGCCACGGCATCAAGCATAAGCTGCACCCTGACAGGCTCGCCCTCAGTACTGCGGAAGAGGTCGATGCGACCCTCGTGATGATCCTTTTGGTGAGTCCATGGGGTTTCCTCCACCCTCACGTCGCCTATCCTGCTGAGTGAGAAAAGACTCACCTCGCCAGCATCGACGTCGTAGGCCCACACCTGCTTGTTGCCCTTGGTGAAAGCGAAAGGCTCCACGCGGCAGTCGACAGTGTCGAGGCTGCGCTCCGGACGGTAGCCCTGCAAGATGGCCTGGCAGCGATGCTCCATGGCGGTGCTGATGGCAATCTCGATGCGGGCGCGGCTGGCGTCGAAATGCAGCTTGCGGTTGAGCAGCACCATGCGCGTGGCGTTGTCCATGCGGCGGCTCTCGGCGTTGACACGCACATAAGCCACCCCCTCGAGCTCGACAATCTTGAAGTCACAAGGCTCCACACGAATGGCCACTACCCGCTCGTTCTGCATGGCCTCAAGATGAATGTAGGGCATCAGTTCCAGGCCGAAGGCGCGCTTGGCAGAGTCGCTCACATGGCGCATGTAGGAATCGACTGTCTGCAAGCCAAGAGCCGCCATGTCGGCCTGCAAGCCCTCGACATGGCCATGATCGTTCACGCCAAGGTAGATAACACCGCCCTCGCGCGAGTTGAGCATGGCGCACACACCACGGAAGACGTTGCGGCGCTGCGCCTCAGTATCGACCTGCATGTGGTTGTCGGGCGGGAAGACGAATGACGATTTGAACTCCTTGCGCTCATCCTCGACACCAAAATAGTCCTCGTCGGCCTCGTTGAAGTCGGTCTCCGACTCGTCGTCGACACGTAGCTGACGGGTAATCTCGAGCTCAATCTGTCGCTGCACACTGCCGGAAAGCACGCCTGCCATACGGTTGCCGGACTGCACCAGGCGTGCCAGATTGGCAAGCATGGGGACGTCGCCAGCAATCATGCTCTCGAGGAACTGCTCGTCAGGGCACTCGCGGTTGTACTGCATGAGTGTATAGATGATGTTTGTGCGCCGCATCACACCGGGAAGATCCTCGATGCTGGCGTCGGGCTCGGGCACCTCGATGCGGTCGAAGCGGCCGCAGGCGAAGCGCACCATGTTCTCAAGGGTGCGCGAGCCAAAGTCAGCGTAGTGCATCGACGTATTGTCGCCGCACAGACGGCTAATCAGCTGTACCACCCCCAACATGCGGTAGCGCTCGACGGGCATGTTGGTGTATTTCTGCTTGACATACAGCACACGGGAAAGCAGGCGACAGAAACGATCGTCGACCTCGCACGTCTCTTCGGAGACCTCGCCGCTGTCGGCATATTGCGAGCCGAAAGACTCGACCATGCGGCGATAGCCCACCTCCTGGGAAACACGGAAAGAGTCGTCGAGAAGTCCCATTATGTCGCCATTGATAAAGCCTCGGTCGTAGTTTTTGTCGACAATGGTAACGCGGGCCACCATGCCATTAGAAAGGACAAAGCTGTCGTCCTTCTTCACCGAGACCACGAAGCCGAACTCCGACCACCACAGGGAGAAGCCATTCTGCTCACCTATGAGCTCGCAGACCATGGACGTGCCAATTTCGGTTTTGTCGCAGTCAAAGAGAAAGTCCCAGAAGGGGTACATGAGGTCGAACTGGCTGTTGTCACCATCGGCAGTGCCGATGGTGGCATTGATCACCTGTCCGACACGCAGGTATTTGCAGAACATGTTGAGATTGTAGCGGAAGCGGCCGGTGTAGACGCACGAGCCAGACAGACGCTCATAAGATGGGTCGATTGTGGCCACCTGCATCCAGTCGGTTCCCTTGCCAACAATGCGGACAAGCACGTCGGTGTCGTCGCTATAGCGGGAAAGCTTGCGTTGCGACAACTCCTTGCGGGTCATTGAGCCGAGAAAATTGTAGAAAAATTGCGCAAGAGAATCGAAGTCGGACGATTTGGAAAGACTCAGGCGCAGAGATGGCTGCGCGCAGACACGCAGGCGGCCGTCGCACACAACAACCGAGTCATGCAACTTCACATTGCTCATTTCGTGCGGAGAAAGAGCATAGACAGAGAACTGCTTGTCGCGCAACTGTGCGCTTCCGTCGCCCACAAACCACTTGACAGTATTGCCGGAGGCTGGAAGCAGCTCGGTGCGCCGTAGTGTCTGCATGAAAAGGTATGGCTCAAAGTTAATGACATCATTCCACGAATATTTGAATAGCACGCGTCCCACGCCGGTCAAAGCCCTGACAGCGTCGTCAAGTAGAACGTCACGGTCAATTTCAGGGACAAGCCTCACCATAAGCAAATCCATGCACGCAAGCATTTGGTGCAAGTCAATTCGGGCGTCGTCGCGGTTCACCAGACCCAGCAAGGCCATAATGCGTACCTGCCTCACCGACTCATCACGGTCTATCGACTCATCAATCATTGCCCCGATAGGGTGTTTCGACATATTGTCACAAAGCTGGCTCACACGGCTCCGGAGCAATTCCACCGAGCTTCGGTAAAAATCGTCGCTTGTTCCGTCTTCATTCTTCTTGAAAAGATAGTTGATGAACTTGTCAAGGTTCACGTCGATGTACTCCGGCTGTAAATCAAGCCACAGGGTCGGTCTGTTGTCAAATTGAGTGTCTGTCATATTGTAATTATTTGTGTGTTGTCCAATACATCAGTGTTGTTGCACAAAGCCTACCACATACTGAATGCAACGTCGCTGTGCAAAAATAGGAATAAAAATTGATTTGATAACGAAAGCCCGAAAGATTTCTTGTACAAAGCAATATTCAGCATTAATAAAAAGCTGTAAACAAAAAGGGCAGACTCTGCGCCTGCCCTTGTGATCTGTACAAGATTTGAACTTGTGACCTCTTGCCTGTCAAGCAAGCGCTCTAAACCAACTGAGCTAACAGATCATGCAATTCCTCTCTTGAAATCGGGTGCAAAAGTACACAAAAAAACATAACCAGCCAAATATTTTTGAAAAAAAGTGTATTTTTGCAAAGTAAAGCGACGCATCGCCATATTATAACAGATTAAAATACAGAGTACAGCAAAGCAACCCAAAGAATGCAGGACGGGACAGACGCAATGGCCATCCAGCATGAAGAAACAGGGCATAACTATCCAATAATTGGAGAAATCTATGGCAGACAACTATCTTGAAAAACGATACGAAGAGACACTCGGACAAGGCAGGGTGAGAGTGAAACGCATAGGCCACACTGTCGATGAATTGCTCACACGCACACGCAGCACCAGAGGCTACAACCCGGCATATGTAGTTTCGCGCGCCGAACTGGAACGCATCGTGGCAGTGTGCTCGCGTGTGCCAAGCGGGTGCAACCAGCAGGCACTACGGTTCAAACTTACAACAAAGGATGACGGAGCCGCACAGGTGCTGAACTTGGTTCGAATGGGGGCGGCATTGCCCGATTTGCACTTGCCACTGCCGGGCACCGAGCCTCAAGCTTTTATCGTTTGTTGCACTGCCGCAAAAGAAACCCGACTGATTGACATCGACCTTGGCATTGCACTACAAAGCATGGCATTGAAGGCTACCGAAATGGGTTTGAGCACACTGATGATTGGCGCATTCGACCATGAAAAGCTTCGCAACGAACTGCATCTCGAGTTTGAGCCGCTTATGGTACTGGCAGTAGGTAAAGGCATAGAACGAATACAACTTGTCCCCATTTCGGCCGATGAGCCTCACGCTTACTATCGAAAGGACGGCGTACACTATGTACCCAAGGTACGTCCACAGGAGCTGATAATTAATTAGCAAGTGCGCCGGGCACCATTACTTCCAGTAGCGTTGGCCATGATGGC
>JAFVBB010000020.1 GCA_017480225.1 Bacteroidales bacterium
CGGAGCGTGTAGGCATACACGCCCGCCGGGGTCGAGGCAGAGGGCGTCCACCCGGCGTGGTCGTCGGCGGTGTGGTACACCAGCCTGCCGTCGCGGCCATAGACCCAAAGGTCGTAGAGGTCGCCTTTCAGCCCCTGCATGGCAGGGAGGAAGCGTCCGTTGGCTTCGTCGCCGGCCACAATGGCATTGGGGAAGAAGGCATTGGGCGCAGGCGGGTCGGGCACCACAAGGCAGGTGGTGGCGGAGTAATGCGGGTTCTGCCCGCAGGCGTCGAACACCTGCAGCTGGTAGCAGTGCAGCGAGTCGTAGGGGTTTATGCCGCGGTCGGTGAAGGTGGCGTGGGTGTCGGCGGGCACTATCTCGCCCAGCTCGCGCCACGGCGAGCCATCGACACTGCGGAAGAGGACGTAGTCGAAGCGTGGGTCGACGCGGAGGGTGAGGACTACGGCTGTGTGGACGCTGTCGTATACGGCTGCCTCGATGTCGACAGCCAGTGCAGTATCGGCGGTGAGCCGCGGGGTGCGGACGATGTTCGAGTGCGAGGTGCGTCCGTCGGCGAGCGTGGCGGCCACGCGCAGGCTCACCGCCGTCACCGCGTCGGGCAGGTCGAAGTCGTAGGATAGTGCCGTGCTGTCGTAGGTAGAATAGAGGATGGAGAATGTGGTGTCGGTGGGCTCGAAGAGGGCTTGCAGCGTGTAGCGCGGCGGGGTCGGGTCGTCGTTGGGGTAGATGTTCCATGCAGTGTGCACGTGCTGCGAGCATTCGGGCACCTCGGCACGCAGCACCATGTTGCCGAAAGGCGGCGTGAGACTGCCGGGCTGGCGGTCGGCGTCGAAGGCGTGCAGGCGGTAGGTGTGCGGCTCGAGCGGACTGTGGTCAAGGCAGATGTAGGTGGTGTCAAGGCGGCTGTGCAGCGAGTCGTAGTCGAGGCAGGGGCTCCCGGTGCAGAGGAAGTAGCCCTCCACACGGCTGTCGGGATTGACCTGCCAGCTGAGGGTGATGAGCTGCGACAGGCTGTCTACCGTGGCCAGCCACCCGCTGCATGGCGCGAGCGGCTCCTGCGCCATAGCCACACCGCAGCAAAGAAGCGCGGCCACGCTGAGCGCGGCCTTGCGGGTTGCCGGTGTGTGACGGTCGGCGTGCATGGTTAGAGGGTCTGAAGTTTCACCATCTGGCTGTAGAGTCCGCCAGCCTCCATCAACTGGCTGTGCGTGCCCTGCTCGGCCACCTGCCCGCCGTCGAGCACAACAATGAGGTCGGCATTGCGCACCGTGCTCAGACGGTGGGCGATTACTATTGCGCTGTGACCTCGCAGCAGCTGGTCGAGGGTGGCTTGCAGGCGCTGCTCGCTGTCGGTGTCGAGCGCCGAGGTTGCCTCGTCGAGCAGCAGCAGCTGTGGCTTGCGCAGCAACGCCCGCGCAATGCTTATGCGCTGGCGCTGGCCGCCGCTCAATGCACTGCCACCGTCGCCGATATTGGTCAGGTAGCCTTGCGGCATGGCGGCAATGAATTCGTGGGCCTGCGCGGCGCGAGCCGCGTCCTCTATCTGCTGCTGCGTGGCCTCGGGGCATCCGAAGGCTATGTTGGCCGCCACGGTGTCGTTGAAGAGCAGGGTTTCCTGCGCCACTACCCCTATGGCTGCCCTCAACGCGTGCAGGGGCAAGGTGCGGGTGTCGCGTCCGTACATGAGGATGGAGCCGCTGTCGGGCTCATAGTACCGGCCAACAAGGTCGGCCAGCGTGCTCTTGCCGCTGCCCGAGGCTCCGACGATGGCCACGGTCTGGCCGTGGGGCACCTTCAGCGACAGGTGCCGCAGCACAGGGGTGCCTGCGGTGTAGCTGAAGCTTACGTCGCGCAGCTCGATGCAGGGTTGGCCGGCATCCACCGCGGGCAGAGGCGGCGCGGAGTCTGCCGACGGCTCCTCCTCCTCGTCGAAGAAAGCGGCTATGCGGTCGGCACAAGCCCTGCCTTTGCGCATCTGCGCCAGGGCGGTGGTGAGGTCTTTGGCTGGCGGTATCATCAGCACGAAAAGCATCACGTAGCTGATGAAAAGGTCGGCAGTGAGCCCATGGTCGCCGTTCATTATCAGCCATGAGCCGAAGAGGAGGATGCCCACCACGATGGTGTTGCCCAGAAAATCGCTTATGGGCGAGGCGGCGTAGATGCGGCGGAACATGGCCGTGCGGCGGCGAGTGTAGTCACGGTTGTAGTCGCGGAAGTTGCGGTTCACCGATTCGATGGCTGTGTAGGCCTTGATGACCTTCAGGCCGCCGATGGTCTCGTCGGTCATCGACACCAGGCGCGCGTTCATTTCCTGCACAGTGCGCGACTTCTGCTTCAGCCTGTGCGAGATGCCGCTCACCACCACAGCCACCAAGGGCAGCATGAGCAGCACAAAGAGAGTCAGCTTGAGGTTGAGATAGAAGAGCATGGCCAGGTAGAGCACCATGCTTATCACCGACGTGGCCAGCATCTGCACCGAGCCAAGCGTATTCTCGTCGTATTCGGCCATGTCGCTGCCGAAGCGAGCCATGATGTCGCCCTTGCGGTGGGTGTGGTAATAGCCCATGGGCAGGCGCATGGCTTTGCGGAAAAGGGAGTTGCGCATGTCGCGCACCACCATGGTGCGAACCACGCTTATTTGCACCGCCGATAGGTAGCCGAATACATTCTTGAGGCTGTAGAGGACAAATATTATGGCCGAAAAGAGCAACAGCGCATTGAGGCGGCCGAAGCCGATGAGCCACTGGTAGAGCGAGCCCAGTGCGACGGCCACGAGGTTGGCGGTGGCAGGCTGCGAGCCGGACTCGTCGAACAGGATCTTGAGGAAATCGGCCACCGACAGGGCTGTGGCCATGGTGAAAACTACGCACATGACCACCAGCACCAGGCAAAGCGCCATCCGGCCCCGGTAGGGCGAGAGGAAGCGTAGCGTGGTGCGGCGGCCTGCCATGGCGGGCTGCTTTTTACAGCGAATAGCCTATGTAGTTGTGCGGTGTGAGAGCCTTGAGCCGCTCCTTGACGTCGGCTGGCACGTCGAGCGTGTCGACAAAATTGCCTATGGTCTGCGCCGTCACCTTCTCGTTGGTGCGTGTGAGGGCTTTCAAGGCCTCGTAGGGGTTGGGGTAACCAATCGAGCGCAGCACCGTCTGTATGCCCTC